>JBFWYI010000048.1:0-73623 GCA_050186575.1 Sandaracinaceae bacterium | reverse complement strand
GACTCGTTTCCGGCTGGGCGGTCTGACCCTTGGCCGGGCGGGGCTCTCACCCGCGGGGTTCCAATGAAAGGTTTCAGCTCCTCAACTCATCGCATTCCCCTTTCCCAGGCTTGACCTGGCGCACCGCCAGCGACGAAGCCAGCGCGTAGCGCTGGGGGCGCAGCCCTCCTTGAGGCGGCGCGCGCCCGTCCGGCACCCTGGGGGCCAACCGAGGACGAAGCACTCCGCCCCCCAAACGCCGAACGCACCCCCCCAACGGCAACCCACCTTGCGGGCCCCGATCCGATTCCGATTCCGTGTCCGATTCCGTGTCCGATTCCGTGTCCGATTCCGTGTCCGATTCCGATTCCGATTCCGATTCCGATTCCGTGTCCGATTCCGTTTCCGATTCCGATTCCGATTCCGTGTCCGATTCCGATTCCGATTCCGATTCCGTGTCCGATTCCGTGTCCGATTCCGTGTCCGATTCCGTGTCCGATTCCGTGTCCGATTCCGTGTCCGATTCCGTTTCCGATTCCGTTTCCGATTCCGTTTCCGATTCCGATTCCGTTTCCGATTCCGATTCCGTGTCCGTTTCGCTTCCAGTCCCTTCTGTCCTTCCGGTTGCCCGCCGCACGCGCAGCTCGAGAGGTATCGCGCTGGGAGCCTCCCGATTCCGAGCCCGTGTCGGTGCGCGCAATTCGTCCAGGGTCGGTTCGCGGATCGCTCGCTCTCCTCTACGATGCGGCCCCATGCCCACGCCTCCCTCGAGCACCAAGGACGTCTCCGCACGCCACGCCTTCGATCCGGCGCCGCTGCGCGCGTGGATGGTGGCGCACATCGGTGATGTGCACGGAACGCTGACCATCCGGCAGTTCAAGGGTGGGCAGTCGAACCCGACGTTCTGGGTCGCGGACGAGACGCGCGCGTACGTGCTTCGCAAGAAGCCGCCGGGGACGCTCCTCCCCTCCGCGCATCAAGTGGAGCGCGAGCATCGCGTGTTGACGGCGCTCGCGGACACCGACGTGCCGGTCTCCAGGGCGATCGCGCTCTGTGAGGACCCCGCCGTGATCGGGACGGCGTTCTATCTGATGGAGCACGTGGAAGGACGCATCTTCTGGAACGTCCAGCTCCCGGGGATGGAACCCGCCGAGCGATCCGCGATCTACGAGGAGCTCGCCCGCGTGCTCGCCGCGATCCATCGCGTCGACGTCGACGCGGTCGGGCTCGGCGACTTCGGCAAGCGCGGCGGCTACGTAGCCCGGCAGGTGAAGCGGTGGAGCGAACAGTATCGCGCGAGCGCCACCCAGACGGTGCCGGCGATGGACGCGCTCCTCGAGTACCTCCCCGAGCACGTGCCGCCCGGCGACGAGACGACGCTCGCCCACGGCGACTACCGGCTCGACAACATGATTTTTCATCCTACGGAACCGCGCTGCCTCGCGGTGATCGATTGGGAGCTCGCCACGCTCGGGCACCCGCTCGCCGACCTCGCGTACACGTGCATGCTCTACGACGTGCAGCTCCCGCGCGTCGGCGGGCTCCTCGGCGTCGACTTCGCCAAGACCGGCATCCCCACCGAGGCGGAGCTCATCGCGCGCTACTGCGCTCTCGCGGGCCGCGACTCCGTCGACCACTTCGCGTACTACAAGGCGTTCAGCCTCTTCCGGCTCGCCGCGATCGCGCAGGGCGTGTTCAAGCGCAGCCAGATGGGCAACGCGTCGAGCGACGAGGCCGCGATGTACGGCGCGGCGGTCGGCGTGCTCAGCGGGATCGCGTGCCGGCTGCTCGAGCTGTCCGCGTGAGCCTCACCGCACGTCTTCCTCAGAGGACATCGTCGCCGAGCTCGATGCGCGGGGGCGTCGTGTAGATCTCGAAGTAGCTCGCCGCCCCGCCCGACGGCCCGACGGGCTCTCCGTAGAGGCCGATCTGGAACGTGTTGACGGGGAGCGGGTCCGGCCGGTCCTGGTTGTAGCGGTAGTTGTTCGGCCCGTCGTAGCGGTACAGGTGCCCGTCGATCGACACCGCCACGACGCCGCTGTCGTAGCTCGAAGGTCGCACCATCATCTCGACGGTGACCCAGCGATCGAAGAGGTCGCTCGTGTGGAGGTCGTCGCGGCAGAGGAGGAGCGCTCCGGTATCCGGGAGCGAGCTGGGCAGGCTCGGCGCGCCGTCCGATCCGACCGGCACGACGAAGCGGTTGGGTCCCGAGAGCGCAGGCCACGGGTCGAACGAGCTGCCGCGGTTGTGTCCGCGTGGATCGAACGCGGGATCGGTGCTGTATGCGATCCAGATGCACAGCGAGTCGCGGCCGTCGTAGTTCAACATGACTTGCAGCGTGTTCGCCTCGCACGGCTCGCAGTGGAAGTCCTCGAGGAGGTTCATCGCGAGACGATCCCAGTCCGGGTCGGCGGTGACGTACATGTCTTGCCGATAGTAGTAGCCGGCCTCGTACGCGCGGACCTGCGCGGCGTCGCGGTACCCGGTGCGCGCGTCGGTGGGGCGCACCATCGTGTGGGCCCAGCTCGAGTCCTTCGGATGGCGGAAGCGGATGACGTCGCCGCGCGTGCCTTCGGGATCCGGCACGACGTCGATGCGACCGCGCGAGTCCTGAATGTAGAGACCGTACTGGCGCGAGAGGTCGAGCTCGGTCCCCTCGAACAGCACCTCGGGGCTCGTCACGCCGAACCCGGCGAACGTGCGAGGGCCCGCGTCCACGTCGGGAACGGATGCGGCGTCTACGTCGCTTGCGTCGGCGGGTTCGCCCGCGTCGCGCCGACGCCGGCCGCCGTCGCCCATGGCCGCGTCGGCGCCCTCCAGCCCGCCGTCGTGCACCCCACCGTCGTCCCTCGGTTCGACCGGAGCCATGCCGTCGCAACCGAGACCGATGAGAGGCAGGACGATGCAGGCGAGGTGGCGCATGACGACCGGTCTGAGCAACTCACGCGCCAAGCGCGGCTCGGGTCGGAGACCGAGCCGCCGCCCCCGTCCCGTCGCATCGATGCGACGCGGGCGTGGACTCGATGCGACGGATCGCTCAGAGGCCGTGCTTGAGGATGAGCCGGTACACGTAGCTCCGGTCGAGCCCGGACGCGCGCGCCGCGGCGGTGACGTTGCCCTGGTGCTCGGCCAACACCTTCTCGAGGTAGCGTCGCTCGAGGACCGAGACCCAGCGATCGCGCACCGCCTTGAAGGGCTCGTCGACGCTGACGTCGGGGAACGCGTCGTCGGCCTGGCCGGCCGTCGCGATCTCGGCGTCGCTCATCGAGAGCGCCTGCTCGGCTCCGAACGCCACCGCGCGCTCGACGAAGTTGCGGAGCTCGCGCACGTTGCCGAGCCACGGCCGCGCCGTGATGTCGGCGAGGATCTCCTTCGTGAACAGCTGTTCTCGCTGCGGTGCGAAGCGCTCCACGAGCATCGGGACGTCCTCTTTGCGGGCACGGAGCGGCGGCACCGCGACGGGGAGAACCGCGAGCCGGAAGTAGAGATCCTCTCGAAAGGAACCATCGTTGACCATCGCGCGGAGGTTGCGATGGGTCGCCGCGATGACGCGCACGTCCACCGCGCGCGACTGCGCCTCGCCGACGCGCCGCACCGTCTTGGACTCGAGGAAGCGCAACAGCTTCGGCTGGAGCGAGATCGGGAGCTCGCCGATCTCGTCGAGGAACACGGTGCCGCCGTGCGCTTCGAGGAGCGCGCCGTTGCGCGCGCCGACCGCGCCGGTGAACGCGCCGCGCCCATGGCCGAAGAGCTCCGCCTCGAGCAGCGTCTCCGCGATCGAAGCGCAGTCGACCACGAGGTACGGCCCGTCCGCGCGGCTCGACGACTCGTGGATCGCGCGCGCGACGAGCTCCTTGCCCGTCCCCGTCTCGCCCTCGACGAGCACCGTCGAGTCGGTCACCGCGATGCGCGAGAGCGTCGCGAAGAGCTCGCGCATCGCTACGCTGCCGCCGACGAGCGGGCCGAACCACGGCTCGGGCCAGAGCTCGATGGGCGTCGGCCAGCGCGCGCGGCTCATCGCGATCTCGGTCCCGCCCACGCGCAGCACGGCGCCGGGATCCACCCGCGCGGACTCGACGCGAACCCCGTTGACGAACGAGCCGTTCGTGCTGCCGACGTCGCGTATCCAGAGGCCGTCGTCGCGAGGCTCGAGCTCGGCGTGGACGCGGGACACGGCGGGATCGGCGATCTCGACGTCGGTCCCCGGCGCGGAGCCGAGGCTCGCGCGTCGCTCGATCTGCGCGCGACGCGCGCCCCTCGCGTCGGTCCACGTGAGCTCGGCGGGCGTGCGCGTGGCGACCACGAGCGCGGCGAGCGGATCGCGGTTCAGGGCGGTCTCTTGCCCGTCGTCGTCCACGCCCGCGAGCATGCCACAGCGGGACGCGCGCTTGATCGGCCCAGGATCGGCGCGATAGCCTACGAGCCGCGTGTCCGGAGCGCCGACCGTGCGTGCGTCTACCGAGCCCGCGCTCGAGCTGCCGAGCCAACTCGGGCGCTACGAGCGGTTGGGCGAGATCGCGCGGGGCGGCATGGCGTCGGTCCACCTCGGTCGCGTCCGCGCGGCCGGTGGGTTCGAGCGGATCGTCGCGATCAAGTGCTGCCACCCGCACCTCTCGGGCGATCCGGAGTTCGTCGCGATGTTCCTCGACGAGGCGCGGATCGCGGCGAGCATCCATCACCCGAACGTGGTCGCGACGCTCGACGTCGGGACCGAGGGCGCGGTGCTCTACCACGTGATGGAGTACATCGAGGGGCAGCGCCTCGCCGACGTGCTCAAGCTCGAGGCCGCGGCGCCCGTGCCGATCGTCGCGCGGATGATGATCGACGTCCTGCACGGGCTCCATGCTGCGCACGAGATCGTCGATCCGAGCGGGCTCCCCCTCGACGTCGTGCACCGCGACGTGTCGCCGCAGAACGTGATGGTCGGCACCGACGGCTCGAGCCGGATCATGGACTTCGGGATCGCACGCGCGGCCGCGCGCACCACCGTCACCGAGCAGGGCGTGGTCAAGGGGAAGTTCGCGTACATGTCGCCCGAGCAGCTCATGGGGCAGCCCGTGGATCGGCGCTGCGACGTGTTCGCGGCCGGCGTGGTGCTGTGGGAGGCGCTCACGGGGCGGCGGCTCTTCCAGGGCAGCTCGCAGGGCGAGACGGTGAACCGCGTACTGCACGTCCCCGTGGTGCCGCCATCGCGGTATCGCCCCGAGGCGGCTGCGCTCGATGCGGTCGTGCAAAGGGCGCTGACGCGCTCGCTCGACGGTCGCTACCCCACCGCGCTCGCGTTCGCGGAGGCGCTCGAGGCCGCCACCGAGGTGGCGAAGGCGAGCGAGGTCGCGGCGCTCCTGCGGGACACCGGAGCGTCCGACGAGGTGGAGAAGCGCCGCATCGCCGCGATGCGGACGCCCTCCGGGCTCACGCCGCCGACGCAAGACACGCTGCGAGACGCGGTACCGATCCCGACCGACGCCCCCAGCGAGAGCTCGATCATGCGGCGCACGCCGCCCGGCTCGCGCGTCCCATCGCGCGGCCCCTGGATCGCGGTCGCGATCGTCTCCGCCCTGATCGCGGTCGGCGCGGTCCTCAGCGCGGTCGTCGCGCCGAGGCTCGGATCGGACGAGGCCGCGCCCGCGCCGAACGCAGATGCGCCGAACGCAGACGCGCCGAACGTGGACGCGCCGGACGTGGACGCGCCGGACGTAGACGCGCCCGCTCCGCCGCCCGCCGCCGCGGCGATCGAGGAGCCGGATCGCGCCCCGACCCCCGCGATCGATCCGTCCGATCCCGGCGCCGCCGAGACGGCCACGCGCGAGGAGGAGACGGACGCGCCAGCCGGTGACGACGGCGCGAGCGCGCCCGAGAGCCGCGGCCGCCGCCGCCGCCGCGGTGGTCGTCCCTCGTCCGATCGCCCTCCCGATCGCACGGGCGGCAGCGGCGGCGAGTACCTCCCTCGCGCGCTGTGAGCACGCGCGGGCGCGAAGCGACTGATATCCTGGGCGGCGGTGACGCCTCTTCGTCTCGCCGCCACCATGTGCAATGCAACGATAGCTGTCGCTGCCATGCTCGCCTTCGTCGGACTCGCGGGACGTGCGCGCGCACAGGAAGACCTCCGCTTCGTCGCGCAGCGCCACTACGACGCCGGCTTCGAGGCGTACGAGGCCGGCTCGTTCGACGCGGCGCTCGAGGAGTTCCGCGCGTCCATGGCGCTCGCCGCGAGCCCCAACACGCGGCTCATGATCGCGCACGCGCTCCGCAACCTCGGACGCCTCGCCGAGGCGATGATCGAGTACGACGTCGCCGCGCGCGAGGCGTCGGACCTCGCGCAGCGCGAGCCCCGCTTCGAGGCGACGCGCGACGCCGCGCTCGAGCAGCGCGAGCAGCTCGCCCCGCAGATCGCGGAGCTCACGATCACGGTCGAGCCGCGCGCCGAGGGCCTCTCGGTCGAGGTCGGCGAGCGCGCGGTACCCGCCCCGGCGCTCGGCGTCGCGCTCCCGTTCGATCCGGGCACGTTCGTCGTGCGCGCGCGCGCGCCCGGCTACGCGGAGGTGACGCGGTCGGTGACGCTCGAGGCGGGTCGAGACGCGCGGGTCGCGCTGACGCTCTCCCCGATGGGGACGGCCGACGAGCCGCCCGTGAACGAGGCGCCACCGACGACGAGCGACGGAGGGATCTCGGGCGCAGGCGTGCTCACGCTGATCGGCGCGGGCCTGGCGGTCGTGGCGGGCGGTGTGGCGACGGGGCTCTTCGTCGCGGCGGACGCGCGCTACCGAGAGCTCGTGTCGCGCTGCGATGGAGGTCCGTGCCCGCAGACGCTGGCCGGCGACGTGAGCGACGGTCGCGCGCTCGAGATCGGCGGCGACGTGGCGATCGCGATCGCGGGTGCCGCCGCGGTCACCGCGGTGATCGCCCTGATCGTGTGGGCCACCGAACGTCCCCGCGCGGACGAGCACGCCGACGATGCACAACGAGGTTTGCGGTGGTGAGATCGCGCGTCGCGATGATCGTCGTCGCGTCGATCGCGACCGGATGCTGGGACTGGGACGCGCTCGAGCCGGTGGGCGGCAGCTGCGAGGACGTGACCTGTCCCTGCCCGGGTGATGCGTGCATGGACGGCGAGTGCGTGCCCGCCACGCCCGTCGTCTCGATGGCGCTCGGCTATCACTTCGCGTGCTTCGTGCGCGAGGACGGCAGCGTCGCGTGCGTGGGCGACGACGAGAGCGCTCAGCTCGGCCGGGGGTCGGCTGGCGGAAGCTCCGCGATCCCGGTCGAAGCGGCGACGAGCGGCTACGCGGCGGCCTACGGCGGCGCGGATCGATTCGTCACTCTGCGTCCTTCGGGCGGAGGCGACGCGGTGTTCTGGGGGCTGCGCCCCGGCGATCCCGACGACGGCCCGCTCACGCTCACGCCGACGTCGCTCGACGCCGCGTTCGACCGGATGGCCAACGGCGGCGACTTCGTCTGCGGGTTGTCCGGCGAGTCGCTCGCGTGCGTGGGCGGCAACTTCATGGGACAGCTCGGCGTCGGCGACACCGACGTCCGAACCTCGCCCGTCGCGCTCGGCGGGAGCTGGCTCGATGTCTCCGCCGGGCTCGTGCACACGTGCGGCATCCAATCCGCCGATGGAGACCGCACGCTTCATTGCTGGGGCGCCGACGACCGCGGCCAGTCGGGCGGCGTCGACGCGACCGTGCCCACGCAGGTCGGCGCGGAGGTCGGCTGGGACGAGGTCGCCGCCGGCAAGGACTTCACCTGCGCGCGACAGGGCGGGGCGGTCTACTGCTTCGGGAACAACGACTCGGGTCAGCTCGCGCTCCCCCCGAGCGGCGCGGATCACCCGAGCCCGAGCCGCGTGAGCATCGAAGGCGCCCCCGTCGACGACGCGACCCAGATCGCGAGCGGCCGCTTCCACGCGTGCATGCTGCGCGCGGACGCGGAGGCGTGGTGTTGGGGCAACGACGAGTGCGGCGCGCTCGGCAGCGGGACCTCGGGCAGCGTCGGAGGCGACCCGGTGCGCGTGGTCCAGCCGATCGGCGCCCCGCGGTTCGCCCGGATCGCCGCGGGCAACCACTTCACGTGCGCCCTCGCCGAGCGCGGCGCGCTCTACTGTTGGGGGCGCGGCGGCGAGCGCCTCGCGTCGATGTCGACGAACTGCACGACCGGCCCGCCGCCGATCGAGAGCCCGCAACGTATCTGTCTATAACCTCTCGGTGTCTCGGGTGAGCGCGCTCGATCACTCGTGATCGATGGGACGCGGCGGCCACGCCGGATCCGGTGGAGCGAGGGTCGGACCGGGCACACGTCCACCCACGAGGCTCCCACCTCCACGCGGCGTCGACGAACCGGCCGCGCTCACCGGCCGGGCTCGTTCGACGCGCGGCCACCGATCGCGTCGAGCGCACGCCAATCGATCTCCGGATCGTGCGCTTGCGGAGCGGACGACAAGAGGAGACACGCGCGCGTGCTCCCGATGAGGATCGTCTCCTCGCTCAGCGCGCCATGGGTGACCCCTTCGCCGTGGAGCCGCCGGAGCGCGAGGCGGACCTCCGCGATCGCACTGGCCCGCCGCGGATCGCCGGCTCGGATACGCGACATCGGCTGGCCGCTCGGATGCTCGAGCACCGCGCGCAGGAGGTGCTCGTCGATCTCGTAGACGGCCTGGAGGAACGGGCCGTCGGCGCGCGCGAAGCCGCGCAGGCGCTCGGCGAGCACCTCGTCGAGCTCGGCCAGCTCGACGTCGCGCTCGAGCAGCTCGTCGCGGGCGAGCGTCCTCCCGGCAGACAACGTCCGTTGCACGATGTAGCGTTCGGCGGAGTCCTCGGCCGACGGCGCCGACGAGGGTCGAGCGGGAACGTGGCTCGGGCGCGTCAGGTGATCGGGGAGCTCGATCGCGCTCCAGGGGAGCGCGCGCAGCGCGTCCAGCGCGGAGCTCGCGGAGTCGAAGCGCTCCTCGGTCGTCTTCATGAGCAGCCGCGCGAGGACGTCGTCGAACCCCGCGCCGAGCCACGGCGCGACGTCGCTCGCGAGGGGCGGCGTCAGCTCGAGGTGCTGCGCGACGAAGTCCGGGCCCTCCAGCGGCAAGCGCCCGGTGAGGCATCGATAGATGATGCAGCCCAGCGCGTAGAGATCCGTCGCCGCGTTCGGTCGCTGGCTCCCCGTGATCTGCTCGGGGGCCATGTACGCGAGCGTGCCCACCATCGCGCCGGTGAGCGTCGCGCCGAGATCGGTGAGGTGGGCGACGCCGAAGTCGCCGAGCTTGACCTGCCCGCCAGCGTCGTAAAATACGTTTGCTGGCTTGAGATCGCGGTGGACGATGCCACGGCGGTGCACCGCCTCGAGCGCCTCGAGCACCGACTTGATCATCGCCCACACGCGAGTCGGCTCGAGCGGGCGCGGGCGCTCGTCTTCGCCCATCAGCCGCTCCTCGAGCGTGCCGCCGGACATGTACTCCATCACGAGGAAGGGTCCGTCCGGGTTGAACTCGAAGATGCGCACGACGTTCGGGTGCTCGATGCCCGCCGCCACGCGCGCCTCGCGCGAGAACCGGACGAACGCGTCGCGTCCCACGGCGCCGCCGCCGACGGTGAGGATCTTGATCGCGACCTCGCGGTCGTAGAACGCGTCGTGCGCGAGGACCACCCGACCGGTGCCTCCCGCGCCGAGCGGACGCATCACTCGATAGCGTCCGGCGAGCAGGCGATCGGAGTCGGCATGACCGACGAGGCCGGCGACGCCGCGCGAATCCCCGTACGTCTGCTCGAGCATCTCCGGCACGCTCCGCGGGAGCTCCGGCTCGAGCTTACGCAGCGCGTCGAGCCGGCTGCTCGCCGCCTCGTCCATCCCCATCGCCGCGAAGCACGCCACCATGAGGCGCAGCGCGGCCGCCTCCTCCCCTTCGGACCGCGCCGCGTGCTGGAGCGCGCGGATCGCGTGATCCCAGCGACCGAACTGCGCGAGGATCCGCCCGAGCTCGAGCGCGCTCGCGGCGTCGTCCGGATCCGTCTGTACCCGCTTCTCGAGCAAGCGACCCGCCTTGCGCAGATCACCTTGCGAGATCCAGCAGCGCGCCGCATCGCGCAGCTCTCCCGCGCGCTCGTAGAGCGCGGCCGCCGCCGCCGTCTCCCCCGCCGCCTCCCGGAGGCGCGCCGCGTCGAGCAGAGCTCCCTTGCTCTCCGCGAACAGCGCCGCACGGACCGCTTGCTCCGGGCGCTCCTCGAGCGCGCCGAGCACGCGCGCGGCCGCCGTGCGATCCCCGCCGCTCAGCGCGTAGCGATACGCGAGCTCGTAGAGGCCGTGCTCCTCGGTGACCGCGATCGCCTCGTCCCACCTCCACACCGCGGCGTAGAGCTCCGCCGCGCGGGCGTACTCCTGATTCGCCACGCAGAGGTCCGCCGCCTCGGCGTGCCGCCCCTCGCGGACGAGGTGCGCGACGCGGTCTTCGGTCTCGTCGCTCATCGAGCTCCTCGCGGAAGCGTACGACGTCGCGGACGGCTCGGTATCGGTCGATCGCGATCAGCGCGGGCCGACGCGTCCGAACAGGATCGGCGTGACCACGTATCCTCCGCTGTACGTCCCGGCCCAGCCGTAGTGCGTGCCGTGGCCGTCGCCGTCGGTGAGGAACACGAGCGTGCCGATCCCGAAGCCGCCCTCGCCGGGGTAGGGGCGCGTGTCGTTCTGGTGGCCGGTGCTCGTCGCGTCGGCGATGCGCACCGCGTACGCGCCCGGCATCTGCGGGACGCGCCGCGGCGCCTCGACCACGAACCCGACGTGACCGGAGTTGTTGCTCGGGAAGTGCGGCGGGCGTCGCCACGCGAAGACGTCACCCGGGCGCAGCGACTCGATGTGATCGATCCGCTGCCACCCGCGCGCGAAGCGATCCGTCGGCGCTCGCTCGATCGCCCGCGCGTAGCTCGCGGCGAGGCGGCGCGACCCGCCCGGCACGGTGGCGAGGCTGCGCGGCGCGGCGCGCTCGAGCATCCACGTCACCATGAGCGAGCAGTCCCAGTAGTAGACGCCGTCGCGCTCGCGCACGACGCGGTGATGCTGATAGCGGGTGCTCCGGAGGTTCGCGCGCACCGCACGGATCGTCTCCATCACGCGCTCGGCCGACGGGGTCGCGGGGCGCGTGGGCGGCGCGGGCGGCGGCGGCGCGGGGAGCGGACCGAGCACCGGCGGGAGGATGATCGGCCACTCGTCGGGCCAGGGTCGCTGGCGCTGCTGATCGGCGAGCACCAGCGCGCTTGGGACGAGGCACGACACGGCGGCCATCACCGCGATCGCGCTCCACCCCAGGCTGTGCCACCAGCGCCTCATCGCGTCCCCTTCGTACGCTCGGGATACGGCAAGTTCCCGAGGATAACGCTCAAATTTGGGTTTGGCCCGCGCGCCGGCCGCGATATGGATGCGGGCGATGGATCGACCGGTGGACCAGGACGAGGCCGAGGCGCGGCTCGCCGCGCGGCTCGGTCATGCGTTTCGTGACCCGCGCCGGCTCCGCGACGCGCTGACCCACCGCTCGTACGCCAATGAGCACCCCGATCACGCGCCCGTGGACAACGAGCGGATGGAGCTGCTCGGCGACGCGGTGCTCGGGCTCGCCGCGTGCGCGCTCCTCTTCGAGCGGTTCGGCGACGCGCGCGAAGGCGAGCTGAGCCGCCGACGCGCGGACCTGGTGTGCGAGCCGGCGCTCGCCGCGATCGCGCAGGAGCTCGGGGTCGGCGACGCCCTGCGCTTGGGCAAGGGGGAGGCGCGGAGCGGCGGCTCGAGCAAGCCGCGGCTGCTCGCGAGCGCGCTCGAGGCGATCATCGCGGCCGTCTATCTCGACGCCGATCCGACGCGCGCGCTCTCGATCGGGCGCGCGCTCCTCGAGCCGCGGCTCGACTCGGTAGAGCCGGGCGGCCAGGACTTCAAGAGCCAGCTGCAGATGCGCGTGCAGACGGGCGGCGCGCCGCCGCCGACCTACGAGCTCGTGGGCGAGGAGGGTCCGCACCACGATCGGCTGTTCCACGTCGCGGTCATCATCGGCGGCGACGAGGTCGCGCGCGGCACCGGGCGATCGAAGTCCGCCGCCGAGCAGGCCGCGGCGGAGGCGGCGCTCGGGACACTCGATCCGCCGACGTCAGGGTGAGCGCGCCCGGTCGGGCGGCTCGACGTCGATGATGCGGACCCAGTCGAACGCCGCCGAGAGGCGCCGCGTGTCGGTCACGCTCGGGATCACGGCGTAGCGGAGCTCGAAGATGAGCACGTTGTCTTGCGCACGGAACGCGTCCGCGGGCGCGAGCGCACAGTACTCGGCTCCTGCCGCGCCGATCAGCCGGTGCGCGATCGTCACTCCGTTGAGCTTCACCGTGACGGTCTGCGGCGGGCCCTCGTCCACCGGCACCGACCACGCGCGGAACGTGACGAGGCGATCGCGCGCTCCCAGAACGGGGATCTCCAGGCCCGCGATGGTGCCCTCGACCCACATGAACGTGGTCCCGTCGAGCTCCTCGGCTCCGGACCAGCCGGTGCCGAGCCACTCGGAGAGGGGATCGTCGAACTCGAACACCGCGGTCCCATACGACTCGACGGGCCAGAACAGGCTGAGCGCGAGGCTCAGCGCCATGAGCGCGTAGAGCGCCGACGTCGGCGCGTCGATCTTCGGCCTCACGGCCGCTCCTCGGCGAGGAACGCGGCGAGCGCCTCTCCGGCCACCCGATTGCCGCGCACGTTGAGGTGCGTGTCCTGGAGGTGGAAGAGGTGTCGATTCCCATCTTCCATCGGCGGCACCGCTGCGAACACCGGCAAGAGATCGAGGAATGGTACTTGACGGTCGCGCAGCCACGCTCCGACCCGACGCTGCGCGTAGCCTCGCTCGAGCGGCATCGACGCGTGCGCGACCACCTGCTCCCAGAGCGCGTCCTCGATCTGCGGCTCGCCGGGGATGAGCACGAAGCGGAGCCGCGCTCCCTCGGCGTCGATCATCGCCTCGAGGGTGCGGAAGAAGTCGTCCCACGGGCTCACGCTCGGCGTCTCGGAGCGCTCGGCGCACGTGGTCTGGATCGACAGGTACGTCGCGGCCGAGAACGTCGGCGGCTCGCGGAGCGGATCGTCGAACCAAGGCTCGTCTCCGCCGGGCAGCGGGCCAGTCCGCATCGCGAGGCCGCTCGTCGTCATCGAGGAGACGCGCGCGCGCTCCTGCCACCACCTCGCGAGGCGTGCGCCCACCACGAACGTCGCGCGGCGATCGCGGGCGAGCCACGGGGGCCGGCGTGGCTCGATGCGCTCGACATCGAAGATGTCGTTGTAGAGGTAGAGCGCGACGACGACGAGGTCCGGCTCGAGCAGAGTGGCGCGCTCGCGCATCAGGTACAGGTACTCGGGCGGACCGATGCACGGCGCGCCCATGTTGTAGATCGTGCAGCCGCTGAGCTCCTCCGCGACCGTGGTGTAGTGGTCGGGGTGCGGCACGATGCCGGTCGAGAAGGAGTCGCCGATCATCACGACGCTGCACGCGTCGGAGGCGAGCACGCGCGGCGGATCGTCGACGTCCCCCCACTCGTTGACGAGCGAACCGATGTACGGCGAGCCGGGCTCGAGCCGATAGCGCTCGTAGCCGCGTCGAGCGCCGGCGTCGCGCTCCGGCGGCGCGAGCAAGGGTGAGCTCGACACCGAGGAGAGCGCGAGCAGCCCGAGCTCGAGGAGCCAGAGCGTCAAGCAGACGTTCCCGAGCCCGAGGTCGAGCCACCGCGCCGCCCCCGGAGCGCGCCCGGCGAGGCGCGACACCCACGGCGTCGACGCGAGCGCGAGCCCGACGATCAACGTCGCCGCGTGCGTCGCGAGCACCGCGTCCCACGGCGCGAGGCAGAGCGCGAGCATGAACAGCGTGAACGCGTAGAACGCGCCGCGGACGAGCGGCCACGGGCGCACGCGGATCGGGTCGTCCGACCGCACCAACCGGACGAGCCCGAGCCCGAGCCCGATCACGGTGAGCCGAGCCGCCACCCCGAGGCCGAGATCGACGCCGGAGGGAACCCGCTCGAGCCACGCGAAGTGCGACGCGCGGAGAGCGACGAGCGAGCACGCGACGAGCACGAACGTCGTGCTCGCGAGGATCCATCGCGCGCCCGTCCATCGCGGCGCCGTCTCGTCGCGCTCGGTGCCGCGGCGCTCTGCCGACGTGGTCACGGGCAGCGAGGGTAGCGCAGGCGACCGCTGCCTCGCGGACTCGAAGGGAGCGGCGACGCAATTCGAACTTGATCGGAGGAATCGGAATCGGAATCGGATTCGGATTCGGATTCGGATTCGGATTCGGATTCGGAATCGGAATCGGAATCGGAATCGGAATCGGAATCGGAATCGGAATCGGAATCGGATTCGGATTCGGATTCGGATTCGGATTCGGATTCGGAGTCGGAGTCGGAGTCGGAGTCGGGACGCCGAGGCCGCTGTCAACTCATGATGATGTCGCCACCGAAGCCGCCCGACTATGGCTCGGGCGGTGCACCAGCGAGCACGTAGTCTTCGTAGCCGACGCGCCGAAGGGCAGCCACGACGAGCACGACGTCGTCGTACGGGACGTCGCGGTCGGCGGCGATGACGGCGCGCGCCTCCCCTTCGGGGGCGGGGAGGTGGCGGGCGATCTCCGCCGCCGCGGCGTCGCCGTGGCCGAGGACGTGCTCCTCGCCCCCTTCGACCCGTAGCCACGTCGCGCCCTCGCGCCGAGCGAGGACGAGCTGGGTGACGTTCGCCTCCCCATCGGCGCGCGTCGGCGCGGGCGGAGCGACGGGGAGCGGGATCGAGATCGGCACGAAGATGGTGTCGTCGAGCGCTTCGACCACTTCCGCCGCGCGTTCGCCTCGCGGCTCGCCGAGGTCGCGCTCGAGCGCGCGCCGTCGGAGCGCCGGCCAGCCGCTCGCTACGTCGTGGTCGTTTCTCGACAGCGCGCCCGGCGCACAGAGCGCGGGCTTCGGGTCGTCGAGCGACGGACAGTACGAAGGCGCGCACGCGCGCGCGATCCGCGCCGATCGGGCGTCCACGACCGCGTCGTCGGTGATCCGGATCGCGGCGGCGCAGGGCGCCTCGACGAACAGGTCGGCGATCGCGTCCGCGAGCTGGTCGTAGCGCTCCTCCTCGGTCGCGCGCCGGAGCGCCGCGCTCAGGTCGCGGAGCGCCTCGTCGGGGTGCGGGTGGCGCGGCCGATCTCCGCAGCTCAGCGCGAGCAGCGAAAGGGATGCGATCGGGAGTCGACGCAGCACCGACTTCAGCTCGCACCGTCGGACATGAGCGCGCGGTACGCCATCTGATCGCCGTACATACGCTGGAAGATACGTTGCTTCGCCTCGTGGTACGCGCGCACGTCCCCGCCGGTGGGCGCGAGGGTGGAGCCGGCCGAGCTCATCGCGCTCATCGCGTCCATCACGCGCGGCTTCGCGCCGGCCGCGACGGCGCCCAGCATCGCCGATCCGAGGAGGACCGCCTCGGGCTCGCGCGGGAGGACGAACGTGGCGCCGCACGCGTCCGCATGCTCACGGACGAACACGGGGTTCTTGGTGTCTCCGCCGCACGCGATGAGGGTGTCGATCGCGTAGCCGCTCGCGTTCATCGCGTCGACGATGTGGCGCGTCCCGTGCGCGATCGCCTGGATCGTCGCGAGGTAGGTCAGCGCGAGCGCGTCGACCGAGCTGCTCAGCTTGAGCCCGCTGATCATCCCGCGCAGCGTCGGATCGGCGCGCGGGCTCCGGTTGCCGTGGAAGTACGGCAGCACGTGCAGCTCACGCGTGAGCTCGGCGGGGAACGCGACGCCGCTCGCGAGCGCGTCGAGGCGCGCGTTGAGGATCGCATACACGCTCGTGCGCTCACGCTGCGCCTCCGCCTCGAGGTCGGCGGCGCGCGCGTGACTGCGGATCACGTGATCGATGAGCGCGCCGGTCGCCGACTGACCGCCCTCGGTCAGCCACATCCCGGGCACCATCGCGCTGTCGTACGGGCCCCAGATGCCGTCGATGAACTTCGGCTCGCGGCTCACCGCCATGTGACAGGACGACGTGCCCCCGATCAGCGCGAGGCGGTGCTCGAGGGCCGCGTCGCTCGACAGGTCGCCGGCCGCCCCGAGGAGGCCGAGGCCGCCCGCGTGCGCGTCGATGATCGCGACGCCGACGGGGGTCCCTTCCACGAGACCGAGCTCGTCGGCCGCCTTCTTCGTGAGCCCGCCCACCGGCTCGCCCATCGGACGCACCGTGGTGCCGATCCGCGCGAACCCTTCGTCCGCGAGCTCGCCGAGACCGACCGCGGAGAAGAAGCTCGGATCCCAGCCGCCGTCGCGCCCGCGGTACGTCCACTTGCATACCGTGGTGCAGAGCGAGCGCACGTCGACACCGGTCGCGCGGTAGGTGAGGAAGTCCGGCAGATCGAGGAAGCGCTTCGCCCTCGCGAAGCTCGTCGGCAGGTTCTCGCGCAGCCAGAGGAGCTTCGGCGGCTCCATCTCGGGCGACATCGTGCCGCCGACGAACCGCAACACATCATGCTTCGTCGCATTGATGCGCGCGGTCTGATCGATCGCGCGGTGATCCATCCACACGATCACGTTCCACTGGTCGTCGCCGCTCGGGCTGACGGTGACGGGACGATCCGCCTCGTCGAGCAGGACGAGCGAGCACGTCGCGTCGAAGCCGATCCCGGTCACGTCACGAGGGCTCGCGCCCGCCTCCGCGAGCGCGCCGCGCACCGCCTGCCCGCACGCGTCCCAGATCAGATCGGACGACTGCTCGGCGAAGTCCTCGTGCGGCGTGGCCATCGGGAACGGACACACCCCGACGCCGCGCCGCGTCCCCGCGCCATCGAACAGCCCGGCCCGCGCGCTGCCCGTGCCCACGTCGATCCCGAGATAGAGCGGCTCCGCCATGCGCCGAGAGTACAGGGAGCGCGGCTGTTATGCTGAGGCGGCCATGCGACGCCCACATGCGTTCCTCGCCGGTCTCGTCTCTCTCGCGATCGGGGCGAGCATCGCCCGCGCGGACTGCGCGCAGACGGCGCTCCCCGACGAGATCCGAGGCGCCGACGTGATCGTCGTCGCGTCGCTGACCCGCGTGGAAGGCGGCCGCGCGACGTTCCGGGTGCACGACGTCTACAAGGGCGCCGCCGGCCCGTACATCACCATCGCGACGAACCCCAGGCGGTTCAGCGTGGTGCAAGAGCAGGTGGGTCGCCGCTTCGTGCTGCTGCTCCGAAGGAGCGAGCCCGCGACGTACCACGCGGACGGATGCGGGAGCTCCGGCACCGCCGTGGATCGCGTCGTAGCCGAGCTCGAACGCGCGGGGCTGCGCGCCACGCGACCACACGTACCGCGACCCGGCTGAGTCGAGCTGCGGCTGACTCGAACAGCCCAGGAGCGTCAGAACGGCAGGCCGCGACCGCTCAGCACGAGCCACAGCACGACGCCGCCGACCCCGAGCAGCAGCGCGACCACCGCGGTGAGGAGGAGCACGACGATGCTCGTCGCGCGCGACTCGCTCGCCTCGGGAGGTGGCGGCGGTGCGACGCCGGCGGCGGGATCGAGCGTCTTGAACTTCACCGACGGCGGCTTCAGCGGCTCGGACGCCGGCGGGGACGCGACGGTGGTCGGCGCGTGCGAGGACGGCTCCGAGTCGGGGAAGAGCCCGGGCTGGGGCACCGTGGGGCCATCGGCGTCGGGCGGGGTCGCGCGGACGAACGCCGCGCCGGGCTCCGACTCGAACGACGACGTGGTGGCGTCTTCGTCGGGATCGGCGGACGGAGCAGGCACGCCGTCGCCGACCCCGCGCAACGCAGCGACGGCCGACAGATCGGTCTCGTGGGTGTCGACCTCGATCGCGATCAGCGACGAGTCCTCGAACGACGCGAAGCTCTCGTCGACCTCCACCAGGCTCGACAGCTCGATCACGTCGCTGCTCGCGTCTCCGGCGAGCTGGGCCGCCACCGCCGGCGTCTCCGAGAGCGTGGTCGGCTCGTCGCCGAACTCGAACACGTGCGGCGGCGGCGTCGGGGGCGGCGGCGGATCGGTGCGGAGCTCGACGCCAGGACCGCGCACCGAGGTCATGCGCTCCAGCTTGTCGCGCTCCCGGGCGTGGTCCTCGGCGAACGCGACGCGCATCCAATCGCGGAGCGCCGCCGTGCTGAACTCGATCCCCGGACGCGCCACCGCGCGGACCAGCGCCTCCTGCATCTCGCCCGCCGACTGCCAACGTTCGTTGCGTGACGCGGCGAGCCCGCGCATCACCACCGCGTCGAGCTCGGGCGTCACGTTCGGGTTCTGCCGGCTCGGGGGGTCCGCCGCCGCCATGCGCACCTTTTCGGTGACCTCGAAGTCGCTCGGCGCGTCGAACAGACGCTTGCCCGTCAAGAGCTCGTGCAGGAGGACAGCCGCCGCGAACACGTCCGAGCGATGATCGATCTCGTCGCCCATGAGCTGCTCGGGGCTCATGTACGAGAGCTTGCCCTTGATGACGCCGGCCACCGTCTGCACGGCGCGGACGCGGGCCTTCGCGATCCCGAAGTCGACGATCTTCGTGTGCCCGTCGTAGGAGACGATCACGTTCGGCGGCGACACGTCGCGATGGATGATCCCCATCGGCTGACCGCGCTCGTCGCGTTTGCGGTGCGCGTAGTCCAGACCCGCGAGCACCTGCGTCGCGATCCACGCGGCGAGCGACGGAGGTAGCCGCGCGATCGCGTGGTTCGGCGACTCCATGATCTGCCGAAGATTCTTGCCGAAGACGTACTCCATCGCGATGAAGTGGACGTCGTCGATCTTCCCGAGCTCGTAGATGCCCGCGATGTTCGCGTGCTGGAGCTGGCCCGCGATCTTCGCCTCCTCGATGAACATGTCGACAAACTCATTGTCGGTCGCGAGCTCGGGGAGCACCCGCTTGATCGCCACGAGCTTCTCGAAGCCCGCCACCCCGAGCGACTTGGCGCGGTACACCTCGGCCATGCCACCGACCGCGATCCGGTCGAGGAGGAGGTAACGGCTCGACTCGCTCACGAGGCGGAGAGTACCGCCTGCGACGCGAGGACGGATCGGGTCCTTTCGTTCGGACGGTCTCGCTCAGACGGTCTCGCTCAGACGGTCTCGCTCAGACGGTCGCGGACGGGCTCAGCGCGCTCGCCGCCGCGCCTTCGTGCTGTCCGGGCGCCACCGGGTTCTTGCCGTGGAACGTCATGCCGCGCTCGGCCATGTCGAGGAGCACGGGGGCCGGGGCGAAGCGGTTGCCCAGGCGATCGCGGAAGCGGCTCATGCGCGCGACGATCTCCTTCGGGCCCACCGCGTCGACGTAGCGGAACGGGCCGCCGCGGAACGGGGGGAAACCGAGCCCGAAGATCGCGCCGATGTCTCCGTCGCGCGCGCTCCGCAGGATCCCCTCGCCGAAGCAGAGGCAGGCCTCGTTCACGAACGCGAGCGCGCAGCGCTGCGCGATCTCCTCAGCGGCGAGCGTCTTCTCTTCGGTGATGCCGAGCACCTGGTAGACGGTCTCGTCGACCTCCTTCTTGCCCTTCTTGTCGCCGTCGTAGCGATAGAAGCCACGCTTGTTCTTCTTGCCGTAGCGCTCGTCCGCGACGAGCTTGTCGAACCCGGGGGGCGGCTTCATCCGGTCGCCGAAGTGCGCGTGGACGATCGCGCCGACCTTGGCCGCCACGTCGATCCCCACCTCGTCGAGCAGGGTGATCGGCCCGACCGGGAAGCCCCAGTCGACGAGCGCCTCGTCGATCGCCTCGATGCGCACGCCCTCGGCGAGGAGGAACGCAGCCTCGCCCATGAGCGGGCCGAGGATGCGCGAGGTGTAGAATCCGACACCATCGTTGACGACGATCACCGTCTTGCCCTGCTTCTTGCCGAGCGCGACGCAGGTCGCGGTGACCCAGTCGGCCGTCGCGTCGGTCACGATGATCTCGAGGAGCGGCATCTTCTCGACGGGCGAGAAGTAGTGCATGCCGATCACCGTCTCGGGGTGACGGCTCGCCTCCGCGATCTTCGTGATGGGCAACGAGCTCGTGTTCGACGCGAAGATCACGTCGCTCGGTCCGCGGTCCTCGACGTCCTTCAACACGCGGTGCTTGATCGAGAGGTCCTCGAACACCGCCTCGACGACGAGCGGGATGTTCTCGAACGCGGTGTAGTCGGTGCTGCCGGTGACCTTCGCCATCGTGACGTCGCGCTCGATCTTGGTCATGCGCTTGCGCTTCACGCGGCCGTCCAAGAGATCGCGCACGTACTTGAGCCCGCGCCCGACCCCTTCGGCGTCCTTGTCCTTGAGGCGGACGGGCAGGCCGGCGCGCTCCGCCGTGACGTACGCGATGCCGGCGCCCATCAGGCCAGCGCCGAGCATGCCGATGCGGTCGACCTCGCGCGGCGTGACGCTCGGATCGTCGACGCCGGTGTCCTTCTTCATCGCGGTCGTCGCGAAGAAGATCCCCATGAGCTGGGCCGCCTGCGGGCTCACCACGAGCTCGCCGAACGCCTCCGCCTCCGCCGCGCAGCCCTTCGCGAAGCCGTGCTCGAGCCCGGTCTGGACGACGTCGAGGATCTTCTCTTGCGCGGGATAGTTGCCGCGCGTCTTCTTGAGGAGCGCCTTCTTCGCCTGGTCGAACACGACCTTGCGGCCGAGCGGGTTGTGCGCGAGCGCCCACTCCTTGACCTCGTCGGCGCTCGGGAGGTGCGGCCCGCTCGACGACTTGCGCTCGCCGACCAGCGCGAGCGCGCGCTCGGCCGCCACGTCGATGAGGATCGGCGCGGCCACCACCTCGTCGACGAGGCCGATCTTCTTCGCCTTACGCGCGTCTACCTGTTTTCCGGTCAACAGCATGTCGAGCGCCGTCTGGATGTCGACGAGCGCGGGCAGGCGCTGCGTGCCGCCGGCCCCCGGCAAGAGCCCGAGCTGACACTCCGGCAGCCCGAGCTTGGTGCGCGGATCGTCGCTCGCGACGCGCCCGTGGCACGCGAGCGCGACCTCGAGCCCGCCGCCGAGCGCGACGCCATGGATCGCGGCGACGACCGGCTTCTCGAGGTTCGCGAGCCGGTCCATCCCGCGGTGCGCCGTCTTGCTGATCTCGGCCGCCTCGCTCGCGGTCTTCACCGCCTCGAGCATCTTCACGTCGGCGCCCGCGATGAAGTCCTTCTTCGCGCTGCCGAACACGATCGCTTTCACGCTCGCGTCGCGCTCGAGCTCGTCGAGCAGACGCTGGAACTCCGGCGCGAACTTCGCGTTGAGGGTGTTCATCGACTCGCCCGGGAGATCCATGAGGACCACCGCGACGCCGTCCGCCCGCCGCTCGACCTTGAACGCTTCGTAGCTCGCCATCACTCCGCTCCCCATCACGCCGCTGGCCATCACGCCGCCTCCAGAACCATCGCCGCCCCGAGACCCCCTGCCGCGCACGCGGTGCAGAGCGCGAGCTCACCGCCGCGACGCTGGAGCTCGCGGAGGGTCTGCGTGATCTGGCGCGCGCCGGTCGCTGCGAACGGATGCCCGATCGCGATCGAGCCGCCGGTCACGTTCAGCTTGTCCATGTCGATCTCGCCGATCGCCTTCGACCGCCCGAGCTTCTCCTCGGCGAACTTCTGGCTCGCGAACGCCTGCGTGTTGCTGAGCACCTGCGCGGCGAACGCCTCGTGCATGTCGATGAGGTCGAGGTCGGAGAGCTCGATGCCCGCCGCGTCGAGCGCCTTCGGCGTCGCGTAGCTCGGGCCCATCAGCATCTGGCCGCCCGGATCGAGCGCGGCGAACGCGTAGCTCCGGATGTACCCGAGCGGCTTCAGCCCGGCCGCCTTGGCCTTGGCCTCGCTCATGAGCAAGAGCGCGCTCGCGCCATCGGTGAGCGGCGAGCTGTTCGCGGCGGTGATCGTCCCGTGCTTGCGATCGAAGACGGGCTTGAGCTTCGCGTAGCTGCCGATCTCGCTGTCCTTACGGACGAGGTTGTCCTCGCGGATCGAGCCGAAGCGCGGCGGCACGTAGACCTCCATCACCTCGCCGTCGAACCATCCCTCGGCCCACGCCTTCGCGGCGCGAGAGTGGCTCGCGTGCGCCAACGCGTCTTGCGCCTCGCGGGAGATGTGGTTCTCCTTCGCCATCTTCTCCGCGCTCTCACCCATCGTGAGGCCGGTCGTGTACTCCTTGAGCGCGGGTGGCACCGGCAAGAAGTCTTTCGGGGACAACCCGGAGAACGCACGCAGCCGCTCGGGCAACGTCTTGGCGCGGTTCGCGTCGATCAACGCCGAGGCGAGCCGCTTCGAGACGCTGATCGGGACATCGGACGCGGAGTCCGCGCCGCCCGCGACGCCGCACTCGATGGTGCCGGTCTCGATCGCCTGCGCGACGTTCACCGCGCTTTGGTAGCTCGTCGCGCACGCGCGGCTGACGCTGTAGGCCTCGATGTCCTTCGGCATGCCGGTGAGCAAGACGATCTCGCGCGCGATGTTCGGCGCGGTCAGCGACGGCACGACCTGGCCGTAGACGCACTGCTCGACCTCGTGCGGATCGATCCCGGTGCGGGTCATCAGCTCCGCCACCACCGTGCGTCCGAGATCGAGCGCGCTCAGATCGCGGTACGCGGTGCCCTGCTTGGCGAACGGAGTGCGCAGCCCGGCGACGATCGCGACGCGAGGCTTGCCGTTGCTGTCGGCCCGACGCTGTTTGGCCATGGGATCTCCTCAGCGGGGCGTACGATCTCGGCGCGCTCCGTGCCCCACTACCGGGGGTCGCGCCGGCGCGATTCTGAATCGCGATTCAGACGAGCTTCGTAGGACCCATGACGCACCGTGTCAAGACGAGGCGCCGGGCCCGATCACACCGCGTCACTGATCGAATAGCCGCATGACGAACGTCCCGCGGCTCGGCCACGGGTTCTGTGGGAACCGCGCGCGCATCAGCTCGCGCTCGAGGCAGCGCGCGAGCGGGGTCGGGGCGCCCGCCACGGCCACGCTCTCCACGCGACCGCTCGTGTCCACGTGCATCGTGACGCGCGTCGAGACGCTCGGTCGCGGCGGCGACGTGTAGTAGCCGTAGTAACAGCCGTCGAGCTGGGTCGCGTGCTGCTGGAGCACGCGGTTCCACACGTCGGGTGGGATCGGGTGCGGCGCCTCGGCGGGGGGCGGCGTCGGATCGGCGCGGCGCTCGACGGACGGATCGACGACGCGCGGCGCCTCGCGCGGCGCCTCGCGGGGAGACTCCCGCGGCGTGTGCACGCGACGGGTCGAGCGCGGCGCCGGGTCCTCGACGACGGGAGCGACGGCGACGGTGTCCGATGCTCGTTCGTCCTCCGAGGGAACGGGATCGACGGGGACGGGGACGACCGACGTCGGCGACGGGGACGGCGGCGCCGGGGACGGCGACGCGGCGGGCGCGGTCGGCGCGACGGACGCGACCTGCGAGGGAGCGACGGCGGAGCCGTGCGACCGCGTGGTCACGTAGACGGCGGTGCCTACCACCCCGAGCGACACGACCGCCGCGCAGAGGCCCAGACACCCGAGCACGACGAGGCGCGACGACGACGCGCGACTCGGCGCCATCACCGGAGGAGCCGGCATGGCGAGCGGCGGCGCGGTGTGGGCGCGCGGATCGGCGCCGTCGGACGACATGCCTCCGAGCGACGAGGCGAACGGCTCGAGCGCGCGACGCATCGCGAGCGCGCTCGGGTAGCGCGCGTCGCGAGACACCGCGAGGCTGTGCGCGAGCACGTCGGCGAGCGCAGCCGGATAGCGCGGATCCATCGCGTCGAGCCGCGGCGGACCGAAGCTCATCATCCGATGCATGAGCTGCGCGAGCGACGCCACGTCGTAGGGCAGACGGCCCGTCAGCACCTCGAACAGGATCGTGCCCATCGCGTACACGTCGACGCGCGCGTCGAGCTCGGGCTCGCTGCCGAGCTGCTCGGGCGCGAGGTACGCCGGCGTCCCGACCACCATCCCCGCCGCGGTCATCCGCTCCGCGCCGGGCGCGAACGACGCCGCGATCCCGAAGTCCACGATCTTCACGCGCCGCGTCCCGTCCGGCAGAACGGCGAGAAACAGATTGTCAGGCTTGAGATCGCGATGGACGATGCCCTGGCCGTGCACGTGGGCGAGCGCGTCCAGCGCTTGGAGCACGATCGCGATCGCGTCGTTCGGCGGGAGCGGCGCGCGCGCGACGCGATCGCCGAGGCTCTCGCCCTCCAGCAGCTCCATCGCGATCCACGCGACGCCATCGGTGTTGTCGGCGTCGTAGATCTCGACGATCCCGGGGTGCCGCGCGCGCGACGCCGCGATCGCCTCGCGGGTGAGGCGCGCGATCGAGTCGGCGCTCCGCGCGAGCTCGGGGTGGAGCACCTTCAGCGCCACGCGCTTGTCGAGCCGCTCGTTGACCGCGACGTACACCGCGCCCATGCCGCCCTGACCGAGCGGGCGCTCGATGCGGTACTTCTGCGCGATGAGGGTCCCCGGCTCCATCGTCCAGCGCGAAGATACCCAGGCTGATTGACCGGCGCCCGCGTTCGTCGCACGACCGCTCCATGCGCGTGCGCGTCCTCTACTTCGCGGTGGTGCGCGAGCGGCTCGGCCTGAGCGAGGAGCTCGTGGAGCTCGAGGCGCCCTCGGACGTGCGCGGGCTCGCGGACGTGCTCACCGCGCGGCATCCCACGCTCGCCGAGTGGATCCCGCGGATCCGCTTCGCGCTCAACGAAGAGCTGTGTGACGCGAGCGCGGCGCTGCGGGACGGCGACGTGGTCGCGCTGATCCCACCGGTCGCGGGCGGCGCGCCCGATCGCGCAGCGGATCGCGTCGCGCTGCGTTCGTCCGCGCTGTCGATGGACGAGGTCGCCGCGCTGGTGAAGCACCCGGGCGCCGGCGCGCTCGCGCTGTTCGCCGGCTGGGTGCGCGATCACCACGAAGGGCGTCGCGTGAGCGCGCTCGAGTACAGCGCGTACGAGACGATGGCGTTGCGCGAGATGATCGCGATCGTCGAGGAGCTCGAGCGCGAGCACGACGGGGTGCGGCTCGCGGTGCACCACCGGATCGGGGCGCTCGCGATCGGCGACACCGCGGTCCTCTGCGCGGCGAGCGCGGCGCATCGCGAGGAGGCGTTCGTCGCGGGACGCGCGCTGATCGATCGGATCAAGGAGCGCGCGCCGATCTGGAAGAAGGAGACGACCGACGACGGGGTCGTCTGGGTCGGCTCCGGCGAGCCGCCCGAGCCGCGCTGAGCGGATGCGCCGAGTGGTATCCTCCCGTCCGATGCGGCGGCTGGCGTGGCTCACGATGCTCCTCGGACTGGTGATCGGCGCGTGTGACGGCGAGGCCGCGCGCGACGCCGGGATGGACGCGGCCGGGCGCGACGCAGGATCGCCCGACGCAGGATCGCCCGACGCAGGATCGCCCGACGCAGGATCGCCCGACGCAGGATCGCCCGACGCAGGATCGCCCGACGCAGGATCGCCCGACGCAGGACGCGACGCCGGTGCGCCGGACGTAGACGGCGGCGCGCCGATGGGCTGCGCGGCGGGAGCGTGTCCGCCATTGGCTGTGCTCGGGCGCGACGTCCTCCTCACCGCGCTCCACCTCGACCTCTCGACGCTGAGCGGGCGCGCCGACATCACGGTGGCCGGCTCACCGGACGAGGGTCTCTCGTTCGAGGTCGGCGACTCGACCATCGACTCCGTCACGATGGGAGGCGTCGCGCTCGCGCACCGCGTAGTCGGTCGGCAGCTCGACATCGGCGTCCCCGCGTCGAGCGCGCCGCTCACCGTCACGATCGAGTATCGCTTCCACGCGCACTCGATGCTCGACGGATGGATCCCCGCGTCCGGCGTGTCGCTGCTGTGGCCGCACTACTGCGGAAATCTATTTCCGTGTCACTCGCGACCGTCCGACGGATCGCGCTTCACCCTCGACGTGGTCGGCGTGCCCAGCGGAGCGACCGCCGTGTACCCGACGTCGATCGACTCGGACGCGCCGACCTACATGCCGGCCCTCGCGGTCGGGACCTACACATACCGAGCGCTCGGCACGACGAGCGCGGGCACCGACGTCGGCGTCTACCACCTGCCGGGGAGCGCGTCCGCGGCGACGTCGGGCACGAGCGGCCTCACCGGCTACGTCGACTTCTTCGAGACCACCCTCGGCGCGTACTCGTTCGGTCCGCGCGTGGCGTCGGTCGAGGCCCCGTGGGGCGGCGGCGCGTACGGCGGCATGGAGCACCACCCGTACTTCCACGTGTCGTCGATCGCGATGAGCGATCGCTACGTGCAAGCGCACGAGGCGGCGCACGGCTGGTTCGGCAACGGCGTACGCATCGCGTGCTGGGAGGACTTCGTCCTGAGCGAGGGCCTCGCCACCTACCTCGGCGCGCGCGCGGTGGAGGAGGTGGACGGCACCACCGCGAGCGACGCGCTCTGGGCGAGCTTCGGGTCCCAGCTCGACGCCGCGGTGGCGAGCGGAGACACCATCGCGCTGCCCGACGGAACATGCGACGCGATCGACATCGCGACCCACCCGCTCTGGTCGAACATCCCGTACATGAAGGGCGCGTTCTTCCTACGCGAGCTCGAGCTCGCGGTCGGTCGATCCGCGCTCGCGAGCTTCTACGTCGCGCATGTGGGCGGCGCGGCACGGATGCAAGATCTCCTGACACACATCCAGATGCAGACCGGGTTCGATCCGAGCGCGCTCGCCACGGCGTGGCTGAGGAGCTTGGGTCACCCGTAGGCGGCGAGGGGGTCCTCGGGATCGGGCGGAATCGGAGTCGGAGTAGTCGGAGTCGGAATCCGAATCGGAGTAGTCGGAGTCGGTGTCGGAGTCGGAGTCTCTCACTCTGGCGTCGTCCTCGTGGTGCCCCCAGGGTGCCGGACGGACGCGCACCGCCTCAAGGAGGGCTGCGCCCCCAGCGCTGCGCGCTGGCTTCGTCGCTTCGCTCCTCGTCGTCGCGTGGGCGTTCCGTGTGTTGGAGGGAGGCGAACGCGCGAATCGGATCGCCGATGGGATCGCCGCGCAGCTCTGGCGCTGTCAGCACCGGCGGCACTGAGACGTGTCCTTGCGCTCCTGCACGAATCTGTCGCCCCCAGCGCGCCTCAGCAACTTCGAACGCATGCGACCCCCGCGTGCCGCGTCAGGATGAGATCACATTCGGTCTCGGAGGTCGTTGGGGGTCGAGGTGCCAACTTGAGTGGGACACTCTCGTCGTTCCCCACTCGGAGCAACGGCGCTGGCGATCGACCATACGGCACGCAACGCTGCTACCTTACGCGCATCGTGCTCCGAAGAGTCATCCTCGCCGCGTGGGTCTGCTTCGCTCTCGGTTGCGCAGGCGCCAACATCGCGCGCCGATTCCAGCGGACGCACCCGAGCTGCCACGAGGATGTCGTCGTTCGCGAGTCTGCAGTCGACCGCGTGTGGGACACGGAGGCGTGCGGACTTCAAGCGACCGCCCACGGATACTGCATACCCAACACGGCGTGCTACATCGCGATCTCGTCCGACGCCCGTCGTGCTGCCGCCTTCGAGGCCCGATGCCCAGAGGAACATCTCCAAGAGCACGTCTTGGCACGTGGACGTCTAGGCATCGAGGGCTGCGGTCACCGCCTCGTGTATGTCCAGTCGATGGACGGCTGGATCCTCAATAGCCTCGACGGCAGCGTCACCGCGCGGTCGCAGTAGCGGGCCAGACCGAGCTCGACCCCGCCTACGGCCGCGGGTCGACCGGCTCGCTCTCGAGGGCGAGCACCGCGAACACGCACTCGTGCACGCGGGAGACCGGCTCGCGATCCACGAACCGGTGCAGCGCCTCGAGGCCGAGCGCGAGCTGCTTCTTCGCGAGCCGCCGCTCGAGCCGGACGTCGCGCCGGCGGAGGCGCTCGAGGTGCTCGGGGTACTCGAGGCCGTAGACGATCCGGAGATACTCGCGCCCTCGACACTTCAATGCAGGTTGACCGAGGCCCCGCTCGTCGCTCCAGAGGTACTGCCGAGGCTTGACCACCATGCCCTCGCCGCCCGCGTCGGTGAGGCTCGTCCACCACGCGATCGCGCGCGCCTCGCTCTCCTCGTCGGTGAGGTCGACCGCCTCGTAGCGCGTCTCGCGGAGGAGCGAGGAGTCCGCTCGACACAGCGCGGCCAGCGTCTCCATGTGCCAGACGTGATCGTGGCGCGGGTCGACGTGCACGCGGCCCTCGCTCGCGAGGAGATGGAACGGGGCGACCGCGTATCCGTCGAGGCCGCTCACCTCCCACGCGTGGCCGCGATACGCGCGCTCGTAGTCCTCCACGTGCGGGAGCCTCGCCGCGACGAGATCGAAGACCATGGACGCAGAGGGATCGTGCTCCGCCAACCGTCGGAGCGCGCCGAGCGCGTCGCCGAAACCTGCGCGGCCCGCCGCGGCGATGTCGGCGCACTGCCGTCGCGCTCGCTCTTGCGCCTTCGTAGACCACGGGAGGATCTCGACGTCGAGACACATCCACTCCGAGCCGAGCGACGCGAACAGACCCGCCGCACGTCCGGCGGCGGCGACGCGCTGGAGGACCTCCTCCTCGAGCGCACGATCCCGGAACAACGGTCGACCGGTCCGCGTGTACACCACGCCCTGCGATCCGTCGTCGACCCCGAAGCGCGCGCGCGCGGCGTCCGCGCTCGTGCACACCACGATGACGGCGCGCGAGCCCATGTGCTTCTCCTCGCACACCACGTCGACGATCCCAGCGTCGCGAAAGTACGCGAACGCCTCCTTCGGGTGCTCGAGCAAGCCCTCCTCGCGCGACGCCTCGGGCGGCGACATCGTCGGCGGGAGGTAGATGAGCCAGCGCGGATCGACGGCGCAGCGGCTCATCACCTCGAGCGCGGCGGTCGCGTTCGCTTCGTGCACCGTCACGTCGCGAGCGTGCCGCACGTGCACCACCCGCGTGCCGCTCACGTCGCTCAGCGCGAGGCCGGCGCGATCCTCGCTCACGCGGGGCGCGTCGAGCGGGCGCGTAGGCTCGTAGTACACGCGCGCCGCGTCGACCGAGACGAGCTCGCGCTCCGGGTAGCGGAGCGCGGTGAGCTTGCCGCCGAACACGCACCCGGTGTCGATGCAGATCGTGTTGTTCACCCACTCCGCGCGCGGCGTCGGGGTGTGGCCGTAGACCACCATCGCGCGACCGCGATAGCCGCGCGCCCAGTCGGCGCGGACCGGGAGACCGAACGCGTCGATCTCGCCCGTCGTCTCGCCGTAGAGCGCGAAGCTGCGGACCCTGCCCGACGCGCGCCCCTGGAGCGACTCCTCGAGCCCCGCGTGAGCGACCACGAGCTTTCCCTCATCGAGGACGTAGTGGCTCACCAGACCGTCGATGAGCTCGCGAACCTCGCGCTTGAACGCGTCGGAGCGCGCCTCGAGCTGCTCGACCGTCCGCTCGAGGCCGTGCGTCAGCTTCACGTTCTTGCCGTCGAGCTTGCGCAGCAGCTTCTGGTCGTGGTTGCCGGCGACGCACAGCGCGCTCCCGTCGCGCACCATCGCCATCACCAGCTCGAGCACGCCCGGTGAGTCCGGCCCGCGATCCACGAGGTCGCCGAGGAACACCACCTTGCGCCCGTCGGGATGGCGCGGCACCTCGCCCGCATAGCCGAGACGGGCGAGCAGGTGCACGAGCTCGTCCTTACACCCGTGGACGTCACCGACGATGTCGAACGGACCGCGCTCTCTGCGCTCGTCGCAGTGGAGCGGCTGACGCGCCACGGTGGCGGCGTCGATCTCCTCGGGCGAACGGAGCACCGTGACCCCGTGGAGGCCTTCGCGCGCGAGCCCGCGCAACGAGCGCCGGAGCTGGCTCGCCTGCTGGCGCACCACGTGACCGCCGAACGCCCGATCCGGTCGCGCGCGGTTGCGCTCCTCGCAGAGCTTCGCGGCCACGTCGAGCACGATCGCGACTGGCAACACGTGTTGCGCGCGCGCGAGCTCGATGAGGGGGCGCCGCGCCTCGGGCTGCACGTTGGTCGCGTCGATCACGGTGAGCCGCCCCGCTCGGAGGCGCTTCTCCGCGATGAGGTGGAGCACCTGGAACGCGGCCTCGGTCGCGCCCTGGTCCGTCTCGTCGTCCGAGACGAGCCCGCGGCAGCGATCCGAGCTGAGGATCTCGGTCGGCGCGAAGTGCTTCTTCGCGAACGTGCTCTTCCCCGCCCCGGACGGACCGAGGAGGAGGACGAGCGATGGATCGGGAACGGTGATGACGGTCATGACTCGGCGCTCCCCCGCCGCGTGAGGATCGCCATCTGGGTGGGCGGCCCGACCTCGCGACCCGTCGTCGCCGACTGGCTCGTGGAGCATGTCACGGCGCCTCGCCCGGTCGAGGGCGCTCGCCGTAGCCGTCCGGCGTCTCCGCGTGCGGCGTTCGCGCGCCCACCACGAAGAGCGCACCTCTCTCGAGGTCGGCGACCCCGTCGAGGCAGGCGTCGACGTGCGGTCGAGCCGCGAGGACTCGTCGGACGGACCCGGCCAGCCTCGATCGGCGTGGCGCCCCAATCGCGCATGGTCGGCGTGCGCTTCCCCGTGGGCGGGTCACAACTGGCCGGTGGAGAGCCGCGCGTCCCACCTCCTCGGCATGTTGCCGGCCGATCTCGTGCGCGCGCTCGGCGAGCGCGGGATCGCGTGCACGGAGACCGAGGCGCGCCGCGTATTGGGGCGCGTGATCTCGGAGGGCCGCGCCGACCTCGACCTCAAGCGACCGCCGCGGCGCGAGGTGATGCGCGCGCTCGAGGGCGAGCTGTCGCGCGAGCGACTCGAGGTGGTCGATCGCGTGCGCGACGACTTCGACGGGTTCGTCAAGTATCTTTTCCGACATCCAGACGGCTCATTGACCGAGGCGGTGCGGATCCCGCTCCTCAAGGAGGGCCGCTTCTCGGTGTGCCTCAGCTCGCAGGTCGGCTGCGCGATGCGCTGCGCGTTCTGCGCGACGGGCCGGCTCGGGCTCACGCGGAGCCTCGCCGCGTGGGAGATCGTCAGCGCGTTCCTCACCGTGCGCGACGAGCTCGAGACGGACGAGACGCTCGCCCCGCTCCGCGAGCGCGGTGTCCGCCTGCGCGTCACCGGCGCGGTGTTCCAGGGCCAGGGCGAGCCGTTCCACAACTACGACGAGGTCATCCAGGCCGCGCGCGTGCTCTCGCATCCGTGCGGCGGGCGGATCTCGGGGACCGCGATCACGATCTCGACGGTCGGGCTCGTCCCGCAGATCGAGCGCTACGCGCGTGAGGGCCACCCCTATCGATTGATCGTTTCGTTGACGAGCGCGCGCGAGGACAAGCGCCGTGAGCTCCTGCCGGTGGCGGGACGGTTCTCGATGGCCGACCTGAAGGCGGCGCTCGCGCGCTATCAGGAGACGCTGGGGAACCGGATCACCCTCGCGTGGGTGCTCATGCGCGGCGTCAATCACGGCGACGACGAGGTCGAGGCGCTCTTGCGCGAGCTCGACGGGCTCCCGATCCGGGTGAACCTCATCGACGTGAACGACGACACCGGCCGCTTCGAGGTGGCGAGCGACGCGGAGCGCAGCGAGCTCATCGGCAAGCTGCACGCGGCGGGTATCGCGACGCGGCGCCGTTACTCGGGCGGCAAGAACCGCCACGCGGCGTGCGGGATGCTCGCCGCGACGCACCGCGCGGACGCGACGCCGTGAAGTACGATGAGGCATGGACTGCCCGCGCTGCCGGCGACCGCTGACGTTCCGCCAGATCGGCACTCCGTATCGCGGCGGGAGCGCGAGGGTGCCTCGCTGCGAGGTCTGTCAGATCAGCTTCCTCCAACAGACCGGTCGAGGCCGCCCGCTCCTTCGGCGGAGCAAGCTCGCTTCCAATGTCGAGCTGACGAGCGAGAGCTGCCCGAGCTGCTTCCGCAACCTCACCTCGATGACCATCCGCTACGGCGAGCGGTGGTTCGACGTCGAGGAGTGCGGGACCTGCGGAACCGTCGTGCTCGACGACGCCGAGATCGCGGGGGTGCGCGCGATCCTCGTCGAGACCCGGGGCGGTGAGGACGTGGTCCTCGGAGTGGCCGAGGGCACCGACGCGCAGCGGGCCGAGGCGGCGAACGCGGTCGACCAGGCGAAGGGACGGCTCGGGATCTCGCGAGACGAGTGGGCGACGCTCGCCGACCTCGCGCACGAGCCCGAGCCCAAGCCCTGACGGATCAGATGAGCACCGGCACGCGCGTCGTCACGCCGGCGCCGTAGAACTCGCTCGCGCCGGTGCTCCCGGTGACGAGCGTCGCGGCGCCCGTCTCGCGATCGATCTCGAGGAGCTCGCCCAGGCTCGTGAAGCCGTAGAGGCTGCGACCCCAGTAGCCGAGCCCGTAGAGGCCGTAGTAGCCGCACTCTCCGAGCATGCGGACGGTGGCGCGCCCGCTCGCGTCGAAGTCGATCGCGGCGACGACATCGCTGTCGTAGTCGTCGCGCACGAGCGTCGCGAACGTGCCGAGGCCCACCACCGAGACGAGGTCGCCGCTCGACGCCCAGCCGTCCGGATACTGACCGATGCGGACGACCTGGCCGCTCGCCGCGTCGACGCGGAACAGCGCGCCCGCGGTCGTCGCGCCGATCAGCACCTCCGCCGCCGGATCGAGGATGCCCGCGGGCACGAAGGTGAGCGCGACGAGATCCTCCTCGGCCCCGAGCGCGAGCGTCGCGACCGTGCTCGTGCGCGCGTTCGTCGGGTCGACGCGATGGAGCGCGTTCGCGCTCGACGTGTAGACGTCGCCGTCGCTGTTCACCGCGAGGTCGAGCATCTCGGGCGCGACCGAGCCGTCGACCATCGTAAACCTTCCTTGCGATACGACGGTCCGGTCGCGCGGGTTGAACGAGTAGAGGGTGTCCGCGGAGTGGGCATACACGACGACATCGTCGAGCGAGGGATCTCCGACCGTGCCGGGCCCGGCGTCGAAGCCGGGGACGGGGGCGGGTCCCGCGTCGGCGGAGGGAGCGGGCCCGGCGTCGCTCCCCCCGTTCATCGAGCTGGGCGGCGGAGCCGCGGAGCAGGCGGCGACGAGCGCGGCCAACGCGAGCGTCAGGGAGCGCATGGGGATCGATTCCACGGGTTCACCTCCGGAGGAGGGACGTGGCAATCCGCGTGCGAGCCCGGGATTTCGGGGTTGTACGCGGCGCTCGAGGGACGGTCGCCGACCGTGGTCGACGGATCGGGACTCGGGTCCCCGGCCGAGCTCAGTCCAGACGGCGCAAGTGAGGCTGACCGTGCCGGACCTCGAACCGCGCGACCACCCGCGACGCGCGGGGCTCCGGGTCCTCCACGCCGTCCATGAAGTGCAGCGTCGCGAGGGCCACGTCCGCGTCGAGCTCGAGGGTCCAGTAGCCTCGGCTCTCGGCTTCGATGAGCTTGGTGTGAGGCGCGCCGGCGCGCACCGTGTCCTCGAAGCGGCGCGCCGCGTCGCCGAAGAGGTTGGGCGAGGTCACCGCGGGCGTCATCAGCTCGACCGCGAGCGAGCCTTCCCCGGTGTCCGGGTCGTACGCGTCGCCGAGCGGGTCGAGCGGGAGATCGTCGGCGAACGACTTGTGGCCGTCGCCCGTCAGCACGATCACGCCCTCGATGCCGTCGCGCTCGATCGCCTCGAGCAGCGCGGTTCGGTCGGCCGGGTAGCCGTCCCACGCGTCGAAGTTCCAGAACTCGGGGTGCGGCGAGAGCTGGACCGACGTGGCGATGATCTTCCAGCGCGCCGTCGAGCTCCTCAGCCCGTCGAGGAGGAAGGCGCGTTGCGCATCTCCGAGCAGCGTCCGACCCGCGAGCGCGGCGCTCGCCGCGTCGTCGGCGGGCGGCGCATTCCGGCCCTCGAAGCGCACATCGAGCACGAACACGTCCGCGAGCGGGCCGAGCGAAATCGTCCGATGGAGCGAGAGGGAGTCCGGGTCGCGCGGCAGCCACTCACGGTGGGCGCGCTGCGCGGCGACCGCGCGCGCGTTGAACGGGCCGCTCACCGACGAATCGTGACCGGGGGCGCCGTCGTGCCACGCGTTGTTCGAGAGCTCGTGATCGTCCCACGTGACGATCCACGCGTGCGCCGCGTGCAGATCCCGGAGCGCGGGATCCGCTCGATAGAACGCGTAGCGCTGCCGGTAGTCGTCGAGCGTGAACACCTCGTGCGGCGGGATGAGCGCGCGCAGATCGCCGTACTGCCCGTCGCCGTACTCGTAGACGTAGTCGCCGAGGTGGAGGATCGCGTCGAGGTCCTCGTCGTCCGCGAGCTCGCGATAGACGTGGAAGTAGCCGTGCGCGTAGCTCGCGCAGGAGAGCGACGCGATGCGCAGCCGGGTCGCCTCGGCCGGCGCGGTGCGCGCGCGACCGATCGGCGAGCGATGTCCATCGACCTCGAACGCGTAGAAGTAGATCGTTCCCGCATCGAGCCCATCGACGCGCAGGCTCGCGCTGTGATCGTCCATCCGCCGCGCCACCACCTGGCCGGTCCACACCACGCGCTCGAGCGTCGGGTCGAGCGCGACGAGCACCGTGACCGAACGGTCGTCGAGGTGGCCGCTCAGCTTCGTCCACAAGACGAGCGAGCTCGGCGTCGGATCGGCGCTCGCCACACCGGAGCGGAATGGATCCGGGGCCACGGGGTCGGTCTCGCAGCCGACCCCCGCGAGCGAGAGCGCGCCGAGCTGGATCACGGAGCGCCGCGTCAGCACGCGCGGGCTCGCATCAGTCGGTCACGTAGATCGGGTTCGAGTACACCCACGTGACCTCGCGGACGAGCGTGGCCGCGCGGCCCGTGAGGTACGGCATCGCGTGGTTCGGCGTCATGCGCACCTCCACGCGATAGGCGCCGCTCTGGGTCGTCACGTGCTCGAGCGTCGCGCCGGTGTCCATCGCCACCTCCTCGGCGCCGCTCGCGGTCGAGCGGAACAGATGCACGGAGATGGCGGGCGGCGGATCGTTCGGGAAGCCATCGGGCAACGACGGCCGCATGACGCGGAGCGTCGCACCCACGGTGACGCTCTCGCCCATCTCGAACGTCGCGCTCCCATCGTCGGCCACGAAGTCGAACCCCAGCGGGTCGCCGAACACCGGCGTCGTCACGAAGAAGCGCTCGTTCGCCAGCGCGTCGCGGACTCCGTCCGGCGTCACGTCGTCGACCAGAAGGTTGTTCTGGATCCAGAACATCATCCGGCGGTAGCTGTCGGCGCGCTCCCCGTCGGTGAGCAACATCGTGAACGTGTTCTCGTGCGCGTCGCATCCGCCGCTGCCCGCGATGTGGACGCCACCCGCGAGCATCTCGTCCCACTTGTCGAGGGCGGGCTGGTTGCGCGAGAGGAACGAGAGCACGGCGAGGTCCGGCGGCAGCGAAGATCCGCTGCGCGCGAACAAGAGGAGGTCGCCCACGAAGTCGGCCGGCTCGAGGCCGAGATAGTCCTGCCGGATGTCCGGCGCGACGTTCGCGTGGAGGTTGTAGAGCTCGAGCCCGTCGAGCTCGCTCGCCATGAGCTCGGGCACCGTCCGCTGCTCGGTGTGCGCTTGCCAGATCAGCGCCCCCGCGGCGCGCAGCGCGGCGCGCGACTCGGTGGTGTCGTCTTCGTATGCGCTGTTCATCGACGCGGGATCGGTCCCCGGATGACGCTGGAGGAGCAGCGGCATGAGGCGGTTCTCGCTCCCCACCGTGAGCAGGACACGGTGCCCGTCGGGACACGCCATACGACTTGCGATGATCGATCCGTCGGTCGCCATGACCGGCTCGTCCTCGCCGCTCATCCACAGCGCCTGCTCGATCGTGACCTCGTCGAGGTGCGGCACGTGATCGGTGACCATCGCCGTGTCGATGTGCAGCGCGCAGAGCGCGGCGCGGAAGTGGGAGAGGCAGTCCGCGTCGGCGAGCGCTCCGTCCACCCAGCCCGCGCCGTCGCACGCGTCGTGGCTCAGCGGGCTGTGGAGGTGGACGATGGAGCGCGCGAGCCGGCGGCCGCGGCGCATCTCGGTGGTGGCGGGAAGCGCGTTGGGCCACGGCAGACCCGCGTCTCGGGGGCCCGAGTCCACTCCCGCGCCCCCGTCGAGGCCCCCGTCGGAGCTCGACGGGGACGGGCAGCCGGCGAGCGCGAGGGCCAGCCCGAGGGGCACGATGCAGCGTAGATCCATGGCGGAGCGAGCCTACTCCCGACGCACGGGACGTGCACCAAGTCCCCTGGAACGGGGGCCGCGCGCCGTGCTGGGACGACCGGGATCCTTGACGCGCGTGGGGTGCGAACGAACAGTCCGTCCCATGGCGCACCGCGCACTTCCGATCGCCGACGCCCGCTCAGGGGAGCGCATGGCGATCCGGGCGCCGGTGGTGCCGCCGCGTCCGGCGGGGTTCGGCGAGACCAGCGTCCCCGAGCTCGTCGACGCGCACGGCCGCGCGATCGAGTACCTGCGCCTGTCGCTGACCGACCGCTGCAACTTGGCGTGCGTCTACTGCATGCCGCCGGAGGGCGAGCGCGAGCACGCGGAGCGCGCGGAGCTCCTCCGCTTCGAAGAGGCGGTGCGGCTCGTGGGCGCGTTCGCGGCCGGGGGCGTCCGCCGGGTCCGGTTCACCGGCGGCGAGCCGCTCGTGCGCAAGGACGTCGTCCAGCTCGTGGCGATGGTGAAGCGCGCGCACCCCGAGCTCGAGCTCGTGATGACGACGAACGCGATGCGCCTCCCGGAGCTCGCGCAGCCGCTCGCGGACGCCGGGCTCGGCGCCGTCAACGTCTCGCTCGACACGCTCGACCCGGCGCGCTTCGCGCGGCTCGCGCGCGGCGGCGAGCTCGCGGTGGTCCTCGCCGGGATCCACGCGGCGAAGAGCGCCGGCCTCGAGGTCAAGCTCAACGCGGTGGCGCTGGGCGGCGAGAACGACGACGAGATCGGCGCGCTGGTCGACTGGGCGTGGAGCCTCGACATCACGCCGCGCTTCATCGAGCTGATGCCGCTCGGCGAGGCGGCGCTCCTGCCGCGCGAGCGGTTCCTCAGCGCGCACGCCATCCGCGAGCGCTTGGCCGATCGGCTCGGCGCATCGACGGGAGCCGACGCGGGCCGCGGACCGGCACGCTACGTCGAGGCGGCGGACGGATCGGGCCGTCGCGTCGGATTCATCACCGCGGTGAGCGACGAATTCTGCGGCACGTGCAACCGCGTGCGGGTCACCGCTCAAGGCGACTTGCGTGCGTGCTTGGCGGATCGCCGCGCCGTCTCGCTGCGCGATCCGATCCGCGCCGGCGCGAGCGACGCGGATCTCCTCTGGACGATCCACTGGGCGCTCAACACGAAGGCGTCCGGCCACGCGTTCACCGATCCCGACGCCGAGGAGCACACCCACGTCGGCATGAGCCTGATCGGCGGCTGACTGGCGGGGTTTCGACTCTTTCCCGGGAGAGGAGGAGAGAAGGAGAGGAGGAGAAGAGAGAATCAACTTTCTTTCCTCTCGCGGCGGCGTAGCCGACGCACCTCTCCCTCTCCGTGTCTCGTCGTCTCCCGGTAGAGATCGGTACCCTACAAACACGAACGCCGCGCCTCCCGGAGGAGACGCGGCGTCTTCGTGTGATCGAGCGAGCGTGACTACTGCGCGGCGCAGGCGCCCGGAACGTCGCGCTGCATCGCCTCGAGGCCCTGACGCCAGCCGTCGATCGCGCCCTGGCACGCGGTGTCGCCGCCGGGGGTGCCGTTGAGCTGGCGGACGCTCGCGCAGGTCGTCTCCACGCTCAGGCCCGGGGTGTTCGCGGCAAGGGTGTTGACGTACGCCTCACAGCACGACACCGCGCGACCACACACTCCGCCGGCGCCTTCCGCCGCGGGCTCGGCCTCGGCCGCCGGCTCGGCCGCCGGCTCGGCCGCCGCCGGCTCTTCCGCGGCGGGCTCCTCGGCCGGCTCGTCCGCCGGCTGGCTCTCCGCCGCCGGGGTCTCCTCGGTCGTCTCTTCACCGCATCCGCCGATCGCGAAGCCGAACAGCGAGACCAGGGCCAACATCGTCATCAGGTACTTGAGCGTGCTCATCATCCCTCCAGTGATCGAAGAACGGTCGGTGCGCATCGACCGCATCTACTGGATTCGAGGCTGCCATGAACACTGTCATCGAAACGTAAAACGTCGTACTCATTCGTACGCGCTCGCGTCTCGACGTCGCAGATGCTGCGGAACGTCGGGGCGAGCGCGTGGATCGTCGACGTACGTCAGAGCACGATCGTGTCGAACAGCACGAGATCGTCGCTCCCGTTGCCGTCGTAGTCGACGCCGAACGCGATCTCCGGCGTGAGCGGCGCGCCGTCCTGATCCATGAGGTCGTAGGGATCGCTCCAGCACGCGCCGGAGGACGAATTCTGGAGCACGTACGCCTCGTTGCCCTGGATCAGGATCACGCTGTCGGCGCCCGGCGGCGAGAGACCGGGGATGACCGCGCCGAGGATCAGGTCGGGTTGGATCGCCGCCCCCGTGCTGCAGCGGACGGGCACCTCGGCGTATGCGGCGAACGCCGTGCCGCCGGTGTTGACCCAGAGGTTCGGCGAGCCCGCCTCGAGCGCGACCACGAGCGCGCCGCCGCCGAGGTCGACGTTGGTCGCGGAGATCGGCGTGAACGGGGCGCCTCCCGGCATCTCGGTCATCGCGAGCGGCGCGCTGAACCGGTTCGTCGCGAAGTCGTAGAGTCGGAGGTCCGATCCGAACGTGCCGAGGAGGTACTCCGGGCTCGTGCCCACCGCGCCCGCGAAGAGCACGTCGGGCTCGACGTGGCTCGGCGTCACGTCTTGCCAATCGACCGCGGCGACGAAGCTGATCGCAGGACCGATGAGGCCGCCCGCCATGCGGCGCTGTCCGGCCACCGAGACGAAGATCGTCTCGCCGGGCGTCGTGTCGTGATCGAACGCGTGCGCCGCCTCGACGACGATCGGCGCGCCCGTCTCGTCCACCGTGGGCAGCGTGAGCGGCCCGGGCGCGAGCACCACCGTCATGCGCGACTGGCGGATCTCGACGCCGCCGTCGACGCCCGCGTCGTTCGCGCCTCCGCCGTCGTCCATCCCGCCGTCGAACCCGCCAGCGTCCGGGCGCGGACCGGAGTCGCGCCGATCGGGACCCGCGTCGTCTCGCGGACGCGGACCCGCGTCGGTGAGCGGCGCACCGTCATCGCAGCCCGCGACGAGAGAGAGGGAGAGCGCGAACGGAAGATGAGCGGAAGCTCGGAGGACGGTACGCATGGTTCACCTCGGGGATGGCCGACGCGGCCGATCCCACGAACAGCAAGACGCGTTCCGGCCCCCGCGCGCACGGTGCCCTCCGCGGGTGTGCAGCGCGCATGCACACCCCGAGCGCAGAGCGCGCCGTGGATGTCGCACCCGGGATCGGAGCGGAGCCGCGTCAGGTCCAGCGATCGATCCGCTCGCGGAGCGCCTCGCGCAGCATCGACTCGACGGCGAGGACCGTGATGTCGAGCTCGGAGGACAGGCGCGCGGTGAACGCGGACGGAAACACACAGCGCACGAAGATCGGTGCCTTCCGGTGCAGGCGACGGAGCGCGATCGCGGTGCGCAGGTTGCGCTGATCGTCGTCGGTTCCGATCACGTAGACCGGCTCCACCTCCAGCCCGTGGGCGGCGCCCTCCACGGCCTCCCACGTCTTCGGATCGTCGAGGTCGCCGTCCACGCAGACGATGTCGAAATCCTTCGTACCGTGGACCTGCGCATCGAACATTCGACGTTGTCGGGCCGCCGCCACGTCGACCAAGATCGCACGCTGGAGCTCGCCCTCGGTCTCGCGCGAGAGGTACTCGAAGATCGACTGGCCGAACCGCCCGAACCCCGCGAGCACGACCACGTCCTTGGGACCCGTCGCGCAGAAGATGTGGACGAGGTGCTCGCGGTAGAGCCGCTGCGCCGCGATCTCGTGGCTGTTGAAGACGTGGAGCTGCGGCCGATCGACCTGCGTCTCGCCCATCAGCCGACGCATGCCGATGTCCGCGACGTGCGTGAACACCGGGACCTTCGGATGGAGGTCCGCGATGCGCCACGCGATCTCGAGGTTGACGAGATCGTTGTCGGTGAGGAGCGCGAGGCCGCGCGCCCCGTCGAGCCCGAGCGTCGAGAACGTGGCGTGCGCGCGCACGTCGCCGAGCAGCACGTTGACGTGGTAGCGCGTGCGGGCGATCTCGAGGTTCGGCGCTCCCGCGTCGCGCTCGAGGACCCAGACCTCCGTGTTCGGCTCTCGCTCGCGCAGCGCCTCGAGGAAGAGGAGCCCGAGCCGACCGAGCCCGACGATCACGATGTGATCGCGCGGCGCGCGCGCGCGCAAGAGCTGCGGACGCAGCACGCGCACCAGCGCCTCGAGCACCGCGCTCACCGTGATCGACGGCGCGAGGAAGTACGCGGTCCACAGCATCGCCCGGCCGATCACGGGACCTCCGACGGGTACGCCGAGGTCCATCCCGCCGAGCACGAACAGGCCGATCGTGTAGTAGACGTGCGTCGGGATCGACGCGCCGACGATCCCCTGGCGATCGCTGACCCCTACCCCCATGCGAAACGCGACGAAACCGAGCGAGAGCGCGACGAGCATCACCCCGCCGCGCCAGATCCACCCGCGCACGCTCGTCCGCACCGCGGCAGTATCGCAGCTCCCGCCACGCCGACGAACAATCGTGGGGATCGGGCGCGGGGCCTTGCCCTTCACGAGAGACTCCAATAAGGATCCGTCCGCGTGCGGCTGACTTCGACCCCCTTCTGGCTCGCCGCGCTCGCGCTTCTGTCGTCCGCTTGCGATGAGGGACCGAGGAACGTCCGCGAGTGGACCGCCGAGGACCACCTTCAGGAGGCCCAGGCCGATCCGTCGCGCGTGCCCGCCGGACAGGCCGTCGAGGCCTCCCCCGAAGAGATCCGCGCCGCCGCCGCGTCGCTGTTCGCCGCATCGTGCGCGCGATGCCACGGCGCGAACGGCGCGGGCGACGGACCCGACGCGCCGGTCGCCGAGATGCCGAGCTTCGCGAGCGCGGAGTGGCAAGCCGCGCGCTCCGACACCGATCTCGCGCGCGCGATCCGGATGGGGCAAGGCTTGATGCCAGCGTTCGGGAGTCAGCTCAACGATCGCGGGATCACCGCGCTCGTGCAGCACGTGCGCCGCCTGGGTGGCGAGGACGCGCCGGCTCCCCCGGAGGAGCCATGATGGCGGACGCGTCGATCGACGCGCTCTCGCTTCTGCGCAACGCGGTGCATCTCGGCGCGACGATCGCGTTCGGCGGGTGCGCGCTCGCGGGCTGCGACGGCTCGGTGGAGACGGGCAAGATACCTTCCATCGCGACGTCGGGTGAGATGACCGAGCCGGACGCGCCGCCGCCCTCCGAGGACCCCGACATGGACGCGCACACGGGGCGCCTCCCCGGCGCGAGCGTCGCGCCTGGCTTCACGCCCGATCCGCTGCTGCGGGAGGGCGACATCGCGGGCGGGCCGATCGACGCGCGCCGCCTCGACGCGGACTGCGAAGGCTGGATCGCGGTGGAGCCGGACGTGGTGGTGGAGTCCACGCGCCCGATCGCGGAGCTCGCGGTGATGGCCGCTTCGAGCGTGGACACCACGCTGGTCGTGGTGGGCCCCGACGGTCGACCTCGCTGCGCCAACGACTCCGACGGGATGCACCCGATCGTCCGCAGCGACTTCGCGGCGGGGCGCTATCGCATCTGGGTCGGCGCCCACGAGCGCGGCGCGGCCGGTCGCTTCGTCATGGCGCTGACCGAGTTCGACGACGCGATCCCCGGCTCGCTCCTCCACTGAGCTGGTACCACGCGACGCACCGCACGCGGCCGAGGCCTTCGGAAGGACTCAGGCCGCGACGGTCATCGCAAGCCCCGTTGCGAGCGCGGCGACCCGACGACGGCCCACCAGAACTTTCGTTGCGATCTACGATTCGGCACTCGCGATGCGGGAGGCGCGCTCATGATCTCCGACGGCTCGACGTCCGCCACCGTCGCCTCCTCGACCGATTCGTCGGACAACGTCGCATGCGATGCTTCGCGATCCATCGCCGCGATGACGACGTCCGGCCCGCGGCCTTCGAACGGCGGGCGTCCCGCGAGCATGCAGTAGAGCAGCACCCCTACCGCGTAGAGGTCGGCGCGATGATCGACGTCCTTCGTGGAGACGAGCTGCTCGGACGCCGCGTACCGCGGTGTCATCAGCGTGCCGGTCCCCGTGAGACGTCCATACGCGTCGGACCCTCGTCGCGCGCGATCTCGAAGTCCAGGATCGTTGCGAGCTCTTTGACCGCGACGCGCTCGTCCGTCGTCTCGTCGAGCGCCTCGAACACCCGGCCGCTCGCTCCGGCTTCGATCCGCCGGACGGCGCGGTATGGCCCTCCGAATCGCTCGGTCCGAAGGGCCGCCGGGGTCTCGGACGGCATGCGTGACGGATCCCTCGGTCGGACCGCGGGCTCGTGCGCGGTTCGTCCCGTCCAAGGAACCGCCCACGGGAACGTTCCGACCGCCCAGCAACGTTGGGCTTGGGCCTCGGGGGGAAGGGAGGCGACACTCCGGTCCAGCGGAACCTGAGAAGGTCCACCGCGTCGCGCATGAACCCGCATCGACAACCCACCGGATGCAAGCGCTAGCCGAGCTCCAGGGCCGGCTCGCGGGGCGCCTCCGCGCTCGTTCCGTGCTGCGCGCCGCCGTCAGCGCCGCGATGATCGCGGGCGCGGCGTGCCTGATCCTCGCGTTCGCGTGGCCGGCCGGGCCGAGGTGGCTCGGCTGGGCGCTCGTCCCCCTCGGCGTCGGCTTCGGGTGGTGGCGCGCGGTGCGCGATCGACTGAGCGACGACGAGCTCGTCCACGTGATCGATCGGCGGCTCGGCGCGGACGCCGCGATCGTCTCGGCGTACGAGGCACCGGACGATCCGTTCCACGCGGCGACCCGCGAGCGAGCGCAGGCGCTGATCGAGTCGGACGCCGCGTCGAGCGCGCTCGTGCCTCTCGGCGCGCGACAGCTCGCGTGGGTCCCCGTCGCGGCGCTGTTCGGCGCGTTCGCGTTCGGCGTACCGACCCCGATCGCCCACCTCGCACACGACGCGGACGTCGTCACGATCGAAGACGCCGAGGTGCTGCGTCACATCGAGCGGCTGCCCGCGGAGGCAGAGAGCGAGGAGGAGCGCGAGGCGCTCGAGGAGGCGGCCCGCCAGGCGCGAGAGCTGCGGCGCGCGCTCGAGGAAGGGACGGACCGGCGCGAGGCCGAAGAGCGGCTCGAGGCGCTGCGCGAGAGCGTGCGCGCGGCGCGCTCACCGACGACGCCGGAGCAGCGGCGTGCGCGAGAGGCGGCGATGGAGGCGATGGCGCGTGAGCCATCGATGCAACAGGCGTTGTCGGAGCAGGATCTCGAGGCGCTGGCCCGCGCGGCCGAGCGCGCGGCGGCGCGGCGCGAGGCGGCGGATCGGCAGCGCGCGCGCGACGCGTTGCGCGACGCGGCCCGCGCGGCGCGCGAGGCGGGCGACACCGAGCTGGCGGAGGCGCTCGAACAGACGGAGCGCCTGCTCGAGCGGCGCTCCGAGCAGGCCGAGCTCGCGCGTGAGCTCGCACAGGCGTTCCCCGAGCTGGCCGACCGGATGAACGCGCAGCTGGATCGGCTCTCGCGCGATGGCGATGGCTCACAGCTCACGCGCGAGATGGTCGACGCGATGAGCGAGGCGATGAGCCGGCTCAGCCCCGAGGAACGCGCGCGGCTCGCCGACGCGATGTCGCGCGCGACGCAAGCCGAGAACACCGAAGCGAGCGCGCGCGAAGAGGAGGAGAGTCGGCCGATGACCGCCGACGAGATCGAGCGCCAGCTCCGCGACGCGCTCGAGCACCTCGACGAGCTGGAGGCCCGCATCGCGCAGGGCGGCGACGGGCTCCCGATGCCGGGTGGTCAGCGTCCGGGAAACGGGAACGGGAACGGCAACGGCAACGGCAACGGCAACGGCAACGGCAACGGGAACGGCAACGGGAACGGCAACGGGAACGGGAACGGAAACGGCGCCGGGAACGGAAACGGAAACGCGCCGGGGACGGGTGGTGGGCGTGGACCGGCCGGCGGAGAGACGGCCGAGGTCGACGTGAGGAATGGCCCGCTCGCGCGGGTGCGCCCCCAGCTCGGCGCGGGCGCGCCGGGATCGACGACGATCGACTGGGTGGACCCGAGCGGACAGCCGGTGCCCGACGGCCTGACGACTCCCGGCGCGACCGGCGCGGTCCAGCGTGGCGAGCCCGGCGCGATCGAGCGCACGCCGATCCCCGAGGACTATCGAGATCACGTGCGCAACTACTTCGGAGGCGGCGGATGACCGAGTCGACACGGGTGGAGGAGTTCCGCTCGGTAGCGGACGAGCTCAAGGACGCCGTCGCGGCGCGCATCGTCGGACAAGCGAGCGTCGTCGAGGAGGTCTTGATCTGCCTCTTCGCGGGCGGACACGCGCTCCTCGAGGGCGCCCCTGGGCTCGGCAAGACCCTCCTCGTGCGCACCCTCGCGGAGGCGATGCACCTCCGCTTCTCGCGCATCCAGTTCACCCCCGACCTCATGCCGGGCGACATCGTCGGCACCAACGTCGTCGTGGAGGACGAGTCGGGGCGCAAGCGCTTCGAGCTCGCCAAGGGCCCGATCTTCGGGCAGCTCGTGCTCGCCGACGAGATCAACCGCGCCACCCCGAAGACGCAAAGCGCATTGCTCGAGGCGATGGCCGAGCAGAGCGTGACGATCGCGGGCACCGTGCATCACCTCGAGGCACCGTTCTTCGTCCTCGCGACCGAAAACCCGATCGAGATGGAGGGCACGTACCCGCTCCCTGAAGCGCAGCTCGATCGCTTCCTCTTCAAGGTGCTCGTCCCCGCGCCCGACGAAGACACCCTCGTCGCGATCCTAGACAAGACGACCGGCGCCGGATCGTCCGACGTGCCGCGCGTGGTGGACGGTCCACGTCTCTTGCAGATGCGCGAGCTCGTCCGCGAGGTGCACATCGCGGCGCCGCTCACCCGGTACGTCGCACGGCTCGTGCGCGGAAGCGACCCGAGCGATCCGGCCGCCGCGCCGAGCGCGAAGAATTGGTTGCGCTACGGGGCCGGCGTACGCGGTGGTCAATCGCTCGTCCTCGCGGCCAAGGTCGCGGCGCTCCTGCGGGGGCAGTCGCACGTCGGCTACGAGGACATCGCGCGCGTCGCCCACCCCGCGCTCCGCCATCGCCTCATCCCGAGCTTCGAGGCCGACGCCGACGGCATCGGTACCGATCGGATCCTCGACGAGCTGCTCGAGCAGATCCCGAAGGGCTCGCCCAAGGTGGAGGCGGCCGTCGCCTCATGAACGGGGCTCGACGCGCCGCCGGCCTCGCGCTGGCGCTCGCCGTCCTCGGCGCGCTCGCGAGCGTGGCCGAGGCGCAGAACGACTTGCCGGTCCAGATCGAGGTCGAGTCGGTGTTCGGCCCGGAGGTCTTCCTCGCCGAGGGGTGGTCGACCGTGCTGGTCTCGCTCGAGAACCACTCGCGCACCGACATGCGCGGCGAGCTCTCGCTCGAAGTGAGCGACTACGCCTCGCCGACGATGCGCCGCACGGCTCCGCTCGATCTGCCGGGTGGCGAGCGGCGCCACATGCTCCTGCCCGCGTTCGTGGCGGGTGGCGCGCAGACGGTGAGCGCCGTCTACACGGTGGAGGGCACCGTCCGCGGTCGCGGCTCGGCGAGCCCACAGTACAGCGGTGGCGCGCTCTCGGTGGTGGTGTTCCAGGATCCACCGCGCCTCCGCGGTGCGCTGCTCGATCTCGACGTGTTCGAGCAGTCGGAGTACGGGCCGCGCCAAATGCGCGCGCCGGTCGGAGCGGTGCGCTTCGACCCCGCGTCGTCGGACCCGATCCTCCCCGAGAGCGCGCTCGGCTACTCGACCGTGTTCCTCCTCGTCGCGCACGCGCCGGCGCTCTCGCGCGCGTCCGCCATCCAACGTCGCGCGCTCGAGGACTGGCTGCGCGCGGGCGGTCGGCTGATCGTGTTCCCGCGATCGTCGGACGACGTCGCCGATCCGTACCTCGTCTCGCTGGTCGGGCGCGCCACGCCGATGGGTCGGACCGAGCCGCCCGGCGCGCTCGTCGCGCCGGAGACGCCGGGGTACGCGCTCGAGTGCGACGCGTCACAGGTGCGCGAGACGTTCGGGTGCAGCCGCGCCTACGGCCTCGGGCATGTCTATGTCGCTTCCTATGATGGAACGACGCCGAGCGCGATCGAGTCGGGCGCACCGCGCGAGCTCGTGCGCTCGATCTGGGCGACCCCCGCGAGCGTCCGCTCCGCCCTCCCGCTCGGCCGCGGCGAGAATGCGATCTCCCTGTTCGGGATCGAGCCGGGCAACCTGCCTCACGCGCTGCGCGAGGTGCTCGACCCCAACGAGGGCTTCCGTCCCGCGCTCTTCCTCGTCGCGATCGTGTTGCTCGTCTACGTGATCTTGGTCGGCCCGGTGAACTTCAGCTACGTCCAACGCCGTGGGCGACCGACCCTCGCGCTGCTCACGACCCCGGCCGCCGCGATCGTGTGCGTCTTGACGCTCCTCGCGGTCGGATACGTGGGCAAGGGCGCGCGCATGCGCTACCGGAGGCTCGATCTGATCGAGCTCCACGAAGGCGAGACGCGCGGCGCGGGGCGGCGCATCACCGCGTACTTCTCGACGCGTCCGGGCGCGTTCGATCTCGACCCGAGCGCGCACGACGGAGGCCTGGTGACGCGGCTCGGGGGCAGCGCAGCGCAGGGACCGCTCTACCAGCACGAGACGGACGGCGTGCACCTGCGCGACTTCCGGAGCGGGCTCTGGGAGACGATCTTCATGCGCGACGAGCGGTTCGTGCAGCTCGACGGTCCCGTCACGTTCACGCGATCGGACGGCGGTGATCTGCGTGAGGTCGTCAACCGCACCGGCCGCCGCCTCCAGCACGCGTTCATCGTCGACACCACCGGCGCGGTCTTCGTGATCGGCGACGTCGCACCATCGGGTACCGGAGCGATCCCGGCCACGACGACGACCACCGTGACGCGCGGCTCGCCGGCGGGGAGCTGGCTCGGCCGGGCGCTCGGGCTCGGCGAGGAGGAGCGCGAGCTGGCCAACGGGATGACCGCGTTGATGTCGGACTCGTTCGTACCGCACGAGGCGCCGGTCCTCTACGCGATCCTGGATCCGGAGTCGTCGAGGCTCGGGGACCGCTTCGCACCGGAGCGCGACGCCCGCTGGATCCGGGTCACGCCGATCGTCGCGTCGCAAGCGGTGTTGCGCTCGGATCCACCGCAGACCGATCCCTACGCGAATTACGCGGAGGAGGAAGACGAGGCGGACGAGGGAGACGCCGACGTCGAGGGCGACGCGGGGACGAGCGAGGCGAACCCCGTCGACGAAGGCGCGGTCGACGACGCGCTCGGAGCGCGAGAGCCCGCGGAAGAGGACGCGCCGTGATCCGGGTGGAGCGCGTCAGCCACTGGTTCGGCCAGCTCCACGTCCTGAACGACGTGAGCTTCCACGTCCCGAAGGGAGAGATCTTCGGATTCATCGGCCCCAACGGCGCCGGCAAGACGACGACGATCCGCATGATCGCGACGCTCCTCGAGCCCGACCGCGGGCACGTGTACGTGGACGGCATCGACTGCGCGGAGGAGCCCGCCGCGGTGCGTCGCATGCTCGGGTTCATGCCCGACAGCTTCGGTGTCTATGAGCGCGTCACCGTGCGCGAGTACCTCGAGTTCTTCGCCGCGGCCCACGACCTGCCGCGGCCTTCGCGCAAGAAGACGGTCGACGCGGTGATGGAGCTGACCGAGCTCGGCGATCTGGGCGACCGGTTGGTGCGCGCGCTCAGCAAGGGGATGAAACAGCGGCTCGCGATCGCGCGAACGCTGCTCCACGACCCGAAGGTCCTCGTGCTCGACGAGCCGGCCAACGGCCTCGACCCGCGCGCGCGCATCGAGATGCGCGACCTGATCGAGGAGCTGCAGCGCCTCGGCAAGACGATCCTGTTGTCGAGCCACATCCTCACCGAGCTCAGCGACATGTGCACGTCGGTCGCGATCCTCGAGAAGGGCCGCCTCGTCGCGGCGGGGAGCGTCGAGACGATCGGACGCGAGCTCACGCCCGTGCGCGGCGTCCGGATCCGTCTCCTCACTCCGCCCGAGGACGCCGCGGCGATCCTCGGGCGCGCCCCCGCAGTCATCGAGGCGGAGCGCGATCCGGATGGCTCGTTCGAGCTCGCCGTCGAGGGAGGAGACGCTGAGGTCGCGGCGCTCGTCGCGTATTGTGTGCAAAGCGGCTTGTCCGTCGTCCGGGTCGAGCCGGACCGCAACGACCTCGAGCGGATCTTCCTCGAGGTGACCAAGGGGGAGCTCCAGTGAGCGCCGCGCCGAGCCAGACGCCACCTACCCCCACGCGCGGCGGCCCGTCGCTGCGTCAGCGGATCGATGACTGGGTCAGCGACCCCAACCCGATCCTGGTCAAGGAGCTGCGCGCGATCTTCCGCACCGATCTCTTCGTGCGCTTCCTCTACCTCTCGACCGGCATCGTCGCGCTCATCGTGCTCGGGATCGGCGCGGCCGTCGCGGCGGGCAACGAGTCGCCCGCCACGGTCGGTCAAGTCGTGTTCCATCTGTTCTTCGGCGTGACGCTGTTCGTGATCACGCTGATCGCGCCCGGCGCGGCGGCGGCGAGCATCACCAGTGAGCGCGAGCAACATACGTGGGAGTCGCTCGTCCTCAGCGGGATGAGCGCGGAGCGGATCGTCGCAGGGAAGTTCGTCGCGTCGTACGCGTCGACCGGCCTCGTCGTCGTCGCGATGTCGCCGATCGTCGGCATCGCGTTCCTCTTCGGCGGCATCTCGCCCGTCCAGGTGTTCGTCGGGCTGCTCTCGATGCTCATCGCGCTCGCGCCCGCGATCGCGTTCGGCGTGGCGATCAGCGCGCACCTCTCGTCGACGCGGCTCGCGATCGCCGCGGCCACCATCGTCTACTTCCCGATCGCGGTGATCTACACGTCGACGATGAGCGGCTTCGGCAGCGTCGCGCACCGCGCGTGGGGCCTGTCGTTCGAGGGCCCGTTCTTCTACGCCGACGCGTTCGCGACGCGGGCGGGCGAGTGGGACACCTGGGTCCTGATCGGCGGCGGCGCGCTCTACTTCTTCGGCATGCCGGTGTGGTTCCTCCTCGCCAGCGCGGTGGCCGGCGTCCGCCCGCCGGCCGAGGACCGCTCGAGCGCGCTCAAGGTGTGGGCGGTGGCGATGAGCGTGACGACGGTGCTCACCGCCGCGGTGATCTGCGCGGTGCAGCCGGGCCTCTCCGACTCCGCCTCGAGCGGGCAGTTCGTGATCGGCGCAACCGGGATCCTGCTCGCCTTCTACGCCCTCGTGTTCAGCAACGAGCCGCCGCTCCCGCCCGGACCGTATCGGCTCGCGATGGCGAAGGCGTCGAGCCCACGTCGCGCGTTCGCCGCGCTCGGACCGGGCGCGGGGACGACGTTGCGCTTCACCACGCTCGCGATCGTCCTCACCAGCCTCGCGGTCGCGGGCGCGACGATCGGCGCGCGGCACCTCCTGTTCCCGAGCGGCAATCACCTCCGCCACGACGTCGCCGCGCTCGTCGCGGCGGGCGGGGTCGCCGCGGTGGGGGTGTTCGCAGCCGCGCTCGGGAGCTGGTTCCGGTTGAGCTTGCGTCACGGCCTCGCGGCGCGGGTGCTGACCACCGCGATCCTGTTCGCCTTCGCGATCCTCCCATTCATGCTCGTGCTCGTCGTCGACACCTACGCGCTCGACGCGATGCCGCGCCGCATCCCCGGATTGCTCCAGCCGTCGATCGTGTATCCGTTCTTGCTGGCGACGCACATCGTCGAGACCGGAGCGGTGCAAGACGCCTGGCGGGTGGTGATCCCGATCGCGCTCTATGGTCTGCCCGCCCTCGGCCTCTGGCTGTTGATCGAGGGCCGCGTGCGGCGGCTCACCAAACAGGTCGACGCGGACCGCGAGGCCCACCGCGCGAGCGCGGAGAAGCGCGCGAGCATCCCGCCGCAGGCCCCGCGCATCTCGCGCCCGTCCGCCGACCCCGCGTCGCAGGAGGCAACGGCGGAGCCCGAAGATTCGGCCGCCGCCCCGCCAGAGCCGAAGCCAGAGCCTCCGCCGCCCGAGGCGGACGGGTGAGCGCCGGCCTCCTCGACCCCGCGTTCCTGCGGAGGCTCGCGCAGCTCCGCTTGCTCGCTCGACGTCGCTTCGCCGGCGGCGCGGCGGGCGCGCGCCGATCCACCCGTCGCGGGTCGAGCGCGGAGTTCGCGGACCACCGCCCGTACTACCCCGGCGACGACGTGCGGCGCATCGACTGGAACGCGTACGCCCGCCTCGAGGAGCTCGTCTTGCGGCTGTTCGTCGCCGAAGAGGACGTCAGCCTCCACCTCCTCGTCGACACGAGCGCCTCGCTCGGGGTGGGCGATCCGCCGAAGCTCGACGTCGCCAAGCGCGCGGCGGCCGCGCTCGCGTACGTCGGGTTGACGGGGAGCGATCGCGTCTCCGTCTGGCCCTGGGCGGACGGGCTCGGCGCTCCGAGCGCGCCGGTGCGCGGTGCGAAGATGGTCGCGCGCGTCATGCGTACGCTCGACGCCCTCGAAGCGTCGGGCGAGACGAGCCTCCGCCGGAGCGTCGATCATCTCCTCACCCGCCGTCCGAAGAAGGGCCTCGTCGCGGTGGTCAGCGACTTCCTGGATCCCGAGGGCTACGCGCGCTCGCTCGATCGCCTGCTCGCGGAGCGCTACGAGCCCGTCCTCTTCCACGTGCTCGCGCCCGAGGAGCTCGCGCCGGTGGGAGGCGGCGACCTCGTGCTCGTCGACGCCGAGCGGGGCACGCGCGTCGAGGTCTCGCTCGACGAGCGCACGCTCGCCGCCTACCGGAGGCGCCTCGCCGCGTTCCTCGAGGAGATCGCGGGCTACGCGAAGAAGCGAGGGGTCTTCTACGCGCGCCTCAGCCGATCCGAGGACCTGGAAGACGTCTTGCTGAGCTACCTGCGGGCGGCCTGACGTGGAGCTGCTCTCTCCGCTCTCGCTCGCGTGGCTCGGGCTGCTCGTCCCGCTCGTGCTCCTCTACGTCCTCAAGCGCCGGCGCACCGAGCAGCGCGTCGGCTCGACGCTCCTCTGGGAAGCGGCCCTGCGCGATCTCCGCGCCGAGCGGCCGTGGCAGCGCCTGCGCCCGCACCTCTCGCTCCTCCTCCAAGCGCTCGCCCTCCTCTTCGGCGCGATCGCGCTCGCGCGTCCGTCGGGAGCCGGACAGATCCCGTCGGGCGCGCGGCTCGCCGTGGTGCTCGACGTGAGCGCGTCGATGGGCGCGGTCGAGGACGGCGAGCGCCGCATCGATCGCGCGAGCGGCATCGTGCGGAGCCTCGCGCGGGATCTCCCCGAGGGTGGGGTGATGATGATCGTCGCGGCGGGCGCCGAGCCACAGATGCTCGCGCCGCCGAGCGGCGATCCCGCGTTGCTCGCGTCGGCGATCGATCGCGTCGCGATCGCGGGGCCCGCCGCCGACCTCGAGGCCGCGGTGGCGGTGGCCGCGGAGCGCATGCGCGGCGCGCCGAGCGGCAGCCGCATCCTCGTGCTCACCGACGCGTGCTTCGAAGGCAACCTCGCGCTCGAAGCGGAGGTGCCGGTCGAGGTTCAACGCGTCGGCGACGCGGTGCCCAATCAAGCGATCGTCGCCGCCGACGTCCGCGCCCGTCCGACGGAACAGGCACCCGATCGCGCCGAGCTCTACGTGCGGCTCGGCCGCTACGCGCCGGGCACCGCGGAGGTGCGACTCCACGTCGCGCGCGCCGGCGTCGCCCTCGCGACGCGGCGGGTGACGCTCGGCGCGGGCGCGCCGGAGGGCGTCGTGATCCCCGTCGATCTACCGCCCGATGCCGATGGGGTGAGCGCGCCGGTCGAGCTCCGGCTCGAGACGATCGACGGCGAGGACGCGCTCACGCTCGACGACGTCGCGGTGGTGGCCAGCCCGGCCGCGCGGCGGCTCAACGTGTTCCTCGTCGGCGAGGCGCCTCGATCCGTGCAACGAGTGTTGCGATCCGACAACGACGTCGAGCTCTTCCAGACGAGCCTGCCGCTCCTCGCCGAGCGCGACGATGGCACCGCGCTCGACGGGCTGTTCGTCTACTCCGGCCTCACGCCGGACGCGCCGATGGGCGACGCGGTGGTGGTCGCACCGACGGTGGCTTCGGTGTTCGGGGTCGACCTCGGTGCGCCGCGCGACGCCCCGAGGATCGTCTCGTGGGACGACGCGGACGAGCGGCTCCGGTTCGTGCGGCTCGCCGACGTGCACCTCGGGCGAGCGCGCGCGATCGAGAGCGCGTCGGCCCGGAGCCTGGTGCTCGGCGACGTCGGACCGCTCGTCGCGTCGCTGGAGCGACCCGACGCGGAGGTCACGCTGCTCGCGTTCGACCCGGACGACGGCGACTGGCCGCGCGACCCGAGCTTCGTCGTGTTCTTCCGCAACGTGCTCGAGCGCGCGCGTCGACGGGCGGCGGCGGGAGGCATCCCCGAAGGAGCGCTCGGCGAGCCGCTCGTGGTGGCGGCGCCGGAGGGCGAGGAGGTCCGCGTGCGGACGCCGAGCGGGCACCTCGCGCTCGCGCGGTCGCGCGGCGGCGTGGCGGTCATCGACGTGCCGGCGGAGCCCGGTGTCTACACCGCGACGCGCGACGACGCCGAAGGCGCGCCGCGCATTGCGCTACGTAGCTTGCTCGATTCACAGGAGAGCGACCTGCGCCCTCGCGCGACGTTCACCCGCCGCGACGGCCGGAGCGCCACCCTTACCGCCGCCCCCGAAGAGCACCGTGAGGCGTGGCCCTACCTCGCCGGGCTGATGGTCCTCGCGCTGTTGCTCGAGGCGGTGTGGGCGACGCGCCGAGGAGCCGTGGCGTGAGCGCGCGGAGACCGACGTGCCGCTGATCCGGCTGGCCGCGCCGTGGATGCTCGCGATCGGTATCCCGATCGTGCTGCTCGTCGCGTGGCGGCTGCGAAACCTGCCGCCGAGCCATCGCGGCCTCGCGCGGCGCGCGATCCAGGCGTGCATGCTCTCGGCCGCGCTCTCTTCCGCCCTCGCGCTCGCGCGCCTCGAGCTCGGCGCCGAGGTGGATCGCATGGCGGTCGTGTTCCTCGTCGATCGGAGCCGGAGCGTCGACGGCGACGCGGACCCCATGGAGCCGGTGCGCGCCGCCACGAGCCACATGGGCGTCGACGATCTCGCGGGCGTGGTGGTGTTCGGCGCGGAGGCCGCGACGGAGATCGCGCCATCGAGCTCCCCCACGATCGGCGTCCAGCGCGCGTCGGTACCGCGTGAGGGCACCGACATCGCGGCTGCGATCCGGCGGGGGCTCGCCGACCTGCCGGCCGAGTACGTCCCGCGCCTCGTCCTGATCAGCGACGGCCGAGCCACGCGCGGCGACGCATACCAGGCCGCCTCCCTCGCGGCGGGGCGCGGCGTCCCGATCGACGTGCTGCCGATCGAGCGCGCCCCGAGCGCCGAGATCGCGATCGAGCGCGTGCGCCTCCCCGCCAGCGCGGACCCCGGTCAGCCGATCGAGCTCCGCGTGATCACGCGCGCCACCCACGCGGCCACCGCCCGCATCGAGGTGCGGCGCGATGGCGTCCCGATCGCGCGGAGCGAGGTCGAGATCGCACAGGGTGTAGACGCGCTGACCCTGCGCGACGTCGCGCCCGAGCCCGGCGTGCATCGCTACGACGTCCTGCTCGTCCCGTCGGAGCCCGGATCGGACGCCGCGGTGGAGAACAACGAGGGCGCCGCGCTGATCCGCGTGAGCGGGGGCTCACGCGCGATCGTGCTCACCGATCGGGCGCCGGAGGCGACCGCGCTCGTCTCCGCGCTCGAGGGAGCGGGGATGGAGGTGGAGCTCCGCACGGCGGCGACCGCGCCCGCCGATCTCGCGGAGCTCGCGACGTTCGACCTCCTGGTGTTGAGCGACCTGAACGCGCGCGGACTGAGCGGCGAGCAGATGAGCGCGATCCTCTCGTACGTGCGCGACCTCGGAGGCGGGCTCTTGATGGCGGGCGCGCGTGACGCGTTCGGCCTCGGCGGCTACGCGTTCAGCCCGGTGGAGGAGGCGCTCCCGGCGACGTTCGATCTGCGCCGGCGCCGCGACCGCGCGTCGCTCGCGATGGTGATCGCGATAGACAAGTCCGGATCGATGAGCGCCGAGGCGATGCCGGGACGCACCAAGCTCGACCTCGCGAACGAGGCGGCGGCGCGGAGCGCGCTGCTGTTGTCTCCATTCGATCGGATCGGGGTCGCCCACGTCGACACGGACGTGACGTGGACGATCCCGATGCGCGCGGTGGAGAACCCCGAGCAGATCGCGCGCATCATTCGGCACGCGCAGGTCGGCGGCGGAGGGATCCTCGTCGACCTCACGCTGGAGGCGTCGTACGACGTCTTGCGCTCTCAGCCGACGCAGCTGCGCCACCTGCTGCTGTTCAGCGACGGCCAGGACTCCGAGGAGATGACCCACGCGCGCGCCCTCGTGGCGAGCGCCGCCCGCGAGCAGATCACGACGAGCGTCGTCTCGATGGGTGACGGGCCCGACACGCCGGAGCTGGAGGCGCTCTCGCACATCGGCGGAGGCCGGTTCTACATCGTCGAGAACCTCGCCGAGCTGCCGCGCATCTTCACGCAGGAGACGATCGAGGCGTCGCGCTCCGCCGTCGTCGAGGGAGCGTTCCGGGCCGAGCCGCTCGCGCCATCGCGGATCACCGACGGCATCGACTTCGCGTCCGCCCCGGCGCTCGCGGGCTACGCGACGGTGAACCCGCGCCCGCGCGCGAGCGTCCTCCTCGGCGCGCCGGACGACGATCCGCTCCTCCTCGAGCACCAGCACGGAGTCGGCCGGAGCGCGGTGTTCGCGACCGACGTCGGGGCGGCGTTCGGACGGCCGTGGCTCTCCTGGAGCGGATACCCGGCGCTGTTCGGACAGCTCGGGCGCGCGCTCGCCCGCTCTCCCGAGAGTCGGGACGCGAACGTCGGCGTCACCCTCGACGACGCCCGCGGTCACGTGCTCGTCGACGCGATCGACGAGCAAGGGCGGACGCGCAACCACCTCGATCTCGTCGCGACGGTGGCGGGTCCCGGCGGGCGCAGCGAGCAAGTCGAGCTGCGCCCGACGGCGGCGGGACGTTACGAGGCGGACTTCGACGCGGACGCGCCGGGCCCCTACCTCGTCACGGTGAGCGAGCGCGATCGCGGCTTGCTCGGCAGCGGCGCGGTCGTGCGCTCGCGCGGCGACGAGCTGCGCGGCGACGGCACGGACACGGAGCGCCTCGCTCGGATCGCGGCGCTGAGCGGCGGCGAGCTGCGCGACTCGCTCGCGCGAGAGTACGCGGATCGCCCTCCCCCGATCGCGAGCTACGAGCCGCTCTACGAGGAGCTCATCCTCGGCGCGATGTGGCTGCTGCTGATCTCGGTCGCGCTACGCCGGCTCGTCCTCCCGACGCGGCGCCGGGTGAGCACCGGCGCGATCGCGGCCGAGCCGTCGCCGTCGACCGCAAAGGTCCCCGTGGCGCCGGAGCGGATGCGGGCGAGAGAGGCCGCGGAGCTACCCACCCCCGACGCGACGCCGAGCGAGCCCGCGGAGCCGGCGCCGGAGGGCGACACTGCGGCTTCGCTCGCCGAGACGCTGCTCACCCGCAAGAAGAAGCGACGCTAGACCGGGCAGCGCCGACGTGTCGCGCCGAGTGGACACTGGGTCGCCCGCGTGGGGTCCATGGAGCCCGTGCGGCGCTCGCCTGAGGTACGGCGCTCGCAACGCATCGTTGGCCCGACGCTTGCTGAAGCTCCGCGCCATGAACCACGCGGCGCGCGCACCCATCGTCGTCCCTCGTCCTCGTGACCTCGACACGGCCGAGCCGACGCGGCGAGGCGACGAGTCTCCGGACGACCTGCTCGTACGCCGCGCGCGCACGATCGAGCGCGAGCTCGGCGGGCTGATCCGCGCGGATCGCCTCGAGTCGATCCTCAGCACCGCGCACGCCGAGCTCGCCGAGCGCCGCGTGAGCGACCCGGCGCGCGCGCTGCGCTTGCGGGTGGGCGCGCTGATCCTGGAAGAGCTCGGCGACCGCCTCGGTGCGCTGGCGAAAGACGAGCTCGCCGGCCGAGAGAAGACGGTCGTGCGTGCGGCGAGCGAGCCGCGCACGTCGCGACCGCCGAGAGGAGAAGACACGACGGTATCGCATCGGCACTAGGAACTCCGAATCGGAATCGGATTCGGACTCGGACTCGGACTCGGAATCGGAATCGGATTCGGATTCGGATTCGGATTCGGAATCGGAATCGGAATCGGAATCGGACTACTCGGGATCGGAATCGGAATCGGGACCCCACCGGCGTCTCACGCGCCGATCTCGACGGAATCGGTCTCGGCTCGTATGGTCGACCACGATGTCCTCTTCGTCCGCGCCGCCGTCTTCCCATCTAGGATCGCACGCCATCTTGCGCGAGCTCGGCGAGACGCCGATGGATGCGCTCGAGCGGCACCTCGCGATCGAGCCGCAGGACGAGCCGCGACCGGAGCCGGGCGAGGTGATCGTGCGCGTGAGGTCCGCGCAGGTCGGCTGGGTGGATCTGCTGATGATGAGCGGCCAGTACCAGCACGTCCCGCTCGTGCCCTACACGCCCGGGATGGAGTACGCGGGGGAGGTCGCGGCGATCGGCGAGGGCGTCGTCGACGTCGCCGTCGGGCAGCGCGTGATCGCCGACGGGTTCGCCACCGGCCCGCGCTCGCTGGGTGCCCATCGGCGCGAGGGCGGCTTCGCGACCTGGGCACGCGCGCCCGCCGAGGCGGTGCGGCCGCTCCCCGATCGCCTCAGCTTCGATCAGGGCGCCGCGCTCTTCGGCGCGTATGAGACCGCGTACCACTGCCTCGTACGGCGCGGCCGCCTGAAGGACGGCGAGACCGTGCTCATCCACGGCGCGTCCGGCACGACCGGGCTCGCCGCCGTCCACGTCGCCAAGCGACTCGGCGCGCGCGTGATCGCGACGGGGAGGAACCTCGCGAAGCTCGAAGCGGTCCGCGCCGACGGCGCCGACGAGCTCGTCGTGACCACCGAGGAGGGCGGCGTTCGCCGCTTCCGCGACGACGTCAAGGCGCTGTGCGGTGGCGACGGGGTCGACGTCGTGTTCGATCCGGTCGGCGGCGAGATCTCGCTCGAGTCGCTCCGCTGCATCCGGTTCGGCGGGCGCTTCCTCATCGTCGGCTGGGCATCGACCCCGTTCGTCGCCCGCGGCCGCGGCGGTCGCGGCGCGCCCAACGTGAACACGCTCCCGACGAACCTCATCATGATGAAGAGCCTCGACGTCCTCGGGTGTCCCGCCGTGATCTCGGCTCACCGTGAGCCCGGGCTCCGCCGCGAGCGCGTCGACACGATCCTCGGCTGGGTCGAGCAAGGTACCATCACGCCCAAGATCGCCGCGCACTATCCGCTGAGCGAGCTCAGGGACGCCCTCCGCGCCAAGTGGCAGAGCCGGCACGTCGGCGCGATCATCGTCACCCCGTAGGCACCGCACACTTTTCCTTGTCGGCGCGGCCGCCCCGACCCATGCTCGCCCCTCGGTGGGCGACACGGTTCATGCCACGTTCGAGGTCACCGAGGCGGACATCGTCTCGGCCTTCGCGGCGATCGCCCGGCGTCACCCGCTGATTCGTTGGGCGCGCGTGGGTCAACTCGTGGCGCTCGCGATGACAGTCCTGTGGTTGGCGGCGATGTGGCCTCTCGCCCCAGGTCTTTGGATCGCGCTGGTCCCCCTTCAGCTCGCGGCCCTCTTCGGTCTACGCCTCGAGTCTTCGGCGCTGGCCCGGCGGTACCTCGCCGCCACCTCGAGCGGACCGGTCGACGTGACGTTCTCCGATGAGGAGATCCTCGAGGTGAGCCGCCTCGTCGAGCGTGGATACCCGTGGTCGACGGTCGCCGGTTGGGTCGAGACCGACCGCGTCATCGCAGCCTTCGGTCATCAAGACGACGTGCTGGGTTGCTGGCCGAAGCGCTGCTTCGACGACGATCGCCTCGGCGCCGTGCGCGCCCGGTTCGACGCCCGCTTTCCGCAGCCAACACCCACGCGGAAGGCTGACACGCATCCATCCGGCACGAAGACACTCCTGTTCTGGCTCGCGATCATCGTGCTCGTGGTGGTCGTCTCCTACTACCTCACGGCGCGCTCGTGAGGATGAGCTCCGAGGACGCGGGCATCTCCGGGAGCGAAGCACGCGCGAGCGAGACGACCGCGATCCGCGCGGAGTGCGTCCTCGAGAGCGAGGAGCTCGATCGCGTGGAGAACGCCCGCCTAGCGCGCCTCACGCGGCCGGCCCAAGCCGCGACGCTCCTCGCGGCGGCCCTCGCCGTGGTCGTCGTGGTGGCCACATCACCCGGCGACTTGGACGCTCGACACGCGCTCGTCGCCGTGGCCCTCCTCGCGCTGATGGTCTCGAGGTTCCGTCGAGGGAGCCACGTCGCTCGACGGTTGGGCGCGCAGTGGGAGTACGCGCGCCGCATCACCGTGGAGATCGACGACGATCGCTTCTCGATCGAGAGTGGACTGTTCCGCGGCCGATGGTCGTGGGAGGCGCTCTTCGGGTTCCGTGAGACCGAGGACGCCTTCCTCGTCTATTGGCTGCCCGAGTCCTACTACTTCGTGCCCAAGCGGGCGCTCGACCCGGACGAGGCGACGCGGCTCCGCGAGCTGCTCGAACGGCGGATCCCCGCCAGCGCGTCGGCGCAGATCGACGCGGCAGAGCGGCGCGCGATGGTCGTGCACGCGGCGACCGGCGTCGCGGTGATCGTGTTCGTCGGCGCGCTGACCGACCTCATGAGCCGCTGACTCGGCTCGGGCCGCGGGAAGGCTCGTCGGCCGCCTGCGAGGCGCTCGCTCGTCTCCCGACCTGAGCCGTCCCACCGGGCCCGTGGTACTGACGGGCATGCGCGCCACCACGCTGCTCGGTCGTTCGCTGCTCTCGATCTCCTGGATCCTCGCCGCCGGCTGCGATGGCGAAGCGGACGTCGACGCCGGGCGCACCGACGCGGGACCGCGACGCGACGCGGGCGCGTCGGTCGACGGCGGCGCGACGGACGGAGGAGGCGGCGGCACCGATGGCGGCGCGAACGACGCGGGCGCGAGCGACGCGGGCGTCGCGACGCGCGAGGTGATCGTCGCGTCCGGCTCGAACCACTGGCGCGCGATCAGCATCGACAACGGCATGACGTTTTGCGAAGTCGATCGCGCGACCGAGGCCGACGCGACCGGGTTCGACAACCCGTACCTCTTGCGCACCGTCTCGTTCTACGACGGAAGGTTCGTCACCGGGTCGTGGCGCGCGATCTGGGTCTCGACGAACGGCTTCGAGTGGACCGACGTCACCGGCGACATGAACCCCGCGTTCGGCCAATGGATCGCGCAGATCGCGTACGGCAACGGCTACTGGGTCGCGACGGGCGGTTACGGCCGCGCGATGCGCTCGACCGATCTCATCACGTGGGAGGACACGTCGAGCGAGCTCATGGGCAACCAAGCCTCGCGCTCGCTCGCGTTCGGCAACGGCATGTTCGTCACCGGCCGCGACATGGTCGGCTGGTGGTCGAGCACCGACGGCACCGGCTGGACGCAGATCGATCCCGACAACGATCCGTCCCTCGTGTTCGACGGCACCGACTTCATCGAGCGCCCCGGGTACGACCAGGGTCACGGCATCCGGCTGCGCACCCAGTGGCCCGACGAGATCGAGCGCGCCACGGACATGGACGGCGCGCCGTTCACCCTCGTCTACACGTCGCCCACCGAGACCCCGACGCGGTTCGCGTTCGGCGACGCCCCGGCGGGCGACTTCGTCCGCGGCCGCGTCCCCGATCCGCTCGCCGACTGCCTCGGCCTCTGAGCCCACGAACGAAGACGCCGACACGTCGTGGAGACGTGTCGGCGTTGGTCGTTCGAGAATCGAGCCGGTCGACTACTTCTTCTGCTCCTTACGGCGCTCGAGCTCCTCGCGGACCTTCTCGAGGATGCTGTTCGGCACCGGGGAGTAGTGGCTGAACTCCATCGTGAACTGACCGCGACCGCTGGTGAGCGAGCGGAGGTCCCCGATGTAACCGAACATCTCGCTCAGCGGCACCTCGCCCTTGATGCGGACGTTCGTCGCTCCGGGCTCCTGGCCGCTGATCATCCCGCGGCGGCGGTTGAGGTCGCCGATCGCGTCACCGACGTTGTCGCTCGGCACGAACACGTCGACCTTCATGATCGGCTCGAGGAGCTGCGGACCGCACTTGGGCAGGGTCTGCCGGTACGCCGCGCGCGCCGCGACCTCGAACGCCATCTGCGACGAGTCGACCGCGTGATATCCGCCGTCCGTGAGCGAGACCTTGAGGTCGAGCAGCGGGAAGCCGAGGAGCGGGCCCTTCACGACCGAGGTCTTGAAGCCCTTCTCGACCGAGGGGATGAACTCCTTCGGGACGTTGCCGCCCACGACCTTCGACTCGAACACGAAGCCCGAGCCCGCCTCGAGCGGCTCGACGGTGTACTCGATCTTCGCGTACTGACCCGAGCCACCGGTCTGCTTCTTGTGCGTGTAGGAGTCGTTCACCGTCTTGGTGATCGTCTCGCGGTAGGCGACCTGCGGCTTGCCCATGTCGGCGTCCACGCCATGCGTGCGCCGGAGGATGTCCACCTTGATGTCGAGGTGGAGCTCGCCCATGCCCTTCAAGATCGTCTCGCCCGACTCCTCGTCGACCTCGACGTGGAACGACGGGTCTTCGGCGACCATCTTGCCGAGCGCGACGCTCATCTTCTCGTTCGCCGCCTTGTCCTTCGGGAAGATGGACACCGAGATGACCGGATCCGGGAACACCATCGGCTCGAGCGTGGCAGGGTTATTGACATCGGCCAGCGTGTGACCGGTGCGCACGTTCTTGAGGCCGACGAGCGCGACGATGTCGCCCGCCTGCGCCTCTTCGACCATCGTGCGGTCGTTCGCGTGCATCTCGACCATGCGCCCGACGCGCTCGGTCTTGCCGGTGAACGTGTTGAGGACGGTGTCGCCCTTCTTCAACGTCCCGGAGTAGATGCGCGTGAACGTCAACGCGCCGAACTGATCCTCCATGATCTTGAACGCGAGCGCGCGGAGCGGCGCGTTCGGATCGACGATCGCGTGACCGCCGGTCGGGTTGCCCTCGAGGTCGATCTCCGGCTGCGGGTCCACCTCGGTCGGGCTGGGGAGGTACTCGACGACCGCGTCGAGGACCTGCTGGATGCCCTTGTTCTTGAACGCCGAGCCGCAGAAGGCCGGGAAGAACGCGAGGTCGCGCGTCCCCTTGCGGATGCACTTCTTGATCGTCGCGAGGTCGGGCTCCTCGCCCTCGAGATACTTCTCGAGCGCGGCGTCGTCCTGCTCGACCGCCGTCTCGATGAGCTCGGCGCGGTACTTCGCGACCTGCTCCACCATGTCGGCGGGGACGTCCTTGACCTCGTAGCTCTCCGGGTTGCCGGAGTCGTCCCAGACGTACGCCTTCTGCTCGAGCAGATCGACGATGCCCGAGAAGTCTCCCTCGGTGCCGATCGGCAGCACCATGACGAGCGGCTTCGCGCCGAGGATCGTCTTGACCTGATTGATGACGCGGAAGAAGTCCGCGCCGAGCCGGTCGAGCTTGTTGACGAAGATGATCCGCGAGACGCCGCTGTCGTTCGCGTAGCGCCAGTTCGTCTCGGACTGCGGCTCCACGCCGCCCGATCCGCAGAACACGCCGACGCCGCCGTCGAGCACTTTGAGCGAGCGGTAGACCTCGATCGTGAAGTCGACGTGCCCGGGGGTGTCGATGATGTTGAGCTGGTGGTTCTTCCAGAAGCACGTGGTCGCGGCGGACTGGATCGTGATCCCGCGCTCGCGCTCCTGATCCATGAAGTCGGTGGTGGCCGCTCCGTCGTGGACCTCACCGATCTTATGGATCTTGCCCGTGAGCTTGAGGATCCGTTCGGTGGTGGTGGTCTTGCCCGCGTCGACGTGGGCGAAGATGCCGATGTTTCGGTACTTGCTGAGATCCTTCATGACGTGGCCTTCTCTTCTGCTCGCTTTTCGGCGGCTCGGAGGAGGTCCCCGGGACGCCAGGCGCGCCGTATAGCCATGGATGTGCACAGAAACAAGCCGATCGCGCCGGCGGCGCGCGATCGTGCGCGTTCGGTCACGTCGAGCCGGTCAATCCAGGCTGTGTGAGATGGGCTGAGTGCCACCGCGGCGGCGGATCACCGAGGTCGGGCCGGTGCGCCGCCCCACCCGCCGACCCGCGCGACCAGATCCGCGACCCTCGCTCGAGCCCTCGTCTTCGTCGGGCTCGGTGGGCTCGGTGGGCACCTCCACGACCGCCGCGGGGTCCTCGGTCCCGAGCTCGACGCCGGGCGGGTCCACCTCGGGCGGCGTCGCGGGAGGGCTCGGCGCGGCGAGCTCCGGGCGATCCGACGGCGGATCGGGGGGCGGCTCCTGCAACCTCGTTTGCGGCGTACGAGGTGCGTGGGGAGTGGCACGGATGTCGGTCTCCTCGCTCGCGCCGTTCATCAGGCCGATCGCGATCACCGCCCCGGTGAGCATCGCGAGGCCGGCCAGGCCGATCACCCACAGGCCCTTCGGTCCGAGCCCACCTCGCGCGATCGAGAGCGCCGGGGTGGGCTCGGCGAGCAGCGGCTCGCTCGCCGCCATCGGTGTACGAGCGTCGCGGTCGTCGCGCGTGTCGAGCTCCTCCTCGAGCGCCTGGACGACCGGGTGCAGATCCGAGGGCGTGAGCTCCACGGTGGGCGGCACCACCGTCGCCTCGTCGCGCGACTCGCCGGCCACCGATCGGGTGGCGGGCACCACGGCCGAGGACTCGATGAGCTCTTCGTCCGACTCGAGCGACGACCAGTTCGCGGTGATCGTCGGGTCGTCCGTCATCAGCGCGCGCAGCCGCGCGCCCATCCGCTCCTCGCTCTGCTCGGAGGGGCCGGCCAGCGATCGATCGAGACCCTGCGAGACGCTCGTCGGCAGCTGGCTCGCCCTCGCGCGTCGCTGCTCGTCCATCACGCCCGCGATGAGCGCGCTCAGATCGCCCGGCTCGACGTCGAGCGCGTCCGGCACGGCGCGCAGGAGCGCGCGCCGCAGCGCGAGCGCGGTACCGAAGCGCTCCTCCCGGTCCGTCGCGAGCGCCTTCATCACGACGTCGTCGAGCTCGGCCGGCGTCGACGCGAGCGCGCTCGGGTTGGGGAGGTGCGGGTCCTGGACCTGCTGGAGCACGACGATGTCGTTGACGCCGGTGAACGCCCGCCGCATCGTGAGCGCCTCCCAGAGCACGATGCCGAGCGCGTAGATGTCGGTGCGACGATCGAGATCCTGGCGCGCGTTCGCCTGCTCCGGGCTCATGTAGGAGATCTTGCCCTTCAGGCTCTGGCCCGTCGTCTCCTGGGAGCGGAAGCGCGCCTTCGCGACGCCGAAGTCGATCAACTTGACGTGACCTGTATACGAGATGAGCACGTTGCTCGGGCTGATGTCGCGGTGCACGAGCATCAAGGGCCGCCCGCTCGGATCGCTCGCCTCGTGCGCGGCGTGCAGCCCCGCCGCGATCTCGGCCCCGACGTGGGCGATCATCTTGGGGACGAGCCGGCTCTTGCGCTTCGCGAGCGTGTGGAGGAACTCGGCCAGCGAGCAGCCGTGCACATACTCCATCGCCATGAAGAACGTGCCCTCGTACTCGCCGAAGTCCTCGATCCGGACGACGTTCGGGTGATGGACCTCGGCCGAGATCTTCGCCTCGTCGACGAACATCCGCCGGAAGCGCTCCTGCTTGGCGAGATGCGGGTGAACCACCTTGACGGCGGCAAAGCGCGCAAAACCCTCGGCGCCTTTACGACGCGCGAGGTACAGGGTCGCCATCCCCCCGTGACCGAGCTCCGCGACGAGCTCGTAGCCTCCTGGTTTCGCCCCGAGCGCGACCACCCGGCGTTCACGCTATCGCTCGGTGCCGACCACCGCAAGAACCCCGACCGACGGCGCGCGATCGGAGTTCGCAGTGGAGACGTGAGGCGGCTCCGGTATCCTGGCCGCGTGCGCGGGGAGGGATCGCTGAGGATCGGCGCGCGCCGCGCGGCGCGGTGGACGTTCTCGCGCCGCTCAGCGCGGTGGACGCTCTTCGGGTTCATGGCGCTGGCGTCGGTCGCGCTCTCGCTCCCGAGCCGCGCCGCCGCGCAAGGCCGGCCGCCGCGCGCGGTCCAGCGCATCTTCGACGAGGGGGTCGAGCTCGCGGAGGCGGGCGATTGGGCCGCCGCGCTCACCCGGTTCGAGGAGGCGGACCGGCGCTACGCGCACCCGAGCATCCGCCTCAACCTGGCGGCCGCGCAGGCCGAGACAGGTCACTTCCGCAGCTCGATCGCGACGTACGAGTCGCTCCTCCGCGATCTCGAGGCGGGCACGTTCCGCTCGCGCTCGGTGGACTCCGCGACGGTGGAGCAAGCGCTCACCCAGGTCCGCGGCCGTGTCCCCCGCCTCCGCATCGTGGTCGAGCCCTCGGAGCCCTCCGACGAGCTCCGGCTCGATGGGAGCCCGATCGACGCGGAGGAGGCGGCGCACGGCCTCGAGCTCGACCCCGGAACGTACGTTGCGTCGTGGTGGCGTGACGGGGAGGAGCGGGGCACGCAGACGGTCCGCCTCGCCGAGCGGCGGAGCGAGACGGTGCGATTCAGCGCGGTCGCGACCGCGGAGGGCGGCGGCGAGCGGGACGAGGGCACCGAGGAGACGAGCGGCGGCGGCTCGGACGGCTCCGCGCTGACCATCGCCGGGGCGGTGTTGATCGGCGTCGGGGTGGCCTCGCTCGCCGTCAGCTTCGCGTCGATGGGCGTGATCGACGGCTACTCGAACGACGAGACCCTGCTCGATTATCGCGGGCGGATCCCACCCGGGACGATGGCGTGCCCGGAGGCAGAGGGCGGTCGCGGGTACGGCCTGAGCGGCGGGGACCTCGACCACGTCCTCTCGGTGTGCGGCGACGCGTCGACGTTCGAGGCCCTGCAGTACGTCTTCCTCGCGACGGGGCTCGTCGCGGCGACGGGAGGCGCGGTGCTGCTCGCGATCGGGCTCGGCTCGAGCTCGTCCGATCAGCCGACGGCCACGCTGAGGCCGCGCTTCGGTCGCACGTACAACGGGCTCGAGCTCAGAGGCACGTTCTGATGCGCGCGGCCGCCATCGCGCTGATCCTCCTCGCGGCGTGCGACGGCCGCGGCGGCGAGGACGGCGGGGCGAGTCGCGACGCGGGCGGTCGGCGCGACGCGGGCGGGCGCGACGCGGGCGCGATCGATCACGACGCGAGCGCGATGGACGCGGGCGCGCGCGATGCGGGCGTGGCGGATGGAGCCGCGAGCGACGGCGGACCTCTGGAGAGCGACGCGGGGACGCTCGCGCCTCGCGATCGCCTCGGCGTGTACGCGTGGGGATTCGACGCGTCGGGCGCCCCGAGCGGGAGCCGACTCGCGTGGGCGCGATCGCTCGCGGCCGCGCTCGGCTCTCGCGTGATCCGCGTGACGATCGCCCCGTCGGATCCCTACGGCGCGAACCCCACCGGCGCGTTCGATCTCGCGTCCGCCGCGGCGAGCCCCGAGCACGTCGCGCTGTTCGACGATCCGGCGTTTCACACGTACGTGATCACCGCGTACACGTCGCTCGGTCAGGTGAGCGCGTGGTCCGACGGCTTCGACGCGAGCGAGATCGCGGCGGAACGGGCGGCGTTCGATGCGCTCGCGCGCCGGCTCGCGAGCGCGCATCCGGACAAGACGTTCATCCTCTCCAACTGGGAGGGCGACAACGCGATCGCGCCGTTCGCCGGATCGGCGACCGCGTGGGCGGGCTACCTCGAGTGGACCCGCGCGCGCGCCGAAGGCATCGCGGACGCACGCGCGAGCGTCGGCGGGCGCGTCTACAGCGCGGTCGAGCTCAACCTCGTGCGGAGCCTCACCACCGGCGCGCCGTGCGGTGGGACGACGCGCTGCGTGCTGACGGACGTCGCGGCCGCCGTGCCCACCGACTACGTGAGCTACTCGGCGTATCAGTCGGTCGGTGCCGCCGACGACGCGACGGTCGGCGCGGCGCTCCGCACCGACCTCGACACGATCCTCGCCGTCTTGCGGGCGAGCGACCCGTCGGTCGGCCCTGGCCACGTCCTGATCGGCGAGGTCGGGTTCGCGCGCGAGATCACCGGGGAGTGCCACGCCGCGACGCGCACCGCGCGCACGTTCGAGGCGGCGCTCGATTGGGGCGTCCGCCTCGCGATCGACTGGCAGCTCGTCGACAATGTCCCTCTCGGTGGACAGAACGAGTGGACCGGCTTCGGGCTCTATCGTCCCGACGGCACGGAGAGCTTGCTCGCGGCCGCGCTGCGCCCCGGCTTCGCGACCGGGACCCCGAGCCCGCCGAGCGCGAGCTGCCCCGCGATCAACCCCGGCGGGGTGGTCGACGGCGTGACGTTCACGCCCACGATCCATCCCGACTCGACGATCAGCATCTTCGGCACGGGGTTCGCCGCGGTGGGCAACGTGGTGCACGTCTGGACGCCCACGACGCGCTACACGATCGAGGCTGGCTCCCCGTTCTTCTACGAGTCGCCGTCTCAGATCAACGCGACGCTGCCGAGCCCGGCGCCCGCGAGCGCCGTCGTCGTGTTCGTCACGAGCGCCGGCCACGACTCGAACGCGCAGCTCGTCGACATCGTCTCGCGCTGAGGAGCGCTCAAGCCTCGACGCGCACGAGGACCGGCCCGCGCTCCGCCGAGAGGACGTATCGCGCGTCGCCGACCCGCACCTCTTCGCCGGGACCGAGCGGGCGGTTCTCGCGCACCATGCGCTCGCACGCGGCGAGCAGCACGTCTTGCGCGATCTCTAGGTCTTCGTCGCCGTGCCCCGTGACGTCGACGAGCGGATCCTCGAGCGCGAGCACCGTCATGCCCTCGGCGCGGATCGCTCGCTCGTCCGGCGTGAACGCGATGTCGATCCACGCGCGGAACGGGCGGGCGGACGGGTCGGGGAACGCGCCGAGCGAGTCGATCCACTCGCCCATCGGGATCGCGACGTGGCCGGCGCGATGGAGCACCACCCCGGCCGCGAGATCGGCGAAGCCGAGAGCCAGCGCGGTCAGACCCCGCGCGATCCCCGTCGGGCCCCACGGATCCGGGTAGCGCGCGCCGCGCAGGAGCCGCGCCTGCAGCTCGAGCTGCGCGAGCCCGATCGAGAAGCTGACGAAGCCTCGACCGAGATCGCTCGCCCCCTCGAACGCCGTCACGTCGAGCGTCTCCGCGTCGAACGGGGCGCGTCCGACGAACGTCTGGAGGCTACGGCCCGCGAGGTGGAGCACCGGCCTCGGGTGGAGCCCATAGCGCGGCGCACCGTCCTGGGACGCGAGCTCGGTCCCCTCCTGGATGCCCGCGCGCTCGAAGAGCTGCCGCACGCCGGACGTGCCGGGCTCGGGCGCGCTGCGAAGGAGCACCGTGATGGTGCCGATCGCGAGCGCGGCGCCGTTCGCCTCGTGGCTCGACGGAGTGCCGAGCCCGCGCTCGGTCGCGCGTCGATCGTGGAGCGCATCGAGGCGCTCGAGACCGTCGGGCGCGATCGTCACGCGCGTCGCGCGCATCCCCCCGAGCGGGTGCGGGCCGATCGCCTCGACCATCACGTCCGCGCCCGCGATCGGATCGAAGCCGACGCACGCCGATTGTCCGAAGCGTAGGACACTGCCGTCCTCGCACGCGATGCGGCCGACGCCGTCCGCATCGAGCTCGGTGATGGTGCCGCGCTCCTTCGTCTCCATGACGTCCCCCTCGCCGCGCCCCCGCGGCTCGCCTTCCTCGCGCCACCGATAGCACGCCGCGCGAGCTGAACCACGCGCGCCGGGCGCTTCGGGCTGGGCGTGTCTTCGGGTAGAGTCGAGGGGCGTGTCGCGGCTCCTCCGGATCGTCCTCGTCGTGCCCTGCCTCTTGGTCGGGTGCGCGCTGCGTCAATCCAGCTTGCAAGGCACGGACGGCTCGATGGACGGGTCGATCGACGCCGCGCGCGGCGACGGCGGCATGACGAGCCCGGACGCGACGACCGAGTCCGTCGGGCTCTGCGGCGCGTGCGCGAGCACGGTCGAGTGCAGCGACGGAAACGTCTGCGCGAGCGGGGGAGGCTCCGGCACGTGGTGCCTCGCGCCGTGCGACGCGCTCGACCCGACGTGCCCGATGGGGTTCAGCTGCGTCGACGACGGCGCGGACGGCTCGGTGTGCGCGCCGCTCGGCGGCACGTGCTGCGTCGACGAAGACGGCGACGCGTACGGGGTCGGCGACGACTGCGTCGGCCCGGACTGCGACGACACCGACCCCGACCGACGGCCCGACGCGGTCGAGGTGTGCAACGGGATCGACGACGACTGCGACGAGCGCGTCGACATCGGCTCGACGGATTGTCTGCCGGGGACGTGCGCCGAGGCGACGCCGGCCGGCACCTACGCGACCGACGGTGGAGAGACCTGCAGCACCGAAATGGCGTGCGTGGCGGTCATGAACACACCTTGCGGGCTCTATACGTGCAACGGCGTCCAGACGGGTGACGCGTGCGCCACGAGCTGCGCTCCGATGGCGACCGACGACGATCGCTACTGCGTGGTCGCCGCGCACTGCGACGCGGGAGCGTGCACCGATGACCTCCCGGTCGGCAGCTCGTGCGACGAGGCGAGCGACTGCGCGTCCGGCGCGTGCGTGGACGGAAGCTGCTGCATGCCGGGCACCGCGGGCTGCAACTGCCCGGGCGGCGACACCGAGGCGAGCTGCTCCGACGGAGCCGACAACGACTGCGACACGATGGTCGACTGCGCCGATCCCGACTGCGCGTCGATGGCGTGCGGCGGCGGTCGCACGTGCATGGGCTCGGTGTGCACCTGCCCGGGCGGGAACAACGAGTCGGCGTGCATGGACGGCGGCGACAACGACTGCGACACGCTGGTGGACTGCCTCGACCCCGACTGCGCGAACGATCCGTGCGGGACGAACGGGCGCATCTGCCTCGGCTCGACGTGCGGGTGCCCGGGCGGGAGCACGGAGTCGAGCTGCGCCGACGGAGTCGACAACGACTGCGACGGGATGATCGACTGCGCGGACCCGAACTGCGCGGCGCGCTCGTGCGGCAGCAACGGGCGCGTGTGCAGCGGGACGAGCTGCACGTGCCCAGGCGGGAGCACCGAGTCGATCTGCAACGACGGCGCCGACAACGACTGCGATGGCGCGACGGACTGTGCGGATGGCAACTGCAGCGGCGCCACGTGCGGCCCGTTCGGTCGGCAGTGCTCGGGGACGACGTGCGGCTGTCCGGGCGGCGCGAACGAGACGGCGTGCAGCGACGGCGCCGACAACGACTGTGACGGCATGGTCGACTGCGCGGACTCGTCCTGCTCGGGCCTGAGCTGCGGGAGCTTCGGCCGGCAGTGCTCCGGCGGGTCGTGCTCGTGTCCGGGCGGGACCACGGAGACGAGCTGCAGCAACGGGAGCGACGACGACTGCGACGGATCCACCGACTGCGCCGACAGCAACTGCAACGGGATGTCGTGCGGCACGGGCGGACGCACGTGCAGCGGCGGGAGCTGCGTCTGCCCCGGCGGGATCGAGGCGAGCTTCGCGGCGTGCAACGACGGGATCGACAACGACTGCGACGGGACCGTCGATTGCGCGGACAGCTCGTGCGCCGGCTACTCCTGCAGCGACGGTCTCTTCTGCACGAACACCGACGTGTGCGGCGGCGGCACGTGCGCGGGGACGCCCGCGATGTCCGGCACGTTCTATCGCACGGAGCCGAGCGGCACGATCACGTGCATGGGCGCTCCCGCGAACGGCGTGTGCATCGCCGAGGTCTCCTACTGCAGCGAGAGCGGGAGCCCGATGCTCATCACCGGTCCGCCCGGCTATTGCGGCGGGACCAACCCGAGCACGACGGCCTATGGGTGTGACTTCAACGGGTGCGGGATCGGCGGCGACCCGCACTCGTGTCAACGCAACTTCTGCATGGACTGCGCGGGGAGCTGCATGACGAACTGCCTCATGGGCTCCGCCGACTGATCGGGCTCGCTCAGAGCGCCCAGCGAAGAGCGCCGCCCGCGGTGACCTCGCGCACCGCGCGGTGCATCCCCGTCTGAGAGCCGAGGTGGAGCATCCCGAGGAGGCTCCACTCGCCGCCGCCGAGCCAGCGGATGCAGGGACCCGCCTGCGCGGTGAGCCGGAGCTCCTCGATCACCCGGTCGACGCCCGCGATGTAGCCGCCGTGGACCGCGCCGCAGATCTGCACGTTGGCCGCGTCGTCCTCCGCGCCGCTGCGGAGCACCGCGTCGAGGGAGAGCCCGACGCTCTGCTCTCGCTCGCCGACGCGGAGCGAGCAGTCGTCGGACACATTCGTGCACGAGGCGACGTGCACGTCGAGCTGCGCGCTCACCACGACACTCATGAACGAGAACGTCGTCGCGAGCGTCCCCCGCACACCGAGGGCGTTGGTGAAGAGGAACGTCGCGTACCGGCCCACGCCGACTCCGCCGGTGATCAGGTGCACCGTCTCGTGATCGCTCTCGTGCGCGAACACGACGTCGATCGCGAGCGTCCCTCGCTCCTCTCCCTCGCCCCACACTCGAGCGCGATAGCCGCTCCGGATCGCGAGCGAGCCCCTCCAGTACTGGTAGGGGAACGCGTTGTAGCTCTCGCGATCGTAGAGCTCGACGAACGGCGCGAGCGCGATGCGGAAGCCGTCGGCGCCGGGCGCGTCATAGACCGGCAGGTCGAGCCCGACGCGCGCGTGTAGGCCCTCGAGCCACCCGATCTGCGTCGCCGCCGCGCTCGGCCCGGCGCCCGCCGAATCGGCGCGACGGAGCATCGACGGAGGCGCTTGGGCGCTCGCGCGCGCCGCGGCGAGCGACCCGACGACCGCGATCGCCACCATCGCGACGGCAGCACGGCGCGCCGTGGGAGCCGAGGTGAGCGAACGACCCAGAGGTGATCGGTGGTTCGACATGATCGGCGAGCATAGGCCAGCCGACACGCCGACGATCGCGGTCCGCGCCGCTCAGATGAGGCCGGAGCAGTCGAGCGTCACGGCCGGCGCGACGTTGTCCGTCTCATCGCACTCGGCGTGGATGCCCACGCCGGTCCCGTCGTCATCGACCACCGCGTGCAGGCGCATCGTGCCCTCCGGGCTGAGCGCGGGGTGATCGACGACGAGCTCGACCCACGCGCCGTCACCGGGCAACAAGATCTCTTGCGTCTGTGCGACGCCGAGGAGGCCCGCCGATGCGCCCGGCTCGCCGCGATAGAACGCGACCTGGACGCCCGCCGCGACCCCGCGCGCGCCGACGTTCTGGACGCGTGCGCGCAGCGTGATGCGACCGGGACATCCGTGGCGATCCGCATCGAATGACGTCAGCGTGAGGTCGGGCGCGAGCGTCGCGGTGCTCGGATCGGGGAGCTGCTGCACGCGATACGTGTTGTGCGTGCTCCAGCGGGCCTCGGCGACCCGCGGCAGCGCGCCCTCGTCGCTCACGTTGTCGAGGTGGTAGCCCAGCTCGTTCCACGTGCGCCGCGTGGCGACCCAGTGATCGAGGTGGTCGCCCCATACGCGCATCCCGCGGTCGACCCAGTCGAACGGCAGGTCGGCGTCGTCCACGCAGCTCGGGAGCCCGGGCGGATCGCCGGCGTAGTCGCTCATCGTGACGAGCTCGGCGTTGAAGTCGCCGTCGACGTCCGCGACCACCGCGTACTGGCTCGAGTTCGTCGCCGTGTTCGGCGTCGACCACAAGAGCGCTCCGTCGACGCCATCGAGCACCCGCACGTGGCAGTAGCTCGCGAGCACGACCTCGCTCTGCCCGTCGCCGTCGAAGTCGAACACGGTCACGCCGACGCGCCCGACCGCGGGCATCGTGGTGATCTCCCAGCGCACGTGCGGCGCCGTCGGATAGTCGGCGGGATCCACGATCGCGAACCAGTGGTTCGACGAGACGCCGAGCTCGCTCTGCCCGTCACCGTCGAAGTCGGCGATCACCGGGTGCGGGATCCGATCCCCACCCGGTCCGCTCGACAGCGGCCCGAGGATCGGCGCTCCCGTGAGCGCGTCGCGGACGATCCAGCTATTCATACCCGTCACGACGAGTTGCGGGCCCGGCGCGGTGGGCACCACGTTGCCGATCGCGACGCCGCCCTTCGCGACCGCGCCGCCGTGCCAGATCTCGGTGCCGTCGTAGCGATAGGCGACCGACGGACCGAGCACCTCCGAGAGGCCGTCGCCGTCGAGATCCGCGATCGCGGCGCCGACGCCCCATCCGGTGGCGTTGACGCGGAGCCGCGCGCCGGTCCAGAGGTGATCGCCGAGATGGTCGAAGACGAATCCGTTGACGATCACTTCGCCAAAGCCGTCGCCGTCGAGGTCCGCGACGGTGGTGGGCTGCCGACTGACCGAGCCCCCGTTCGGCTCGTCGTTGACCGGGACGGGGCTCCTCCACTCGAGGTTGCCCTCGTGATCGAACACGGCCGCGTAGATCGGCGTGGGCTCGCTGCTCCCGACCAGCGCGCCGCCACACGCGCCCTGCTCGGCCGCCTCGGAGACGAGGGTGGCCACCTCCACCGTGCCGTCTGCGTCGAGGTCGGCGACGGCCGGGATCGACTCCGGGCAGACCTTGTAGCCATCCTGCGAGTGCCACAGCACGCCCGAGCCGTCGCCGGACACCGCCCACATCCGGCGGTCGAAGACGATCGTCGAGCTGAGGCTGTCGCTGCCGTGAAACACGATGTCCGGGATGTCGCGCGCGGTCACCTCTCCGTCGCCGTCGTCGTCGTTGAGCTGGGTGACGACGGGGTGACTCAGCACGCCGCCGCCCGCGCGCGTCTCCCACTCGATGTACGGTCGAAAGTCGTCTGGCGGCGGGAGGAACCGGCAGACCTCACCGGTCGGGATCGGCAGGCACCGTCCGAGGAGCGGCTCACACGCGTCGCCGCTCGCGCAGTCGGCGTCGGTCACGCAGCGCTCACCAGGATCTTCGCACGTATCATTGACACAGAACGTTCCTTCGCCGCAGCACGTCATGTCGGTCGCGCCGCACCGAGCCCCCGCGCACGACGGAAGGCAACGATCGCCCACGCACTCCTCGTCGTCCGCACAGCACTCGAGCGACGGCCCGCACGACAGCGGGCACCGCGCGCCGCCGTCGGGGGTGGACGGCAGCGTGCAGACGCCATCCATGCAGAGCTCCCCCGCCCCGCAGCAAGCGCCCGCGCACGGCGCGACGCAGGCGCCTCCGTCCACGCTCCCGTCGGGCGGATCCATCCCGATCGGAGTGACGATCGTGCAGCCGCTGAGGAGCGCCAAGGCGAGGACCGAGCTCGTTCGATGCATGTCGTACCGTGGACGCAGCGCGCGCGAGTTATTGCTCGCTCGGTCGCTTTTCCGATCCGCCGCGCGACGTGCGCACGACGAGAGCATAGCGAGAACGGTGGCCCGTCGGCGTCGACGTACTCGGAATAGGAATCGGACACGGGCACGGGCACGGGCACGGGCACGGAATCGGAATCGGAGTCTGATGGATCCCCTCAAATCTAAGCGTTAGGCGCTGGAGATTCTCTGCTGCATGTTGTGGACGTCGAGCTCGTCGAACGATTCGTGCGATGACCGTCTCAGGATGAGCACGCCAAGTCGCGGGAGG
>JBFWYI010000047.1:0-74494 GCA_050186575.1 Sandaracinaceae bacterium | reverse complement strand
CCCCCGGGGCCACCCGACCTCCTCGTCCTTGACCCGGCGCGCGCCCGTCCGGCGGGGGTGGGGCGGTGCGACGGACGAAGCGCGACGCGAGGTCGCTCGGGTGGACGTCGCTCACGAGGTTGTCATGTCGGATTCGAAGATGGGTGGCGGTTCGGTCGGGGGGCGTGGGCCTGGAGGCCGGAAGGGCGTGCGTGGGAGGAGCACGGGCTTCCGGGTGCTCGACGACTCGATCGAGCTGTGCGCGGAGGTGAGGGTGCTCGTCGCGTCGATCGCGAAGCACGATCGCAAGCTCGCGACGCAGCTCAACGACGCGACGAAGTCGGTGGTCGCGAACATCGCCGAGGGTCTGCATCGGAAGGGCGGGCATCAGCGGGAGCGCTTCGAGACCGCGTACGGATCCGCGCAGGAGGTGAAGGCGCACCTCCAGGTCGCGTGGGCGTTCCGGGTCCTCGATGGCGGCGAGCGCGCGCACCGGCTCGCCGACGGGATCGCGGCGCAGCTCTGGCGCTGCCAGCATCCGCGGCACTGAGCGGACGCGACTCCGGAGCGGTCAGACGCGCTCCGGAGTCGCGGGCTCGAGCGCCGGCCGCTTCCGATCGTCGTGGCGACGATAGCACGAGACATTGACACGCCGATCGCCTTGCAACTCCACGAGCCGCCGCTCCCCGGTCGCCCCTCACTCGAGGCGCCAGCGATCGTGACGGCACGGCCGGCCGCTACGCGACGAACGCGAGCACGAACGCGAGCAGCGACGCGACCAACCACATCAGCGCGCCCGCGCCCGTGACGAAGCCGGTCAGCTCGTCGGGCGGCGGTCGCACCATCTCGCTCGCCGTTCGGTGGCTCAGCCTCGGCGGGCCCGTCTCGTCGGCGAGCGCTTCCCAGCCGAGCGCCCCGTCGCGATACGGACCGAACCTCGGCAGGTCCGTTCGGTCCGCCGGTCGGAACGTCGCCGACAGCGCGACCTCTTCACCCGCGCGGAGACGTCGCTCCGCCACGAGCCCGGCGTCGCCGATCGCCAGCGCGCACTCGATCAGCGCCTCCGCCGGATCGATCCACAGCCGTCCGGTCTCGTCCTCGAGGTAGAACGGGTGCGCCACCGCTTCGTGGCTGAGCTCGCGCAGCACCGGCACGATCGCGCGCCCCATCTCGTAGTCCGCGCGCTCCGCGTACACGCACCGCACCCCGTCCACCACGCTCGGGCTCGTCGCGATGGGGACGATGCGACCGACCACACGGAATCGCCCGGGCTCGAGATCGCCGATCCGCACCTGCGGCAGCGCCTCGTCGACGCTCCGGCGCGCACGCATCCGCACCTTGCCCCAGGCGAGCAGACCCGCCCCGAGCAACGCGCACATCGCGACGATCCACCACTCCGCCACGGCCACCGTCTCGGATCTTCGTGCGCGATCCCGCACGCTGCAAGCGGGGTAGGGCGCGACAGCCGCCGGAAACCTTGCCTTCCCAAGGTTTTTCCGCAGAGTTGCGCTCGTGAGCGGCACCGCCTCCGAGGGGACCATCCTCACTCCGGGCAACCATGACGGGGTGCACCTCGGGCACCGTGCGCTGCTCCGCACCGCGCGCGAGCTCGCGACGGACGGACTCGACGTCGTCGCGCTCACCTTCGATCCGCATCCCGCCCAGCTCCTCGCGCCCGAGCGCGCGCCCGCGCTCATCACCGAGCTCGAGCGTCGCTGCGCGTTGTTGCGTCGCGCCGGCGCGGATCGCGTCGAGGTGCTCGCGTTCGACGAGGCCCTCGCGAGCATGTCGCCCGACGAGTTCGTGAACGACGTGCTCGTGGACCGTATGCGCGCGCGCGGCGTGGTGGTGGGTCCCGACTTCCGCTTCGGCAAGGACCGCGAGGGCGACGTAACACGGCTTGCGAAGCTCGGGGGCGCGCACGGGTTCGTCGTGCGCGTGGAGGAGCCGGTCGTCGTGCGCGGTGCACCGGTCAGCTCGACCCGCGTGCGCACCGCCCTCACCGACGGGGACATCGACCTCGCGACCGCGCTCCTCGGTCGCGTTCACGAGCTCGAAGGCACGGTCGTCCGAGGTCAGCAGCGCGGGCGCACGATCGGAGTCCCCACCGCGAACCTGGCGCCGCCGGCCGTGCTCGCGCCGGCCGACGGGGTGTACGCCGTCGTGGCGCGCGTCGTCGGCGACGGCGCCGTGCTCTCGGGCGTCGCGAACCTCGGCGTGCGCCCTACCGTCGAGGCCGGGCGATCGATCGAGGTGCATCTCTTCGACTTCGACGGCGACTTGTATGGCTCGACGCTGCGCGTCGGGTTCGTGACGCGCCTGCGTGGCGAGCGGCGCTTCGACGGGCTGGCCGCGCTCAAAGAGCAGATAGCAAGAGACATGGACGACGCGAGAGAGCGGCTCGCACGCGCACAGCCGGAGACGTGGTCATGGATTTGAGCATGCTCGAGCACCTGAGCGACGAGGCCCTGCGCGCGGAGGCGGCGCGGCGGCAGATCACCGACGCCGACGCGATGGATCGCGCAGCCCTGATCGAGGCGATCCGTCGCTCGGCGGTGTCGCTCCCGCCCAATCCGACGTCGGTCGCCGCGCCGGCCGAGGAGCCGAAGCGCGGGACGCTCGGAGGCACCGCGCGCGCGATGTTTGGCCAGCTCGTGGGCCTCGCGAAAGGCGCCTTGCAGAAGCGCGGCTCCAGCCCTCCACCCCCGCCGAGCGCCGACGAGCCGATCCGCACGCGCACGATGGCGGAGCTCCTCATCGAGCAGGGCGAGACGGAGCGCGGCCTCTCGATCCTGCAGGAGCTCGAGAAAGATCGACCGCACGACAGCGATCTGCGCGCGCGCACCGCCGAGATCGAGGGCCAGGTCCGCGCGCAGCGCGCGGAGCGGCGGGCGAAGGCGCGGCTCGCCGCGGGCGGGGGACCGTTCGTCGAGCTCTTCGCGGAGGCCGCGACGCGCGCGGTGGCGTGGACGGTCGACGACCACGGCCTCGAGCGGGCGCGCGCGGTGCTCGGCGAGGCGGGCACGCTGACCTTGAGGAGCGTGGTCGTCGCCGCGCACAAGGATCGATCGGTGGAGACCCGACGCACCGATCGACCGGTGTCGGTGAAGGGCGCGATCACCCTCGGCGCGCAGGCGGACGCGCGCTGGGTCGTGTCGGTCGGCCTCGCGGCCGGCGAGCGTTTCGCGTCCATCGCGCACGTCGCGGACCCGCTTTGATCAGAACGAGCCGAGCATCGAGAGGCCGATCTGCTCCGGCCCGATCGACGGCACCACGCTGATCGCAACGTCCGTTGCGTCCTCCTCGTCGCCATCGGTGATCCAGACCAACCCTGCGATGAGGAGCGCCGCGCCCGCGAGCTGCGCGATCCCCATCGAGATGAGGAAGGCTGCCCAGTCGTCCTCACCGAGCGCGGTCGGCTTGGTCGCGAGCTGTAGCCATGGGCCCGCGAGGGGGACCGCGCCGAGGACGCGGAACGTATCCCAGTCCGAGCTCCCACCGCCGCACGACGGACCGACGAAGCAGATGGAGCCCCCGGCGAACACGCCGACCAGCGCGTTCCCGGCGTAGAAGCCCCCGAGCATCGCGCCGCCCGCGAGGATGAGGAAGCGCGCGGGATGTCGTTGCGGCCGGGACGCCGGCTCGTCGTGGGCGGAGTGGCCCTCTTCGAGGGAGGGATAGGGGAGCTGAGCCTCGACGGGCGAGGTGAGCAGCGCGGTGGTGGAGGCGAGGGCGAGAACGAAGAGTGCGGATCGCATGGGGTTGGGGATGCACGGACGGGCGCGCACGGCTCAGCGCGGAGCGCGACGGCAGCGAGATCTGCCGCGAGCGGTCCCCCGTTCCCGCCCGACCGTCGAGGTCGGTCGGCGGGGGCGGGTACGCGGACGCGGCGGACCGAGGGGACGCCGGCTTACCGATTCCGAATCCGAATCCGAATCCGACTCCGATTCCGAATCCGAATCCGATTCCGAGTCCGAATCCGATTCCGATTCCGACTCCGATTCCGAATCCGAATCACACGCTCGCGCTTCCGCGCTCATCCCTCCGTTCGACAAGAGGGGGTGCTCACCGCTCTCGCTTCACGACCCGCCCTTGTAGACCAGCACGGGACGTAGCTCGCGCACGATCCGCACGAGCTCGCGCTGCGCGCGCATCACCCGGTGGATGTCCTTGTACGCGGCGGGCGCCTCCTCGCGGAGCGCGCGGGCTCGCCGATGGTCGTAGAATACGCCTTCGGTGTCCGTGGCGAGGCGGGCGACGGAGATCGCGCGCCTCGCGTCGGTCCGGCTCATCGCGCGTCCGGCGCCGTGCGACGCCGAGTGGAGCGCCGTCGTCACCCCGCGGCCCTCGACGTGGAACGTCGCCGTGCCCATCGATCCGGGGACGATCCCGAGAGCGCCCGGTGACATGGCTTGCGCGCCCTTGCGATGGACCCAGAGCGCGCGCTCGGCGCCGTCGATGGCATGCGACTCGCGCTGCACGTGGTTGTGATCGACGTCGATCCGGGATGCGTCCTCGGCTCGCGCCCCGATCGCGTCTCGGACGATCACCTCGACCACCCCGAGCGCCCGCTCGCGTGAGCGCCGCGCGAACGTGCGCGCCCATGCGACGTCGTCGAGGTACGCGCGGCCGTCGTCGGCGTCCGCCGCCAGCCCGACGATCGCCGAGCTGGGCTCGCGTTCGACGTGGTGGTCTCGGATCGCCGGACCGATCCCGCGCGAGCCGGAGTGCACGAGCGCCCAGAGCGCGCCTTCTTCGTCCGCTTGGAGCTCGACGAAGTGATTGCCGCGCCCGATCGTCCCGAGCTGCGCGCGCGCCTCGCGATGCGCCACCGCGCGCAACGGATCGCACGAGAGCGCGCTCGGGTCGACGTCGCCGGGAAGCGGCGGCGCGTCGCGTCGCGCGTGACGTTGGATCGGCACGCGCGCGTAGAGGGCTTCGAGGATCGTCGCGGCGACCGTCGGTCGCGCGACGCGGTCCGCCTCCACGTCGAAGCGGACCGCGCTCATCCCGCAGCCGATGTCCCCGCCCACCGCCGCGGGGTAGAGGGTGCGCTCGGTCGCGGTCACCGTGCCCACGCAGACGTCGTGCGCGAGGTGCACGTCCGGCATCACCGCGATCGCGACGACGTCGGGCATCCGCTCGAGCCGCGCGAGCGCGCGCGCGACGTCGGGCGAGAGCGGCTCCGCCAGCCATTCATGGCGCGCGCTCACGAGGGATCCTCCTCGACGTCCTCGCGCAGCACGACGAACGACAACGAGGGTGTCTTCTTGCGGTGGATCGCGTTCGCCACGTGGCGCCGCAGCGCGCCGGTGTATCCCTCGAGCCGCTCGTAGGTCGCGTCGAGGTCGGCGTCGGCTGGCGCGACGGTGACCACCCGCAGCTGACCGACGTGCGGGGCCGGCTCGACCTCGAGCACCCACAGCGCGTGGATGCGCGGATCGGCCGCGTCGCTCAGCGCGAGCTGAACCGCCTCTCGAACCTGCGCGCAGAGCTGCGCGTCCTTGCGCGCGCGGCGAGGATCCGTCGCGTGCACATCGGAAAAGAACTTCTCATGCAGGAGCTCGTCCTTCGCGAGCTCATCGAGCTTGGAGCCACGGCCGGACCCACCCCGGGGCCGGACCTTCCTTCGCTTCGACATGTGTCATCACTCCGGGCGCACCGCGGCGCACCCCCCGCGCACGCGAGCGTGCGGGTTGCCGAGCTCGGCTCGGCGATGGCGGTGGGCTCCCGCGAGGCACGCGCGATGGCGACGGCCGAAGAACGGCGCGCTCAGCGTGCGGGCGAGAGGCCCATTGTCCGAACAAGAAGAGTCGGGACAAGAAGAGTATGGATGCGACGTCGCATGGCTCGCTCCGGAGCGCACACGATGAGGTGCACCGCGTCATCGCGCAAGCCGCCTCCACCGAGACGTGTGCTCGCAGCGCGATCCCCCGAGTGGGTTGGTGCGACGCCCCGGGTGGAGCGCTAGAAAGCACCGTGGACGCGCGGATCGAGGCGGTGCTCCCGTTCGTGCTCGCTCAGGTGAGAGCGGGGGTCGACGTGCGCGCGCTCTATGCGGCGGCCGATCGAGACGGCCACGATCTCGCCGCCGTGCTCGACGTGCTCTTGGATCCGCACATGTACGTCGCTCAAGAGCTCGCCGAGGACATCGACCACACGACGTACCGGCGGACCGGTGTGCTGTTCGAGCTGGTGGAGCACGCGGGTCTCAGGCGTGGGTCCACGATCGTGGCGCGCTCCGAGAACGCGCGGGGGCTCGACCTCGCCGCGCACCACGCGGGGACGCTCGCGCGGATCGCAGCGGAGGACGCGATCACCCAGCGCGAGCCGTTGCAGGAAGCGTATGCGCGCATCACGGATCCGCGCCTCATCGACGCCGAGCGCACGTGGCTGCTCGATCGCGTCGCCATGGTCTATCCCCTCGACGAGGTGATCGCGTTCGCGATCACGCTCCCCGAGCACCACGCCCGCGCGATCGGCGACCGCCTGCGACGCACTCCGGCAGCGTTGCCGGCGCCGGGTGTGCTCATCGCGGAGATGAGCCATGAGGACGCGCTCGCGGTGCTCGACCGCATCTACGGTGTGCCGCGCCCCGATGGCGATCCGCGCTCCGCCGTCTTGCGCGCGTACGTGGCGCTCGCTCGCGCCGCGTTCCAGACGCTCGACGGACCGCTCCGCTTCGCGCGCGCTCACGGCGAGCCGGCGTGGTGGGTGCCGATCCTCCGTGAGCTCGGCCTCCAGGCGTCACACGCCGCGCTCGCGCTCCTCGAGGCCGGGTACGACCGCATGGAGGTAGCAAGAATCATTGCGGACACCGGCTACTCGGACGACGACGTGCTCGCGGCGCTCCTCGAGAACGGGATCGGCACGCGCACCTCGCTCGCGCTGCTCCGCGACGGCGACTGGAGCGTCTCGAGGATGGTCGCCGCGCTCCACGCTCGCGGCGCGCTCCTGCCCGAGATCCGCGGACAGCTCGACGAGCTCGGTGTCTCGCGCGAAGCTCAGCGCGGCATCGTGCGAGCTCACTTCACCGTCGACCTCGTGGACCTGGTGCTCGCCGATGAAGCGAGCGGCGAGTCGGTGAAGCGGCTCCACTCCGGCGACTGACCGCGGTCGACGAACGCGCGCGCCGCATCGTCGGGAGGTGCGCGCAGGATCGGGTTCGATCGCTCTCAAGTTCTTCGGCATCCGTCCGATGGATGGGGCATGCGGTGGACGTCCGTCTCGGTCGTGGCCGTGCTGTGTCTCTCGTGCACGCCGGAGCATTCGGCGCCTCCCTCGGCGCCGCCGCCGCCCGCGCGCATGGATGCGGGCACATCTCTGCGTCCGCCTCGCGTCGACGCGGGTCATGACGCCGCGGCCCCGCGATCGCCGGTGACGAGCTTCGCGTGCGGGCTGATCGGCGAGCCGGTGGAGCTCGCGACCGATCCGCGGCGCACGCTGGAGCTGCCGAGCGTAGCGGCGGGGAGCCCGGGCTTCGCGTTCGTGTGGAGCGAGCTCCGGGGCGGATCGGTCGGGCTGTTCGTGAACGGCTGGGGCGCCGACGCGATGCTGCTCGGCGAGCGCGGCGCGGGCGATGAGGGGAGCGAGCGAGCGCCGGCGCTGGTCGGGCATCGCGACGGCTACCTCCTGTTCTACGTCGACAACCCCGACGGCCAGGGCTTCGATCTGCGCGCGCGGAGCCTGGACGCCGAGCTCACGGTGTCGGACCGGCGCGTCCAGCTCACGACGTCGCCCGAGGCGGAGGAGCGGAGCGTGAGCGCGATCGTGCGAGGCGACGCGGCGCTCATCGTGGCGTGGGTGTCCTCGGACGCGCGCGCCGCCGAGACGCGCGCCTACGCGGCCCGGGTCGACGCGAGCGGAGCGCCGACCGGACCGGTGCGCGAGCTCGCGCTGCCCGACGGGAGCCCGACGTCGGTGCGCCTCGTGATGGGTGACTTCGGTCCGCTCGCGGTGATCGCCGACGCGGGTCACGGCGCGGTCTACGTGCAGCGGCTCACCGAGGGCGGCGCACCCGAAGGCGCGCCTTCGCGCGTCGACGAGGGGGGCAACGTGTTTGGCGGCGTCGACGCGACGTGGGGCATCGAGGGTGGCGCGGTCGTCTACGGCGACACCGTGTCCGAGGTGCGAGCCGCGTTGCGGTTCCGCGCGCTCGACGCGCAGGGCGAGCCGATCCTCGACGAGCGGCCGCTCGGGATGGGCGCGCTCGGGGACACCGATGGGTCCGTCGCGTCGATCGGCGGCGGCTACCTCGTCGCGTACCGCGCGCTCGGCGACGACGACACCGCGGAGATCCGGCTCGCGATGCTCAGCGAGAGCGGCCTCGTCATCGACGATCTCGCGATCGCGGGAGCATCGCGCGACGGCGGCGCCGTCCAGGTGCGGAGCGCGCCCGACGGCTCGGCCTCGCTCGTCTGGGGCGATCGGCAGGCCGACGCGCTCCACCTCGTCGGCGCGTTCGTGCGCTGCCGCGTGGGGAGCTCGTGATGCGGCGCGGCCCGCTCGTGCTCGTGCTCGCGCTCGGTTGCGCCGATCCCGTCGGCGGCTCGCAAGCCGCGCTCGTCGCGAGCGCGACCTCCTGCAGCTCGTGCGATCCGTCGTGCAGCGTCGCGCGCGACGCGCCCGAGTCGAGCGACCTCACGAGCGCGCGCTCCTCGACGCTGGAGTACGACGCGCGCACCGGTGGCGTCGCGCTCGAAGGAGACCGGCCGATCACGCCTCCGATCGTCGACAGCGACGGGGACGGCGTGCCCGACGATGCCGACGACTGCCCCGGACCGGGCGCGTTCCGCGCGGCGGACGGAAGCTGCTACGGCGCGCGCTTCTTCTTTCACGCGCTCCCGTTCGGCGGCGCCGCCGCGAGCGACCCGCTGGACCTCGCGATCCAGGTGCGCACGGCGGACGTGTTCTTCCTCATGGACACCACCGGCTCGATGGGCGGTGAGATCGACACGCTGCGCACCGGCCTCACGACGGGCACGCTCATCGCGGGCTGCAGCGGCGGGATCATCGGGGCCACGCGCTGCACGATCCCGGACGCGTGGTTCGGCGTCGGGCGCTTCGACGACTACCCGAGCACGCCGTACGGCACGCCGGGGTTGGACTGGGTCTACCGCACCGTCCAGCCGATCACGGAGAGCGTCCCGACCACGCAGTCGGCCGTCAACACGTTGGGCTTGCACAACGGCTGGGATCTTCCGGAGAGCAACGGCCAGGCGCTCTGGGCGGTCGCGACGGGAGGAGCGCTCGGTCCTCACCTCACCGCGCAGACGGGGTGCGCCGCGGGGCGATGGGGACACCCGTGCTTCCGCGCCGGCGCGATCCCGATCATCGTGCACTTCACCGACGCGCCGTTCCACAACGGGCCGAACGGATATGACTACGGCAGCGTGCTCGGCTCGAGCGCGGTGTTCCCTTCGCCGACCGCGGTCGCCCACAACGACGACCTGACGAGCGCGCACTCGGTGGGCGACCTCGCGGGGCGGGTGGTCTCGTACTCGGGAGACACCTGCGCGCTGACGAACCGCATCGGCGGGACGCGCACGTGCTCGAGCTACAACTCGACGCTCGGCGACGCGGTCTTCACGTTCACGCTCTCGCGACGGACCACCGTCTTGCTCACGCTCGACGGCACGACGAGCACGTATCCGACGATCACGCTCCTCAACACCAGCGGCACGTCGCTCCAGTGCGAGGCGAGCTGGTACACCGCGGGCGCGACCATCGAGGGCACGCTCGACGCCGGCCGCTACTACGCGGTGGTCGAGAACTACGACCGCTACTGCGGGAGCTACCGCATCAACCTGGCGGACCGCGCCTCGCTCCCGACGACGACGTCGAGCTTCCCCGTGAGCTGGAGCACGGCGGTCGGCGCGATGACCGCCAAGGGGATCCGCGTGATCACGGTGTTCTCCGGTCCGAGCAGCGATCAGCCGGACAGCGACGCGCTCGCGAACGCGACCGGATCGATCTCGGGCACCGGACGGCGCTACGTGTTCCCGATCTCGAGCAGCGGCGTCGGGCTGAGCACGGCGGTGGTCGACGCGATCGCGGACCTCGCGAACTACTCGCGGATGGACGTCACGGTGCGCGCGGCCGACAACCCGAGCACCACGTTCGACGAGCGCGGCTTCCTCGAGTCCGTCACCGCGCTCGGCTGGGGGCGCGGAGGCTGCGCATCGATCTCCGGTGGGACCACGCTGGTCCAGTGTCTGCCCGGCACCGAGACGCGCTTCCGCGTCACGTTCCGCAACGGCGTCGTCCCCCCGACCTCGAGCAACCAGGTTTTCGACTTCTACATGGAGATCGTCGGCGACGGCCTCTACGTGCTCGAGCGCGTGCCGGTCCGCATCCTCGTCCCCGCGGTCGTCGCGACCGTCGCGCCCGAAGGTCGCTACTGGCGCGAGTACGACGCCATGGAGCGCTGCGCGCCCAACGAGCGCCCGGTCTGGGGCGCGCTGAGCTGGGTCGCGCCGTCGATGCCGGCCGACACGTCGATCACGTTCGAGCTCGCGGCGGGCCGGACCGCGGACGAAGCGCGACGCGCGACCCCGGTGCGCGTCACCACCCCAACCGCGGTGTCCCCGGTCGACCTCGGGAGCACGCTCCTCCGCGCGGGGTTCGCGAACGGGCTCCCGTACCTCCGGGTCACCGCCGTCCTTCGCGCGAACCCGTTGCACACCGCCACGCCAGTGCTGCGCGAGATGCAGGTGCGCTGGCTCTGCGTCCCGGTCGAGTAGCGCGCGACCCCCGCGTCTCGTCGGCTGGGTAGGTCTCGCACGCCGGTTTGCGTGGGACGCGACGTGGGACGGTTCCGCGCGTCCGTCTCGCGAGGTCGTGTGACGGCTACGTCGCGACGAGGGCCATGCCGCAGCGCCCCCGGCGGGCTCCGCGCTGGAACGCGCCGTGCTTGGGCACGCTCGGGGACCGCTTCGTGACCAGCGACTTGACGGGAAAGGTCCTCGGCCAGCGCTACCGCATCCTGCGGGTGCTCGGCCGAGGCGGGATGGGGGCGGTCTACGAAGCCATCCAAGAGAACCTGGGACGACGTGTGGCGATCAAGGTGCTGCTCGACGGCCTCTCGCACGACCCCGATCTCGTCGAGCGATTCCGGCGCGAGGCCGACGCGGCGGGCCGACTGATGCACCCGCACATCGTGCAGGTTACCGACTTCCTGCGCTCGCGAGGGGAACCGGCGGCGATCGTCATGGAGCTGCTCGACGGAGAGCCGCTCCTCGCCGTGCTGCAGCGCGGACCGCTGCCGATCGCGCGGGCCTGCCGCATCGCCGTGCAGCTCTTGTCCGCGCTGGCCGCGGCGCACGACGCGGGCATCGTCCATCGCGATCTCAAGCCGGCGAACGTCTTCCTGGTCCCGCTCGCGGGTGGAGACGAGTACGTGAAGTTGCTCGACTTCGGCATCGCGAAGCTGGCCGAGAGCGATGGCTACCAGCGCCTCACCCAGAGCGGCGTATTGCTCGGCACGCCGAGGTACGCGGCGCCCGAGCAGATGCTCTCGCGGACGATGACCGACGCGCGCACCGACCTCTACTCGGTGGGCGTGCTCCTCTATTCGATGCTGGCGGGTCGGCCGCCCTTCACGAGCCACGGCGGGCAGCTGCTCATCGAGATCCAGGACCACGAGCCTCCCGACGTGCGCACGTTCGTGCCTTCGCTGTCCGCGGGGTTGGCCGAGGTGGTGCACCGCGCGATGCGCAAGCGGCCGAGCGAGCGCTTCGCGACCGCGCGCGAGATGTCGGCGGCGATCGAGCCCTACCTCGCGATCCGCCACGCCGAGGCCAGCGACGCGACCTCGGTGTCCCGCACCCCCGAGCCGACGGAGGCTCCGTCGCATGCGACGGCCACGAGGACGGTGCGCATCGAGCCCGCCTCGCTCCCCGTCGTGCCCCCGACCGTCTCCAGCTTCGACGCGAGCGCCCTTCCGCAAGGTTACGTGCGGACTTCACCTGGCTATCCAACCCCGTTGCCGGTCGTCGTCTCGCCGCGGCCGTGGGATCGGGTGGTGAGCCAGCCGCGCCCGGAAGCGCCCCCGGCGCCGCCGCGTTGGCCGGCACCGCTCGCCGCCCATCCCTCGCCCGCGCCGGCGCACGCTCCGTCGCTTCACCCGAGCCTCGTCCTCATGGTCGTGTTCGTCGTCGGCTTCGCGGGCGTCACCGTCCTGGTGCTCCTGGTCATCGCGTTCGGCGCGCGGTCGGACGCACCGCTCGCGGGCACCAACGCGCCGGCGCCGAGCGTCCGAGCGGCCAGCGCGCCTCCCCTCTCGACGAGCCGTCCCTGGCTCGATCTCTCCTACCGAGGCTGCAGCCCCGGCTGGGGTCCGGTGCTCGAGCTGGCCGCCAGCCGCTCCGACATGCTCACCATCGGCTCGCACACCCTCGACGGAGAACCGCGCGCGTCGTTGTCACTGTTCGGCGATCTGACGCCACGCACCGTGCAGCTCGGCGCGGGCTCCAGCGCCGACGGCTTGCGCGTCTCGATCTCGGAGTATCCCGTGGCGGCCGGCTGGGCGAGCTCGGCGCCGCCCAGCGGTCGCGTCTCCGGCACCGTGACGATCGTCCGCTTCGATCCGGCGGCCGGGGTCGCCGAGGTGCTGTTCGACGACGCGGTCCTCTCGGCGCTCGACGGCGGATCGACCTGCACGATCGACGGTCACGTGCAGACGTTCGGGCCCACGATGCCATGACCGACGATGCCATGACGCACGATGCCATGACGCACGATGCCATGACGCACGATGCCATGACGCACGATGCCATGACGCGACGTGTCCAGTTGCGTTGCGATGGTCGTAGATCGACCGAGCGAGAGGCGCTCCGATGCGCTTCGTGAAGGACTCGCCGCTCGAGCTCGGGTTCCGCGTCTGGCAGCTCCGCCCGCCGCGGCCCTCGCTCACCGTCGTGGTGAAGGGGACGTTCGACGCCGCGGCGGGGGATCCGGCGCCGTTCGCCGACGAGCCCGTGCCAGCCACCGGCGAGACCTACTGGGACGACGACCCGGAACGTTCGTTGCGATCGCCCAGCGACTACCCGCTCATCAAGCCGCTCGGCGAGTGCTTCGTGATCGGGAAGGCGTGGGCGCCGGGCGGTCGTCCCACGTCGATGATCCCGTGCAGCGTCCGCGTCGGGCCGATCGCGAAGAGCTTCGCGGTGTTCGGCGATCGTCGGTGGACCGGCGCCGTGGTGCGCTCGATCAGCCCGCCGACTCCGTTCACCGAGATGGAGCTGCGCATGGAGCGCGCCTACGGCGGGCCGGGCCACGCGCCCAACCCGTATGGCCAGGGACGCGCGGCGACCGATGGAGTGCGCGCGCTCCCGAACCTCGAGCAGCTGCGCAGCCTCGTGGCGAGCCCCGACAGCCGACCCGATCCGGTGATCCTCGGCGCGCTGCCGGTGACCTGGCCGGAGCGTCAGCGCTACGCGGGGACGTACGACGCGCGCTACATGAAGGAGCGGTGGCCGTGGCTCCCGGATGACTTCGACACACGCTTCTTCCTCGAGGCGCCGGCGGACCAGCGCTTGGCGGAGGGCTACTGGCGCGGCGACGAGCGCATCGAGGTCGAGAACCTGCACCCCAGCGCCCCGTCGATCCGATCACGCCTGCCCGCGATCCGCCCGCGCGTGTTTCTCGACATCGAGCGGGCGCCGAGCGCGCGCGCGTTCGAGGAGGTCTCGCTCCACCTCGACACGGTCACGTGGGATGGCGCCATCGGGAGGCTGCTCCTCACGTGGCGCGGCGTCGTCGAGGTCCCGAGCGAGAGGCTCGACGAGATCGCGCACATCTTCGTGACGCACGATCCGCTCGCCGGCCCGCACCGGTCCGTCGACGCGCTGAAGGCGCGCTTCGATGCGCGGCTCGCCGAGGAAGCGGACGAGGAGCGCGAGGCGGAGGGCGAGGAGCCCCCTTCCATCGACGAGGATCCTGCGCCCGTCGAGCGAGCCGCGGAGGCGCCGGAGGAGGAGGCCGCCTCGCCCGAAGAGCGCGAGCTCGACCGGAGGCTCGCCGAGCTCGAGGCGAAGATGAGGGCGATGGGTCTGCCCACGCCGGACGCGGAGGACGCAGAGCCGCCGCCGCCGCCGGATCCCAAGGCGCTCCTCGAGGGGCTCCGTGCGAGCGGTGCGTCCACGCCCGAGCTCGAGCAGATGATCGCCGAGCTCGACGTCGCCGAGCCCGAGCCGGAGCCCGAAGCGGTCGACGAAGCGCCGGAGCCGCCGCCCGCTCCCGAGGGTCGCGCGCTCGTCGATGCGCTCATCGCCGCCGGCGAGCCGCTCACCGACCTCGACCTCACCGGGGCCGATCTCGCGGGCATGGATCTGAGCGAGCAGGATCTCTCGCGGAGCATCCTCACGGGCGCGAACCTCACGAGCGCGCGTCTCGTCGGCGCGAAGCTCGACGGCGCCTCCCTCGCGGGCGCGGAGATGGTGCGCGCGGACCTCGGCGGAGCCTCGCTGATCGGCGCCGATCTCGCGGGCGCGAACGCGCGGTGGGTCGACTTCCTCGGCGCGGTCCTCGAGGACGCCGAGCTCAGAGGTGCGTGTATGGTGCAAGCGAGACTGACTAGCGCAAAGGCCGCGCGCGCGACGCTCGTCGGCGCCGATCTGACGGAGGCGATCCTCAGCCAGGCGGACTTCACCGAGGCGGACTTCGAGGGCGCGCGGCTCGACCGGGCCGACGTCTCGGAGTCGACGTTGACGAACGCCACGCTCGAGGGGGCGTCCGCCGAAGGCGCGCGGTTCGAGCGCGCGGTGATGACGAAGACGCGCGGCGCCGGCATGAAGGCGAACGAGGCGCGCTTCGGATCGATCGACGCCGAGGACTCGTTCTGGGAGCGCGCCGAGCTCAGCCGTGCGGACTTCGGCTTCGCGAAGCTCACGCGCGCGGATTTCAGCGACGCGATCCTGATCGGCGCTCGCATGGACGGCTGCGCGCTGCGCCAAGCCCGGTTCGATCGCGCGGCAGCGCACAGTCTGCGCGCGATCAAGAGCGACCTGATGGAGGCCCAGCTCGAGTCTGCCGAGCTCTCGTTCGCCGATCTCCGCGGCGCGAACCTCTTCGGCGCCGAGCTCTGGCGCGCCCAGACGACCCACGCGCAGCTCGAGCTCGCCAACCTCCGACGCACGAAGCTAGAGCGATGAGCCAGCCTCGCGAGATCGCCGATCCGGTGGCGCTGCGGGCGGAGCTGGCGCGGAGCGGCGGCGTGCTCCGCGATCTCCACCTCGACGGGATGGACCTCGTCGAGGCGTGCTGGCGAGGCGTCGTGATCGAGCGCTGCCGGCTCACGCACGTACGGCTCGCCGGCGCGGACCTCGCGTGGAGCGAGTGGACCGACGTGGTGATCGAGGACGCGGACCTCACCCGCGCCACGCTCACCGGCGCGAGCCTCCGCGGAGTGACGATCGCGCGGGCGCTGCTCTCGGAGGCCGCGCTCTCGGCCACGCGCTGGCGCGACGTCAGCCTGGAGCAAGTCCACGTGCGGAGCGCATCGCTGCGCGCGGCCGCCCTCGAGGGGGTGCGCGCGCGCATGACGGATCTGTCCGACGCCGACCTCTCGCAGGCGAGCCTCGAGGACTGCGCGTTCACCGACGTGGTGCTCGAGCGGAGCCGCTGGGTCGCCGCGCGCGTCTCCCGGTGCGTCTTCGCGGTCGACGAGATGCGGTTCCTCGAGGCGCGAGACGTCGACATGACCGCGCTGAGCGCGGACCGCCTCACGATGGAGCGCGTCCTGATGAGCGGCGCGCGCCTCGATGGAGCGCGCCTCGAGGGGGCGACGCTGTCGCGGTCGACGCTGCGCGGTGCGTCGCTCGTCGGCGCCGTCCTCACCGACTGTGCGCTCGTCCAGGCCGACGTGACGGAAGCCGACTTGCGTCGTGCAGTCCTCCGCGGCGCGGATCTGCGCGGCTGCGGGCTCAACGCATCGAACCTCGCGGGCGCGGAGCTCGCCGACGCGGCGCTCGAGGGCGCGCACCTCGCGGGCGCGAGCCTGACGGGTGCCGGGTTGGCGGGCGTCGACCTGCGCGGCGTCGCGAGCCTCCCGAGCGATCTCCATCGCGCGAGCCTCCGCGGCGCGCGGCTCGATGGGCTCGACGTGTCGGGAGTCGATCTGTCGTGCGCCGATCTCGCCGAGGCGAAGCTGGTCGGCGCGCAGCTCGGCGCCGCGAACCTCGCCCGCGCGACGCTGTCGGGCGCCGACCTGTCGGGCGCCATGCTCGCCGAGGCGCGGCTCCGCGGCGCGGACCTGCGTGGCGCCGAGCTCGCCGAAAGCGACTTGCGTCGTGCCGATCTGTCGGGCGCGCGGCTCGGGGGCGCCGGAGGGCGCCACGTGGATCTGCGGGAGGCCGAGCTCGATGGCGCCGACCTGTCGGAGGTGCGCTTCGCGTCCGCGCGCCTCGACGGGCTGTGCCTCGACGGAGCGCGGCTGACCGGCGCGGAGCTCTCGAGCGCCTCGCTCGCCGGGGCGACGCTGCGAGGCGCGCACCTCGAGGGCGCGGATCTGAGCGACGCGGATCTGAGCGACGCGGACCTCGGCGAGGCGACGCTCCACCGCGCACGGCTCACCCGCGCGTCGCTCGGTGGAGCGCGGCTCGACGACGTGGACCTCCGGAGCGCGGATCTCACCGACGCCGATCTCGAGAGGGCGACGCTGCGGCGCGTGGATCTCTCGGCCGCGGAGCTGACCGGCGCGCGCTTCGATGGCGCCACGCTCGACGCGGTGCGCGCGTTCGGCGCCGACCTGAGCCGCGTGCGCCTCGACCCCGCGCAGCGCCTCGGGATCGTCGGGGGACTCCACGTGTCGGACGGCAGGCTCGCCGCGTTCGGACACGCCGTCGTCGAGGACGACGCCGATCGAGCACCCATCGACGACGACCCGTTCGAGCGGCCATGGGAGCACGAGCGCGCCGATCGTCGAGGACGCGCCCGCGTCGACGCGGCGAGCCGAGAGGGAATCGAATGAGGCAATCTAACTTGCAGTACCGCCACCCCGCACCGGCCCCCGCCAAAGAGGGCGCGTGCGTCGCGGAGGTCGACGAGATCCTCGCGGACGGACGGCTCGCGATCGTTCGGTCGGGAGCGCGGAGCACGGCCGGTGTCGCCGTGCCGGGCTACCACGCGCCCCAGCCGCGCGACCGGGTCCTCGCGCTCACCGACGACGAGGGCGCGACGTGGATCGTCGGCGTGCTCCCGCGTCCCGCCTCGCTGCTCGACGAGATGCTCGAGGAGGCCCCCCCGGCGCGCGTCCACGATCGTCGAGGGCACCTCCTGTTCGAGTACGACCCCGTCCGCGATCGCGCGACGTTGCACGCGGCGGGAGGCGACCTCGAGATCGCGGTGCCCGCCGGTGCGCTGCGCGTGAACGCGCGCGATGGCGTGGCCATCGAGAGCGACGCCGACGTGCACCTCCGCGGTGGCCGGAGCGTCACGCTCGAGTCCTCGAAGGCCGCCGGTCCCGCGTCGCGGGTGGTGATGCAGCCGGGCGAGCTCTCGCTGGTCGGTTCGGTGATCACCGCGGCGGCCGATCGCGCCGAGCTCCTCGCATCGCGGGTCGGCGTCAAGGCGCATCAGCTCGAGTCCCATGTCGATCGCGTGCGTACGGTGGCCAAGGTCCTCGACGTGCGCGCGGGTCGCATCGTGGAGCGCGCAAAGGACGTGTATCGCGACGTCGAGCGCCTCTCGCAGACGCGCGCCGGTCGGCTGCGCCTCATCGCGAAGACGACCGCGCAGCTCGTCGCGGAGAACGCGCTGCTGAAGGCGCGCGACCGGATGAAGGTCAAAGGCGAGCAGATCCACTTGGCATGAAAGGGAGGTAACTTTGTTTCCTGCGAGCACCAACGGCGGCGGCGTCTGCAACTCCTATCCCGATGTCTGCAAGGTGCCGGCGCCCACCGGACCGCCGATCCCGACCCCGTTCCCCAACGTGGGTCAGTGCACGGATGCCAAGGGCAGCACGTGCTCGAGCAAGGTGAAGATCCTCAACAAGAAGACGTTCACGAAGAAGACGGAGCTGAGCCGCAGCAGCGGCGACGAGGCGGGGACGCTCGGGGGCATGGTCTCCGGAACGAACATGGACAAGGTCAAGCGCAGCGCGTCGTACGCGAAGGTCAAGTGCGAGGGCGCCGAGATCACGACGTCGCTCAAGGCGACGGGCCACAACGGCAGCAACGCGAACGCGCCGCCGGGGTCCCAGCTCTCTCCGAGCCAGGACAAAGTCGTTTGCATGGGATGAAGACATGATCCACGGCCCTCCACACGCGCTCTCGTTCGACACCACCGCGCCCGGGTTCACCTCGGACGATTTCTACGTCCGCGAGCTCGAGGGCGTGCAGGCGCTCTCCGAGCTGTTCGAGTACCGGGTCCGGTTCGACTGCGCGATCGACGGCGGCATCTCGCCCGAGGGGATCGCGGCCCTCCTCGAGGCGACCGCGTCGGTCGGATACGGGCCGAACGCATCCGAGGTCGTGTGCGGCCTCGTTCGGCAGATCGAGCTCGTCGACATCGAAATGGATGGGGTGCGCTCCACCTACGAAGCGGTCCTCGTGCCGAGGCTGTGGCTCGCCACGCAGACGCGCCGCTCGCGCTGCTTCAACGAGATGTCGATCCCCGACATCATCAAGGCGGTCCTGACCGAGCTCGGCTGGGCGGAGGGAACCGACTTCGAGCTCCGCCTCTACGGCGATCACATCGCGAGGAGCTACGTCTGTCAGTACGAGGAGTCCGACTTCGACTTCGTGAGTCGATGGATGGAGCGCGTCGGGATCTTCTATTACTTCGAACAGACCGGCGAGAAGGACGTCCTCGTGCTCGTCGACTCCAACGCCGCGCTCGTGCCCGCCACGCAGCACCCGGACTGCACGTTCTCCCAGCACGACCAGGCGGGGATCGACGGCGCGATCCATGCGCTCCGCCGTCGCACGCGGCGCATGCCGGCGAACGTGGTGGTCCGCGACTACAACTGGCGCCAGCCCGCGAAGCCGGTGGTGGGCGAAGCCACGGTGGACGAGGAGCGCGGCGTCGGCCTCCAAGCGTTCTACGGCGACCACGTCCGTGACGACGCGCAGGGCACCGCGTACGCGCGGCTCCGCGCCGAGGGCTTCAACGCCACGAAGGAGACGTACGGCGCGTGGTCGGTGAACGCCGATTTCGCACCCGGCTATCACGTCGATGTCACCGGCGCGCCGGTCGGCGAGCTCGACGGCGCGTACCTGATCACGCGCGTGCGCCACACCGCGACGCAGGACACGACGACCGTCTACAAGAACGAGCTCGACGCGATCGCGCTCGCGGTCCCCTACCGCGCGCCGCGCGTCACGCCGTGGCCGCGCATCGACGGCGTGATGCACGCGCGCATCGACGCGGAGAGCGTGAGCAGCGCCGCACCGATCGATGAAGAGGGCCGCTATCGCGTGGTCCTCCCGTTCGACCTCTACGGTGCCTACGGCGGCAAGGCGACGCGCTGGATCCGCAAAGCCGAGCCGTACAGCGGCGCGTCCTATGGCATGCACTTCACGTTGCATGTCGGCGCCGAGGTGCTCCTCGCGCACATCGGCGGCGATCCCGACCGGCCGATCATCGTGGGCTCGGTGCCGAGCCGCTCCACGCTGAGCCCGCTCACCAGCACGCACGCGACGCGCAGCGCGATCCGAACGCGGTCCGGGATCCTGTTCGACTTCGAGGACGACGCCTGAGGGGTACGAGATGGCCAAGCCGAGCGAGTACGACAAAGAGCAGGACCGCGCGGACCGCCAACGCGATCGCGCCACCGTCGAGCGCAATCGCGAGCAGGAGATCCGCGATCGACGTCAAGACTTCGAGTCGGACGTACGCGCCTTCGTTCAATACTATCGCGACGACCGCCAGGAAGACCGGCTCGACGGGGCGGAGAGCCGACTCCGCGAATTGTCGGGCATCCAGCTCCAGCCGGTTGAAGCGGCGAGCAACCCCGCCGCCCACGAGGCCTCCCCCGCGCAGCGGCTCCGCATCTCGATCCCGAACGTCCGTACGGACGTCACGATGGGCGCCAAGGCGGCGGGGGCGGCGGTCCGCGAAGGGTTCCCCAACCGCGCGGGCTTCGGGGTCGCCACCGACGGCGACATCTTCATGACCACGAAGGAGCGCGCGTGCGTGGAGTCCGAGAAGGACGTGCTCGTCCAGGCGCAGGAGAGCGCCTGGTTCGGCGGCAAGGCGGTTTCCGTAGTCGCCTCGCCCAACAACACGATCGTGTCGGGGGGGAGCGGCCTCGTGCTCACGGGGGGCGCCACGATCGGATGGGAGCCCAACTTCGGACCGGGCACCGACGCGCTGCCCGCCCAGCCGAGCTGGAGCGGCGGATGGGGGGATCCGGCGGGAAAGCTCAGCGGGCTATCGAGTTGGTTCGACACCGCGGTCGGCGCTGCGCTGGCCGCGCGCGCGGTGGTCCAAAGCAAAGTGGGTGTACGAGGCATCAAGGCGGTTTCCGTAGCGACGTGGGCGGGCATCGCGGGGGCCGGAGTGAGCGCGGCCGGCGCCGTCAACGGGCTGCTCGGCAGCCACGCGACCGGGTGGCTCGGGGGGACGACGATCCACGGGACGGCCGGTCTCGTCGCCAACACGTTCGGCACGATGGGGCTCTACGCGGGCGTGGGTGCCACGATCGCGGCGGGAGGCGGCGTCGCCGTGGTCTCTCCCATCGGCGTCGGGCTCACCGGCGGATTGGACGTCGACATCGCGGCCGGCAAGACGGCCAATCTCGTGAGCGGCGGCGAGCTCACGCTGATGTCGAAGAAGGACGCGGTGCTCGACAGCAACACCGGCATGCTCACGCTCGGCGGCAAAGACGTCGCACTCGCGACTCACGACAATCAAGGGACCGTGTCGGTCAGCGGCGGCGTGATCGGGATCACCGGGGCGATCGGGGCGTACGTCTCCTCGGGCGCGAGCGCGGTCCTGCTGGATCAGGAACGCGGCAGCCTGACCTCGAACGGTTCCGTCCACATCGAAGGGATCACGAAAGTTTCGGTGTCCTCGAAGGGAGAGGTCCAGATCGGATCCCCGAACAAGGTCGCCATTCGTTCGGGCGAGTTCTTCTCGTATGTCAAACCCGACATGGCCGTGCTCGGGATGGCGCCGGGTACCGATCTGCCGGACCCGCCGGTGCCGCCGGAGCTCGAGGAGCCACCCGCGCAGCCACCACAAGGAAATCGAGCATTGCGGCGATGGTGTGACGCGGTGACGAAGGTCCAATCGCGCAACGCGAAGAAGCTGCGCGCCCACGCGAAGGCGGAGGAGGACTGGCTGAACACCATCGACAATCTCCAGGTGGCGCAAGTCGGTGTGCTGGTAAAGAAGTCCGGCGTCGACATCGTGTGCGACGGCAACAAGCTCACGCTCGACAAGGGCAAGCTCAAGACCCTCGCCCTCGTCGTCAACAAGTAGCCTTCCTCGGAGCATCGTCATGCACGTCATCCGCACGCGCGCCGAGCTCGAGGCGCTGAAGTTCGCCCGTCACGGGATCTTCTCCGAGGTGCGCCTCGAGGAGGTCGACGCCTCGGGGATGGACCTCTGCGCTACGACGTGGATGAAGGTCGTGCTCGATCGCGTCGTCCTGGCCGGCGCCGATCTCTCGTCGACGAGCTGGAGCGACGCGGTGCTCGAGGACGTCGACCTCTCGAAGGCCAAGCTCGACGCGGCGAGGTGGACCGGCGTCGGGGGCAGCCGGATCACCCTCACCGAGGCGCGGCTCGTCGACGCGACGCTGCACGGCGTCCGCCTCACCCGGAGCGGTCTCGCGAGCGTCGGCCTGCGCGGAGCTGCGTTGGAGAACGTATTGCTCTACGACGCCGACCTCACGAACGCCGATCTCACGGGCTCGAGCTGGACCGGGTGTCGGCTCTTCGATCCGCACCTCGCGGGCGCGGTGATGGAGAACGCGCACCTCGAGGACGTCGGGTTCGGCAGCGAGCGCGGCGCGGCCGTCGATCTGCGCGGCGTGCGCCTCTCTGGAGTGGTGGCGCAGGGGATCGTGCTCTCGCAAGCCATCCTGTCCGGCGCGGATCTGCGCGGGGCGCGGCTCGGAGGGGCGCAGCTCGCCCTCGCCGATCTGCGGCAGGCGATCCTCGTCGACGCCGACCTCCGCGGGGCGGTCTTGGTGCAAGCCAACCTCGGCGGCGCGGATCTGCGAGGGGCGTCGCTCTCGCAGGCCAACGTCGCGGGCGCCAATCTCTCGGGCGCCAACCTCGAAGGCGCCGACCTGAGCGGCGCGATCGTCAATCACACGCACGTCGGCGGCGCGCGTCTCGTCGACGCCGACCTCGAGGGCGTGGAGGCCGGCGCGCTCCTGTCGATCGCCACGTCGCTGGCCGGCGCGCACCTGCCCGGCGCCGAGCTGCCCGGCCTGAACGCGCGCGGGATGGATCTCTCACACGCCGATCTGCGCGGGGCCAACCTGGCCGGCGCGGATCTCGAGGGCGCCGATCTCACGCTCGCGAACCTCGTCGGCGCGAACCTCACCGGTGCCAGGTTATCGCACGCGAACTTGACGGAGACGTCGTTGAGCCGCGCCGACCTGCGGGACGCCGATCTGCGCGGAGCGCTCCTCGCGCGCACCGACCTCACCGACGCGTGCTTACGCGCGCTCGACCTCACCGAGTGTCGCCTCGTCGAGCCGGATCTCTCGGGCGCCCAGCTCCAGGTCGCGCGCCTCGACGGGCTCGATCTGACCCAGGCGCGGCTCGCCGGCGCGGCGTTCACCCAGGCGTCGCTCGTCGGCGCGAGCCTGGAGGGAGCCGACCTCGCGGAGTGTGACCTGCGCGGCGCCGATCTCGGTGGCGCGGATCTGCGCGAGGCGATCTTCTACGGCGCCAACCTCGAAGGCGCGAAGCTAGAGGAGTGCGTCCTCGTGGAAGCCGACTTGCGGGCGACGCGCATCGGCGGCGCCGACTTCGCGCGCGCAGACCTCACGAGCGCCGACCTCCGCGGCGCGCGTGGTGCGGACGTCCGGCTCGCCGGCGCGGACTGCACGGGAGCGGATTTCGATGACGTCGACCTCAGCGCGGCGGTCCTCGATGGCGCGATCTTCGAGCGCGCGTCGATGGTCCGCGTGCGCCTCCCGGGGCGGCGCCTCATCGGTCTCCGCATGGTCGACGCGGACCTGACCGGCGCGGACCTGAGCCGCGCCGTCTTCGACGAGGCCGACCTCACGCGCGTCTGCTTCGAGGGCGCCGACCTCACCGGTGCGTCGCTGCGAAAGGCGACCGCCACCAGCGCCGACTTTTCACGCGCTAGACTAATGCAAGCCGACTTGCGAGGCGCGGACCTGAGGCGCGCCCAGCTCGAAGAGACCCTCGCGCACGAGGCCCGCTTCGACCTCGCGAACCTCGACCGCGCGCAGCTCCCGAAGTGCGTCGCGTCGAACGCCCGCTTCGCTCACGCGAGCTGTCGCTACGCCGACTTCTCGCACGCGCGCCTCGACTCGGCCGACCTGGCCGATGCCAACCTCGAGGGCAGCGTCATGCACCGGACCAGCCTCGAGGGCGCACGTCTCGGCGGCGCCAACCTGAAGGACGTCGCGCGCACCGATCCCGACCTCGCGGCGGGCGAGAGCTTCCGCCCCGGGTGACGTCGCGACGGAACGAAAACGCCCGCGCGAGGGCGGGCGTCTATCGAGTGGAGCTGAGGGGGATCGAACCCCTGACCTCATGACTGCCAGTCATGCGCTCTCCCAGCTGAGCTACAGCCCCGTGAGGGAGGTGGGTGATGCGCTCCGCGCTCGAGCTTGTCAAGTGGAGCCGGCGCCGCGAGATCGGCGGGCGGAGGGCCGCGCCGCGCCGTTGCCACCCTTGCCGCGGCTCGGCGGGGCGGCGTCCGGCGCCTTCACGCGGCCGGCGCTCGAGCCCTTCGTCTTGGGCTCGTCCTCGGCCGCCGGCGTGGTCCTCGCGGAGGGCTTGCGGGCGCTCGGCTTGCGCGAGGCCGCGGCCTTCTTCGGCTTGCTCGCGCCGGTCTTGCTGGGGCTGGTCTTGCTCGCGCCGGTCTTGCCCGCGCCGGTCTTGCTCGCGCCGGTCTTGCTCGCGCCGGTCTTGCTCGGGGTGGGCGTCTCCGCGCCGTCGTCCGCCTCGGTGCGCCGCTTGGCGGGCTTCTTCGCGGCCGCCTTCCGCGGGGGTGCCCCGGTCGCGGCGCCTTTGACCCGCCGGGCGCTCGGCGTCTTCGCCGGCTTCGCGCGCGGAGGCTCCACCGCTTCGGTCCGGATGGGAGTCTCCTTCGGAGCCGCCTGAGTCGGGACCTCGGGCGCGGGGCTCGGCGGCGAGGGCGCGGCCGGCGGCGCCACCACCGGCTTGGGTGCCGGCGGGTTTGGTGCCCGCAAATCGGGTTGCGCAGTCGCCGGCTCCGCGGTCGGGCTGACGTCGAGGGTCGGGCCCGACGGACGCCCGGTCGCAGGCGGGGGGACGTCGACCGGCGGGGAGCGCTGCGCGCGCGCGACCGCCGCGAGGATCTCGCCGAGCCGCTCCGCGTGGGGGCGCAGCGCGGCTGGCATCGGGACCGCCCCGCTCGTGAGCCAGAGGCCGATCGTCTCACCGACGTCCGCGGCGACGTCGATCGCGGGCTCGCTGCGGAGGCGTTCGAGGAGCTCGAGGATGCGACGGGCGACGTCCATGGGTAGAGGGCCACGGGCGCGTCGGGGTGGAGCGGTCGCGATCCGCGGAGGTGGCTCGTCTAGCATCCGGTCCGAGGGGGGTCAAACCACGTAGATCCGCAAGAACACGTCGGTTTGTTGACCCTCGGGGCCTCGATTTTCCATCTTCCGATCGGTGCATCGACCCGCCCGGATGCCGTCGCTCGCGATGAGCGCGCTGCTGCTCGCGCTGACCGTCGGCTGCGACGAGCGGCGCGAGGCGGAGCTGCTCGAGATCACGCGGGTCGAGCCGGCGGTGGTGGAGCCCGGGCAGACGCTGGTGGTGGAGGGTCGCGGCTTCCCGCCGGGGCGCGACGTGCGGGTTCGGATCGCGGGCATCGCGCATCGGCCCGGCGCCGAGCCGACGCCGGTGCGCGTCGAGGTGACGGGGCGCGCGCGATCGTCGGAGCGGATCGAGGTGCGGCTCGACGCGGAGCCGCTCCGCGCGCTCGGTACCCGCGCCACCGTGCGCGGCGAGCTGACCGCGGTGTTCGCCTCCCCGGTCGACGGAGCGGTGATGGGGCGCGCGCGCGACTTCGTGATCGACGTCTCGCCCGCGAGCACGCAGGGGCTCTCGGATGCGCTGAGCCGAGCGCGCGAAGCGGGGGCCGCGGTGCACGCGCTCGGTCTGACGCTGGACGAAGAGGGGCCCGACGCGCCGGGTCTCCCCATCGTGTCGGTGGCGGAGGGATCCACCGCGGAGCGCGCCGGGTTGGCGCCGAGCGACCGCGTGCTCGAGCTCGCCGGCGTGCGCGTCCACGCGCTCTCCGATGTGCTGCCGCCGCCCGGCGCGAGCGCGATCGAGCTGCGGATCGCCCGACGGGGCGAGGCGGCGCCGTTCAGCGTCGTGGTGCCGTGGGTGAGCGAGATCCAGACCGGGGTGGACACGGTGACGCTGCGCAGCGCGGAGATCGCGCTCGCCTGGGTGCTCGCGATCCTGTTCCTCCTCGCGCCGAGCGCGGGGATCGTCGATGCGCTCGCGCAGCGCGGCGAGCGCGAGCGGAGGACGACCCACGGGGGGCGCTGGGCGCGGTGGCGCGCGCTCCTCAGCCAGGTGCGCGGGGAGCTCGCCGTCCACGCGGCCGCCCTCGCGCTCATCGCGGCCGTCCCCGCGCTCGACCACGCACGTCCCGTGGACGTACCGATCGGGGCGATGCTGCTCGCGATGCTCGCCGTGCGGGTAGGGAGCGCGTGGCTGGCGGTCGGCGAGGAGGGTCCGCGCGCGCGGCTCTTCGCCGCTCTGCACGCGTTCGCCGGGGTCGCCGCGATCGCCCTCGCGTTCGGGGTCATCGCCGCGCTGGCGGGGAGCGGACAGCTGCTCGGCATCGCGTCGAGGCAAGGTGACTTGCCGATCGACTGGACGCTGGTGCGGACCCCGCTCTCGCCGCTCGCGATCGGGCTCGCCGCGTACGGCGCGGTCCACGTGCCGGTCGGGCTGGCTCGGGGGCGTGATCCGGCGGCCCGGCTCGCGCGTCGGCTCGACGACCTCGTGCTCCTCGGGGTCGCGCTCTCGCTCGCGATCGTGTTCCTCGGCGGCTTCCGCTCCGAGGCGCTCGATCCGGCGGTGCGCGGCGTTCGGACGGCGGCGTTCGTCGGGTTGAGCTGGGGGATGTTCGCGTGGCTCCGGCGCACGCGGGCGAGCGCGCACACGACCGGCGCGAACGTCGCGATGGCGTGTCTCGCCGCGGTCGGCCTCGTCGGCGCCGCTTCGCTCATCGTGTGGAGCGATCCGCCGGCCGAGCTGCTCCAGAGCCTCGGCCGCGTGTTCGGGGTCGCGCTGGTCGCGCTGTGGGCGATCGTGATCGCGCGCATCGCGGCCGGCCGTCCCGACCCGCGCGCCGTGCCCGCGCACCCGTTCCTCTGACGCTCACCCCGGTCGCACCGCGTCGCTGAACCGACCGCCGGTGAGCTCGTCGAGCAACGCCTCGACCTCCAGGATCCGCAGCGCGCGCTCGACGTCGATACGCCGCAATAGATCTTGCTCGAGCTGGAGGCGGCGGCGCTCGAAGTAGAGGTGGATGACCAACGCCGCGAGCTCGGCCGCTGCCTCCTCGGTGGCGCGCAGCTCGTGGAGGAGCGTGGTCTCTTCGCTCGCGAACACGATGCGATCGAACCGAAAGACGAGCGTCGCGTCGAACGAGAGATCGTCGCCCGTCGCGATGGAGCTCGGCTCGCCGTTCGCGAGGCCGCGCAGATCGACGGCCTGGCCGCGGCGGATCGACGCGCGGGCGGTGGGGAGCCAGCCGGTGGCGCGCGCTCGATCCATCGCGTCACGCAGCCGACCGGGCGAGCCCGAGCGGGCCTCGAGCGCGTCCGACACCACTCGGCGCACCGACGGCTCATGCCGATAGCGCTGGAGGGCGGCGCGGATGCGCTCCGGCGAGACGCTCGGAGCCGGTACGTCGTCTTGCGCAGCGGCCGGCGTGGACGTCGTCGCGAGCGCGACCAGAACCGCGCACGCCACTCCGAGCCGGGATGCCATCGTTACCGTCGTGCGTCTCATGGCGACCTCCTCCGCGCCCAGCGAGCGAGCGCGGCGTCGCGTGCGCGCCGTTCCCACACGCAGAGCGCGCGATGCCCGCAGCGCGGACCGAGCGTCCAGCGCCTGAGCGATGGCGAGGGCTCCGCGAGGGTCGCGCTCACCGACCCCGCGCTCCGCCGCGCGCTCCCCGCCATCCAACCGGGGCCGATCCGGATGACCGTCGGGTCGCGCATGATCCCGCCGCGCGCGGCCGGCGCGCCGAGCCGCCAGCGGACGGACGCCTCGATGCGCCAGGCGTGCGTCTCCGAGCCGCCGGTCGTGGTCGCGGTGGCGGGCGCGCGGGCGGAGCCTCGCACGACGAGTTGCGGGACGTAGCGAGACGCCAGCTGCGGGGTGCAGGCGGCGAGCAGCCAGAGGGCGATCGGTAGGACGCGCATGCGCGACGACAAAGCACGCGCGGTGCCGACGCGATCCGGCCGATCTCCATCGATCCGATGGGCGGATCGGCGGCGATCGCCGGCCATCCGCCGGCCGCCGCCGGTGCGCACCGCACGGGTGTTCGATAGGCTCGCGTCGATGGCGGATCCGCGAGCTGCGCTCGAGGCCGAGCTCTCGCCGTTCCTGCATCCGCTGGCGGTCGCGCGTCGGATCGCCGAGCCGCTGCCCTTCCTGGCCGCGTTGCCCACGTTCTCAGCGGAGCTGATGCCGGGCTGTTATCATTGAACGCGCTCCTCGCGACGCCCGCGTCGCGCTCCGACTGCATGCAGCTTCCCCTCCCGATCCACGAGAGCAACCTCGATGCCGGCGCGTCCGACGTGCCCCGACGGCACCGGTTGTTCGTGAACCGCAACCTCCGGTTCGATCTCGTGACCGCGGTCGGGTTCGACATGGACTACACGCTCGCGATCTATCGCCAGGAGGCGATGGACCAGGTGAGCATCGAGGTCACCGCGCAGAAGCTCGTCGAGCTCCACGGCTATCCGGAGGCGCTGCTGAGGGCGCCGTACCGCGCCGACTTCCCGATCCGCGGGCTGCTCATCGACAAGAAGCTCGGGAACATCCTCAAGATGGACCGCTATCGGTACGTCAAGAAGGGTTACCACGGCATGCGCGAGCTGACCCGCGAGGATCGCTCGAAGCTCTACCACTCGCGCCCGGTGCGGGTCGGAAGCTCGCGCTACCACTGGGTCGACACGCTGTACGGGCTGAGCGAGGTCGCGGTGTACGGCGGCGCGATCCAACAGCTCGACGAGATGGGGATCGAGGTCGACCACCACAAGCTGTTCGACGACATCCGCCAGAGCATCGACGCGGCGCATCAGGACGGCTCGATCCTGAACCGGATCACCGGTGACAAGGAACATTACCTACTGCGCGATCCCGAGCTGCCCCCCACGCTCCACAAGCTCAAGAGCTCCGGCAAGAAGCTCTTCCTCGTCACGAACAGCCAGCCCGCGTACACCGAGGAGATGATGAGCTTCCTCTTCGCGGGGCAGCTCAACGGCTACTCGTCATGGCGCGCGTACTTCGACGTGATCGTCACGGCGGCGAAGAAGCCGCGCTTCTTCACGGAGGAGAGCATCCCGTTCGAGTCGGCCGAGCCGGGCCTAGCGGCGCCGGTCCACGGCTTCGAGCGCGGGCGCCTGTACAAGGGCGGCTGCATCTCCGAGCTCCATCGCCTGTTCGCCTCGGAGACGGACCGCGTGCTCTACGTCGGCGACCACATCTACGGCGACGTGCTCCGCGCGAAGAAGGACAGCGCATGGCGCACCGCGATGGTCATCCAGGAGATGGACCATGAGCTCCGCGTGCTCGACGCGGTGGCGCCGTTGCTCGAGCGGATGGACGAGGTGGAGTCGATGCGCGATCTGTTGCACGAGGAGCTGCGCTCGCGGCTCGCGGTGCTGCGTCATCTCGAGCGCGAGCTCGATTCGGCGCGCGAGGCGGGGCGCTCGACCACGGAGATCGGGACGCTGAGGATGGGCCACAAGCGGGCCGTCGACCGGCTCAAGCGTCGGCTGCGCGACCTCGACGTCGAGCACGAGGAGCTCGAGGTGCGCGTCGACGGATCGTTTCATCCGTTCTGGGGATCGCTCTTCAAGGCGGGCGCCGAGGTGAGCCTCTTCGGCGCGCAGGTCGAGCAGTATGCGTGCCTCTACACCGACCGCGTCAGCAACCTCTCGCAGTACAGCCCGCTGCACTACTTCCGATCGCCGCGCGACCGGATGCCGCACGAGATGTTCTGAGCGCGCTCAGGGCGCGGCCGGCGCAGGCTCGGTCGGCGCGGGCTCGGTCGGCATGCCCTCACCGGGCGCGGCCTCGACGGGAGCGCCGGAGCCCACCTCGTCCGCGGTCACCGGGTGCGCCGCGTTCGTCAGCATCGTGTCGAGCGGCGCCATGTCGACCACCGCGCCGGTGTGGTACTGCGTGGCCTGCCCGGCCTGTCGCGTCGCCAGCGCGCCGTAGAAGATCGTGCCCTTGATCGCGACCGCGACGTCGTCGGCCTGCGTCCCTTCGGTCATGTCGATCGCCTCGATGATGCGATCGAGCTCCGCGTTCCGACGATCGATCGGGATATCGCGCAGCCGCTCGTAGTCGCCGCCTTCCGAGTAGCGGACGAGCACGATCACGGTGCGCGGCGTTCCGTCGACCACCCGCACGGCGAGGCCGTCGTCCTCGGACAGCGCTTCGCGCGCCGCGTCGGCGACCTCTTCGGCGCCGGGGCCGTCGACGTACGTCTGGCGTTGATGGAGGTTCGCCTCGAGCGCGCGACGTTCCGGGCTCGTCGGCGCGCTCTCGCTCGCTTCGCCGTCCGAGCCGCCGCACGCGAGGATCGCGGCGAGCGCGGCCCATGCGAGCCCGATCCGGGCCCCCCGGGAGCGTGTCATCGCGTCTTCCCCCCTCGATCCTCGGACGAGCCGAGGTGCGCTCAGTTGGCGCCGCTCAGTTGGCGGCGGGCGTGAGGCGCGGATCGCCGGCCGGGTAGACCGAGATGCGCTGCCGATCGCGACCGACGCGCTCGAACTTCACCACCCCGTCGACCTTCGCCCAGAGGGTGTAGTCCTTGCCCTTCTTGACGTTGATGCCGGCGTGGAAGTTCGACCCCACCTGGCGCACGAGGATGCTGCCGGGGGTGACGACCTGTCCGCCAAAGACCTTCACGCCACGGTACTGGGGGTTCGAATCCCGACCGTTTCGCGAGGAGCCCTGTCCCTTTTTGTGAGCCATGGTGCTGCTCTCCTCAGGCGCTGACCGACGTGATCTGGAGCTCGGTGTACGGCTGGCGGTGGCCCGCCTTGCGGCGGTAGTTCTTCCGGCGGCGGTACTTGAAGACGATGATCTTCTTGGCGCGGTCCTGCGCGACGATCTTCGCGCTGACGCTCGCGCCCGCCACGAGCGGCTTGCCGACCGCGACCTTGTCGCCGCCGATCATCAGCACCTCGTCGAAGCTCAGCTCGGCGCCGACCTCACCGTTCAGCTTTTCGACTCGGATTTTGTCGCCCTCGGCGACGCGGTACTGCTTACCGCCGGTCCTGAACACTGCGTACATGATGGCCCTCTTGGTGGACGACCCCGGCCTTCCGGGCATCGTGGGGGCCGGAACCTTTGCGCGGCGTCCGACCGGCGGCAAGCGGTTTTTTCACGACGTCCTGGGCGCGCCGCGCCGCGCGGCGAGCTATAGAGCCGCCCATGGCCCGCCCCAAGGACAAACCGCCCGTCGATCGGGTCATCAAGCGTGTCGCGAAGAAGGAGATGCCGAGCGATCTCGCCGCCTTCGCGGCGGGAGACGACGACGCGCTCTGGCGTCGATCGCAGCGCCGAAAGCTCGACGACCCGCGACCCGTCGCGCTGGTTCCGGGGGTGGCCAACCGTGACGCGCGAGCCGTGTTCACCGCGCGCGAGCAGCGGATCCGCGAGTCGCGCGAAGACCCGGATCGGCTGCGCGTCGAGCTGATCGAGGCGCGGCAGCTGCGGCTCTGGCGCGCGAGCAGCGTGGTGAGCTGGGAGGCGCTGATCGACAGCGTTCTCGAGCTCGCGCGCGCGGACGCCGACGCGATGGTCGAAGGCGTCGAGGCGCTCACCGACGAGGACGTGGCGGTGTGGATGCGCGCGGAGGCGGGCCTGCTCGAGGCGACGCCGAGCGGTGCGGTGCGGCTGCGCGAGGACCGGTTGGAGATCGAGGTTCCGTTGACCGCCGCGTCGGCCGCGTTGGCCGCGATGGGCCGTCGGTGCAGCCCGCTCGCGCGCGAGGAGACCGGGGCGCCGGTAGAGATCATCGATCGACCGCGCGGACTGCCGAGGTCGGAGGTCAGGCGCGACGACGCGGACGAGGGAGACGAGCGCCGTCGCGAGCGCGCGCGCGACGACCGGCCGCCGCGCAAGCAGGGCGGCGATCGGTCGCGAGGGTGGGATCGCGATCGGCCGCGTGACGATCGGCCGCGTGACGATCGCCCGCGTCGCCGCGACGACCGCGACGATCGCGGACCCCGGCCGCAGAAGGACGGCGATCGCCCGTGGGGTCGCAAGCCGCCGCGCGACGGGGACGGGCCGCGCGGTCGCGACGATCGGCGCGACCGGCCGCCGCGCCAGCGCGACGACGGAGACCGCCCGCGCAAGTGGGAGGATCGCGGAGATCGCAAGCCTCGTCGTGACGACGATCGTCCCCCGCGTCAGCGCGAGGACGGAGATCGCCCGCGCAAGTGGGAGGGCAAGCCTCGTCGCGACGACGATCGTCCTCCGCGCAAGTGGGAGGACCGCGGGGATCGGAAGCCTCGTCGCGACGACGATCGTCCTCCGCGCAAGTGGGAGGATCGCAAGCCTCGTGGCGACGGCGATCGTGCTCCGCGCAAGTGGGAGGACCGCAAGCCTCGTGGCGACGGCGATCGTGCTCCGCGCAAGTGGGAGGACCGCGGGGATCGGAAGCCTCGGCGCGATGACGATCGTGCTCCGCGCAAGTGGGAGGATCGCAAGCCTCGTGGCGAGCGCGAGAGGCCCGCGTCGGCCGACGACGCCGAGCGGGAGCGGCCGCCGAACGACGGCGATCGTCCGCCGCGCAAGCGGGACGGCGGGTCGCGCTGGTAGCGCCGGGAGCGGCCTCTAGTGCCGCAATCCCTGTTGCGCTGCCTGATTATTCGGATCGAGCTGGAGCGCGCGCCGGTACGCTTGCTGCGCCGCCGCGTGGTTGCCGTCGGCGTCGTACGCGCGACCCAGCGCCGCTTGGAACCCGGCGTGGCGCGGCTGGAGCTGCGTCGCGCGCTGGTAGGCGCGCACCGCGTCGCGCGCCCGGCCTTCGGCGAGGCGGGACGCGCCGAGGCCGGCGAAGCTCCCCGCGTGGCGCGGGTTCAGCCGGGTCGCGCGCTCGTACGCGGCGGCGGCCTGGGGGAATCGTCGCGCGCGGAAGTGCTCGAGCGCCTCTTCGCGCGCGGCCTGGAACTGTTGGAGCCGGTTGGTGGAGCCATCGGAAGACGTGTTGCGGGGCTCGGGCCGCGTCGGCGGGGTGCGCTCGCTCCGCGTCGGGCGCTCGCGCTCCGGGCGGGTCCGTTCGGGTGGGGGCGGCGGCGTGGGCTCGGGGGTCGGCTCCGGCGTCACCGCGACGGGCTCGGGCTCGGGCTCGGGCGCCACCGGCTCGGGCTCGGGTGCCGCCGGCTCGGGCTCGGGGGTCGTGGCCACCGGCGACGGAACCGGCGGAGGCGCCGGGACGACGGTGGGTACCGGATCCGTCGTCGTGACCGGCTGCACCCCGGGAACCGCCACGCCCGGCGCCGGATCGGTCGACGCCACCACGGGCGTGTCGTCCTCGCTGCTGCTCCAGAAGAACGCGGCGCCCACCGCGGCGACGCCCGTGACGAAGCAGCCGCCGATCACGACGGCGCCGATCGCGATCGCGATCACCGGGAAGCGCTGTCCCGCTTTGGCGGCGACCGGCGCGGTCGGGCGGGGGCGCGGCCCTCCGTCGCCGGGGGCCGCCGGGGAGATCGACATCGAGTCGATCGGCGGGTCCGACGGGACGGGGAAGACCGCTCCAGCCTCGCCCTCTTCCGCCTTCTCGCGGTCGTAGGCGTGCGTCTCGGCGAGGTCGTCGTAGTCGAGTCCCGAGATGTCCCAAGCGGGTTGGCTCGCCTCCGCCGCCGCCTCGAACACCGCGGCGCCGGGGGTGGATCCGAACGTCTCGTCCCACTCGCCGGCCGGCGACGTCGGATGGCCGCCGGGATCGGGCGCGGCCGCCGCGACGGCCGCGGCGACCTCCGCCGACGCGGTCGGATCGGCCGCGACGGTGGGTGCCGTCGGAGAGACCGGCGCCGGGCCCGGTCCGAGGCCGGGGTCCGTGCTGGTCGCTCCCGTCGCCGGCGGGACGCTCGGGGGCGGGCCGTCCGCGCTCGCCGCAGGAAGCGTGGCCGGGGGCGGCGCCGACGGGCGAACCGCCGGGGCGGGCGCGGAGGGTTCCTGCGACGATGCCTCGGGGGACGAGCCGAATCCCGGGGACGTGGTGGAGGCCGGCGCAGTCGAGGCGGGCGCAGTCGAGGCGGGCGCAGTCGGGGCGGGCGCAGTCGGGGCGGGCGCAGTGGAGACGGGCGCAGTGGTCCCGGCCGGTGCGAGGCCCGCGGTGGCGGACGCTCCGAAGCCCGGCGCGGTCCCCGTCGAGCTCGGCGGCGGCGGCGGCGGCGGTACCGAGGCCGGCGCGGTGGCCGGGAGCTCGATGGCCGGCTTGGTTCCCCGCGCGCCCGGCGGGGGAGGCGGCGGCAAGCTCTTCGGAGCGGCCGGCATGCCGAGCATCGTCCGCGACGTGCGCGGCTGCGGCGACAGCAGCTCCTCGGCCTCGTCGACGTCGAGGGAGGTCAGCTCCTGGGTCGGACCCGGATCGGCGGGGCCCTTCTGGGCCGGCATCCCCATCAAGGTCTTTTGCATCCCTCCAGCGGGTGGGGGGCGCGACGACGCGATGGCCCGCTCCGCTTGCTCGAGGTCGAGCGGCGTGAGCTCCTGCGTCTGATCCTCACGCTCGTTGGAGCGGCTCGAACCGGGCGTCGAAGGGAGGCTGCGCGACCCCGTGCTCGGCGGCGGCGGCGGCGGCGGTTGGCTCGGCTTGCTGCGCTGGTCGGGCGGCGGCGGGGGCGGGATCCGGCTCGGGCTCGTCGCGGTCGGGGCGCGAGGGGAAGGCCGAAGCGTCCCGATGCCGACGAGCGGCTCGCGCCGTCGCTCGGTGAGCCGATCGAACGTCTGCGTGGACTCGCGCTTCGCGCTCGCGTCCTCCGGGAGGAACGGCGCCAGCGCGCGGCGGACCTGCTGCGCGGAGAACGGTCGCTCGCGCGGCTCCTTGGCGAGGAGCTGGCTCAGGAGCTTGGCCACCCCTCCGGGCAGCTCGATGCTCGGCGTCGGCACCACCCCGCTGGCGTGCGCCTCGAGCAACGCGGGGACGTCGCCGGCGAACGGCGGCGTCCCGGTGAGCATCTCGAACAGGACGCAACCGAGCGCATAGAGATCGCTACGGAAGCTGACGAGCTTCCCCGTCGCCTGCTCGGGCGGGACGTACTCCGGCGTGCCCGCGATCTCGAACGTGGTCGGCGCGTCGATCCGCGCCGCGATCCCCGAGTCGATCACCGCGACCTTGGGGACGCCCGACGGACGAGGCATCAGGATGACGTGGCCGGGCTTGAGATCGCGATGCAGCAGCCCCGCGCGGTGGAGCGCGTCGAGCGCCGACGCCACCTGCTCGGTGATCGCGAGCGCCTCGGGGAGCGTCATCGCGCCGCCGCGCGTGAGGCGGACGGCGAGCGACACCCCGTCGTGCCACTCCCGGAACAACCACGGGTGATCGCCCGCGTCGCCGGTCGCGAGGGGCGGCGACAGGACCTCGTGCGTGATGGAGGCCTGCTTCAGGATCTCGCGGCGCAACCGCGCCCGCTCGGCGCTCGTCGCGCGTTCGTCGAGCCGCAGGAGCTTGAGCACGCCGCGCCGCCCGGTCTCCCGGTCATCGGCGATGAACAGATCCCCGCTCCGGCCCTGCGCGTAGGGCTCGACGATCTGGAAGCGGGCCTCGAGCCCGGCGGTCGCGATCGGCGGACGAGCCTCGACGCCCTCCCGCCCGTCGCGCGGGCAGGTTTTTTCGTCCTCGCCGAGCAGGAGGCGACAGAGGGGGCAGACGAGCATGGCCGATTCGTGCGGTCGGGCGCGCGGCCCGAAGGGTGGCACCCCAACCCGAGGAACGTCAAACGGAGCCGACGATCAGGGCATCGTGAACATCACGACCGCCTGCCGGTCGCGAGGTTGGAGCAGGACGTGATACGCGCCGAGGATCTGGCCTCCGACCGCGACGCTGAGCGTGGCCTCGGTCGGCCCGCTCTGTCCGCACTCGCCCCAGTAGTGCACTTCGACCCGGTACTGCCCGCTCGGCGGGTTGGGCGAGTCCCAATACACGTTTTCGATCGTGTTGCCGGTCTGCCGTCGCTCGCACCCGCCGCGCGCGTCGTGGTCGAGGTGGCCGCCGTTCGGCGACTCGCGGTTCAGGTAGTTGATCTCGAACCCGGAAGGGTCGATGACATAGAGGTCCAGGTCCGCGGTGTTCGCCCACGCGAGCGTGATCTGGATGTTGCCGGTCTGGAAGCCGCACCCCTCGTCGATCACGCCATCGCAGTTGTCGTCGAGACCGTTGCAGACCTCGGGTTCGCCCGCCGCGCAGTGCGAGTCGACGGGTCTGACCTCGGTGCCGCCGGTGGTGATCGTGACGTTCCCGCCGCGGGCCATGGGGGCGACGGTGGCCCTCGCGCTCGTGGCGCTGGCGCGGACCCGGGCGGTGGGGGCCCTCACGCGGACCTGCGCGCTACAGCCGACGAGCGCGATCGACGACGCCAAGGCCAGATCCAAGAGCACGCTTCGCATCCGCCGCCTACCTCGAGGGCCCGGACTAAACAGCGTGGGCTCAGGCCGCGTGGGGGAACGAAGGCCGACCGTCGGGGCCGATGAGCAGCGTCCTGAGCGGCTTCGTGTCCTTCAGCTCGTAGAGGATCGGCGGCACCTGATCGCGCGATGGCGTGATGACGCCGAGCGCGCCGCTGTCGGCGAGGGCTCGCGCGTCCGGGCCGTCGAGCACGAGGTACATGTTGGACAGGCCGAGCCACCCGCGCGTCTCCGCGACATCCACGATGCGCGCGCGATCGAGCGAGAGCTCGGTCGGTCCGCGCCGGATGAGGAGCCGACGGTTGGTCAGCAGGTACTCGGTGTCCCTGCCGAGCCCGCGCGCTCGGACGATCCCGTGCCACGCGAGGCCCACCCCGATCGCGAGGATCAAGGTCGCGGTGAGCGCCATCGCGGCGAACAGGAGGAGCCACGTGACCGAGGTCATCGGCAGCCCGAGCTGCTCGAGGTGCGCGAGGATCGCCGCCGGCTGCACGCCGCGAGGCAGCCCGACGAGGAGCACGCCGAGGCCGAACAGCGTGGTCAGCACGTGCCGCCAGTCGATCCCGCTCCCCTCGGGCGCGCCGCCCCAGAGGACCTCCTCGTCGACGTCGAGGCGATCGGTGAGCGGCGTCGTGTGGTCGCCCGCGTGTGCGCTCGGCTCCTCGCCGCGGATGACCGAGAGCACCACGTCGGGAGTGTCGATCGCATACAGCACGATACGTTGCTTGCGCGAGAGGGGGCCGAACGGCACCGCGCGCACCAGCTCGAGGTCCCCGACGTTGGGGGCCCCGCGGCTCCACCGGATCCGCGCGTAGGTGAACGCGTGCCGGTCCATCGAGCGTCGGATCCGCCCGCGCTTCCAGAGGACGCGCCGGTCGGTGACCACGAAGCGGCAGGGGTCGAACAGGAGCGAAGGCGCGATCCACACCGCGATCGCGGTGGCGGCCAGATAGACGGCGACGAGCGCGACCTGCGTGCTCCCCGGCAGATCGGTGAGGAGGAGCAGGACCGCGAAGGTCACGACGATCACCGCGAGCGTGAACAGCCCGGCCGGCACCAGACGCCATGCGTGAGCGCGGGGTGCGTCGGGCCGGGGCCGCCCCTCCCAGAGCACCCGCTCCGAGGGGAGAAGCCGGAACGCTCGCTCCGCCGGCTCCATGTCGCCTTGGAGAGTACCACCGGACGGCCCTGACTGCTGCTCGGGCATGACGGGGGCTCGGACACCATCCTGGCAGGGCCGTTCCCCGTTCTCTGGACGAGCGCACCACCCATCACGGAACATTCGGAGCGATGAGCGAGAACCTCCTGCAAGTCCCGCGGATCCGCGCCGCGGTCCTCGACGTGCGAAAGCGCGTCCAGGCGACGCCTCGGGTCGCGATGGTGCTGGGCTCGGGGCTGGGCGGCTTCGCCGATACCCTCGCCGACAAGGTCGTGGTGCCCTACGACGCGATCCGCTCGATGCCGTCCTCGAAGGTGGTGGGCCACGCGGGCAACCTCGTGTTCGGCACCGCGTCGGGCGTCCCCGTGGTCGCCATGCAAGGTCGCGTGCACCTCTACGAGGGACACCCGGCCGCCGACGTCGTGTTCGGGGTGCGGCTGATGAAGCACCTCGGGGCCGACTCGCTGATCATCACCAACGCGGCCGGCGGATGCGGCGATGGGCTCGAGGCGGGCGACCTGATGCGCATCACGGATCACCTCAACCTCACCGGGCGCAACTGCCTCGAGGGTCCGAACGAGGACGAGCTCGGACCGCGCTTCCCCGACATGACCGAGGCGTACGACCGTCAGCTCGGCGCGGTGGCCGACCTCGTCGCGAACGAGCAGGGCTTCGCGCTGAAGCGCGGCGTCTACGCCGGGTTGCTCGGACCGACCTACGAGACGCCGGCCGAGGTGCGGATGATGAGGTCGCTCGGCGCCGACGCGGTCGGGATGAGCACGGTGCTCGAGGTGATCGCGGCGCGGCACATGGGGATGCGCGTGCTCGGCGTCTCGTGCATCACGAACCTCGCGGCGGGGATCTCGAAGGACCCGCTGAGCCACGACGAGGTCACCGAGACGGCGAACCGCGTGAAGGCGCGCTTCGAGGGGCTGCTCGCGGGCGTCCTCGCGAGGATGGGCGTGACCGAATGAACGAAGAAGACACGATCGACGCCGACGGCCTGCCGGCGCTGGACGCGGATGCGATCGACGAGCCCGCGATCGACTGGAGCGCGCTGGAGGCGGAGGCCCGGGCGGCGCGCGAGCGGGCCTACGCGCCGTACTCGCGATACGCGGTCGGGGCGGCGCTGCTCGGGGCCGACGGCAAGACGTACCGCGGCGCGAACATCGAGAACGCGAGCTACGGGCTCTGCCTCTGCGCGGAGCGGAGCGCGTTGGCCAACGCGTTGACCGCGGGCGTGCACGAGTTCGCGGCGTTGGTCGTTCTCACGAAGGGTCCGGTCCCCGCCGCGCCGTGCGGGATGTGCCGTCAGGTGCTGAGCGAGTTCAGCCGACGGCTCCCCATCCGATGCGTCACCGACGCGGGTGCGCGGCTCGACACGAGCATCGAGGAGCTCCTCCCGCACGCGTTCGACCGCGGCTACCTCGAGGGCGACGGTGGCTGATGCTGTTTGACGGCGACGCGCTGATCCGCGGCGGCGTGGTCGTCACGATGGACGGCCAGAGGACCGTCCATGCGCCGGGCGACGTGCTCATCCAGGGCGGGGTGATCCGCGCGATCGGCAAGCGCGTGTCGACGCGTCGGATCGCGCACGTCGTCGACGCGCGCGGCTGCGCCGTGCTCCCCGGGCTCGTGCAGTCGCACGTGCACCTCTGTCAAGCGCTCTTCCGTGGGATGGCCGACGAGCTCCCGCTGATGCGCTGGCTGCGCGAGCGCATCTGGCCGCTCGAGGCGGCGCACGACGCGGCGTCGATGCGCGCGAGCGCGGAGCTGGGGCTCACCGAGATGCTGCTCGGCGGGACGACCACGATCCTCGACCTCGGCAGCGTGCACCACCAGGACGCGGTCTTCCGCGCGATGGAGGCGAGCGGGATCCGCGGGATCAGCGGTAAGTCGATGATGGACGCGGGGGCCGGCGTGCCGAAGGGCTTGCGCGAGACGCGCGCCGCGAGCCTGCGCGAGAGCCAGCGCCTCGCCGAGCGATGGGACGGCGCGGCGGATGGACGGCTCGGCTATGCCTTCGCGCCCCGGTTCATCCTCTCCTGCTCCGAGGCGCTGCTGCGCGAGGTGGCGCGGCTGAGCGAGCAGCATGGTTTGCGGATCCACAGTCACGTGGCCGAGCACGCGGGCGAGCGGGAGGAGGTCCGCCGACAGCTCGGAAAGGACGACGTCGACGCGCTCGCTTCGTACGGCGTCGCGGGGGAGCGCACGGTGCTCGCGCACGGCGTGCAGCTGACCGCCGCGCAGATGAAGAGGGTCGCCGAGGCGGGCACGCGGATCGTCCACTGTCCGAGCGCGAATCTCAAGCTGGCGAGCGGGATCGCGAACGTGGTCGCGATGCGCGAGGCGGGCATCGTGGTCGGCCTCGGCGCGGACGGAGCGCCGTGCAACAACCGCATGGACGCGTGGACGGAGCTACGGCAAGCTTCGTTGCTCGCGAAGGGCATGCGCCTCGACGCGGCGGCGCTCCCGGCCGAGGAGGCGCTCGAGCTCGCGACGATCGAGGGCGCGCGCGCGCTCGGGCTCGCGGATCGCATCGGCTCGCTCGAGGTCGGCAAGGCCGGCGACGTGATCGTGGTGGACCAGCGCGGTCCGCACGTCTCGCCGCCCGCCGATCCCTACGCGTCGCTCGTGTACGGGACGACCGCGGCCGACGTTCGCCACGTGTTCGTCGACGGCCGCTGGATCGTGAAGGACCGCGCGCTCTCGACGCTCGATCCGACCGACGTGTTGGCCCGAGCCACGCGTGAGGCGAAGAAGATCGCCAAGCGCGCCTAGCAGACTGCAAAGCAACCTGCTCACCAGGCCCTTGCCTTGCCGTTGCCCGCGAGGACAAGCCCCGCTTCTGCGTCGTTCTTGGACCGAGCGTCATCCGTTCGCTCCGCCGAGGGCAGGGGTCCGTCGAGGGCAGGGGCACGGGCACGGGCAAGGGAGCTGAACGGCCCGTCGGACCGTTCAGCTCAGGGGACCTCGCCCAGATCCATCAGCGCCTCGCGCACCTGACGCCGATCGATCGCCGACGGCGGGGCGAGCTCGAGGTACCGGCGATAGTGCGGCACCGCCTCGTGACCCTGACCGCCGAGCCGCAGCGCGTCGCCGCGCAGGCGATGGGCGTCGGCGAGCCAGCCGGGCAAGGGGGTCATCGCGTCGCCGAGCAGGGTCGCGCGCTGGAGCGCGACGGCCGCGTCACCGCGCTGGCCGCGGTCCATCCGCAGTCGACCGAGGCGGTACCACCACTCGCCGTTGTCATCGACGGCGGCCACCGCGCGCGCGTAGCTCTGGATCGCGTCGTCGAGCTCACCGAGCTGATCGTACGCGTCGCCCATCGCCGCCTCGGCTTCGTGGCGGCTCGGCTTGAGCTCGAGCGCGCGCGTCAGGTCGGCGAGCGCGTCGCGTGGACGACCGGAACGGAGCTTGACGACGCCGCGGATCCAGTACGCGTCGCCGAGGCTCGGGTCGCGCTCGAGCGCGTCGTTCACCGCGTGGAGCGCCTCGCCGAGCTGCCCGTTCTCGAGCGCGGCCCAGCCGACGTAGAGGTGGAACTCGCCGCGCGACGGATCGAGCTGCACCGCGCGCCGGAAGTAAGTCAGCGCCTCCGCGAAGTTGCCGCGCGCGAACGAGACCCGGCCGACGAAGTGGTTCGCCTCCGACGAGTTCGGGCGCCCCGCGCGCACGCGATCGAGCGTCACTTCCGCATCGTCGATCCGACCGGCCGCCACCTGCGCCGCGCCGAGGCGGAGCAGCAGATCGAGGTCGTCGGGGTTGCTGCCGAGCGCCGCCTCATACGAGTCGGCCGCGCGATCGCTCTCGCCGCGCGCCTCGAACAGGAGGCCGCGCTCGAGCGAGAGGCCAGGGTGACCCGCGTCGATCTCCGCGAGCGTGTCGAACGTGCGCGCCGCCGCGTCGAGCTGACCCGAGCGCCGATACGCGACCGCGAGCGAGAACAGCGTCGGGGGGTGCGTGGGGTTGAGCTCGAGCGCGCGCCGCAGCTCGCGGATCGCGTCGGCGATGCGGTTGCGGCGAAGCTCGAAGGCGCCCAGCTGATAGCGCATCTCCGCCGTCTCGGGGACTTCGGTCTCGGCGCGATCGAGGAACGCGCCCGCGTCGTCGCCGCGATCGGTCGCGAGGAACAGCTCGGCCAGCGCGAGGTACGCGCCGAAGCGCTGCGGCGCTTGCGTGATCGCCTCGCGGTAGTGGCCCTCGGCGCGCGCGTACTGCGGCGGGTCGAGCGCCTCGCTGGCCTTGCCCATCCAGAGGAGCACGTCGGCGTCCTGTGGAAGCTCGGCGAGCAGCGCTTCGAGCGTGGTGTTCGCGTCCTGGATCCGATCCAGCGCGAGCTGCGCGCGCGCGACCCCGAGCTGCGCCTCCTGCCGTCCGGTGCGCCCGTTCGGGAGGTGGATCTGCTCGGCTCCCTCCGCCTGGAGCACCGACTCGAAGCGAGCGAGCGCGTCGGCGGGCCGATCGCCGAGCAGCACCCGACCGGCGCCGAGGAACGCGGGAACGTAGTTGTCGACCGCCGCGAGCGCCGCATCGTAGGCCGCGAGCGCAGCGCTCGAGCGGCCGTGCCCCTCCTCGATCCGACCGACGAGCGTCAGCGCCGACGCGCGCGCGCGCGGGCTGCCGCGGAGCTCCTCGCCCTCGAACGGATCGGCGCCCGCGGCCTGTCGCGCGAGCGTGTACGCCGCGTCGAGCTCCCCCGCGTCTTCGAGCAGCTGGGCCTTCGCGGCGAGGGCGTCCACGTGGTGCGGGCTCGCCGCGAGCACCGCCTCCACCGCCGCGCGGCTCGCCTCCGCGTCGTCCGTGCGCAGCGTCGCGCGCGCCACGCCCCAGAGCGCGCGCGCACCTCCGCCGTGCTCGGCGGAGGCCTGGAACGCCGTCAACGCGGGTTCCGTAGCGCCTTCCGCGAGCTCGATCTCGCCGAGCACGAGGTCGACGTACGGGTCGTCGGCCGCGCCGCCGCGCGCCTGGGCCACGTTCGCCCGCGCCGCCGCGAGGTCGCCGGCGCGCAGCCGCTCCGCCGCGCGACCGAGCGCGACGTCGGGGCCATCCATCCCGCGCTCTTCGATTCGCTGCAAGAGCCGCGCGGTGCGCTCGGTGCTGCCGAAGCCGTCACCGAATCGTACTTGGTAGAGCGCCTCGTGGAGGAGGCTGCGGCTCAACAGCGTCTGGTTGAGCCCGGCGTTGGCGCGCGCCTCACCCAGCGTCACGAGGCTGGTGCGCACGTCTTCCCAGCGGTCGGTGACGGCCTGCTCCTCCGCGCGCGTGATGACCGCTCGCACCTGCGCCGGATCGCCGGCCCCGGGGAGGAACGGCTGGATCAGATTCATGCCGAACAGGCCGTACGGCGTGAACGCCAACCCGATGCCGGTGCCCATGATGAGCACGAGGATCACGACGGCGTAGAGGATCCCGCGACCCTTGGGCTTGGGCCCGACGCTCTTCGCCTTCGCCGGGCTCTTGCGCGCGGCGACGCGGGGCGGGGGGAGAGAGTCGCGCGCGGACGGCTCGCTCTCCTCTGGGATGTCCGCGAACTCCATGTCGTCGCCCGCCGGTTGCTCACCGAGGTCGAGCTCGCCGAACGCGACGCCGCCGAGGCCCGAGCGCCCCTCCGGGTCGCGCATCCCGTGGTCGGCCTCGGGCGGCTCGTCGAACTCGATCGGCACCTCGCCGGAGCGCGGCTCGGGGAGCGCGAGGTCGTCGAACCCGCCGACGTCGCGCGCGATCGGGAGGTCGGCGTTCTCCGCCGCGACCGGGAGGTCGCTCACCTCGCGCGGGGTCGGGAGGTCGAGGTCGTCGAACGGGCGCGCCGCCGGATCGGAGCGCGGGGTCGGCAGCTCGAGGTCGCCGAACGCGTCCGCCTTCGGAGCGGGCAAGTCGGATTGCGCCTTCGGAACGGGCAAGTCGATGTCGCCGAAGCCGCCGCCGCCGCTCGCCTTGGGCATCGGCAAGTCGAGATCCCCGAACGCCTCCTCGGCGTCCTCGATCACCGACTTGCGCCGCGTACGCGGGAGGTCCACGCCGCCGAAGTCGCCGCGGACGGCGGGGAGGTCGACGTTCCCCTCCTGGCGGAGCGCAGGGAGGTCGGCGCCGGACAACTCGTGTTGCTCGCCGCGCGGGGCGGGGAGATCGAGATCGTCGAACGGCGTGCCCGCGTCCGCCAGCGCGGGTCGAGGCGACGCGGGCGGACGTGCCGGTGCTCCGCGCGGGGCCGGGAGGTCGAGATCGAAGTCGCCGCCCGCCGCCACGGGCGCGAGGCCGAGGTCCCCGAGCGGATCCGCGTCCGCCGCAGCGCGGGCCGCCGAGGCGTCGCGACCGGGCGCCGACGCAAAGGGCGTGGACAGCTGACTCGGCGCGAGCGGCGGCGCGATGCGCGCCTTCGGCGCGGCTTGGCGCGGCGCCGGGAGATCGATGTCGGCGGACGGCGCGCCGCCCGCGCGAGGGGCCGGGAGGTCGAGATCCAGGTCGTCGAGCGGCGTGCTCGGCGGCGGCCTCGCGGGCGGCTTCGCCGCGGGCTTGGGCGCGGGTCGCGTCGGCGCGGTCGGCGACGGCTTCGCGGTCGGCTTGGGCGGGGGCGGCGCGGCGCGCGGCGCCGGAAGATCGAGGTCGAGGTCGTCCTTCTTCGCCGGCGCGAACCGACGGGCGGGCGACGCCGCGGTGCGCGGCGCCGGGAGATCGAGATCGAGCTCGGGGGCGGCTGGTTTCGGGGGCGGGGGCGCCGCACCGCGCGGCGCCGGGAGGTCCAGGTCGAGGTCTCCCTCCGCGACCGGCGGCGCGATCTTCGGACGCGGCGGCTTGGGCACCGCGCCCTTGGGAGCCGGCAGGTCCACCGAGCCCATGCCGCCCACGAGCTTGCGCGCGGGAGACGGCACGCCGGGTGGCTTGGGGACGGCGGGGCGCGGCGGTGCCGCCGCGTCGGAGGCCTCGACGCGACCTCCCGGATGCACGTGGAACCGCGCGCCGCACTTGGGACAACGCATCTTGAGCCCCGCCGCCGGTAGTCGGCGCTCGTCGACGGGGTACTCGGCGGAGCAGGAAGGGCAGGCGACTTGCATCAACTCGGCCGTGGATTCGGCGCGAACGGGCGCGGGCGGCGCCGTTCGAGCTCGGCCCGGGAGGGTACCACAGTCGCTCGGCTTGACGTCTCGACAAGAGCGCCGTTACAGTCGCGACGGATTCGCAATTCGACCTGCGAGCGACGGACCTCGGGGGAGTCCGGCGCGGTCCGGGGAGGTACACTGCGCGTCCACCGGCCCGGGCCCGAGCCCACCGCGCTCGCGCTCGACAGTCGTCCCGAATGGGGAGAGTCAACTTGACGGACAAGCGCACAGTCACCCTCGAGATCGCCGGCGCCAAGTACCGGATGACCTCCGACGCGGACGAGGAGCACCTCCGGGAGCTCGCGCGGGTCATCAACGAGCGGATCGACGCGCTCGGCCCGAAGGCGCAGCGCACCGCCACCCCGGCGCAGCTGCTCGCGGTGGTCGCGCTCGGTCTCGCGGACGATCTGTTGGGCGCGGAGCGGCGCTGCGACGAGGTCGAGTCGATCACCCGCGACGCGGTGACGCGGGCCATCGCGCGGATCGACGAGCGGCTCCAAGCGTAGCCTCGGCATGGACGAGACCGCGTACTTCAAGTCGCAGGTCAAGGACGAGATCCGGACACGTCGGCGGGCTCTGCGACGCGCGTTCCCCGAAGCGGCGCGCCAGGCCCGCTCGGCCGCCATCGCGGCGCGGGTGATCGACTTGCCCGAGTGGGGCACCGCGAAGACGGTGCTCGCGTTCCTCTCGATGCGCACCGAGGTGCAGACCGCGCCGCTGATCGAGGCGGCGTGGGCGGCGAACAAGCGCGTCGCAGCGACGCGGATCACGGAGTCGTCGAACGGCGGGCCGAGCGAGCTCGCGCTCTACGAGCACACCCGCGAGCGACCCACCGTCCTCGCGCCGATGGGATTCGCGGAGCCGGATCCCGACGCGCCGAGGGTGTCCGACGACGAGGTCGACCTCGTGATCGTCCCGGCCCTCGCGGTGGACGATCGCGGCTACCGGATCGGATACGGCAAAGGGTATTACGACCGGCTGCTGCCGCGCCTTCGCGACGCGTTCTTCGTCGCGGTCGTGTTCGACTTCGAGCGGATCACCGAGGTGCCCAACCACGACGGCGACGTCCCGGTGCACGCGATCGTCACTGACGCCCACACCATCCGGGTCACGCCGGCGAACGGGGCGAAGGAGAGCTGAGCCGTGTCGGCGCGGATCCTCATCGTGGACGACGACGCCGCGTACGCGCGGGCGCTCGCGCGCATCCTCGTACACGCCGGCCACGAGGTGGTGAGCGCCTCCAACGCGGAACAGGCGCGCGGACACTTCACCGCGCTCGAGCCCGAGGTGGTGATCCTCGACTACCAGCTGCCCGACATCGACGGGCTCAGCCTGCTCGACGAGCTGCGCTCCTCCGGTAGTCAAGCCGTCTTTCTTCTCAACACTGCGTATCCCGACCTCGACGTCGCGGTGCAGGCGATGCGTCGCGGCGCGTTCGACTACGTCGCGAAGGACGCGGAGCAGCGCGAGTGCGTGATCCGCATCGAGCGCGCGGTCGAGGTCGCACGCCTCCGCACGCGCGCGGTGCAGGCGGACACCGGCGCGGACGGCGCGCTGTTGCTCGGCGACAGCCCGGCGATGAAGGCGCTGCTCCGCCGCGTCGAGGCGTTGGCCGCGTCCGACGACACGACCGCGTTCATCGTCGGCGAGACGGGGACCGGCAAGGGCTTGCTCGCGCGTCGGATCCACCAGCGCAGCGGCCGCGCGTTCGAGCCGTTCGTCGCCGTCGACTGCACGACGATCCCGGCCACGCTGGTGGAGAGCGAGCTGTTCGGTCACGAGCGCGGCGCGTTCAGCGGCGCGACGCACAGCAAGATGGGCCGCGTGGAAGCGGCGGCGAACGGGACGCTGTTCCTCGACGAGATCGGCGAGCTCGAGCTGCCGATGCAAGCGAAGTTGCTGCGCCTCCTCGAGGAGCGGGAGTTCACCCGGGTCGGCGCGACCAAGAACCGGCACCTCACCGCCCGCGTCATCGCGGCGACCAATCGCGACCTCGAGCGAGCCGTCTCGGAGGGCCGCTTCCGCGCGGATCTGCGCTACCGCCTCGAAGTGTTCGTGCTCGAGGTGCCGCCCCTCCGCTCGCGTGGGGAGGACATCATCCTGCTCGCGAGCCACTACGCCGCCGAGCGGGCTCGCGCCCTCGGTCGCGAGCCGCCCGAGCTCGATCGCGCCACGCGACGGGCGCTGCTCGCGTATCCGTTCCCGGGTAACGTGCGCGAGCTCCGCAACATGGTGGAGCAGGCCGTGCTGTTGAGCGGGGGCGGCGCCCTCACCCTCGACGTCTTCCCGGTGCTCACCAAGATGCAGGACGGATGGGAGCCGCCGCGCACCGTCGCGCCGCCGATGCTCGTGTCCCCGGGACTCGGGCTCGGCCTCGTCGGGCCGACCTCGGACCCGCCGCCCGTCTCGTCGCCGCCGGCCCCATTGCGCGCGGCCGCGCCCGCTCCCGCCGGAGAACAGACGCTCGCCGACATCCGTCGCGCCCACGCCGAGGAAGAGAAGCAGCGCATCCTCGCGGCGCTCCGCACCCACGCCGGGAACATCACCGCCGCGGCGCGGGACCTCGGACTGTCGCGGTTCCAACTCCAGCGCCGCATCACCAAGCACGGCCTCTGAGCGTCGCCTCGAATCGAGACGAGCGGACATCCCCGATCTCGGGACGCAACGCCGCCGCCTTCTCCAGCCGTGCGAAAGCGAGCGATAGAGAGCGATAGCGAGTGATAACGGTCGGTGACGTGCGAGCAAGCGCGCCGTTTCGCTCAAACGCGCACTGTTTGTAAGCCGGCCAACTCCGAGCCAAATTCACCGATATACCAAGTTATTTCAGGTGCTTATCTCGGATCGGCGCCGCCATACGGCAGGTTGGCACGCACATTGAACTAGGGGCCTCCCAGCGGAGGACGACATGAGCGAGCAGAGCACGGCGTCGAAGGTCAGCTGGGATGAGCGGGGAGCCAAGGAGGCGCTCGCGCGCTACGAGGGTCTTGTCCGCGCGATGGCGCGCCGGCTGCGGCCGCTGGCCTCGGCCGGACGCGCGCTGGACGAGGAAGACCTCCACTGCGAGGGGCGGGTCGCCGTCCTCGAGGCGCTCCGCAGCTACCAGGGCTACGGCATCCAGGAGCAGACCTGGGTCCGCACGCGGATCCGCCAGCGGATGATCGACGCGATCCGTCGCCTCGACCCGCGCAGCCGCGACGAGATGCGCCTCGTGGTCAAGCACGCGGCCGGTAAGACGGAGGGCGACGAGGAGTACAAGGGCCGCGCGGTCAGCGCGCGCCGGCTCGTCTCCATCGACGCGTGTGCGCCCTACGAAGAGCCGCTCGCCGCGCGCCTGGCCGACGACCGGACCCCGCGCGCCGACGAGCAGGCGCACCAGAACCATCAGCGCGAGCAGCTCCTCAGCGCGATCCGTATCCTCCCGCGCCGCCAGCGGATGGCGCTCGAGCTCGGCCTCTTCGAGGGCCTCCCGCTCAAGGAGATCGGCCGCCGCATGGGCATCAGCGAGTCGCGCGTGTGCCAGCTCCAGAAGCGCGCGGTCCAGCACCTGAACACGCGGCTCGCCGAGGCGGCCTGAGCGTCTCGACCTCGCGTCATACGCGAGGACTATGGTAGACGTTGAGAGACGATATTTCACCTATGGGCTGAGAGGCTTCACCGTGAGGGCATGCCTCAACGACACGCTGCCTTCGCCTCCGTCCTCCTGCTCCTCGTCCTCGGCGGATGCGCCGAGATCCATGAGACGCCTCCCGACGTCACGTTCCTCGACGTCTATGGCTCCGCGGGCGTCGCTCCTCGGATCGCGCCGATCGATCCCACCGATCGGACGCCGCTCGAGTCGTGCCTCGAAGCCGGCGGGTCGCTGGACGTCCGCGACGCGGTGTTCAACAACGACCAGGCCGACCACGGGGAGCTCCTCCGCTTCGGGATCTCCGAGGAAGGTCACCTCGCGGTCGCGGGCGCCGACGGGACGCTCAAGTTCTGGACCCTCGAGCGCGAGCTGCTCGGCGAGGTCGACGGCAGCCTCCTCACGTACGGCGAGGAGCTTCCCGCGTCACCGATCACCGACCTCGTCTACGACGGCGACACGGTGATCGCCGGCGACGTGCGCGGTCTCGTCGCGCAGCTCTCGATCGATCAAGGCTTCTTGCCGATCGGCGGGACGACGCCCGGGATCGAGATCCGCAGCGTCGCGTTCGACGCCACGCGCCAGCGTTTGGCCCACGCGCAGGTCGGCGAAGGCGTGCCGTCGCTCGTGGTGCGCGGTTTGGAGAGCGGTGACGTCTGGGAGATCGGCGCCGGCGTGGAGCCGCGCGATCTCGCGTTCACGCCCTCGGGTCGGCTCGTGGTCGCGGGCGAGCGGGACGGCACCCCGTTCCTCGAGGTGTACGCGGCCGACGATCCGAGCGTCGTCGAAGGGGGTGGCGTGGAGCTGACGTTCCTGCCGGGCCGGATCGTCGAGCTCGCGCAGGCGGAGGCCGGGACGCTCGTGGTGGCGACCGACTCGCGGTTGGCGGCGTTCGATGCGCGCGCGTCCCTGCAGTGGGCGGCGGACATCGCGCTCCCGGCGGAGCACGGTCCGCGCAGCGTGGCCGTGACCCCGAACGGGCGCGTCGCGTTCAGCGTCGGCGCGGACGGTCGGCTGCTCGCGGTCAGCCTCGCGGAGGGCGCGACGCTGGCGGATCTCGAGCTCAGCGATCCCGTCGCGGTGCGCGTCGACGCGACCGGCTCGATCGTGCTCGTCGGCCAGCGCGACGGGTGGATCCGCGCCGTCCGCTGCGTGACGCCGTAGCGCGAGCGCGCGGTGGCGAAGAGGGAGCCTCGCTCGTCAGCGGAGCTCTCTCGCGTCGAGGCGCCGCTGTACCTCCGCGAGCCGCGTCATGATCTCTTGCGTATGCTCGACATACCGCTCGACGGTCTCCGGGTCCCCCAGCATGCCGGCCGACGTGAGCATCTGGCCCTCGCGGTTGAACTCCCAGAACCATCCCTCCCTCTCCGGAGGTGGCGCGGGGAGCGGGCCCTCGCCGCGCGCGAAGCGCTCGATGGGAACGTAGCGGGCGGCCAGCTCCATCTCCGTCGCCCCGCGCGCGAAGCGCCAGCCCTCGCTGGTCTCGCATACCGCGTAGAGCTCGACGTACTCGGCGCGGACCGCCGAATCGAGCCGGGGAGGACCGCGCTCCATCACCGCGCGCACCGCGGCGCGCAACGTCGCTTCCCCTCGTTCCCGCTCGTCCTGGGCGCCCGCCTCGCCGCTGAGCACCTCGGCGCTGAGCACCTCCGCGCTGAGCACCTCCGCGCTGAGCACCTCCGCGACCGCCACCGCCGTCTCGAGGACCCGGATCCCGACCCGCCACTCGGTGTGGCTGAGCGCGTCGCGCGCGAGATCGTCGGCGCGCTCGAGCAGACCGGCGGCGTCGCGCAGCGCCGGGTCGAGCCGGCCCTCGATGGGGTCGGCGAGGATCCCCAACGCGACGAGGTCCGCCGCCGAGACGATCCCGATGATGTCGCACCGTCCCCCGAAGGAGGCGCAGTCCATCGCGAGCCGCGGGCGATCGAGGAGGACGCGGGCCCGCTGGATGTCGCCTCCGCGATCGGTCGCCTCGCGCGCCAGCTCGTCGCGGCGGTCTCGGTACACCTCGAGCGCGGAGGTCTCGCCGCGCGCGTTCACCAGGTCGCCGATCGCCTCGGGGATCCCGCGCACCGGATGCGCCGCGAGGGGGACGGCGCCGTTCTCCTCGGGGCTCGGCGGTGTCGGGAGATCCGCGGCGGTCCACACCGGGGGCACCGACTCGCTCCGCGCGTGCGCGAGGAAGAAGAGTCCGATGGCGAGCGCGACGATCGCGATTGGCACGCCGACCATCGCGACCCACACGCGCGGTGAGATCGAGCGCTCCACGCGCCGAGGATAGCCCGCTCATGCCAGGACGCTGACCGCAGTGGAGCCGCGTCCACCTCGCGCCGCGCGCGCTCCGCGTTACAACTCCTTCGTGCTCCCCGATCACGTGCAGCAGAAGCTCGACGCGCTCCCCACCGCGCCGGGCGTCTACCTCTTCCTCGATCGGTCGGGCGGTGTCCTCTACGTGGGCAAGGCGCGGAGCCTCCGCAGCCGCGTGCGGAGCTACTTCGCCGCGAGCCAGAGCGACGATCGCTTCTTCATCGCGAGCCTCTCGCGCGAGCTCGGCGACCTCAACACGGTCGTGGTCGGCAACGAGAAGGAGGCGGCGCTGCTCGAGAACGAGCTCATCAAGCAGCACCAGCCGCGCTACAACGTCAAGCTCCGTGACGACAAAGACTTTCTCTCCATCCGGATCGATCCCGAGGAGCCTTGGCCGCGGCTGCGCGTGGTGCGACGGCCCAAGCCGGATGGCGCGCGGTACTTCGGCCCCTACGACTCGGCGACGAGCGCGCGGCAGACGCTCCGCCAGATCAACCGCTTCTTTCGCCTCCGCACGTGCAAGGAGAACGACTTCAAGACGCGCGCGCGTCCGTGCCTCCAGTACCAGATCAAGCGCTGCCCGGCGCCGTGCGTGATGGAGGTCCCGCGCGAGGACTATCTCGCGCAGGTCGAGCTCGTGGGGCTCTTCCTCGACGGCCGCCACGATCAACTGGCCGAAGATCTCGAGGCGCGCATGCGCGGCGCGGCGGCGGAGCTCCGCTACGAACAGGCGGCGGCGTATCGCGATCAGCTCCGCTCGGTCGATCGCGCGCGGACCTCACAGCGCATCGCCAAGGTCACGCGTAAGGATCAAGACGTGTTCGGGCTCCACCGCGCCGGCGATCAGGCGGAGGTCTCCGTCCTGCGCGTGCGCGGCGGTCACCTCAACCAGGTGCGCACGTTCGCGCTCAAGCAGATGACGCTGCCCGATGACGAGCTCCTCTCGAGCTTCTTGGGCGAGTACTACCGCGTCGCCTCGCAGATCCCCGACGAGGTGCTGCTGCCGACGCGGGTCGAAGCGTCCGACGGCATCGAGGAGGTGCTCGGCGAGCAGAGGGGACAGCGGGTGAAGCTCCGCTTCCCGCAGCGCGGGGCGAACGTACGCCTCCTCGAGATGGCGCGGCAGAACGCGGAGCACGCCTACCGCGAGAAGGCGCGGCAGAAGGAGGACCTCGAGACGCGGCTCGGCGAGCTGCAACAGAAGCTGCGCCTCCCGAAGCCGCCGCGGACCATCGAGTGCGTGGACATCTCGCACCTCGGCGGCGCCGACACGGTCGCCGCGATCACGGCGCTGCGCGACGGCGAGCTCGACAAGGCGCGCTACAAGACGTTCCGCGTGAAGCGCGCGTCGGGGGGCGACGACTTCGCGGCGATGCACGAAGTGTTGTCGCGACGGTTTCGTCGCGGGCGCGACGGCCAGGCGGGCTGGGAGCTGCCGGACCTGTTCCTCGTCGACGGCGGCCGAGGTCAGCTCAACGTCGCGGTGGCGGTGCTGAAGGATCTCGGCATCGAAGGGCTCCCGGTGGCCGGCCTCGCCAAGGAAAGGAGCGAGGGCGGCGAGACGACGGTGGTCGAGCGCGTGTTCCTCCCCGATCAGAAGAACGCGATCCTCCTCGGCGCGCGGAGCGCGAGCCGCTACTTCCTCTCGCTCGTGCGCGACGAGGCGCACCGATCGAGCAACCGCCTGCGCGAGGCGGTGGGCAAGCGCCGGCGGCTCAAGAGCGGGCTCGACGACATCGAGGGCATCGGCCCGAAGACGAAGCGCGCGCTCCTCAAGCACTTCGGCAGCCTCAAGGCGATGCGCGTCGCGTCGATCGACGAGCTGCGAGCCGCGGGCGCGAACAAGAGCCAAGCCGAGACGCTCTTCCGCCGCTTCCACGGCACCGCCGGCGACGAGACGGCCGACGCGGAGCGCGACGCGCTGGAGAACGCGTTCGACGCCGACGCCCCGGCGTGAGGCGGATTCGCAATCGGCGTTGACGATCGCCCGCGGTCGCTGATATCTGGTTCCGATGCGTCGCGATACGGAGAGCATTCGGACTGCCCCCTCGGCCGCCGCCCGCGCATTCGTCGTCCTCGCGCTCGCGGCGGTGGCGCTCGGCTGCCGCACCGGCCCCGACCCGGTCTGCGTCTCGGGGTGCGAGCGAGACAATGACATGTGCATGATGCAGGCGGCGACACCGAGCGCGATCCAGGGCTGCGACGACGGGGTCGGCGCCTGCCTGAGGACGTGCCGATGAGAGGCCAGCCGATGAGAGGGCATGCGCTGGCGCTGCTCGCGGCGATCGTCGGCCTCGGCTGTCGGCCGCCCACCTACGTGCCACCGTCGGTGAGCGAGCCGCACGCCACGGTGACGGTGCGCGTGCTGCACCACCGACGGGAGGGACCACAGGTCGCCCACCGCACGATGATCGACGACCACGAGCTGCCGCTCGGCGAGCGACAGGCGATGGTCGAAGGCGTCCCGCTCACGCGCAGCGTGCGCGTCCGACCGATGCCCATCCGCTGGGGCTTCCGCAGCGAGTTCTTTCATCACGAGATGCAGATGCGGACGGTCTACGAGAGCGAGCAGTATCCGTGTGGCACCCAGACGGTGGGATACGGGTCGAGCGCGCGCAGCAGCACGCGGTACTGCACACGCCAAGTGCCGCGGCAGCGGTGGCAGAACGTCACCGTGCGCGACGGAACGTGCGAGTCGTTCTATCTGCACACGCCGCAGGTCGGCATGCAATACGTCGTGCAGTTCGACTACATGGCGGACCAGCAGTGTCGGACGCGCTGCTTCGTCCAGACGCCGACGGCGAACGGGCAGTTTCAGCTCACGCCGTGCGACATGCCGCTGCCCGCGCGGGCGGCTCGTCCGTCGCCGCCGGCCCCGCCCGCGACCTCCGGTGGCGAGGGCGGACCCGCCCCGCCGTACCCCGGGACCGCGGTCGAGGTCGACGCGGTCGGTCCTTCGGATCCCGCGCCCGCATCCAACTCGGTCACCGACGAGCTCGCGCCACCCTAGGCTCCTCCCGTCTCGGGAGATGGTCCTTTTTACGGGGCATCCGTCCGCTTGCGCGCGCCGCGGCCTCGCGTATGGTGCGCCGTATGGTACAGCGTGCGGCACTGGACGATGGCCCGTCACGAGTCGATTTCGCGGCTGATTCCGTGGCGCTCGACATCGCGGCCGGGACCTACCGGCCGGGCGATCACCTCCCGTCGGTGCGGCGCCTCGCGGTCCAGCTCGGCATCAATCCGTCGACCGTGCAGGTCGTCCTCGAGCGGCTGACCGCGCTCGGGTTCGTGGAGACGCGGCGCGGGCTCGGGGTCGTGGTGCGCGACATCGATCGCGACGGCGGCATCGAGACGTGGGGTTACCTCATGCGCTTCGCCGAGCGGCTGCCGGATCGTGCGACGCAGGTCTACGCCGATCTGCTCGCGCTCCGCCGCACCCTCGTCGCAGAGGTGCTGCGTGCGATCGCGAGCGACCCGTCGCGGTATGCGAGCGACCGCGTGCGACGCTCCGTCGACCGCCTCGCCGACGCCGTGCGCGCGCATGCGGACGAACCGGAGAAGCTCGCGCCGATCGAGATGGATGCCTTCCGCGCGCTCACCGTGGCGACGGAGCGCACGGCGTACACCGCGCTCTTGAACACGGTCGGCGACATCTACCTCTCGGCGCCGCGGGCGATCGTCGCGATGTACGCGAACCCCGCGATGCACGTGCTCATGTGGACGACGCTCGTGACCGAGTGGGAGGCGCGCACGATCGACGAACGATCGGTGTCGCGCGCCATGAGTTGGCTCGAGAGCTTCGACGAGGCGGTGGTCGAGCGCTTTCGAGATGCCTTGAAGGAGACGACGACATGATCGAACGACGCCCCTACCGCGCCGGCCGCCTCGCGCTGCTCGCCGCGCTCACCGTGCCGCTGACGAGCTGCGCGGAGCCGGAGCCCGGCTTCGACGACAAGGAGTTCGAGTGCACGGGTGGCGCGTGCGACGACCCGCGCCAGAGGCCCGAAGACGAGTTCGAGTACATCGTGGTCGGCGCGGGCGCCGGCGGCGGCACGCTCGCGTCCAGTCTCGCGCGCGCGGGACACTCGGTGCTCCTGCTCGAAGCGGGCGACTACGCGCCCCAGGCGGAGACGACGTCCGCGATCCCTGCGCTCCACGCGCGCGCGAGCGAGGACCCGGCGCTGTCGTGGCAGTTCTTCGTCTCGCACTTCACGGACCAGGATCTCGCCGCGTCCGACTCCAAGTACGAGGCCGAAGAGCAGGGCATCTTCTATCCGCGCGGCTCGACGGTCGGCGGCTCGACCGCCGTCAACGCGATGATCGCGGTGTACCCGCACGAGAGCGACTGGGATCACATCGCCGACCTCACCGGCGATCCCAGCTGGCGGGCCGACCGGATGCGCCGCTACTTCGTCGAGCTCGAGCGCAACACCTACCTCGGCCTCTTCGACAGCGAAGAGGGCCACGGCACCGACGGCTGGCTCACCACCTCGTTCGCCGACCCCACGCTCGCCCTCGACGACCTCAAGTACGCCGGCCTCGTGAAGGCCGCCGCGTACACGGCGGGCGACGGCTTCCTCGACGACCTCGGGCAGCTCCTCGGCGCGCTCAACCGCGACCTCAACGATCCGTCGCCCGGGCGCGACAGCGGCGAAGGCACGTTCAGCATCCCGAGCTCGATCGATCGCGGTCGCCGCGTCGGCTCGCGCGATCGCATCCTCGCTACGATCGAGCAGGGCTTCCCGCTCGAGCTGCGGACGCGCTCGCTCGTCACCAACGTGGTCTTCGCGGAGGAGCCGGCGGCGGACGGCACCCCGCGCGCGGTCGGCGTCGATCTTCTGATCGGCGGTCACCTCTACCGCGCGGATCGACAGAGCGACACCGCGTCGCCGGGCACGCCGCATCGCGTGATGGCGACGCGCGAGGTCGTGCTCAGCGCCGGGGCGTTCAACACGCCGCAGCTGCTCATGCTGTCGGGCATCGGCCCGCGCGCCGAGCTCGAGCGGCACGGCATCGACGTGCGCGTCGACTCACCCGGCGTCGGCAGCAACCTCCAGGACCGCTACGAGGTGCCGGTGGTCCTCCGCGCGGACGCGGCGTTCCAGGCGGCGGAGCGCTGTAGCTTCGATCCGAGCGTCAACGACTCGTGCCTCCAAGATTGGGAGCGCGGCGAGGGCTACTACACGACGAACGGCGGGATCATCGGGATGGTGCGCCGCTCGGAGACGGCGACCACGCCCGACTCCGACCTGTTCATCTTCGGCGTGCCGGGATCGTTCCGCGGCTACTACCCCGGCTACTCACGCGAGCTGTTCGACGACGCGTCGCTGTTCACCTGGCTCGTCCTCAAGGCGCACAGCAGCAATCGCGGCACGGTGCGTCTGCGCAGCGCGGACCCGCTCGACACGCCGCTCATCCACTTCGCCTACTACGGCGATCCCGCGACGGGCGTCCCGCCGAGCGGCGCGCACCGCGCGGATCTCGACGCGGTGATCGAAGGCATCGAGACGATCCGCGAGCTCACGCAGGTCGCGAACGAGCGCACGATCAGCGCGAGCTACGAGGAGGTGTGGCCGGGACCGGACACGGACACCCGGCAGGAGCTCGAGGACTTCGCGATGCGCGAGGCGTGGGGCCACCACGCGTCGTGCACCGCGCCGATCGGGGCGGACGACGATCCGATGGCGGTGCTCGACGGGCGCTTCCGCGTCCGCGGGGTGAGCGGGCTGCGGGTGGTCGACGCGAGCGTGTTCCCGCGCATCCCCGGGTTCTTCCCTGTCGTCGCGGTGTACATGCTCGGCGAGCGCGCGTCCGACCTCATGCTCGAGGACATCGGCGAGCCGCAGGACACGCGCTTCGTGAACGACGAGCCGCTCGCGATCCCGGATCGCGACGAACGCGGCGTCGAGAGCGTGATCGAGGTCCCCGCCGGCGTGCCGCCCGCGCGCGACCCCTCGGTCACGGTGAGCATCACGCACTCGTACCGCGGTGACCTCGTGCTCACGCTCACGCACGAGGGCGAGGCCCCGATCGTCCTGCTCTCGCGCGCCGGCGGTCCGTTCAACAACGTCCGCCGGACGTTCACGCTCCCCGCGTACGAGGGCCGCGACCTCCGCGGTCGCTGGACGCTGCGCGTCGCGGATCACGCGCGCAACGACACCGGCACCCTCGACGGATGGTCGCTGCAGCTCGGCGAGTGAGCCGCGCGAGGATCGCTCCCTACTCGGTCGCCTCGTCGACCGCGTCCTCGACGTCGTCGGCCGCGCGCTCGACCGGACCCTCGTCGTTGCCGAACGCTTCGTCGACGTCCTCGCCGACCTCCTCGGCGGGGCCATCGTGATCGTCGCAACCCGCGTAGCCGAAGGCCATGCCGGTCATGCCGACGAAGCAGAGAGTACGGAGTAGATTCTTCATGGCTGATTCTCCCGAGTGAGTGGTGATCCGGAAGGGACGTGGTCCTCTCGTCCGGCGGACACTTCGACCAGCGCTCTGTGGTCACCGCCCTAGTCATCACGTCCCGTGCCACGCTCCGCGGCGCGGCCGCCCATGGGACGCTGTGGTGCGATGCCTCGCGAGCACGCCGTCCGGCGCCGCTCGGGGCCGCGCAAAAGTCCCCGCGATCCTGTCATTCTCGACGCTCGAGCGACCGAATCGCGGCTCCGCCTCAGGTGAGGCGGCCGGCCTCACCGCGCGGCGGAGCGCTCGACGACGTCAGCGCCGCGCACAGGCCGGCTGGTAGCCGCCTTGGCAGGCGCGCTGGAAGAAGTCTTGCGCATCTCGTGGGCTCGCCGCGACGCCGCGGCCCGACTCGAAGAGGAGCCCGAGGTTGTAGCAGCCGCGCGGCGCGCCGAGGGTGCACGCCTGCCGGAACAGCGAGGCGGCGCGCGCGGGATCGGTGGTGCCGCCGCTCCCATCGAGGAACAGCGTGCCGAGGTTCGAGCAGCCGAGCGCGTTGCGGCCTTCGCACGCGCGGGTGAACAGCTCGACGGCGCGCGACGGGCTCGGGGCCACGCCCGCGCCGCGGAGATAGAGGAAGCCAAGGTTGTTGCATCCCCTCAGCATGCCGCCCTGGCACGCGCGATCGTAGTTCTCGCGCGCGGCCACGAGGTCCTGGCCGACCCCGAGCCCCCGCTCGTACATGTAGCCGAGGCTCGTGCAGCCGCGCAGATCGCCGGCGTCGCACGCTCCGCCGAACAGCTCGACGGCGCGCCGATCGTCCCGTGCCACGCCGCGGCCGGCTTGGAGGAGGAGGCCGAGGTGCGTGCAGCCGCTCGGCTCGCCGCGCTCGCACGCATGCTCGTAGAGCCGCGCCGCGCCGGCCGGGTTCGCGGTGCTCGTCGCGCCCTGCTCGAGCAGGTTGCCGAGCCGCACGCAGCCGACGCCGTCGTTCAGATCGCACGCGCGCGCATACCAGCGCGCCGCGGTCGCGAGGTCTCGCCGCGCCGCGCGCCCGGACTCGAGCTGCTCGGCGCGAGCCGCGCACGCGAGGGCGATGCGCTCGTCACACGCGCGCTCGTAGAGCGCGGTCGCCGCCTCGGGGTTGCGCTCGACCCCTCGGCCGTCCTCGGTGAGGAGCGCGAGGTGGTAACACGCGAGGTGCGCGCCTCCGTCGCATGCTTGGCGATAGAGCCTTGCCGCCGCCGCGACGTCCTGCGCGATGCCGTGGCCCTCTTCGTAGAGCAGCCCGAGGTTGTTGCACGCCAGGAGCGCGCCCGCCGCGCACGCGCTGTCGTACAGATCTCGAGCTCGCACGTAATCTTGCGCGATCCCACGGCCGGTCTCCGTGAGCCGGCCGAGGTTCGAGCAGCCCATCGGGAAACCGGCCTCGCAGGCGCGGTTGAACTGCGTCGCCGCGCGCGCGTCGTCCTGCGGCACGCCGCGCCCGTCCTCGTAGAGGATCCCGAGCTGGTTGCACGCCGCGCCGATCCGCCGATCGCATGCGCGCGCGAAGTGCTCGGACGCGGCGCGCGCGTCCTCCGGCGTCCCGACGCCGTCCAGCTCGAGCAGCGCGAGCCGGAAGCACGCCGCCGCGTCGCGCCGTCGCGTGCACGCGTTGCGCTCGGCGCGCGCCGTCTCGGCGAGCGCGGCCTCGTCCACCGCGGGCGGCTCGAACGGCGGGTTCGGGACCGCCTCCTCCGAGCCTTCGGGGGGGAGCTCCTCCGTCACCTCGGTCGTCGTCGCGGGTGCGTCGACGTCGGCGCGCGAGTAGCCGGGGCACGCCGAGCGAGTCCCGTTGTCGCACTCCATCTGGGTGAGCCGGTTCGCCCTCGCCGCGTCGGTGCTCACCCCGCGGCCCTCTCGGTAGCAGGACGCGCGCTGACCGCAGGCGCCGCGCACGTGCGCGCGACAGGCGCGCCCGAGGAGCTGGGTCCCGCGCGTCGCGTCGGCGGCGACGCCTTGACCCCCGATCAGCATCATCCCGAAGTTCATGCACGCGGCGGAGTTGCCCTGATCGCACGCGACCTCGAACAGCGTCGCCGCGCGCGGCAGCTCGCGCTCCACCCCGCGACCGAGCGCATACAGCGCGCCGAGGCGTCGGCATGCCTCGGACGAACCGCGGTTGCACGCCGTCCGGTAGAGGGCGACCGCGCGCTCGAGGTGCTCGCCCGACGCGACGATCTCATTGGCCTGCTCGACGCACGCGTCCGCGTCGCGGCACTCATCGTCCTGCGCCCGCGCGATGCCGGCCGCAACGACGAGCCCGACGATCGCGACCCACGCCACCCGGCTCGCCGGTCCCGGCTTGAGCGAAGTCATGACGGCTAGGCTGGGCCCGAGCGCCCCGGACCGCAACTCGCTCGCGGCCGCAACGTGAGTTGAGGCGCCGATCGGTGCGCGGCCTTTGCCGCGATAGTGCGGCCATGGTGCGGCGATCGTGCCGCCATCGTACCGTCCGACTCACATGACGTTCGACGCACGAGCCGCCTGCACGCCGAAGGATGGGGGCGGTCCTCCGGAGTGCGTGACGCCGTGGATGGTGGACTTCGGCATCACACCCGCACCGTCCGCGGCGCCATGACCCAAGGAACGTCCATCGGGGAAAGTCGACCGGCCATGAAGAGGACATCGTTGCGCATTCGCTTGCTTGGGCTCGTCTCTGGGATCGTGATCTCGCTCGCCGCATCCGGTGCGGCCGCCATCGCTGCGCGCGACTACACGCGCGACCTCACCATGCATCAAGCCGAGCTCGCGCGGTGCGCGGGGGCGGAGCGCGGATCGGTGACGATCCGGATGGACATCAGCGGTCGCGGTCGCCTCACCGGCGGCGCGGTGGTCGGCGCGTCGTCCGACGCGATGCGCGGGGTCGGCGAGTGCGTCCTCCGCGAGGCGCGGGCCTGGACGTTCCAGCGCAGCAGCAGCGGAGGCGGCGGCGTCTACCAGATCGAGCCGCGCGGCGACGCGGTGGTCGTGCGCAACGCGCCCCGCGCCGGGAGCTGAGCGAGCTACCGCCCGGTCGACGCGGCCGCGCGCTCGATCGAGGGGCGGTACTTCTCTTTCGCGTCTCCGATCACCTCGGCGCCGTGCGCCGGCAAGACGTGATCGAAGTCGAGCTCGAGGACGCGACGCAGGTCCTCGCTCGATGGCTTCGCGCCGCGGAGCCACCCTGGCCCCACGTTGTGCGCCTTGATGAAGCCCATCGGCCGCATCATCAGGCCGCCGAGGACGTTGAAGTACTCGTCCACGCGATGCCAGTTCTGGAGCGCGTCGCCCGCCACCACGATCCCGCCGTCGCGATCGAGCACCACGAGCGCCTCGGGCGGCCGCGCCGACTCGAAGATGAACGGCCTGCCGACGGGGAGCTCGGTGGACGCGTCGACCCAGCGGTCCGGCGTGAAGTACGCGTCGCGCGGATCGTTGCCGAGGCCCGTCACGTACGAGCTGCCCTTCGTCGCCCACACCGTCGCGCCGTAGCGCTCCTTGTAGAAGCGGTCGTCCATCCCGTGGAAGCTCGCGACGCGGATCACGTGCTTCACGTCGCCGAGCGCTTCGAGCGCGGCGAGCCCCTCGTCGCTCAGCCGCATCGAGTTGAGGATCGTGAGCTCGCGTCCCTGTCGCACGACCGTCATGTTGCGGCTGAACGTGAACATCGCGTTCATGCGCACGGTGCCGCTCACGAAGAACACGTCGTCGAACAGCTCGCGCAGCTCGCCGTGTCGGGATGCCGGAGGATGGGGTAGCTCGGCCACGTGGTCTCCTCGCGATGGGGACGCTGTTCTGCGTCGGATCGCGCGGACGTCAAACCGCGGCCGTTGGACAGCTCCCGAGGCGCTCGTCAGAATCAGGCGACATGCGCACCCGGATCATGCGAGCTCTCGGCGTTGCGACGATCACGTGGATCCTCGCGGCGAGCGCGGCCGCGTGGTGCTCGTACCAGGTCGCTCCGACCGTGACCCAACATCAGGCGGAGCTTCGCCGATGCGCGGGAACGTCTCGCGGGCAGGTGCAGATCGATCTCACGTTGAGCGCCGACGGCCACCTCACCCATGCCTCGCTCGTCGGCGAGCCGACGCCGCCGATGCGTAGGTTTGGGAACTGCGTCATCCGACGCGCGCGAACGTGGACGTTCCCTGAGAACCGAGACGCGTTCACCGGTCGTGTCCAACTCGAGCCGATGGACGACCACGTCGTCGTTCGCGCCGCCTCGCGCGACTAGCGTCCGGCCGCGCGCCACTGATCGCGTAGATCGCGCGCCGCCGCGCACGGCACGTCGGCGCCGGTCGGACCGTCCTCGGTGCGGAGGATCTGGATCTCGACGCGTCGGTTCGCCTGCCGCGCCGCTTCGCTCGTGCCCTCGCGGAGCGGACAGCGCTCGCCGTAGCCGTTGCTCCGCATCAACGTCGCGGGGACGCCGCGCTCGAGCAGGCCGATCACCACCGACGCCGCGCGGTCGCGGGTGAGGCGGATGTTGTAGTCGTCCGCACCGCGATCGTCGGCGTGTCCTTGCACCTCGACGTACGTGATGTGCGGGTTGCCGAGGAGCGTCGCCGCGATCGCGTCGAGGATGTGGAAGCTCTGGCTGAGGATCTCCGCGCTGTCGTACGCGAACTCGATGTTCTGGAAGTGGATGACGCCGCCCCCGTCGATGTACGTGTCGCCGATGTCCGGGCAGCCGTCTTCGTCCTCGAAGCCGTTGTACAGCTCCGGGTCGTCGGGGCACGTGTCGTCCACGTCGAGGATCCGGTCGTTGTCGTTGTCGGGATCGGGGCACCCGTCGACGTCCTGGAACTGGTCGACGTCCTCCGCGTCGATGGGGCACAGATCGTCGACGTCGAGGATCCCGTCACGATCGTTGTCGGTGTCGGGGCAGCCGTCCGCGTCCTCGAAGTCGTCGCGGTCCTCCGGCTCGTCGGGGCATCGATCCTCGACGTCGAGGATCCCGTCCGCGTCGCGGTCGCCGCGGCTCCCCTCGGGGCACCCGTCCTCGTCGGCGTCCCCGTCGCGATCCTCGGGGATGATCGGGCACGCGTCGTCGACGTCCAGGATCCCGTCACGATCGTTGTCGGGGTCGGGGCATCCATCCTCGTCGCCGAAGTCGTCGAAGTCCTCCGGCTCGTCGGGGCATTGGTCGACGTCGTCGCGCAGCCCGTCGCCATCGCGGTCGCCCATCGACGGCTCGAACACGAAGCCCACGAGCACCCGGCCGTCGGCGGCTTGGAAACCGCCCGTGGGGATCCCCGCGCCGCCGCCGATGAGCAGGTAGCTGCTGCGCTCGACGAACACCTTGAGCCCGCCGATCACCTCCATCGACAGCGCGCTCGGGTTGCCCCAGTCGTCGATGATCTGCGAGCCGATGAGCTCGCCGGTCAGCTCGGTGACGTCGGTGAACCGCCACCCGAAGCCGATCCCGAAGCGCAGCGTGTCCTCGTAGCGCACGCGTCGCCCGCTGCCCGCCACGAGCAGCGGCGAGGTCGCAGATCCGTCCGCGTTCGCCGGATCCGTGCGACCGCCCACGTCGAACGTCGCGCCATCGCCGAGCCCGAGCCGGTACGCGACCGACGCGTCGACCCGGAAGGTGCGGAGCGGGCGCCACTCCGCGATCAAGGACGGGGTGATCGCGAGCGTCGAGTCGCCGACGAGCTCGCTCGGGCTCGCGGTCGGAAACTCGAATTGCACGCTCGCGGCGAGACCGATCGCGTCGCGCTCGCTGCGCAACAGCCGGATCTTGCCGTGCAGCACGAGGCCCCCGAAGCCCTGGTAGTTGAGGCCGCCGCTGCCGTCGGTCGGCCCGTACTGACCCGGCACCCGGATGTCCGGTCCGCTGACCACGCTCACCGGGATCTGCGCGCCGACCACCAACAGGTTCGCGATGCCCCAGTTCGCGTGGAGCGTGCCGGTGAACATCGCGTCGACGAGCCGGCTCCGTCGCTCCGCGTCCATCGCCGCCACGGTCGGATCGTTGACGAACCCGTCGAACGGCAGGAGCCCGATCCCCGCGTCGAGGATCAGACCGAAGCTCAGCGCGTTCTCACCGAGGATGTCGGTGCCGTCGATCGTGAGCAGGCCCTTGCTGTCGAGGGCGGGCCGGGTGAGTCGAAGGTCCATCCCGCCGTTGCTCAACCTCGCTTGCGCGAGCGCGGATCCCGGGATCGCGGCGGACAGGACGACGAGAGCGGTGAGCGCGCGCAGGTGAGGCATGCGTAGCCTCCTCGGCAAGCGCCGTACCGTCGGACGTCCTCGCGCCCTCGATGACGAGGGTGGTCATCCCCCTGCGGGCAGTCGACGACGACTGTCGTCGGTCGACGACAAGCTCGGCCGTCCACGGGCTCAGCGAGTCGACGGATCCGCGGCGCGCGTGTATAGACCGGCCCCCGTATGGCCGCTCTCTCCATCGCGGATCGCCGCCTCGCCGGTGTCGTCGTCCCGCTGTTCTCGTTCCGCACCGCGAGCGACTGGGGCGTCGGCGAGCTGACCGCGCTCGCCGAGGCCGCGCCGATGCTCGAGCGCGGCGGGTTCTCGGTCCTGATGACGCTGCCGTTGCTCGAGCCGTCGCTCGGGCAGGAGAGCCCGTACTCCCCGCTCAGCGCGTTCGCGATCGATCCCCTGTACGTCTCTCTCGATGCGTGCGAGGAGCTCGTCGCGCTCGGCGGACGGGCGGCGCTCGCGGCGCGTGACGTGAAGGCGATCGAGCGCGCACGTGCGTCGTTCGCGGTGCGGCACGACATCGTGCGCCCGCTCAAGATGCGCTGGCTCGCGCGCTGCGCGGAGCACTTCGAGACATCGGCGAGCGCGGAGCGCAAGGCCGGGTTCGAGCGCTTCCGCACCGAGCACGCCCACTGGCTCGCTGACTACGCGCTGTTCCGTGCGCTCAAGGACCGCCACCCCGCCGGCTGGCGCGAGTGGCCCGAGCCGCTCGCGCGCTTCGACGCCGAAGCGATCGCCTCCGCGCGCGTCGAGCACGCGGCGCGCATCCGCGCCCTCGAGTACATCCAGTTCGTCGCGTTCGGTCAGCTCGCAGCGTCGCATGAAGCGTTGACGGCCCGCGGGATCGCGCTCGGCGGCGACGAGCCGTTCCTCTGCGCGGCGGACAGCGCCGACGTGTGGTCGCGCCAGGATCTCTATCGCTTCGACGCGACGGCCGGCGCGCCGCCCGACGCGTTCAGCGCGACGGGACAGAACTGGGGCCTGCCGCCGTACGACTGGGACCGCGTCGCCGCCGAGGACTATCGGTTGTTCGGCGCGCGCGCGCGCCACGCGGCGCGGCACTTCGATCTCACCCGGATCGACCACGTGGTCGGGCTCTATCGGACGTTCCAGTGGCCGCTCGACGGCCGGCCGGGGGAGTTCGTCCCCGCCCAGCAGGACGCCCAGCTCGCGCAGGGGGAAGCCGTCTTGCGCACGTTCATGAGCGGCGGGCTCGCGCTGATCGCGGAGGACCTCGGCGTGATCCCCGACTTCGTGCGCGAGTCGCTCGACCGCCTCGCGATCCCGGGTTTTCGCGTCCTTCGCTGGGAGGAGCGCGACGGGCGGTTTCGCGTGCCCAGCGAGTGGCCCGTCGTCTCCGTCGCGACGAACGGGACGCACGACACCGAGACGAGCGCGGTGTGGTGGGAGACCCTCGACTCGTACACCAAGGACAAGCTGCGCGCGGTGCCCGAGCTCGGCGAGCTCGATCGCGAGACGTCGAGCGCGTACGGTGAGCACGTGCACGACGCGCTGCTGCGCGCGATCTACGGCGCTCCGAGCCGCCTCGCGATCGTAGTGGCGCAAGACGTGTTCGGATTGCGCGCGCGCATCAACGTGCCGAGCACCGTCGGGCCGCACAACTGGTCTTGGCGCTTGCCGTGGTCGCTCGAGTCGATGCTCGAAGAGGATCACGTCCGCGGTCGGCTCGACGAGGTGCGCGCGCTCGCGGAGCGGACCGGTCGGCGAGGCGGGTGAGCGTCGTCAAGGCGCGCACGGGTGGTCGGCTGGCGGCGGCGCGAGCTCCACGCCGTTGAGCGTCCACGCGCCCGGGTAGTCCTCCCACAGCTCGCGCATCACCTCGCAGTACGGCCGCGTCAACAACCCTAGCGGCATCCGAGACAGATATCCGAGATCGCTCTCTGCGATCACCTCGCGCTCGGTCACCACGATGTGGGCGATGCGACCCTCGAGCTGATCGAGCGCCACCGGCTCGCCGAGCTGTGGATCCCACACCCCCACCGTCCCGTCGGCGAACCCCGCGACCAGCGCGCCCTGAGGGGCGACCGCGAGGGCGGTGCACGCGGAGGCGGGCGTGCCGCGCAGTTGGACCGCGTCGCCGGCCTCGAGCGACGACACGAGACCTTGACGCGAGCCGCCGTACACCACGCCGTCGATCATCGTCACCGCGGTGCTCGGGCTCGCGCCGGTCGCGATCTCGATCGGGGAGACCGCCCCGCTCGGCCCGAGGCGCACCGCACCGTCGGGGCCCACCGCGATCACGCCCGCGTCCCCGCGTCCGATCGCGGTCGCGCCGGGCAGGACGACGGTCTGCTCGCTCCCGCCGACGCGCACCGCGCCGGTCGAGTCGAGCGCGAGGCAGGCGCCCTCGAGCGCGCGGACGTCGAGCGCGGACGAGTCCATCTCGGCGATCGATCGATCCCGCGCGAGCGACCACACCTCGACCGTGCCCTGCCAGGTGAGCATGCAAGCCGTCGTGCGTGACACGGACAGCGAACGGGCGCGCGCCACCACCGCATGCTCGAGCTCGGTGTGGGGCTCGCGGACCACCTCCGAGGCGGGACCGCCGCCGAGATCGACCCACCCGCGAGAGTCCACCGCGCGCGGCGGATCCGCGAGCACCCCGATCCCGTGCCAGAGCGGGCGACCCTCGGGCAGCGACCACCGCCGTACGCTCCCTCCGTCGCCGGTGGTGACGAACGATCGCCCGTCGGGGGCGACGTCGATGCGGTTCGCCTCGGGCGCGTGGCCGAGCAGGCTCCGGACGAGCTCGCCGCGGCGCGCGTCGATGAGGAGGATGCGCCCGTCGCTCGCGGCCGCGATCAGGAGCGCATCATCCGGGGAGAAGGCGAGATCGTTGAGCCGCTCGCTGAACGGTCCCCACCGCTCGACGACGCGCTCGTCGGCGAGCGACACGACATGGATGTGCCCCGTCGAGTCGCCCACCGCGGCGCGCGTGCCCCGCCCGTCGATCGCGACGGCGAGCGGCTCGGCGTCGAAGTGCGCGATGACGCGGCCGGGAGCTCGTCCGTCCGCGCGCCGCAGATCACCGTCGAGGCCGACGGTCAGCCAGAACCCGCCCGGACCCACCGCTCCGTCGCGAGCGCGCATGGCGTGGCGGTCCACCTCGTCGCCGCCCTCGAGGCCGTACGTCCAGCGTCGCACCGCGCCGTCGGTGTGGAGCGAGAGGAACGTGGTCGGACCGAGCGGCACGAACGCGCGCGTCTGACTCTCGATCGACACGTCCAGCTGCGCGGCGCCGCGCGCGAGATCCCAGAGCGACAGTCGGCGCTCGACCCCACCGACGATCACGTGCTCGCCGTCGGGCGCGAACACGATCCGCTGCACGTTGTGGAGCGCGCCTCGCGTCTGGATGCGTCCGTCGTCGGCACCCAGGATCGCGAAGCCCTCTTCCTCGGTCGTAGCGACCTCCGTCCCATCCGGCGAGAACCGCACCTCGAGGGTCGGGAACTGACGCGGCGCCTCGTCGGTGCCCTCCTTTGCCCAGAGCTCCAGCCGGCCGCCCGTCACCGAGACGGCGCCGTCGTCGGGTGTCCACGAGGGTTGCCTCGGGAACTCCTCGCCCGACGCGTGATCGGCGAGGAGAGCACGGCCGTCCGTCGACCACACCCGCACGTGCCGGTCGTACCCTGCCGTCGCGATCGCGTCGCCGCTGTGCGAGTACCGCGCGCGGGAGACGTCGCGATGCGCGCGCCACGAGCGCCGCACGCGCAGCCGTGGCTCGAGCGCGACGAGGAACGCGGCGCCCGACATCGTGCCGACCACCGCGCTCCGTCCGCCCGGCGCGACGTCCACGCTGGCCGGTTGATCCGGGATCGTGATCTCCGCGCCCGGCTCGTCGGGGTCGTCGGCGCGGAGCGCGTGGATCCCGCCGTCCGCGTCGACCACGACGAGCCGACCGGACGCGTCGTCGACGCTTATCGCGACGATCCGCTCTCCGATCGATCGGGTCGCGCGGACGTTCCGCGGATCGTCGACGTCGTGCCAGCGCAGCGTGCCGATCACGTCCGCGCTGACGATCGCGCTCTGGCTGGGCACGTACGCGAGGTCGATGATCGGGTGAGGAGAGAACGACCCGATCGCGCCCGAAGTGGCGCTCCCGGTCGCGTAGTACCGGAGCGCCGCGCCGCCGCCCACCCACAGCCGGCCGGTCGACGGCACGTAGGCCATCCCGCGCGGCACGCCAGGCGGCCCCGCGATCGCAGTGCGCGCGCCCGTGCGCGTGTCGACCAGCATCACGCTCCCGTCATGCATCGCGATCGCCGCCTCGTGCGGACCGATGAACACCGTGGCGTGCGAGTCGGCGCCGAGCGCCACGCGCAGGCGGAGCGGCGCCCGCTCCATCTGCCAGAGCACGAGCCGACCGTGGTGCGAGTCGCGCGCCTCGAGCGCGCTCCGGATCATCGCGCCCGCGCTCAGCATGTCGTGGCGGAGGAGCGCGCCCCGCGCGCCGACCTCCATCGCGTGTGCGCGCGCCGCGTCGGCCGCCGCCCCGAGCTGCTCGGCTCGCTGTTGCTCGGAGCGAAAGAGCAAGGCCGCGACGCTCGAGAGCACCGCGGTGAGCGCGAGGGCGGCCACCCCGCCGAGGACGGCGAGGCGACGCCTGCCCTTCGCGCGCACGTCTATGTTGCTTGCACGTTCGACGAACGCCGCGCTCAGCGCAGGCAGACGCTCGCGCGCGGCGAGCGAGAGCGCATCCTCGAGCATGCGCCCCGACCACAGCTCCTCGTCGCGTCGCCCGCGTCGCTCCCATCCCTCCGCCGCGACCGCGAGCTGCTCCAGCTCGCGCAGGCGCGTGTCCGCCTCGCGGATCCACGCGCGCATGGTCGGCCACGCGTCGATCAACGCCTCGTGCGCGAGCTCGAGCGCGACCTCGCCGCTCGACGGATCCTCGCGCTCGGCGATCAAGCGACCCTCGGCCAGCGTCGCGAGCACCGCGTCGTCGAGGTCGTCGTCCGCGCGCAGGAGCTCTTCGCGCGGTACCACTCTGCGCGTGCCGTCGCTCGTGATCAGCGCGAGGAGGAGCCGCCGCGCGATCTCGCGGCGTGGTCCGCGCAGCCCGGCGATCACGTGATCGGCGTGCCGCGCGAGCGCGCCCTCGACACCGCCGAGCGCGTCGTAGTCGCTGCGGTGGAGCTGCCGCGTCTCCTCGTCGCGCGCCTCCCACATCGCGCGGAGCGTCGACTGAAGCAACACGAAGGCGATCGGCGAGCCCGCGATCCGCTCCGCGATCGTCTCGACGAGCGTGGGGTCGTCGAGCGTGTAGCCGAGCTTGGCGAGCGGCTCGCGCACCGCGCGCGCGACCGCGGCGCGATCGGGGGCGCGGAGCGCATGGACCCGCTGGAACGCTTGGGTCGCGAGCGGTCCGAGATCGATGCGGCCGAAGAAGTCGTCGCGCGAGGTCACCACCACCCGCACCGGCTCGCTCGCATCGACCGCAGCCGCGGCGATCGCTTCGAGGAAAGCGATTTTCGTGCTCGACTTCGAGACGAGCGTGGCGAGCTCCTCCGCCTGATCGATCACGAGCAGGATGCGCGCGCGCTGCTCGTCCGCGATCTCTCGCAAGCGGTTGCCGAGCAGGCCGGGGTGGCGGCTCAGCGAGGCCTCGTTCAGGTCGCCGAACGACGGGATCGACCCGGTCGATCGATCGGCGAGCGCGACGTCGAGCGCGCTGCGCAGCGCGTCGAAAGGATCGGGCCCGGGCCTGAGATCGACGAGCAACCAGCGCGCATCCTCGCGCAGCCGAGGGAACAGGCCCGCGCGCACGAACGAGCTCTTGCCGACCCCGCTCGGGCCGACGAGCACGATGCTCGGCGACACGCGCAGCCGCTCGATCACCGCGGCGAGGTCCGCCTCACGGCCGCTGTAGAGCGCGGCGTTCGTCGCGTCGAGCGCGAGCAGGCCGGGAAACGGATCGGTGGGATCGGCGGAGCGCCGGGCCCCGCTCACGAACGCCTCCAGTCGATCGCGGAGCGCGTCGGCGCGGATGCGTCGGTCCGGATCCTTCTCGAGGCAGGCGCGCACGAGCTCGACGAGCTCGGCCGGACCGACCGTGTCGGCGATCGCGATCTCGGCGGGCGACGCGAGCAGCTCGCCGATCGCCTCGGTGGGGACGTTCCCGTAGGGGTGGCGACCCGCGAGCAGCTCGGCGAGCACCACCCCGATCGCCCAGACGTCGCTCTCGGGTCGCGTGTCGCCCACCCACTGCTCGGGCGCCATGTAGCGCGGCGTCCCCGCGCCGCGCGGCGCGTGGAGCGTCGCCCGATCGCGCGCCTCGCCGCTCACGGTGGTGCCATCGGCGCTACGTCGCGGGCGCGGGCCCACCGTTTCGGCGTCGGCGTCGGAGCGGCGCTCCTCGCCGATCGGCATCGCGTCGAGCGAGAAGCGCCAGCGCGCGATCCCGAAGTCGACGAGGCGCGGCCGACCGTCCGCGGGGATCATCACGTTCGACGGCTTGAGATCGCAATGCGAGATGTCCGCTGCGTGCGCGGCCGCGATCGCATCGGTGATCGCGAGGACGATGCGCGCCGCCGCGTGCGCGCCGAGCGGTCCGTCGGCGATGCGCTGCGCGAGGTTCTCGCCTTCGATCCACTCGAGCGCGATGAACGGGACGCCGATGTCCTCGCCGACGTCGTAGATCGTCACGATGTTCGGGTGGTTCAAGCTCGCCGTGAGCTGCGCCTCTCGCTGGAAGAGCTCCACGAACCGCGGGTCGAGGTGCCGCGCACCGCTGAGCATCTTCAGCGCGACCGCGCGCCCGAGCCGGACATCGCGCGCGAGGTAGACCTCGCCCATCGCGCCACGGCCCGCCGACCGCACGATGCGGAAGTGGCCGACGACGTCGCCGGCCGCGAACCCGCTTCCGTCCGCCTCGTGCGACACCCGGCGGCATCGTACTTTCCTGCTCGGCGGGCCGCTCGAACGATCTTGGGCGTCGACCGCCTCGGCGCGCTTGCCCCATCTGCGCGGCGTCCTCCACAGTGCGGCGATGGCCTCCGATCCGCGCGACGCTCGCGTCATCGGCGAGCGCCGGGGCGCGCAGCTCGAGCGCTCGCGCCCCGGCGGGTTGGGCCTCCGCGTGCAGATCACGGTCGCGCTCGCGGTCGGCTTTGGCCTGACCGTGCTCCTCCTCGGCCTCACCACCGCGCGGCTCGGCGCGCGCGCGATCGACGCCGATCGGATCCAGAGCATGCGCGCGGTCGCGTTCGCGATCGCCGAGATCGACGAGAGCGGCGCGCAGCACCGCGCGCTCGAGCGGATGATCGAGAGCCAGAGCGTGCTCGGTGCCGAGCTCGTGGTGGACGGGACGACCTACGTGTTCGGGACCCCGGAGGGTGCGCAGAGCGTGGACGTGACGCTCGGCGATCGCACGGTGCGCATGTACCTGCGCTCCGAGCAGTCGAACGAGCAACGATCGTTGCCAGGGCTCCTGTTCCTCTACGTCGGGATCACCGCCGCCGCGGTGCTGCTCTTCGTCTACGTGCTCCTCACGCGCGCGATCGTCCGCCCCGTCGAGGCGCTGACCACCGCGGCCACGCAGCTCGCGTCGGGCAAGGAGACGCGAGTCGCAGTGCGAGGTGCCTCGGAGGTGGCCGGCCTCGCGACCGCGTTCAACGAGATGCAGGCACAGCTCGCGGCCGAGCGCGGGGCGCTCACCGATCGCCTCGCCGAGCTCGAGCGCACCACCCAAGAGCTCGAGTCCACCCAGGCGTCACTCGTGCGCAGCGAGAAGATGGCGTCGGTCGGGCGGCTCGCGGCGGGGATCGCGCACGAGATCGGGAACCCGCTGAGCGCGATCCTCGGCTTGCTCGAGCTGGTCGGAGACGGGGATCTCTCTCTCGAAGAGCAACGAGAATTTCTTCGTCGAGCGCAGAAAGAGACGGAGCGCATCGGGCGGATCATCCGCGATCTGCTGGACTTTGCGCGCTCCGAGCCGGACGGCGCGGCGCTCTCGGGCTCGTGCGACCTGACGGAGGTCGTCGAGGACGCGGTGCGTCTGATCGGCCCGCAGAAGGACCTTCGGCAGATCACGATCGAGCGGAGGTTCGCCGAGGACGTGCCGCACGTGCGCGGGGATGCCGCGCGGCTCGCCCAGGTGGTCCTCAACCTCCTCCTCAACGCGGCCGACGCGATCTCGGGAGAGGGGACGATCTCCCTCGACGTCACGGTCGAAGACGAGCACGTGAGGTTGACGGTGCAAGACACTGGACCGGGGATCGCGCCCGAGGTGATCGACCACCTGTTCGAGCCGTTCGTCACGACCAAGCCGGTAGGTCGCGGCACCGGCCTCGGCCTCGCCGTCGCGCACACCCTCGTCGAGGGGTTCGGCGGCACGCTCGACGCTGCGAACGCACCCGAAGGAGGCGCGCGCTTCGCGCTGACTCTCCCGGTGGCCTGACGATTGCGAACCGGCCATCGACACGCCGGGGCAGGCACGCTCTGGCACAAGGGAAGGCTCGAAGGACATGCGACGCGCGCTCCTCTTCTTGATTCCGCTGACGCTCCTCGGGTGCAAGAGCCACACGCTCGACGCCGACGCGGGGCCCCGTCGTGACGCCGAGGTCGGCGGCGATGCCGCGACGCGCGACGCCGGTCCGCTCGGCTGCACGCTGCCCACGCCGGTCGAGCATCGGGCGTCCGGCAGCGCGTGCCCGATGGACCGACCGGCCGGCTTCGCGACCATGGACGCCCCCGGCTGTACCGCGGACTCCGACTGTACCGACGGGATGAACGGTCGCTGCAACCAGAGCCGCTTCGACAACGTGTGCTCCTACGATCAGTGCTTCGCCGACGCGGACTGCGGCACCGGAGCCTGCCTCTGCCGCGGCGCGGCGGGCGGCGTCGGTGCGTACGGCACCAACGCGTGCATCGGCGGGGACTGCCGCGTGGACAGCGACTGCGGCCCGGGTGGGTTCTGCAGCCCTTCGCTCGGCGACTGCGGCGACTACAGCGGCATCCAGTCGTTCCACTGCCACACCTGCGACGACGAGTGCACCGACGACGACGACTGCGACGCGCCGGGCACGCCGGGGGGAGGCTACTGCGCGTACAACCCGCTCGTCGGGCACTGGGCGTGCTCGTACCAGCAGTGCGCGGGATGATGACGGGTTGAAGCACGATCGCCGCGGATGGACCGTGCTGCTCGCCGCGCTCGCGTGCGCCGGGTGCGACGCTCCGTCCTCGGATCTCGCGCTCGGCGCGCGCTACGTCGACGACGACGCGTTCCGGCGCGAGCGGCTCGAGGCGAGCCTCGTCGACTCCGACAATGGGTATTCCACGCTTCGGCTCGAGCGGTACGGCTACGTCTGGTCGCTCCTCGACGCGTGGAACCCCGAGGTGCGGCCGCTCACCGAGGACGACATCGGCGCGTTCGTCTCCGATCCGACGCGGCCGTCGGACGATCCCTCCGGGTTCGCCGCGCTCGACGTCGAGGGCGTCCCGTGGACCCGCCCCGCGCTCCTCGAGCTCGGCCGTCGCGCGTTCGAGCGCTACCCCGTGCAGCTCGCCGACGCGATCGGGTGGGGCACGCGGGATCGCGACGCGGTCGATCGGTACGGCCTCTCGATCGACGATCGCGGCCAGGTCGGCGGACTCGTGCGCGTGCGGCTCGCCGATGGTACCGAGCAATTCGCGGTGACCTGCGCGTCCTGCCACGCGCGCCCCGACGCGTCGGGCCACCTCGTGCACGGTGCGTCCGCCTCAGGCTTCGATTGGGGTCGCACCGCCTACGAGCGCGCCCTCGAGCGGGGCGCCTCGGAGCCGGACGTCGCGTACCTCGCGGACTGGGGTCCGGGTCAAGTCGACGTCACGCCCGACGACCAGCACAACGCGGCGGCGATGACGGACCTGCGCCAGACGTCGCGCAACCGTTACCTGCACTGGGCAGGCACGATCGACAACGAGCTGATCGCGCTCGCGATCCGGCTGGAGACGCTCCTGATCACCTCCACGCAAGAGACGGTGCGGCCTCCGCGCGAGGTCTCTTTCGCGCTCGCGTTCTACGTGTGGAGCATGGGCGAGGGCGGCCGCCCCGCGAGACCGGCCGACGACGCGGCCGGGGCGGAGCTCTTCGTCGTCCACTGCGCCGGTTGTCACGGCGCCGACGGGACCACCCCGCGCCCGCGCGTGCGCATCGCCGAGGTCGGCACCGACCCTCGGGTCGGCGAGTCATCGACGCGCGGGACGGGGTTCTACCGCACGCCGAGCCTCTGGCGCGTCGCGGAGCGCGATCAGCTGCTCCACGACGGCTCGGTCTCGAGCCTCGAGGAGCTGCTCGACCCGTCGCGCGTGGATCGCGTGACCGGTCACGCGTACGGCTTCGAGCTGGAGGACACGGAGCGCGCCGCGTTGCTGGCGTACGTCCGCGCGATCGGCGCGCCTTGAGGTCGTCGCCACGGTACGCGCCTCGTGCGCGTCAGGCGGTATCTCGCGCGAGCTCCGCCTCGTGGAGCTGCGACGCGATGTAGCGCTGCAACACCGTGAAGCCCTCGTTGGCGTCGAGGCGCTCGTCGGCGAGATCCGCGAGCACCGCGTCGTGCAGGGCGTGGAGCGACGCCATCTCTCTTGCGCGCTCCGCACCGCGCGTCTCGCGTAACCGCTTGGCGATCGCGAGGGCCTCACCGTATCGCAGCTCGATCCGGTTCTTTCGTCGTCGTCCGCGCCACGCGTTGAGCGCGCTGAACCCCGACCACAGGAGCGCGAGCACGGTGATCGCGAGGCTGATCTGGTCGGTGTAGCGCTGCAGCAACGTCGGCTCGTGCCGTCTGAGGTAGCGATCCGTTCCGTCGTGCAGCGCGTAGGGGGACACCGTGAGGTCGAAGGTCTCGTCGAGGTGCGCGAGCAGCCGCTGCTCCGACACGAGCTCCGCCTTGTGCGCGAAGAGCGACTCGCTCATGCGATAGACCAACTCGGCGTCGAGCTGATCCGAGCATACGAGCAGCGCCTCGACGTCGATGGTCCCGATCGGGTGGTCCGGCTGACTCCCGTAAGCGCGCTCGGGCACCGTGCTCACGATGAAGAACGGCGCGTCGAGCCGTATCCCGTCGAGCGCGGAGCCGACCGCGCCAGGATCACCGAGGGAGAGCAGCTCCATGTCGGAGCGCGCGAGGAGCGCGTCCACCGCGGGCGTGCGCATCCCGGCCACGATGAACGCCGCGTCGATGCGCCCCGCTTCGAGCGCGGCCTGCGCCTCGCCGAGTGTCATGTGCTGCGCGCGCACGTCGCGCTCGACGTCGAGATCGAAGTGGCTGAGCACCGCGCTCGCGATCGTCTCGGTGCCGCTCCCGCGCGGCCCGGTGGACACCCGGTGACCTCGTAGGTCCGCCACCGTCGCGATCCCGGCCGGGCGGCGGATCACGATCTGGAGCGTCTCTTGGTAGAGGGGGGCGATGAGCCGCAGTCGGCTCGAGCCCTCGACGTGGTTGCTCAACAGCGCGACGTCGGCCTCGCCGCTCAGGATCATCTCGATCGACGCGCGTCCCCCGGTGCTCTCGATCGCAACGAAGTCGACGACCCGGATGTCGCGCTCGAACGAGCGGGCGAGCGTTTCGCCGAGCGGCAGGAACGTTCCTCCTCGCGTCCCGGTCGCGATCCGGACGGTCCGCGGGGAGCGCTGCATCCAGAAGAACACCGC
>JBFWYI010000046.1:0-75544 GCA_050186575.1 Sandaracinaceae bacterium | reverse complement strand
GGACGAGCGGTTCGCGCCCCGGATCGGGCGAGGAGGGCGCCAGCTGCTACCGTGTGGAGCGGGGCGCGCGCCCCGCCCGGTCCATGGATCGCATCGACGCCGCCACGCTGCTGATCGAGCTCGCCGAGAAGATGGGCCTCTTGGCGGCGGCCGCGCTGCTCGCGGTGCTCATCCCGCCGCTCCGCAACCGGCTCCTCGGGGTCGGGCAGCGGCGCGACAAGCTCGCCGCCGTCGCGCTGGGGCTCGGGCTCGCGGCGTGGGGCGCCAAGCTCGGTTTCCACGTCGGCGGCGAGCACATCAACGTGCGCGCGATCGGTGTGCTCATCGCGGCGATCCTCGGCGGGTGGAAGGCGGGGGCGCTGGCGGGGCTCGGCGGCGGGCTCTTCTACGCGGCGCTCGTGGATCCGACGACCGCGCCGTGGGTCCTCGCCGCGTCGATCACCGACGGCGTGCTGGCGGGCCTCGTCGCGGAGCGGCGGCCCGCGTGGTTCGGCCCGAACCGCGTGTTCATCACCGCGATCGGGATCCAGGCGATCCACCTCGTGGTGGTCGGTGTGGGCTTGCTCTTGGCCGGCCACGCCGCGCGCTACATCCCCGCGTGGCCCGCCCACCTCGTGAAGCTGGTGGTCAACGCGTCCGGCGTGACGCTGTTCGTGCTCGTCGCGCGCCTCGTGGTCAGCCGCGAGGAGCAGGCGGTGGCGCTCGTCGAGGCGCGCGCGGCGGCCGACGCGGCGGCGCTCGAGTCGCTGCGCCGCCGGCTCGAGCCGCACTTCCTCTTCAACGCGCTCAACGTGCTCCGCGCCACGATCCGGATCGACCCGATGCGCGCGCGCGACCTGGTCAATGATCTTGCCGATCTATATCGGTATCTGCTGTCGCACCCCGACGAGGCGCCGCTCGGATCCGAGATCGATCACGCGCAGGCCTACCTCGCGATCGAGCGGGCCCGACTCGGCGACGATCGGCTGGCGACGTCCGTGGACGTCGACGAGGGGCTGCGCGGCCTTCGGGTGCCTCCGCTCCTGCTCCAGCCGCTGGTCGAGAACGCGGTCAAGCACGGGGTGGCGCGGCGAGACGGACCGGGGCGCGTCGTGATCCGCGCGGAGCGCGACGGCGACGCGTTGATCGTGGAGGTCGAGGACGAGGCGGACGGTGCGCCGCTGCCGCCGGTGGACGAAGGCGCGGGCATCGCGCTGGACACGCTCCGGCGCCGCATCGCGGGCCGCTACGGGGACGGAGCGACGCTCTTGCTCACGCCGACGGAGCGCGGGATGCGCGCGACGGTGCGGCTCCCCGGGATCGAGGCTGCCGAAGGTCGGAGGGCTGCATGAGTGAATCTTCCTTGACGGCGATCGTGGTGGACGACGAGCCGCTCGCCCGGGACGAGCTCGGGTTCCTGCTCCAGCAGCTCGACGTCGAGGTGCTCGGTCAGGCGGGGGACGCGGCGAGCGCGCTCGCGCTGGTGGAGGACGGCGCGCCCGATGTCGCGTTCGTCGATCTGCGGATGCCGGGACCCGACGGGCTCGCGCTCTCGGAGAGCCTGCTCCGGCGCTACCCCGAGCTGAGCATCGTGATCGTGTCGGCGCACGACGACGGCGCGGTGCGCGCGTTCGAGGCGGGCGTGCTGGACTACCTCCTCAAGCCGGTGCGCCTCACGCGATTGACCAAGGCGGTGGAGCGGGTACGCGCGCGCGCGCCGGGGAGCGACGCGGCCGACGACGCGCCGCTGAGCCGACTCGCGGTGCGCCGCCGCGGCAAGCTGGTCGTCATCCAGCTCGAGGAGGTGATCTGGTTCGAGGTGAAGGACGAGCTGGTGTGGGCGGTCACCGAGACGGATCGCTACGCGCTGGATCTCACGCTGAGCTCGGTCGAGAAGCGCGTCCCCGCGCAACAATTCTTCCGATCGCACCGCGGCGCCCTCGTCCGCATCGATCGCATCCGCGGCATCGAGCCGGCCGGCGCGGGCTCGTTCGAGCTCTCGCTCGACCATCCCGACAAGCCGCAGGTCCCGCTCGCCCGCGAGCGCGCGAGGCTGCTCCGCTCGTTGATCCCGACCGTCGGCTGACGATCACGAGAGCGGCAGCGCGAAGCTCGCCCCGAGCTCGACCATCCCGAACGGGTTCGGGTAGGTGTCCACGCCGATCGAGATCAACGCGAAGAGCCCGAGCCACGGCAGCGGCTCGATCCGCACGCCGCCTTGCGCCGCGAAGATCCCGAGCGGCGTAGGGTCGCAAATCGGATTGCCGGCGTCATCGTGGGTACAGGTGGCGGGCACCAGCGCGGCGTAGACGCCGAGCACGGGACGCAGGATCTCGTGGGGGAGGAGCGCGACGCGATAGCCGAGCACGACGAACCCGTAGGAGACGTCGTCGCCGGTCGGCATGTAGCCCCCGCGGGCGAACACCTCGTGGATGCCGCCGGCGCGGATCGCCCCGCCGAGGATCAACGGCACGTCGTTCGCGACCGGGACGTACCCCACCGCGAGATCGAGGACGAGCGCCTCCTCGAACGTGGCGTCCGGCTCGGCCTCCTGCGCGTGGGCCACCGCGCCCATGCTCAGCCAGGCGGCCAACGTCGCGCTCAGACAGACCCGCACCACGGCGAGCATATCGTCGAAGCGAACGAGGCCGGCTCGCCCGAAGGCGGCCGGCCTCATCGCGTGAGCTCGTGCCGAGCTCGGGGCGAACCGATCGGTTGGTGAACGATCAGTTGCTGCAGTCGGTCGGTCCGTCCGAGCGGACGGGGCCGAGGTTGATGATCGTGACCGAATTGGCGGCCACCTGGATCGACTCGCAGCCGAGGAGCTCCTGCGGGCCGTTCTCGGTGAGCGAGCCCCACGCCTCGACGCGGTAGGTGTTGTCGCCCGGCACCGCGAGGTTCGCGAGACCGTACAGGCCGTCGATGTTCGTGCTCCGACGGTTCTGCGCGGGCACCGTGCTGCCGCCCGCGCCGCCGTTGAAGTAGAACTCGCGGTCGTCCGCGCCGCTGCGTGCGGTCAGGACCTCGCCGGCCGAGCCGAAGATGCGCACGTCGACGTTCGCGATGGGGTCGCCGTCGCAGTCCTCGATCGTGCCGACCACCGTGGTGCGGTCCGGATTGGCGCTCGTGCCGAGCAGGAGGACGATCGAGTCACGAATGGTGGCGCTGATCGCGGTGAGCCCGCGCATCCCGCCTGCCATGTCGGGCGCTTCCTCGTTGAACTGCATCACCGTGAGGAAGTCGGTCGGGATCCCGTTGAGCATCCCCGAACCGCCCGCGATCCGATAGCCGTACCAGCCGCTGGTCGGGCTCATCACCTGCGCGACGCCGCCGGCGCCGCTGGTGACCATCTGGCACGTGCCACCGCAGGTGCCGTCGACGGCCACCGCGTTGTCCGGGTAGAACTGGATGTCGAGGCCCTCGACCGGTCCTTCGGTCGCGAAGTCCGCCGCGACCGCGTTCCAGGAGATGTCGGCGCCCGGCGTGGGGGCCATCTCGGTGCCGTTGCACGCGTACGTCGCCGGGTTGAGGGCCATCACGTCGGTGCCCTTGCCCACCGCCGGGCCGGTCGGCACGCCCGAGTCGGTGCCACCGCCGCCGCCGTCCGTTCCGCCGCCGCCGCCATCGGTCCGCGGACCCGCGTCGGTTACCGGGCTCCCGTCATCGCAGCCCACGAGCGCCCCGCCTGCGAGGCCGAGGCTCAGGATCACTGCCAAGCTCATTCGTCGTGCCATGTTTCGCTCCATCCCCTGTAAAACAGCCGGCTAAGTACCCCTGGTGGAATCGGTGGTCAAGCGAGCGACGGTCGGCGCGAAGGACGCGGCGAGCGAGGGCGGACCGTCGCGCGCGGAGGGTCGAGCGTTGGGCGCCGTGGCTCCTTGACGCTCCTGGGGTGCCCGCTCATACTCCGCCGACTTTTTTCGCAAGACAAGATGGATGCGCCCGGAATTGCAGCCTTAATCGCACAAAGAACGCGTGCGGGCGGGCCGGGCGACTTGGAGAGAGACGTTCCAGTCATGGCGCTCACCACGGATAAGAAGTCCGAGCTGATCACGAAGTTTCGGCAGCACGACGGCGACACGGGATCGCCGGAGGTCCAGATCGCGCTCCTCACCGAGCGCATCGGCTACCTCACCGACCACTTCAAGACCCACATGAAGGATCACCACTCGCGGCGCGGGCTCCTGCAGCTCGTCAGCCGTCGACGCCGCCTGCTGGACTACCTCCGGCGCACGGACGTCGAGCGGTACCGCAAGGTGATCACCGAGCTCGGTATCCGCAAGTAAGATTGCGGATGGGCTCCCGCTCGCTGCTCCCTGCGCTCGCGCACACGACCGCGCGTCCAGGACGGGTGAGCGGCGAGGTCCGTCCTGCATCGAGCGCTGAACACCCTAGGCAGCATCCACGAGGCCCGAGGGCGGCTTCGTTCGGAACTCGCTTCGAGTCGCTCGAGAGAGCGGTTGGAACCGAGGACCGAGCCAGGCCCTCCAGCGCCCCTCGGAGGCTGTCGCATACGCAAAGACAGTGAAGAGGAGAGCAGAATGATCATTCGAGAGAACGTAAAGATCGGTGACAAGACGGTCACCCTCGAGACCGGACGCATCGCGCGTCAGGCCGGCGGCGCGGTGATGGTGACGCAGGGTGAGACCGTCATCCTCGTCACCGTGTGCGGCACGAAGTCGCCCCGCCCGGGCGTGGACTTCCTCCCGCTGAGCGTCGACTACCAGGAGAAGACGTACGCGGCGGGCAAGATCCCCGGCGGCTTCTTCAAGCGCGAGGGACGCCTGCGCAACCACGAGATCCTCACGAGCCGCATCATCGACCGGCCGTGCCGCCCGCTGTTCCCGGACGGCTATCGCAACGAGATCCAGATCGTGGCCACCGTGCTCAGCCACGACGGAGAGAACCAAGCGGACGTGCTCGCGCTGCTCGGCGCGTCGGCGGCGCTCCACATCAGCCCGATCCCGTGGGCGGGCCCGATCGGCGGTTGCCGCGTCGGTCGCATCGACGGCCGCTGGGTCGCGAACCCGACGATCAGCGAGATGAAGGAGAGCGACTGCGACGTCGTGATCGCGGCGAGCAGGGACGCGATCGTGATGGTCGAGGGCGAGGCCGAGGAGCTCAGCGAGAGCGAGCTCGTCGACGCGCTGTGGTTCGGCAAGGACGCGATCCAGGCGAGCCTCCAGCTCGTCGAGCAGATGCGCGAGGCGGCCGGCCAGACGAAGTGGGCGTTCACCACGCCCGAGGCGAACCCGCGGATCGCGGAGCGCGTCCGTGAGGTCGGCCTCGCCGGCGTCAAGGAAGGTTGCAACATCCACGAGAAGCTCGCGCGCTACTCGCACTTCGACGACGTCAAGGCCGACGTCGTGAGCAAGCTGAAGGAAGAGTTCCCGGAGGAGATCGGCGCCGTCAAGGCGGCGTTCGGGGATCTCAAGTACCACACGCTCCGCGCGCAGGTGCTCGACGAGAAGCGCCGCGTCGACGGACGTGACTTCAAGACGGTCCGCCCGATCAACATCGAGGCGAGCTTCCTCCCGCGCACGCACGGCTCGGCGCTGTTCACGCGCGGCGAGACCCAGGCGATCGTGACCACCACGCTCGGCACGGCGGCGGACGAGCAGAAGCTCGATCTCCTGACCGGCAACGAGTGGGTGCGCTTCATGCTGCACTACAACTTCCCTCCCTTCTCGGTCGGAGAGGTGAAGATGCTCCGCGGCCCCGGCCGTCGTGAGATCGGCCACGGGACCCTCGCGTCGCGCGCCCTCGAGAAGCAGATGCCCTCGAAGGAGGACTTCCCGTACACGCTCCGCGTCGTCTCGGAGATCACCGAGTCGAACGGCAGCTCGTCGATGGCGACGGTGTGCGGCGGGACGCTCGCGCTGATGGACGCAGGCGTGCCGATCAAGGCGCCGGTGGCCGGCGTCGCGATGGGTCTCATCAGCGACGGCAAGCGTCACGCCGTGTTGACGGACATCCTCGGTGACGAAGACCACCTCGGCGACATGGACTTCAAGGTCTGTGGCACCAAGGACGGCGTCACCGCGATCCAGATGGACATCAAGATCGACGGCCTCAGCCGTGAGATCATGACGGAGGCGCTGCAGCAGGCGAAGGAAGCCCGCTTGCACATCCTCGACAAGATGCACCAGGCGTTGCCGGCGCCGCGCACCGACCTGAGCAAGTACGCGCCGCGCATCACCACGATCAAGGTCAAGCCCGACCAGATCCGCATCGTCATCGGCCCCGGCGGCAAGATGATCCGCGCGATCCAGGAGCAAACGGGCGTCGCGATCGACATCGAGGATGACGGCACCGTCAACCTCGCTTCCGCGGACAGCGAAGCGGTGCAGAAGGCGCTCGACCTCATCCGCGGCCTCACCGAAGAGGCCGAGATCGGCAAGACCTACAAGGGCATCGTGAAGCGCGTCGAGCCGTACGGCGCGTTCCTCGAGATCATGCCGAACAAGGATGGCCTCCTTCACATCTCCGACTTCGCGTGGGAGCGGGTGGAGCGCGTCGAGGACATCATGAACCTCGGCGACGAGGTGGAGGTCCAGGTCTCGGACATCGACGACCAGGGGCGCATCCGGCTCAACCGCAAGGTGCTCTTCCCCAAGCCGGAGGGCTACGAGGAGCCTCCGCCGCGCGAGCGTCGTCCCGGCGGTGACCGCGGTGGGCGCGGCGGTGATCGCGGTGGCTTCCGCAGTCGTGACCGCAACGACCGTGGCGATCGTGGGGGGCGTGACCGTGACCGCGGGCGTGACCGCGATCGCGGTGGCCGTGATCGCGACCGTGACCGTGGCGGCGACCGTGACCGCGGCGGCGACCGTGACCGCGGCGAGCGCGGCGGTGAGCGCGACCGCGGCGGCGACCGTGAGCGCGGCGAGCGCGGCGGTGAGCGTGACCGTGGCGGCGAGCGCAGCGGTGGCGGCGAGCGCAGCGAGCGCGGCGGTGACCGTGAGCGCGGCGGCGAGCGCGACCGTGGCGGCGAGCGTGACCGCGGCGAGCGCGGCGGCGATCGTGACCGCGGCGAGCGCGGCGGCGATCGTGACCGCGGCGGCGATCGTGACCGCGGCGGCGATCGTGACCGCGGCGGCGATCGTGACCGCGGCGGTGACCGCGACCGCGGCGGTGACCGCGACCGCGGCGGCGACCGTGACCGCGGCGCTGACCGTGATCGCGACCGTCCGCGCACGAGCGACCGCGACGACGACCGTCCGGCCCGCGCCGACGGCGACCGCGACCGCCCGCGCTCCGACGAGGACCGGGGCTCTGACGACGATCGTGGCGATCGCAGCCGCCGCCGCCGCCGCCGTCGTCGTCCGGACGACCGCGAGCCGTCCGAGAGCACCCAGAGCTGAGGCGTGCGGACGGTTCGGTTCTCGAGGCTCCGCCCGGACGCGCGCCCACCGCGCTACGCGTCCGAGCGGGCCGCGGGGCTCGACCTCTGCGCCGCGCTCGACGCGCCGATCACGATTCCGCCGATGGGGCGGGTCGCGGTCGGCACCGGGCTCGCGATCGAGCTACCCGACGGGACCGAGGGGCAGGTGCGCCCGCGGAGCGGCCTCGCGCTGCGCCATGGGATCACCGTCCTGAACGCGCCGGGCACGATCGACGCGGATTATCGCGGCGAGCTTCGCGTGCTCCTCGTGAATCTCGGCGATGAGCCGTTCACCATCCAGGTGGGCGACCGCATCGCGCAGCTCGTCATCGCGGAGGTGGCGCGCGCGGAGATGATCGAGGTCGAGGACGTGAAGGACCTGTCCTCCACCGCCCGCGGCGAGGGAGGCTTCGGCAGCACGGGGATCGGGCCGTGATGGTAGGCTCGGAGGCAGTAGGACCTCGCTATGTCGACAGACGCCACGCAGGTCACCGGCTCGGCGGCTAGCGAGGCTCCCCGACCGGGGGCCGTGCTCGCGGAGCGCTACGAGCTGCTCGAGCTCGTCGACGCCGAGGGGCTCGCGTTCAGCTATCGCGCGCTCGATCAGGAGAGCGAGCGCCCGGTGCTCGTGCGCGTGCTCGCGGGCGACCCGTTCACCCGCGCGGATGCGGATCGGATCGTCGAGCGACTGCGCGCGCAGGTCGGGGTCGGCGGACGCTATCTCGGCTCGTTGCTCGACGCCGATCACGAGCGCGGTACGCCGTTCACCGTCGAGGCGTGGCCCAACGGGACGCAGCTCTCGGCGATCCTCGCCGCGCGACGTGCGCGCGCCGAGGCGCTCGGTCCGCGCGAGACGCTCCCGGTCGTCGCCCAGCTCGCCGCCGCGCTCGCCGCGCTGCCCGGCGACGCCTGCCACGGCGAGGTGCGCGCGGAGAACGTCTGGCTCGACACCGACGGCCTGCGGCTCACCGGAGCGCACTTCGTGGGGAGCCTCGGCACGCGCGCGCTTCGAGCGCGGGTCGGTGAGCTGGGTCCGGGCGCGCTCGCCTACGCGCCGGAGCTCGCCGAGGGCGCGGCGAGCGCGACGAGCGACGCGTGGGGCGTCGCCTCGATCGCCTGGGAGGCCTTGACCGGTCGCTCCGCGGATCCCGACGCGGATGCGCCGGAGCTGCCGCCGCCGGTCCGCGAGGAGCTCATCGCGTTGCTCTCGAAGCTGCCCGCGTCGCGCCCCGCCGAGCTCGGGAAGCTCGTCGCCGCGCTGGCCTCGGCGGCGGGGCTCGCGGTGCCTCGGCTCGATCCCGAGCCGAGCCGCGCGCGTCCGGAGGCGAGGGGCGAGGGACCCAAGCAGACGCGCGCGATCGAGGGCGCGGCCGAGGGTGGCACGCAGCAGATCGCGTTCGAGGATCTCGAGCCGGCGAGCGACGAGGAATCGTCCGCTGGAGCGAGCAAGCCTCGTTCGGAGAGCGTCGACAGTCTCGACCCGCGCCTCGTCCGCGCGGCGCTCGGGATCTCGATGGACAGCGAGGACTCGTCCGACGAGGCGATCTCGAACCCCGACGACACCGCGCGTCACGACGCGGTCTCCGTCGAGGATCTCGAGCTCGCCGCGTCGGGGGCGCCGCTGAAGAAGGAGCCCGACAGTCTCGATCCACGCCTCGCACGGGCCGCGCGGGCCAACGCCGAGACGGGGCTCGATCCGCGGCTCGTCCGCGCCGCGCTCGAGCCTGCGATCCAGACCCGCGACGAGCCGAGGCGTGAGCCGAGCATCGACGGCCTCGATCCGCGGCTCGTCCGGGCGGCGCTCGGGGTCACGCTCGAGGACAGCCTCGAGTCGCAGATCGAAGAGATCGATTCGGACCTGATCTCCGCCGACGCGCCGAGCCCGTCGGAGCCCGAGCCGCCCAAGCGCGCGGTGCCCTCGCGACCGCCGAGCGCGCGCTCGTCGGCCAAGCTCGCGGCCGCTCCGCGCGCACCCGCTCCGCCGGGAGCGACGTTGCGGAGCCCCGAGCCGCGCAAGCCCGCGGCGCCTTCCGCGACGCGGCCGTCGAAGAGCGTCCCTCGCGCGCCGGCTCCCCCTGGGGCGCGTCCGCGTCCGAGTGGCGGGTCTGCTCCGCCGCGCACCGCGTCCGCCGCGCCGGTCGCTCCGCCACCCGCGAAGACGGCGCCGCCCGCCGCGACGCCCAGCGTGGCAGCCGCTCCCCCCCGGCCGTCGCCGGCGTCGCCGGAGCCGCCGCCGACGAGCGCCGCTCCCTCCCCCGCGCCCGCCCCGTCGAGCCCCGCGCCGATCGCGGCCGCGCCGATCGCTCCCGCCCCCAGCTCGCCGATGTCACCCGCGCCGATGCCGCCCGCGTCGATGTCACCCGCGTCGATGTCACCCGCGCCGATGTCGCCCGCGCCGATGCCGCCCGCGTCGATGTTGCCCGCGTCGATGCCGCCCGCGCCGATGCCGCCCGCGTCGATGCCGCCCGCGTCGCCGTCGCCCGCGCCGATGTCGCCCGCGCCGGCCTCACCCGCGCGCCCGCTCGGACCGACGCCGACCTCGAGCGGCTCGCCGCGCCAGCGCGCTTCCTCGTCGAACGCAAAGTCGGTTGCGGGGATCGCGATCGTGCTCGTCGCGCTGATCGTCGCCGCCCTGATCGTCGGGGTCGGCTTCCTGATCGCGAGCCACCGGCGCGCCGAGGCTGTGCGGCAGCGCGAGCTCGAGCAGCGCTGGCAGGAGATTCAGCTCCAGAATCAGTGACGCCGACCCCCGGTGAGGGTCGGCGTCGCACGGAACTCGGACGCGCGTCGCGCGAGGCGACGTCGGGGCTCAGAGCGCGCTGTTGATCTTGTTCGCGAGGACCGTCTTCGGGGCGAGCCCGACCTGTCGGTCGACGACCTCGCCGCCCTTGAAGATCAGGATCGTGGGCACGCCGCGGATCTGGAAGCGGCTCGCGGTGCCCGGGCTCTCGTCGATGTCGAGCTTCGCCACCTTCGCGCGGCCCTGGTACTCGTCCGCGAGCTGATCGACCAACGGGGCGATCTGCCGGCAGGGCCCACACCACGTCGCGGTGAAGTCCACGAGGACCGGGGTGTCGCTGTTGACGACCTCGGAGTCGAAGTTCAGGTCGTTCACCGCTACGACGTTCTTGCCTGCCATGTTCCTCTCCAACCCGGGGGGCACTGGCTCCCGGATGGACAAGCTTTAGAGAGCGTGGGCGAAGCTGTCAATCCGTGGGTTCGCCGCTCGGCGACAGCCCGCGGAGGGGCTGCTACGCTGACCCACGGCCATGAGTGGCAATCGCCTGTTCGTTCCGCAGCAGATCCTCGACGAGTGGCTCTCCGAGGAGCGGGTCGAGGTCGACGGCGAGATCCTCGTCACGCGCCCGGAAGGGCAGCGCTTCAAGCTGTCGACCGCGGTGCTCTTCAGGGAAGAGGTGTCCGGCGAGGGCGATCCGCATGCGCTCGTCGGCCGCGTGAAGGACATCGAGCAGCTCACCGCGCTCGGCGCCGAGCACTGCGCGGACTCGGTGATCTACGGCGAGAACGCGTACCAGGTGGTGGAGGGCTTCGTCGGCGCGCCGCTCGCCGAGGACGTCGAGGACGCGCACGGCGTCGGCGACAGCATGTCTTCCGCTGCACAGGCCGCTCTCGGCGAGCGGAATGGCTCGGGCGAGCTCGACGCGCTCGCGCGCTTTCTGAAGAGCCGGTGAGGTGACCCGATGATGGTCATGGCCGCCTTCGCCGCCACCGCGATCCTCTACGCGGTCGCGGCGGGGCTCTACGTGGCGTTCCTCGCGCGCGGCACCGACGGGAGCGCGACGTGGGCGTCGCGCGTGTTGGCCGGCGCCGTCGTCGGTCACTTCGGTTTCATCGCATCGAACTGGTTGGTGGCGGGCAACGAGCCGACCGCGGACATCCACCAAGCCCTCGCGGTGCTCAGCCTCATCGTCGTCCTCATCTTCCTCGTCACTGCGCGGTCCGTCGGTCGCCTCAAAGTGCTGGGCGCGTTCATCACACCAGTGACGTTGCTGCTCTTCCTCGGCGCCGCGTTCCGCCGTGGCGTCGGTCCCGTCCCGGAGCCCGTCGCGTCTGCGCTCTTGCCCGTGCACGTCGGCACGAACGTGCTCGGTCTCGCCGCGTTCGCCTTCGCGTTCGCCGCCGGCGCCGCGTACGTCGTCCAGGAGCGCCAGCTCCGCCAGAAGAACCTCGGCGGCATCTTCCAGCGCCTTCCCGCGCTCGACGTGCTCGACACGATCGGGTTGCGCTCGGTGCTCGTCGGGTTCCCGATGCTCACCGTCGGCGTCGTCACCGGCACGATCTGGGCGGTGCGCGGCGGCTTCGGCCTGAGCGCCGCGCAGGGCTTCGGTCTGCTAGCATGGCTGCTCTTCGCGGGCGTGCTCCTCCTCCGCGTGGCGGCGGGCTGGCGCGGTCGCAAGGCCGCGATCGGCGCGATGCTCGGCTTCCTGATGACGGTCGTCGTCCTCGTCGGCTACGTGGTGCGCGACGCGCTCGGAGCGCCGGGATGACGGATCTCTTCGTCATCGGGATGAGCTACCGCACCTCGCCGGTCGAGGTGCGCGAGCGGCTCGCCGTCGATGGCAAGGCGCTCGGCGACGAGCTCTCGATGCTCCGCGAGGTGGCGGAGCTCCCGGAGGCGGTGCTCCTCAGCACGTGCAACCGCGTGGAGGTGTACGCGGGGCACGAGGCGGCGCCGGACGGTAATGTGAAAGCGATCTTGTCGTGGCTCGCCGAGCGCGCGGGCCAGCCGGTCGATGACTTCCTCTACACGCATCGTGGTCTCGACGCGGTGCGCCACGTGTTCCGCGTCGCGTCCAGCCTCGACTCGATGGTCGTCGGCGAGCCGCAGATCCTCGGCCAGGTCAAGGAGGCGTACTTCGCCGCCAAGGAGAGCGGCTCGGTCGGGGCGCTGCTCGACCGCGCGTTCAGCGGCGCGTTCGCGGTGGCCAAGCGCGTCCGCTCCGATACCGAGATCGCCGAAGGCTCGGTCTCGATCAGCTCGATCGCGGGCGATCTCGCGACGAAGATCTTCGGCGACCTCGCGGGTCGTCGCGTCCTCCTCATCGGCGCCGGCGAGATGGGCGAGGCGGCCGCCAAGCACCTGCGCCAAGCGGGCGCGTCGCTCTACGTGGTGAACCGGAGCCGCGAGAAGGCGGAGGCGCTCGCCGCGCAGCACGGCGGCACCGCCCGCGGCCTCGAGGAGCTCGCTCCCGAGCTGGCGCAGGCCGACGTCGCGATCGCGTCGACGTCGAGCCAGAGGTTCGTGATCACGCCCGAGCTCATGAAGGGCGTGATCAAGGCGCGTCGTCATCGACCGCTCTTCCTCATCGACATCGCGGTCCCGCGCGACGTGGACCCGCGCGTCGGCGAGATGGACAACGTGTTCGTCTACGACGTCGACGACCTCGAGCAGGTCGCGCAATCCAACTTGAGCGCTCGACGACGCGCGGCGGATCGCGCGGAGGAGATCGTCGCCCTCGAGGTGCAGGCGTTCGAGCGCTGGCGCCGCGCCGGCGATCTCAAGCCGCTCATCGTGGGCCTACGCCAGAAGGTGCGCGGCGTGCTCGCGACGGAGATCGAGCGCACGATGAGCCGGCTGCCTCCGCTCGACGACGGCCAGCGGAAGTCGGTCGAGAAGATGCTCGACGCGATGACGAACAAGCTGCTGCATCACGCCATCAGCGAGCTCAAGGAGAGCGCGACGGAGCCGGACGGCCCCGCGCTCGTGGAGGCGGCCCAGCGGTTGTTCGCGCTGCGCGACGCCGCGGCCGAAGCGGAGAAGCCGCCCGAGGCGGTGGGCGCCACGGGGACGCTCGCGTCGGCGACCGGACGCCCGCCCTCTCGCTGACGATTCAGGAGATCGCACGTCCGCTTGTCGCGCGCGCCCCGCGCGATCCGGCGACCCTCGCCCGGATCGCGCGCGGCCGGCGAAGTGTGAAATACTCGGCGCCCCATGAGCTCACCGCCGTTCTCCACCGTGCGCATCGCGACGCGCCGCAGCCCGCTCGCCCTCGCGCAGACGCGTTGGGTCGCCGATCGCCTCCGCGCCGCCTTCTCCGGCATCGGCATCGAGGAGGTCCTCGTCGAGACGAAGGGCGATCAGGTGATCGACCAGCCGCTCGCGAAGATCGGCGGCAAAGGTCTGTTCATCAACGAGGTCGAGGCGCAGCTCGCCGACGGGCACGCGGACATCGCGGTTCACTCGATGAAGGACGTGCCCGACGAGCTCGCCGACGGCTTCGGGATCCTCGCCGTCCCCGAGCGCGAGGATCCCCGCGACGTGCTGGTGACCGAGCACGGGCTCGATCTCAGCGAGCTCCCGCAGGGCGCGGTGGTGGGGACGAGCTCGCTGCGTCGAAGCTGCCAGCTCCGCGCGGCGCGTCCGGATCTCAGCTTCCGCGTCATCCGCGGCAACGTGGGCACGCGCCTGCGCAAGCTGGACGAGGGCGACTATGACGCGATCGTGCTCGCGTACGCCGGGCTCTTGCGGCTCTCGCTCGACGTCGAGCGCAAGTTCACCGCGATCCCCGTCGATACGTCGGTGCCCGCCGTCGGACAGGCCGCGCTAGGGATCGAAGGACGCGCGAGCGATCCGCGACTCCAGGAGCTCCTGCGCACCCTCGAGCACGGGCCCACCCGACTCGCGGTGGAGGCCGAGCGAGCTTACTTGTCGCGACTCCAGGGCAGCTGCACCACGCCGATCGCGGCGTACGCGCGCTTCGATGACGAGGGTCGCACGCGGATGCGGATGGACGGCATGGTCGGATCGGTCGACGGCGAGTCGCTGTTGAGCGCATCGGTGGACGGCTACGTCGACTCCGCCGATCACGCGGAGCGCCTCCAGCAGGCGACGCGGATGGGCGTCGAGCTCGCGGAGATGATGCTCGATCGCGGCGCCGCGGACCTGATCCGCGCCGCCAAGGAGACTGACGATCCCTACGAGGTCGGTCCGTACCGGCACTAGCAGGCGGCTGAAAGAACGCTTGCGTTCTGGAGCGCCGCACGTACCCAGAATTTCACCCGCCGCTCGCGGTAACGCGCGGCGCGCGACCCACTAGGCTCTCCGTACGCATCACGTTTGGAGCAGGGGGCAGCCATGGGTGTCGAGGGGGCGCGAGTCGCGGCGATCGTCGTCGCGTGGATCGGAATTCAACCTGCTGGGGTGCGCGCACAGGTATTCGACGCGCTGGCCGAGGTCGGCGATCCGGCGCCGGCCGTCGCGGCGGACCTCGCCGATCTCGACGTGCCCGTGATCGGCGCGGATCGCGACATCGCGTTGGCTGTCACGCTCGGCGGGAGCGGCGTCGACGCCACGAACGACAGCGGGCTCTTGGTGGTCCAGGCCGGCGGGCGGGTGAACGCGCTGGCCGCGCGCGAAGGCGAGCAGCTCCCCGACGCGGACGGAGCGAGCACCGCGTTTCCCGAGCTACGCCTCGCGCCGGGACCTCGGCTCGTCTTCCGCGCCGCCTGGTCGTCGTCCAACCCGAGCGGCGGCGACGGCGTCTACGCGTGGTCGGCGGGAGCGGCCGCGCCGACCGCGATCGCGCGCACCGGTGCGCCGGTTCCCGACGAGCCCGAGCTGTTGTTCCGCCTCTTCAGCCAGCTCCGCGCGGGTCCGTCCGGCGACGCCGTGCACTGGAACAGCGGCCTCAGCAGCACGACGGGAGGCGCGTTCGAGGACTCGATCGGCGGCGCGGTGGGATCGGCTCCCGCCGCGCTCCGACTGAGCGAGGCGAGCCTCGATCCTAGCTACGGCATGTTCTCGACCAACTTCCGCGCGAGCCCAGGCGGGCGATGGGCGCTCGCGGTCACCGTCACCGAGACGAGCCCATTTGCCAGGTACCGAGCGCTCATGCTCGACGGATCGGCGGTGCTCCGCGAGGGGGACGTGGGGCTCGAGGTGTTCAGCGTCGTCGGGCTGAACGACGCGGCGCGGGTGCTGTTCTTCGGCGGCACGCGGAGCGGCGGGCAGACCTCGCTATGGGTGCACGACGCAGGGAGCACGACCTCGGTCGCGGAGGCCGGTGACGTCACGCCGATCGCCGGGACGACCTGGGGCGCCGAGACGTTCACCGACGCGACGCGCGTCGCGCTGGGTGAAGCTGGGCACGTCGCGTTGCGTGCCCACCTCGACGGAGCGCCCGCCGCGACGGACGAGGCGGTGCTCGTCCTCAGCCCCGATCTCTCCGCGTGGACGGTCCTTTCGCGCGAGGGCGACGACGCGCCGGGCGTCTCGGGTGCGACGTTCGGAACATTGACGCGGACCGCGTCGTCGTTGCCGGAGAACACCGTCGCGATCAACGCGCGGGGTGACGTCCTGATCCGCGCGCTCCTCGAGGGCCCCGGGGTCGACGCGGGGACGCGCGACGCGCTGTTCGTGTCGCACGCGGGTGGCTCGCCCGAGCTCCTCGTGCGCGAAGGGCAGGAGGTGCTCGTCGACGGGGACCCGCACACCCTCGTCGGCTTCGACGTGCAGCTCGGCTCGGGCGGACAAGATGGCTTGCCGACGGGCTACGGCGACGACGGCCGCATCGCGCTCCGCATCGACCTCGTGCCCGGTGACCCCGCGTCGATGCCCGATCCCGGCGTGGGCCGCCGCCGCCTCGTCGGCGTGCTCGAGGACTCCGGCGCGCTCCGCCGCATCGGCGCCGCGCCGATCGGCGGCCTCGTCGACGGCGGCCCCGCCCCCGACGGCGGCGTGTCGGACGGTGGCGCCGCGCCCCGCTCGATGGGGGGCTGTGCGGTGAGCGCGGGCTCGTCGCCCACCGCGTCGCTCTGGCCGCTCGCCATCGCGGCGCTCGTCCTCGGCGCGCGCGCGCGGCGGCGCCGCACCGCGTAGCCGGCCGGGGCTCGCGATCAGGCCGCGCCGAGGAGATCGGCGAGGACGCGGCGGAGCTGATCGGACTGGAACGGCTTCTGGACGACGGTGGCGTCGCCGACCACCGCCTCGAGGAGGTCGCCGACCCGCGCGTCGAACGCGCCGCCCGTCATGAACACCAGCCGCGTGCCGAGCTCAGGGTGCTGCTCACGGATCTGTTGATAGAGCTCGATCCCCGTGACGTCGGGCATCATCACGTCGCAGAGGATCGCGTCGAACGCGTCATCCTCCGCGAGCACCTCCAGCGCCGATGCCCCGCTCGCCGCCTCCACCACGTCGTGTCGGCGTAGGAGGCGACGCAGCGCGCGGCGCACGAGCGGCTCGTCGTCCACCACGAGGATCCGACCCGGCTTGGGCTCGACCCGGACCTCGCTTCGCTCTGGCGCCCGAAGCACGACGTTGGGCGGTGCCGGCGGCAGGCGGATCGTGACCTCCGCGCCGCCGCCCTCGGGGCTGGCCAGGCTCAGCGTGCCGCCGAGACCCTGCACGATGCCGGCGCACACGGAGAGCCCGAGGCCCGTGCCCACGCCGGGCGGCTTCGTGGTGAAGAACGGTTGAGTGACCTTGTCGAGGATCTCCGCCGGGATCCCGGGGCCGGTGTCGCGTACCCGTACGAGCGCGCATCCGTCTCGGTCGGTGCCGATGCGGATCGCGACGAGGTTGTCGGACGCGTTTCCGGGAGGGATCGCCTGGGCTGCGTTGACGAGGACGTTGAGGATGACCTGGACGAGCCGGCGCTCGTTGCCGAGGACGAGCGGCGCGTCCTCTTCGTCGACCTCGACGTGCGCGCGGTGCAGGAGCTCGTTGCGCGCGAGGTTCACCGCGGCGGACACCACCTCGGCGAGGCGCACCGCTTCCTCGCGCTCGTCGGGCTCTTCGCTCCGCGCGTGGAGCTTCAGGTCCGCGACGATCCGTCGGATCCGCTCGACGGCGGTCTGCGCGTCGTTGAGCGCGGCCGTCCCCTCGGCATCGGCGGCGAGGCGCTCGGCGAGGAAGCTGAGGTTGCCCGCGAGATAGGCGAGCGGGTTGTTGACCTCGTGTGCCATGCCGGCCGCGAGGATCCCGATCGAGGACATGCGGTCGGCGCGCTCGAGCGACGCGTGGAGCTGCGCTTCCACGAGGGCTGCCTCCATCTGTCGTGCGCCGGTGACGTCGCGGGCGACGGCGAGCAGCCCGCCGCCGAACGGCTCGAGGCGCAGGTTCCACGTCGACCGCGCGGCGCTGACCTCGAGCTCGACGGGCTCGACGACCGCGCGCTCGACCGCCGCCTCCACGGTGGCGCGTTCCTCGAAGAGGTCGGCGAGCAGCATGGTGTGCGGATCGGGGTGCAGCCGCTCGACGTGCTCGGAGTGGGCATCGAGCACGCGACCGCTCCGATCGAGACGCAAGACGATGTCGGGGAACGCGCGGAGGAGGGCGGCCAGCTCGTTCGCCTTCTCGTCGCGCGCTCGCTCGTCGGCTGCGCGCGCGCGCTCGTACGCATAGGCGAGGACGAACACGCCGACGCTCATGAGGAGCCCACCCAGCGTGGGGAGCGCGCGCTCGGGCTGGGCCCGGACGGGCAGCTCGACCTGGAAGACCGCGATCAGCTTGAAGGCGATCTGCGCGAGGCAGCAGAACGTGAGCCACACCGCGCCCGGCTTGAGGCCACCGATGAAGACGATGAGGAGCGGGATGATCGCGAGCGCATACATCGGCGGTGCGCCGACCCCGCCGGCCAGCGCTACGAGGATGACCGTCGCGATGCTCAGGAGCGCGCCGAGGCCGTGCGCCAGGAGCTCGAGGTTGCCGCTGATGCGGAACATCGCCATCAGCGCGACGACGGCTCCGATCGTCGGCAACGCGATCGGCGCATCGAACCCCAGCGCGAGCCGCGTCGCGCTCACGAGGACGGAGGTCACCAGCACGAAGAGCAGGACGCCGACCGCGACGTTGGCGCGACGCGCCGCGGATCCTCCCGCTTGGAGCACCGGCGGTGGAATCAGCCACTCGATCCAGCGGCGCGGGCTCACCTCCTCCATGATACGGGAGGTGGCGCCAGCTTCACCACAAGTTGCGTTCGCGAACGACCGCGCCCCTCGTCGGGGACGTCGCCGGCCGATCAGCGCTTCAGAGGCGAAGCGAGTAGGTCAAGTCGCTCTGCGCGAGCACGAACCCCGCCCGCTCGTACACGTTCGCGGCCCGGAAGTTCGTCGACTGCGTCTTGACGAGGACGCGCTCGACCCGACCGGCGAGCCATCCGAGCGACGCGTCGACGAGGCCCGCGCCGAGCCCGCGCCCGCCGGCGTCGGTCGCGACGCCCAGCAGCTCGATCCGCCCCACGCGCGCGGCGTCGTCGACGAGCAGCGTGATGAAGCCGCCGGCGCGGCCCGCGTCGTCGTCGGCGACGAAGATCCTCGCGGCGCGACCCGCAAAGCTATTTGCGATCCAGCGACGGTGGACCTCGTCGGCTTGCGCCTCCGTGAAGAACGAGTCCCGGTAGTAGCGGCTCGTCCGGAAGATCGGCGCGCAGCGCGCCTCGATGTCCGGGCGATCGGCGAGCGTCGCCTCGCGCACCCGCGGGTGCCCGCCTCGTCCCGGCTCCGGCGCGCGGGCGAACGTCACGCCGACGTCGACCAACGCGAACCCGAGCCCGGCGAGCGCATCGGCGGTGTCGTACGCGGTCGCGTCCACCGTCGCGACGAGGTGGCGCATCCCGTCGGTGCGCGCTCGGGCGACCAGCTCCTCGAGCGAGGGCGGCTCGTCCGTGACGGTGAGCCTCCCCATCGGGTGGCCGGTGATCTCGGTCTCGAACGGGGAGCTCGCGAGCCGGCTCATCGACGGCGCCCGATGTGCGGGTCGGGCGGACCCTTGCCGAGGCGCTCCGCGACCACGTAGAGCGGCCGGTTCTGCGCCTCGCCGTAGATGCGTCCGATGTAGCTCCCGAGCACGCCGAGGCAGAGCAGCTGCACGCCGGAGAGGAACAGGATCACCACCAGCGTCGACGTCCAGCCCGTCACCTGCGTGTCGTACTGGAGCTTCATGACGATGTAGTAACAGCCGAGGCCGAACGCGCCGACCGACACGGCCATCCCGAGCAGGCTCGCGACCTGGAGCGGCAGGCGCGAGAACGAGGTGATGCCGTTGAACGCGAGGCGGAACATCTTCGCGAGCGAGTACTTCGTCTCGCCCGCGTGACGCGCGCCGTGGATCACTTCGATCGCGGTCTGCCTGAACCCGACCCAGCTGAAGAGGCCGACCACGAAGCGTGCTTGCTCGCGGCACTCGCGCACCGCGTCGGCCACCTGTCGCGTCATGATGCGGAAGATGTTCGTCGTGATCTCCGCGTTCTCGGTCGTGACCTGCCGCATCAGTGTCACGAACATCCACGACGTCACGCGCTTGAAGAGCGAGTGCTTCTTCTGGGCGCGGATCCCGTAGACGACGTCGAAGCCCTCCTCGAGCTTGGCGAACAGATCCGGGATCGCTTCGGGGCGATCTTGGAGGTCGCCATCCATCATGATGATCCGCTCGCCGCGCGCTTCGTCGAGCCCGGCCGTGATCGCGATGTGGTGCCCGAAGTTGCGGCTGAACCGGATGAGCCGGATCCGGGGATCGGAGTCGTGGAGCTCGCGCACCTTCTCCGGCGTGGAGTCGCGGCTCCCGTCGTCGACGAAGATCACCTCGTAGGGACGCGCCAGTCCCTCCATCACGGCGGTGAGGCGCTCGTAGAGCTCGCTGAGGTTCCCCTCCTCGTTGAACAACGGGACGACCACGCTGAAGAACGGATCGTCTGCGTCACCTCCGGGGTCGTTCGTCTCGCTCATCGGGTCTCAGCCGATCGTGAGGCTCAGCGCAGGGCTCGCGCGAGGGCGTCGACGACCCGCGCCACCTGCGACTCGGTCATGTCGACGAAGAACGGGAGCGAGAGGGTGGAGTCGCCGATCCGCTCCGCGTGCGGGAACGCGCCGCGATCGTAGCCGAACGTCTCGCGGTAGTACGTGAGGAGGTGGATCGCGCGGTAGTTCACCGCGACCCCGATCTTCTCCGCTTGGAGCGCACCGAGCACGTCGTCGCGCCGATCCGGCGCGACCCACGCCGTGAACAGGTGATGCGAGTGCACCGAGGCCTCGCGCACCGCCGGGATCTGCACACGCTCGCCGAGCAAGCCCGCTGAGCTCAGCGCGTCGCGGTACGTCTCCCAGAGCTTCTGGCGCTTGTCGCGCCGCTCGTCGATCTTCGGCATCTGCGGCAGCAGCACGCACGCCAAGATGTCGGGGAGGTTGGCCTTGTAGCCGAGCTCCGTCATGTCCCAGTGGGTGTACGCGCCGTGGTAGCGACCGTACGCTTCCTTGCTCATCCCGTGGCTGCGGAGCGTGCGCACGCGCGCGGCGAGCTCGTCGTCGTCGGTCGCGAACGCGCCGCCTTCGCCGCACGCGAGGTTCTTCGTGGCGTAGAAGCTGAACGCGGCGCCCTTGGACGCCTTGCCGGGACAGAGCCGATCGCGCGCGGCCTCGACCGCGTGCGCGGCGTCCTCGATCACGTGGACCTGGCGCTCGTCCGCGAGCTTCTGCAGCGAGACGATGTCGACCATCTGCCCGTAGAGGTGCACGGGGAGGATCGCCCTGGTCTTCTCGGTCATCGCGCCGGCGACGTTCGCGACGTCGAGGTTGCCGGTGTCGGGCTCGACGTCGATGAGCACCGGGCGCGCGCCGCAGTGCAAGATGACGTTCGCCGTCGCGATGAACGTCATCGGCGTGGTGATCACCTCGTCGCCGGGGCCGATCCCGAGCCCCTTGAGCGCGAGGAACAGCGCGCTCGTGCAGCTGCTCAGACCGACCGCGTGCTTCACCCCGAGCCGCGCCGCGAGGGCCTCCTCGAACGCCTTGGTCTTGGGTCCGGTGGTCAGGAACAGCGAGCCGATCGTCTCGCGCAGCGCCTCGACCTCGGCGTCGCCGAGCTGATGCCGGTAGAAGTCGACGCCCTCGAGCGTCGCGTCCGACGAGCCCTCGCTCACAGCAGCTTCCCGTCGATGGAGAGCGACTTCACGAGGCGCTCCGCGTCCAGGAGGTGCCGGTAGTACGCGAGGGTGCGCGTGCGGATGTCGTCTTGCAGCCCGCGCCGGAGCGCGTCGTAGATCTCGGACACCGCGAAGTCGACGTCGTACTCGGCGGTGAAGCCGAGCACCTCGTGCACCTTCTTGAAGCTCGTGTTGTACGAGCGCTTGTCGGGATCGTCGGGCACCACCTCGACGGTGGCGCCAGGCACGATGCTCGCGACGATCGAGGCGATGGTGCGGATCTGGTAGTTCTGCTCGTCGCTCCCGACGTTGAACGCCTGCCGCTGCACCTTCTCGGCCGGCGCGTCGAGCGCGAGGGTGAACGCCTTGCCGATGTCGCGGACGTGGACGAGCGGCCGCCACTGCATCCCGCCGCCGAGCACGAAGATCTTCCCGTTCTTGAACGCGTGCAGGGTCATCAGGTTGACGACGAGATCGAACCGCATCCGCGGCGCGAGCCCATAGGCGGTCGCGTGTCGGAGCGCGGTCACCACGAAGTCGCCGTCCGCCATCTCGGCGAGCGCGGACTCCGCTTCGATCTTGAGCTTCGCGTAGAGCGACACCGGGTTCTTCGGCGACTGCTCGTCGAGAGCGCCGCTCACCCCCGCGCCGTACACGCTGCACGACGAGCTGAACACGTAGCGCTTCACGCCCGCCTGCTTGGCGAGCCGCGCGCAGCGCAGCGTGCCGGTCAGGTTGATGTCCTGACTGAGGCCTTCCTCGATCTCGCACGCGGGATCGTTGGAGAGCGCGGCGAGCTGGACGACCGCGTCGACCCCCTCGAAGATCGCGGGCTCGATGGTCCGCGAGTCCCCGCGGAAGAGCGTCAGCCCCTCGTTGCTCTTGAACGCCTCGAGCCGTTCCTCCCCGAAGTAGAAGCGATCGTAGATCGCGACCTCGTCGCCGCGCTCGAGCAACCGCTCCGCGAGGGGGATGCCGATGTACCCCGCACCGCCGACCAAAAGCACCTTCATCGTACGTCCGCTCCCGAAAAGTGGCGCGCATCATAGCAGCCCGGACCCGGCGTGCTGGGGGACGTGCGGGGGAGGAGACCGGAGGGGATTCGCGGGGGATTTCCGAGACGCGCGGTTCGCATCCGGGTGGGGATTCCTCAGCCCCCCTCGCCGAGAAACTCCAGCAACGCCTTCACCACGTCCGGGTGGTTCATGATGAACGTGTGCCACGCGGGGAAGACGCGGTGACGGACGTTGGGGAGCCGGGTCTCCTCCACGCTCACGATCCCGTCCGCCGCGGCGCCGTCGAACGGCAGGAAATCGAGCCGCTTCGCGGCGTCGCCGGCGAAGATCACCGTCGGGACGTCGGGGATCGGCAGGCGCGCGTAGAACGAGGGGTCGGCCAATCGCTGTCCCGCGTCCCCGGTGAGGACCTGGAAGAGAGGTTGCTCCTTCAGCTTCGCGGCGAGCAGCGGCGGGCGGTTCGGAGGCGCGAGCATCGCGAAGCGGCGGAAGCCGCGAGGCAGCGTCGGGCTCACCAGGCGAGTGATGATGTTGCCGAGCGAGTGGCCGACCACCGCGTAGCCTCCCTCGTCGCCGTCGCGGCGGACCACGCCCTCGATGTGCACGCGGAATCGATCGCCGATGACCTCGATCGGGGTGTCACGGACCGTGTAGCCGAACGTCGACGCGCGATACCCCGCCGCGCGCAGGCGCATCGCGAGGAACGCGAGCGAGGTCGCGGAGCGACCCATGCCGTGGATCAGGAAGACGCGTCGCAGCGGGCTCACGCGGCGCGGAGCGTACGATGGGTGAGCCCTCGATGCGATCGGCACGCGGCCGCGAGCGGGGGCGCGGGGCGTCACGGATCCGCTCGCGAGCGACTGGCGTTCGGCGAGCCGCCGCACCATAACCGCGCGGCGTGGCCAGCGAGATCCTCGTCACGGGCGTCACCGGGTTCGTCGGAGCGACGCTCGCTCCGATGCTCGTCCATGAAGATTACTTCGTGCGGGGCCTCTCGCGCAGCGTCCGGCCGCCGCGCGGCGCGGTCGGTCGGACGTTCGTCTACGACGCCGAGACCTACGCGCTGCCGACGGAGGCCGTCGACGGGGCAAAGGGCGTGGTCCACCTCGCCGGAGAGCCCGTCTCGGGGCGCTGGACGCGATCGAAGAAGCGCGCGATCGAACGGAGTCGCACGCTGGGCACGCGCGCGATCGTCGACGCGATCGCGAAGGCGAAGGAGCCTCCTTCGGTCCTCGTGTGCGCGAGCGCGATCGGATACTACGGCTCGCGCGGCGACGAGGAGCTGCACGAGGCCTCGGGGCCCGGCGACGACTTCCTCGCGCACGTGTGCCGCGAGTGGGAAGAGGAAGCGATGCGCGCCGAGGAGCTCGGCGTGCGGGTGGTCCGAATGCGCCTGAGCCTCGTCCTCGGCGCCGACGGGGGCGCGCTCGGCGCCATGCTGCCGCTCTTCAAGATGGGGCTCGGGGGGAAGATCGGGGACGGGGGCCAGTACTGGCCGTGGATCCACGTCGAGGACGCGGCCCGCATGATCGTCTGCGCGATCGAGGATCCGAGCTGGACCGGAGCCTACAACTGCGCGACCCCGACGCCGGTGCGGCAGAGCGAGTTCGCGACGACGCTCGCGCGCGTCCTGTCCCGCCCGGCGTTCCTCCCCGCGCCGCGGCTCGCGCTCGAGACGGTCCTCGGCGGCTTCGCGACGGAGCTGCTCGCGAGCCGTCGCGTCGTTCCCAAACGCGCGGTCGAGGCGGGCTTCGCGTTCACGTACCCGGATCTCTACGACGCGCTGCGCGCGGCGACCGGCCGCGACTGACCGACTTCGGCCGACCGACTTCGGCGACCGACTTAGACGTAGCAACGAACGTTGCGGCCAGCGCTGCCGTCGTACGGCGGGACGGCCTCGGATCTCGTCGACCACCCGATCCGCCTTCTTGCCCGCGCCGCGCGGTAGCGCGAAGTTCGAGCCTCCGGTGACGAGCCCGCCCTCCCAACTCGGTCCCTACGTGCTCGGAGAGCCCCTCGGGCGCGGAGGATTCGCCGAGGTGTTCCGCGCGCAGCACGTGGAGACATCCGAACAGGTCGCGCTCAAGGTCCTCCATCGGCAGCGCGATCCCGGTCGCTTCCTCCGCGAAGCGAGCGTGCTGTCCGCGCTCTCCCATCCCAACATCGTCGGCATCCGCGAGTGCGGGGAGGGCGCCGACGGCACGCTGTACATGGCGCTCGAGCTCGTCGAAGGCGAGACGCTCCACGAGCGCCTGCGATCGACGGAATACGTCTCCCTCGAAGAGGCGGCGTGGATAGGGGAGTCGTTGTTGTCGGCGCTCGACTTCGCGCACGCACGCGGGGTCGTGCATCGTGACGTCAAGCCGGCCAACGTGCTCCTCGTCGATCGGGCAGGGCGCGTGGACGTGCGGCTGATCGACTTCGGGATCGCGCGGCTCGCCGGTGCGGCGCGGCTCACCGCGGAAGGGATGTTCGTCGGGACGGCGGGGTACTCGGCGCCGGAGGTGGTGAGCGGCGCGTCGGTCGACCCACGCGCGGACCTGTGGTCGGTCGGGATCGTGCTCTACGAGGCGGTGACCGGCCTGCGCGCGTATCGTGGATCGATGCGGGAGGTCGCGGTCGCCGTTCTGCGGGGGCCACCTCCGCTCGACGTGCTGCCGCCCGCGCTGCGCCGCGTCCTCGAGCGCGCGCTCGTCCCCGTCGACGCGCGCTTCCCCGACGCGGCCACGATGCGCGAGGCGCTGCTTCGCGCGAGCGCGCGCGCCCCGATCCGGCGCACGTTGTCGCGCTCGCTGCAGCTCGGCGACCTCGGTGTGACGGACGTCTCGGGTCCGCGCGACACGATCGCCGGCGATGCCCCCGGCGCCGGGCGCTCGCCCCCGATCGGCTCCGGCGCGAGCACCGCGCCGGGCGGACCCGTCTCCGCCGCGTGGCCCGCCACCCGGAGCGGGATGGCGCCGGTCGCTCCGGCCTCGCCGCCCGCGAAGTCGGGGCCATCGAGATCGCAATGGAGCTTGCTCCTTCTCGGCGGTGGCGGCGCGTTGCTCGCGCTGGCCGTCGCGCTCGGCGTCCTCGTCGCCAGCATCGTCCTCGGCGCGCAGCGCGCGGGGGCGCCGGATCCGAGGGAGTTGGCGGCCTACCGCGAGGAGAGTCAGCTCGCGATCGGGTGCCCGAGCGCGTACCCATGTTGCCTCGAGCGGGCCGAGCAGCTCTACCCCGACGACGAGCCCGCGCGCGAGGCGGCATGCGGTCATCGCGGTTGGCCCACGTACGTCGACTGCGGAATGCTGCGAGACGTCTGGTGCGAGCCGCCGGAGCCAGGCCCGGTCTGTGGCCGCGCGGTGCGGGAGTGCCTGGAGGTTCGGGGCCCCGCGTACGAGTCGGTGTGCCGAACCTACGGGTTGCTCGACGACGCGCAGTGCGTCGGCCTCGTCTCGCATTGACACATCACGCGCGGCGGCGGGCTCGCGCGTCGAGCCGTCGATCGACCGAGGCGCGCGAACGCTGGGCGAGGGAGGTCGGGAGCGCTCCGACGATCAGGGCCGCGTCAAGATCGGTTGCCCTGCTCCATCAGAGCCGCTCGTGCCCGGGAGGCCCGGGGAGAACCCGCCGCGCCCGCCACGTCCCGCCACGCCCGTGCTGTCGATGGTGAGCGACATCGCGAGGCTCGCCTGGTACGCCGCGGCGTCCTGCATGCGCGTGACGATCACCACTCCGTGGCTCCCGCCGCCGCAGCCACCGCCGCCGCCGCCGCCCGCTCCGCCGCGCCCGCCGTCTCCGCCGCGGCCGCCGTTGCGCGCGCACCAGTGACGACCGACGCCGCCGTTGCCGCCGCTGCCTCCGTTGCCTCCGTCCGCGCCGACCCCGCCATCTCCTCCGCGGCCGCCGCTCGCGGTCACGATGCGCACGTCGGAGAAGCTCGGCCCGCTCGTCGAGCCATTCGCGAACCGAACCACGACGCCCGCGGACACGCCGCCGCCCCCGCCGCCCGTCGCGCCCGGCGCGCCGCAGCCACCCGCGCCGCCGCCGCCGCCGCTGCCGCCCGACTGATCGCTGCACGTCCCCGCGGTGCCGCCGATCACGTCGTAGCCCGCGCCCGCGCTCGCGCCGCCGCCACCCGATCCGTCGGTGCCGTCGGTGCCGATCGTGCCGCCGCCGCCGGCGAACACCCCGTCGGCCGGGTCGAGGGCCGGCGGCGTGATGCACCCCTGGCCGCCGAGGCCGTCGCTGCCCGATCCGCCGTCGCCACCGTGCGCCGAGTCGCGCGGAAGGGTGGGGTTGTCGTCGCAGAAGTTGCAGACGCCGCGATCGGTGGGCGCGTTGTAGGTGAGCACGCCCGCGTCGCCGGGCATCGGACCTCGGCCCGCGCCGGGCGCCGGGTTGGGCGTCGCCGCCGCGAGCACCGCCGCGAAGTCGCACACGCCACCCACCGTGAAGTCGACGCAACCCGCGTTGCCGCACGGCCGCCCGTTCGTGCAGCCCGTCTCGACGCAGCTCGCCGCGCCGCCGCTCCCGCCGCTGACGTCGACCATCCGGCAGAGGTGGGTCGCACCGGGGCCTCCCGCCACGATCGAGCAGAAGCCACCCGTCGGCGTGCCGCCCGCTCCGTTCGCGCCGGCGCCGCCGTCGAGCTCGGCGAGCGAGCCGACGCCCCAGTCGCCGAGGCGCGCGCTCGAGTCGACGCCGTTGTCGCCGTCGGATCCGCGGCCCGCGAAGATCTCGAGCGTCGAGAACGAGACCGCCGGGCCGCACCCGTCGAGATACATCGTCGTCGAGCCCTCGCCCGCGCCGACCGCGTCGGAGCCCATGAGGGTGAAGCCGTCGATCTGGGTCGCCGCCGTCACGTTCTGGCAGACGACGACGGGGAGGCCCGGATCGCGCCGCTCGATCGTCACGGGGAACAGCTCGAGATCGCGGTCCGTGAAGTCGGGGCTGTAGCCACCGAAGATGGAGACGCCGCCCAGGACGTTCATCGGCCCGTCGTAGATCCCGCGCGCGACGAGCACGGACTTGTTCTCGGTCCGACCGCGTGACAACGCGGCGTTCAGCGTGCGCATCGGCCGAGCGAGCGTGCCGGGGTTCGTGTCGCTCCCCATCGTCGTCACGTAGATGAACAGATCGGTGTCGTCGGGGACGCCGTCGCAGTCGCTGTCGCCGCCGATCGCGGGCGGCGGGCCCATCCCCGTCCAGCGCTCGCACTCGCAGCCGTTCGCGAGGATGCGATCGACGTCGACGAAGCCCTCGAGGCAGTCGATGTCGCAGCGGACGCCGGCTCCGTCGGGCAGGCACTCGGCGAGCATGTTGGGGCCGGGCTCGACGCACGGGATCGCGCAGCCGCCGCAGTGGAGGCGCGCGACATAGCGCCCCTCTTCGTCGCGGAAGTCCTCGTCGACGCCGCGGTCGCAGTCGTCGTCCTGTCCATCGCACGCCTCGCTCAGCGCCGGCTCGCACGGTCCCGGTCCGTCCGCGCCGCAGCGCTGGACGCCCACGCAGGCGTGACCGTCTTCCGCGACCTCGAGCAGACACGCGATCTCCGCGCCCTCCGTCGTCGCGTCGCACGCGCACCAGCCGCTGTCCGGCGCGCACTGTCCCTCGGTGCACGAGAAACCGTCGGGACACTCCATCGGCGAGCCGCACGGCTGGCCGCACCGCGTCTGCCCGCTGCCCGTCTCGAGGCAGCGCGCGCCCGGAACGCGGAGCGCGCAGTCGGCGTCGGCCTCGCACGGTAGACACAGGACCGGCACGTCGGGCGCGCAGCTCCCCTGGTCGGCGCGATGGAAGCCCTCCGCGCACGCGACCAGCACGCAGACCCCCGCCCCGCGCGCGTCGTCGCGCTCGCACGCGACCTCGGACGCAGTGGGGAAGACGTCTTGGCACACGACGCCACACTCTCCGCAGTTGTCGACCGCGAGATAGAACCCGTCGTCATCGACGAAGTCCTCGTCGATCATCCCGTCGCAGTCGTCGTCGGCCGCGTTGCATGTCTCCCCGGCGCAGGGGTGCGATTGATAGCAACCCGCAAGGAGGACCGACGCGAGGATGGATCGAAAGAGCATCGCACGTTCAGTTGACGATGACATCGACCGCTCCTCCCTCCGCGCCATCGCCGCCGGGGGCCGCGCCGCCGCCGCCTCGTCCCGCCTGCCCCGGCCGGCCGAGCTCGAAGTCGTTTTGCGCGCGCCACTCCGCCACCGCGCCGCCGGCCGGGATCCCGAGCGCCCAGATCCCCACCGACGCGCCGCCGCACCCGCCGCCCGCGCCGCCACCATCTCCGCCGGGGCCTCCCTGGCCGCCGCGGCCTCCGGGGAACGGGCCGGCCAATGTGGGCGTCGAGCGCGAAGCGAGCGGGAGCTCACCGCCGAACGCGCCGGGCGATCCGCGTCCACCCGCGCCGCCCGCGCCGCCGTCGCCGCCCCGACCGCCGTCGGCGGGGACGATGCGCACGTTGCGGATCGTCGGCGCCGCGCCGCTCGTCCCGCGCCGCAAGAGGATCGCGATCGACGGCGCGCCGCTCGTGCCGGGGGTGCCCGCGGTGCCCCCGCAGCCGCCCGAGCCGCCGCCGCCGCCGCCGCCGCCGAGGCCGTCCGCGAACTCGCACTGACCGAATGTGAAGTCGAGCACCGCGCCGCCGCCGCCACCGCCGCCGCCACCGCCGCTGCCCGCGTTGCCGGCCGTCCCCGCCGTCGCGACGTCGCCGCGCCAGGCGTCGCCCATGAACGCGCCGAGCGCGTTGCTGCATCCGCCGCCCGGCGAGCCCGCGCGTCCGCCCGCTCCCGACGATCCCGCCTGCGGGCCCATGAAGTCGGTCGGTACGCTGAAGTCCGCGAGCCCGCAGCACACGAACGGACCCGGGCAGCTGCTGCCCGGTCCCATCACCTGGATCGGCCCGCGCGACGCCTCGCCACCCATGCCGCCGCCGCCGCCGGGCACCGCGCCGGAAGGTCGGCCGTTCGCTCCGGACGGCGACGCGGTCGCGAAGATCGGGCAGCTCGGCGAGCCGCCCGCGCCCCCGCCGACATCCACTCCGTTACACACGTTGACGCCGCCGTTCCCGCCCGCCACGCGGTTGGCCGGGGTCATCAAGCAGGTGTGCGACGTGTCCTCCACCGCGCCGCGCGGCGGCGCGCCGTCCATCGGCGCCATCTGGAACGCGCGCCCCGCCGTCCCATCGGTCCCCGCCATGCCGTCGCCCGGCACGCCGGCGATCACCGTCATGTCGCGCAATGTGAGCTGCGCGCCCGGGTCGAGCGCGTAGATCCCGAACGTGGCCGCCATCGGCGAGGCGGCGTCGAGCCCGCGCGCCTCCAACCACTCGACCAAGGTGGTCGTCTGTCCCGCGCCGCGCATCACGAGCGCCGCGCCGCCCGGCGCGGTGGAGCCACTCGGCGCGCGCACGATCACGCGGAAGCCGTCCGGATCGAGCGCGAGGAAGTCGCGCCGGTAGCCGCCGTGCACGAGCACGCCGTCCGGGATCTCGACCGACTCGGCGTACGTCCCCGACGCGATGAACACGTGCGGGCGCGCGCCGGGCATCCCGATCGAGTCGGCCGCGCGGGTCATCGCGACTTGCAGCGTACGCAAGGGTCGGCTCGGCGAGCCCGGGCCGGAGTCGTCGCCGTCGGGCGCGACGTAGAAGCTCTGTACGACGATGCCGTCCGCGCCGTCGCAGTTGACGTCGAGGTCCTCGCCCACCGCGAGCACCGGCCCGGGCTCGTCGGTCAGCGACGTGACGGTGCACTCGCAGCCGGTGGCGATGTCGCGGTCCGCGTCGATGCGGTCACCGGGCTGGATTCCGTCGGCCGCGTCGGGGCACGCGAGCACGCACGTCGGCGCGAACGGATCGCCGCCGCACACGAGGTCACCCTCGGGCACCGTGCTGGTCGTGCAGTCGACGCCGCACTCGCCGCAGTTGTGGATGTCGAGGCTGTACGCGCCGCGCGCGTCGCGGAACCCGTCGTCGATCGTGCCGTTGCAGTCGTTGTCGACCTCGTCGCACACCTCGTCGGGCGCTTCGCACTCGGTGACGAACCCGCCCATGCAGATGGCGGAGCCCGCGCAGCGCTCGCCCATCGGATCGATCAGCGCACAGGCGAGCGTGAAGTTGTCGTCCTCGCCGCAGGAGCAGCTCCCGCCGAGCGGCACGCAGACCTGGCTCGCGTCGTCGCAGCGATAGCCGACCGGGCACCCGAGCTCGCACGAGATCGAGCAGCGTCGCTCGCCGGCCACGAACGCGCAGCTGGCTTGGTCGAGGTCGCCGCAGTCGCCGTCGTCGGCGCAGGGGAGGCACAAGCGGTCGTAGATCGGGACGCAGCGCCCGGTCCTCGAGGGAGCGAACCCCGCCTCGCACCGCGTCGCGACGCACGTCGGCGTCTCTTCGACGAGCCCGCACGTCACCTCGATCGCGGCGCCTCGAGGCATGCACGGCATGTTGCAGCCGCCGCAGTGGTCGGCGTGCACGTATCGCCCTTGCTCGTCGCGGAAGTCCTCGTCGACAAAGAGATCGACGTCGAGCGGGCCACCGTCGCGCGCCGGCCCGGCGTCCATCCCGGCGTCGAGCACGCCGAGCGAAACGAGCCCGTCGAGGTCGTCGTCGAGCCCGTTGCACACCTCGGGGCGCGGGCGAGGGCGGTTCGCCGCCTCGGGTGGGTCGTCCTCGAGCGCGGTGCGTCCGCCGCAGCCCGCGAGGCCGACACCCAACAAGCAAAGCGCGAGCGCGCCGGTGCGCGCGAGCGGAGACCGGGTCGCCCGGATCATCACGGGAGGTGCATTAGCACGGTTCAAGCCAGGATTCGCCCGCTCCGCATCCCGCGCGCCGGCGCGTGAGGTGTGGACGCACGCACGGACTATGTGGCGCAGCGCGTGCGGATCGTTTCACACCGTGAGCGTGCGAATCACGATCGCGGCGGGAGCACGGGCGCCCAAACGGTGTAGGTTGGCCCCCATGCCCGACCGAATCGGAGCCGCCGCCGCGCTCGCGCTCGGCGCCGCGATCCTGGCCGTAGGCTGGTTTGCGAGCGCACAGCCGCGATGCGCGCAGACGGGGTTCTCCCCTCAGCTCCTCACCCCGCTCGGCGGCCGCCACCCGTCGAGCGCCGCGTTCGTCGTCGGCATGGCGCCCGGCGGAACGTTCCGGGGGCCGCCGCCGATCCTCATGCACCGAGGCCGCCGCGACGTCCGTACCGTGGCCGTCCCCATCGCGCCAGGCTTGTATCGCGTGAGCCCGGACGGAGCGCGCGTGGCCGGCCGGTACACGCTGACCGGCGTGGCGGGCGATCCCGAGCTCGAGTTCGGCCGCGTCACCGGGAGCGCGCCGCCGCCGGCTCCGCGGCTCGAGCGCGTGGAGCGCTACCGGCTCGCGGGCTCCGGCGCCGAGCGCACGGAGGTGCGCGCCCATGTCCAGTTCCCGATCCCCGACGGAGTGATCGCGGTGGTCGCGTACTGGGGCGCCGACTCGGAGCCGGATCTCTTCGCGCGCGCGACGCCGACGCAGACCGAGGTGCTCTTGTACAGCGAGCACCAGGGCTGCCCGCCGTTGCCCGAGGGGGCGAGCGCGCCGCCGACGCAAGGTGACGTGCGGATCGCGTTCGTCGACGCGTACGGACAGATCAGCCAGCCGTCCGACGCGTCGTCGCTCTGAGAGTCGCCTCCGGAGACGCAATCGAAGTGCGGTAACATTATTGTCGCCGCAACCCGTCACCCGTCGCCCGTCGCCCGTCGACCGTCACCCGTCGACCGTCACCCGTCGACCGTCACCGTGACCGTCCGCGACGCGCCTCACTCGTAGAGATCCGCCACCCCGAACCACCGCATCGCCACCTCCTCCGGAGCGTCGAAGCTCGGATGCAGCACCTGTTCGGCGCACTCCGTCGGCAGCGGCCCGCTCGGATCCAGAAAGAACGCGCGCGTGAGCTGGACGGGGCATGAGTCCATGTCCATGAGGTAGCCCGTCGTCAGCACGGTGTGCGCGCCATAGGGGATCTCGACGAACGTCTGGTGCGGGCCGGTGAGGTGGTCGCGGTAGCCGTACCCGACGATCTCCGCCGGCGTCGCCGGATCCAGCGTCCCGACCATGCTGAGCACGGGCAACGAGAGCGGCGGATAATCCGGCGCGGGATCGATGGGGTACCGAGGCCAGTCGTCTTGCAGAGGGAACGTGTCGCCGTTCGCGTTCTGGAAGAACAGGTTGGTCTCGGCGGCGGCGAGCTGGGGTGCGTCGTCGACGTGGGTGCGCGGCCAGAGCTCCGACAGCACGACGTGCATCTGGAGCGCGGGCGAGGTGCGCGGGAGCCCGGGGCCGCGCGCGAACAGGTTCTGGAGCAGCGTGCCGATCGCCTGCTGGTCCGCCGCGCTGCACCGATCGAGTCGATAGATGATGGCGGGGAGCCAGTTCCGGAGGTTGTAGTCCATCAGCGAGAGCGCGAAGAGCACCTTCCACGTCGGGAGATTGAACCCGATCTCGCTGCAGTGGCCCTCGCCGAGCGATGCCACGACGCGCTCGAAGAACGCGAGCGGATCGGGGCCGAGGTGCTCCGCGCATCGCGGCGCGGCCGGGCAGAGCTCGCCGAGCACGCGGCGACCGACCGGCTCGAACCAGTGATCGTAGTCGGCGAGCGAGCTGCCCGGGGCGAGCGGTCCGTCGAGCACGATGCCGTCCGCCCGATCGGGGTGGAGCGCCGCGAATCGGTTGGCCCAGAACGTCCCGTACGACGCGCCGTAGACGAAGACGCGCTGGCCCTCGCGCCGGGTGAGCGCGATCGCGAGCGCGAGGTCGTTCGCCGCCTGGGTCGTCGAGAAGTGATCGAGACGCTCGCCCCACGTCGCGACGAGGTCGTTGCGGCAGGAGACCCACTCCCAGGAGTGGATGCGCGTGCCGGCCAGCGAGTCCTCCGCCTCCGCCGAGCAGGTGAGGCGCGTGGACTCGCCGACCCCGCGGTGCTCGATCGTGTAGACCTCGAGCTCCGGATCGATCATCGACAAGAAGTCGTGCAATCCGAAGAATCGCTCGGCCGAGCCGCCCGGCCCGCCCTGCAAGAGCCAGAGCTGGCGCGGCCCGGAGCCGCGGCGGGACAGGAAGACGTCGATCGTCTCGCCTTCGGGGTGCGCGTGATCGAGGGGCATGGCCACCGTCGCGCACTCGTCGCGGAAGCGATCGGGACACGGGCCCCACTCGAGCTCGGGGAGCGGTCCAGCGTCGGGCGGGCCGGCGTCCGAGACGGCCCCGCCGTCGAGTCCGCCGTCGAGCGACCCCGCGTCGCTCACCGTGGGCGTGCCGCAGCCGAGGAGCACCATCGCCATCCACGCGCGGGTCGAGCTCATCGTGCGAGCGTAGGAGCCACCCTCCGCGCAGACCGCTCAAAGAACGCTCAAAGCGCGGCCCGCGAGGACGGCAGCTGGTAGATCGCATCCGATGGTGTGGATCGGACGGCCGGCCGATGCGCAGATCGCGGAGTGGCTCGAGCGGACCGACGCAGGCCCGCTCCTGACCGTCCACGGCCTCGGCGGGTCCGGCAGCTCGTCCGCGATCGCGCGCGCGCTCGGCCGGCGCGCGGTGCCTCGCGCGGATCTCGGTGGGCTCGATCGCGCGGCCATCCGCGACCGCCTCCGCGCGCTGCCGCGCGCCGAGCTGGTGTTCGTCGATCAGGTGCACCGACCGCGTGCCGCGCGCGCCGCGATCGAGTCGCTGCTCGCGCGGAGCCGGGTGATCGTGAGCGCGCGTGCGCCGCTCGGCTCCTCGCTCGAGCGGTGCGTGCCCATGGCGCTGCTGGACGCGGAGGCGACGAGGTCGCTCCTCGCCTTCGAGCTCGAGCGGCTCGGCGTGCATCCGGTCCCCGAGCTCGACGGGTTGGTGTCCGCGACGGAGGGGTGGCCGCTCGCGGTGCGCGCCGCGGCGGTCCAGGCCCGCGTGCTCGGCGCCCACGCGGTGAGCGCGCGCGCGATCGCCGAGGACGCGACGTGTGGCGCGGTGTTGCTCGCCAGCGTGCGCCCGCTCCGCGCCGATCGACGTGCGATGCTCGACGTCCTGTCGCTCGCGCAAGCCGGGCTCCGCGCCGACGAGCTCGTGCGCCGCGACGCGCACGGGATCGATGCGCTGGGCGAGCTCATCGATCGCGGGCTCGTGATCGCGCGCGATGGCCTCGTGCGCTCCCCCGCGCCGGTCGCCGCGTTCGTGAGGCGGCGGCTCTCCGAGCAGCCCGCGCGCGCGGCGAAGCGTGCGTACGTGCGGTTGGTCCTCGAGGAAGCGGAGAGAGCGCGCGCCGCCCATCGTCGCGATCCCGTCCGCGAGCGGGTCACCCTCGAGCGGCTGCGGATCGAGCTCGGCGCGCTCACGTTCGATGCGGAGCCCGCGCTCGTCGTCCGCGCTGCGTTGGCGCTCGAGCCGCTCGCCATCGGTCGCCTCGCGCGGCCGGACGCGATCGCGCTGTGGGGACGCGCGCGCGCCGCCGCGAGGTCGCTCGACGAGCGCGATCGGGCGGCGGTCGCGCTCGGGCTCGTGCGCACGCTGATCGCCCGCGGTGACCACGAGAGCGCGGAGCGCGTGCTCCTCGAGACGCCCGAGCTCCCTGGCGCGAACGTCACCGCAGCGTATCGTGCGATCTACCTCGCCCACATCGCCGCGTGGCGCAACGACTGCGAGACCGCGGCGTCGTGGCTCGACGAAGCCGACCGCGCCCTCGAGGAAGCGAACGACGACGACGCGAACGAGGACGCGGCGCTCCAGCGGTTGTTCGTGGCGCATCAGCGAGGCGAGCTCGACACCGCGGAACGCCTCGCGCGGACGCTCGCGGGAGGGGAACGGCGACCCGCGTCTCCGCGCATCGCGACGATCGCCCGCAGCTTCTCCGCGGAGATCGCGATCGACCGCGGCGCGCCGGCCCGCGCGGTGCCGCTGTTGCGCCAGGCGCGCGACGAGCTCGCGGCGCAGGGCGATCATTCGGGGTCCGTCTTCCTGACGAGCCGCCTCGTCGTCGCGCTGGAGGCCGCGGGCGATTCGGGAGAGGCCGCGCGCGAGGCGAGCGTCGCGCGGGCGGCCGCGGCGCGCGCAGGCGACGGAACGCTCGAGGTCGCGCTGCTCGGCTCCGTCGACGATGAGACCGTCTCGGCGGCGCGGGTCGCTGACCTCGCGTGGCGAGTGCAAATACCGTTGCTTCGCGAGAACGCGGAGCGGTGGCTGGCCGGACGCACGCCGCGCGAGGACCTGGTGTTGCGCCTCGATCACGCGACGTCGACCGCGACGCTCGGCGCCCGCACCCTCGAGCTCGCGCGCCGCGCCACGCTGTGGCGGGTGTTGAGCGCGCTCGCCGACGCGCACGGTCGGCTCGCCGCGTGCGACAGCGAGACGCTCTTTCGCGCCGGCTGGGCGGGCGAGCGGGCCGAGATCACCTCACAGAAGAAGCGCGTGCAGACGGCGGTGTGGACGCTGCGTCGCGGGCTGCTCGGCGATGCGCTGGTCACGCGGCCGGAGGGCTACGCGTTGAGCTCGGAGCTCGGTGTCGAGCACGCGTTTCGTGCTCACGACGCGGGGGGATAGCGCTCGGTGGTGGCGGGTCGCCTCGTCCACCTCCTCACTCCTCCGGCGTCATCGGGCCGAGCCCGCCGTACGTCTCCCGGTGCGCCATCGTCACCGTTCTGCCCGCCGCGATCTCGCCGAGCACCGTCGCGCCCTCCGTCGCGGTCCGCGGGTACGACCCGGTCCGATCCACCCGGTACAACCCGAAGTGCGGTCCGTAGCCCTCCGCCCACTCGAAGTTGTCGATCAGCGACCAGTGGTAGTAGCCGCGCACGTCCGCGCCGCGATCGCGCGCGACCTGGATCTGCTCGAGCGTCCGCACCACGTTCTCGGCGCGACGTCGACCGACGTCCGTCGCGATGCCGGCCTCGGTCACCACGAGCGGCAAGCCCGGGTAGCGTTCGGCGTATTCGACAAGGATCGTGGACAAGCCCGGCTCGTAGTACTCGTAGCGCATCTCCGGGACCCAGTGCGTCGGGTCCGCGGGCGGGATGCACGCCGTGCCCTCGCCGAGCGGCGAGATGCACGGCGTCACGCGGATGACCGGCAAGAGCGCGGGCGCCGCGGTGACGCCGAGGCGCGAGTAGTACTGGACGCCGAGCCAATCGAGCGTGTCCTGCCACTCGGGGTGCGCTTCGTCGCCGGTGCCGTCGGCGTCGACGTCGAGCGTGCCCTCGGTCAGCGCGTCGACGACGAGCTGGTGGTAGACGTAACGCATCCGCTGCGCGGCCTGGACGTCGGCGTCGCGCGTGCTCGGCATCGCGGTGCGCGCGGGCACCCAGTCGACGACCGAGAGCGTCAGCCCGACGTCGGCCGCGCGGCCGTCGCCGTCCGCGTCGATGGTGTCGCACGTGCGGATCGCCTCCACCATCAGCGCGTGCGCGCGCAGCACGTTGCGTACGACGCCCATGAACGCGTCGAAGTCCGTGAAGAGGAGCTGGCGTCCCGGCGGGAACTGACCCGCGCCGTAGCTGGCGAATAGATAGTTGACGGGCTCGTTGAACGTGCCCCACTCGTCGACGCGATCGCCGAGCCGCGTCGCGACCTCGCAGGCGTGCTCCGCGAGCTCGTCGCCGATCAGCTCGCCGCCGACGGGGTGACCCCAGCCACACAGGAAAGCGTCGGTCGGTCCCGCCGCGCAGTCGTCCCCGTCCGCGACGCGCCGCGGGTCGTCGACCCAGGTCGGGTTCGAGAAGTGGTGGAGCGTGACCATCGGACGCACGTTCGCCGCCACGAGCGCGTCGACGAACGCCGAGTACGCATCGAGCGCCGTCGTGTCGACCTGATCGCGCATCGGCTCGACCCGCGCCCACTCCACGCTGAAGCGGTACGCGTCGAGGTTCATCGCGGCGATGAGGTCCACGTCCGTCTGCGCCAACGAGAAGCCACGGACCGCGTCGCCGATCGGGTCGGTGCCGCGCCCGAGCCCCTCGGGCGGCGGCTGCGACCACGCGTACCAGTCGGTGTGCTCGTTCATGTCCTCGATCTGCGTCGCGGCGGACGCCGCGCCGAAGCGGAAGCCGTCCGCGCCGTCGCTGCTCGTGAGCGATCCGATCGCGCCGAACACGATCGGATCGGCGGGCCCCGCGTCGGGGGCAGGTCCCGCGTCGACGCCTCCGTCCATCCCCGCGTCAACGGGGCTCCCGTCGTCGCAGCCGGCGACGACGACCATCGCGAACGCCACCATTCGAGCTCGGCGCATGGGGCTCACGCTACACCGGATCGCGCGACGCGCGACCTGCCGTGAGCGGTTTCTTCCGCCTGCTCGAACGCAGCGCGCCATCGAGAGGCGCCGAGCCCGAGCCGCGACCGATCGGGCTCGACGCGGCGGTGTCAGAGTAGGTTCAAGAGGCCTTCCAGCTCGGACGCGGCGTGGCCGTCGCCGGCCGCCTTCGCTCTCTCGAGCCCGGCCGTCGCGAGCTGCTTCGCGTCGTCGTCGCGCTCGAGCTCCTGCGCGAGCTGCGCCGCCATCAGATAGCTCGGCACGTACGTCGGGAACCGCGCGATGACGTCCTTGTACGCGCCGAGCGCGTCGTCGAGCCGGCCGAGCGAGCGCAGCTCCATCGCGCGCGCGTAGTGATGGAAAGGCTCGTTGCTCCCCGCGGCGAGCATCTTCTCGATCATCTCGAGCCGCGACGCGCTCACGACTTCAGCACTCCGAGGTACGGGAGGTTCCGGTAGAGCTCGTCGAAGTCGAGCCCGTAGCCGATCACGAACACGTCCTCGATCGTGAAGCCGAGGTAGTCGATCCGGATGTCGACCTTGGTGCGCGCCGGCTTGTGGAGCAGCGAGCACAGCTTGAGCGAGGCGGGCTTCCGGGTCTCGAAGTTCTCGAGCATGTACTTCATCGTCAGTCCGGTATCGACGATGTCCTCGACGATGATCACGTGCTTTGCTTCGACCGGCTTGCTCAGGTCGAGCGTGGTCTGCACGACGCCGCTCGACGAGGTGCCCTCGTAGCTGCGGCAGCCGAAGAAGTCGATCGAGACGGGCACGTCGATCGCCCGCGCGAGGTCCGCCGCGAACACGAAGCTTCCCTTGAGCACGGGGACGAGCACGACGCTCCGTCCCCGGTAGTCCGCGCTGATCTGTGCGCCGAGCTCGCGCACGCGGTTCTCGATGGTCTCTCGGTCGAGCAGCGTTTCGATGGCCATGGCGGCGGATCTATCACAACCGAGAGACCGAGAGCCCTTGCCTCTGCCCGTGCCCCTGCCCCGGCCCGCGGAAATGATCGCCTAGGGCGCCAACAGATCCGCCGCTCGCGCCAAGCTGTCGCCGATCGCCGGTCCGAGCCGCCCGATCGCCGCGCTCAGCGTCAAGAGCGCCAACCCCACCGCGAGCCCTGCGCGGATGGTGACCGCCGCGCTCCATCCCCGGACGATCGGCGCGAGCCTCCCCGCGACGCCGAAGCCGAGCTCGAGCACGATGAGCGCGAGCGCGGCGGGGAGGGCGATCGCGATGGCGAGTCCGAGCGCGGCGGTGACGATGCGGCCGACCCCGAGGGCGAAGTCGATCCCCCACGCCGACACGACCGGGATCGCGCCGACCGGGAGCGCGGTGAACGACTCGGCGAACGCGCCGATGGCGACGCGATGACCGCCGAGGATCACGAAGAGCGTCACGCCCGTCGCGAGATACAGGCGCGACATCGGTCCCGGCGTCGCGATCGACGGACGCGGCGGCAGGCCCATGCGGTCGAGCAGCTCGCCGGCCCAGCGGAGCGCGTAGAGCGGCACGCTCGACGCGAGCGCGAACGACGTCCCGACGAGCGCCTCGAGCACGACCTGGCTCAACAGCCGCAGGGGCTCCGCGCTCGCCACCGAGGGCGCGGCCAACGCGATCGGCGTCATCGCGAGGGCGAGCGCGAACGCGAGCGCCCCGCGCACGAGGGCGGTGCTCGCGCTCCACGTCAACCACGGCGCGACGAACGCGAGCGGAGCGGTGCGCGCGAGGACCAAGACGAGGATCGGCAGCACCGCGCCGAGCGGTCGCCCCGTCGCGTCGAGGCACCACGTCTCGGCGAGGCCGATCAACGCGTCTTCCGGGCTACGAGACCAGCGTCGGGATCGCGGTCCAGAGCTCGCTCGTGAACCGGACGATCATCTGCGCCATCCACGCGCCGCTCGCCGCGAGCGCGATGGCGACGAACGCGAGCTTGGGGACGTAGCTCAACGACGCTTCCTGCACCTGGGTGGCGACGCCGAGCACCGCGACCGCGATCCCCACCAACAGCGCGGCGCCCATCGCGGGGGCGGACGCGTAGAGCGCGAGGTAGAGGGCCTCGGCCACGAGCTCCGTCAGCGCGTCGATGCTCACGTCGTGAGGCTACCAGATGTCGCGCTCCGCCCGATCAGGGGCAGACGCTCGCCGCGCAGGGGCCGTTCGCGCAGCGGTTCATCACCTCGGCGTCGTCGCACGTCGCGCCCATCGGCAACACGGGTCGTGCGGTGATGAGGAGCTGATGATTCGCGGTGTCGACCGGCGGGATGTACTTCTGCTCGACGAAGACGAAGAACGAACCGTCGGTCTGATCGCGAAGCTCGATCTCGCTCTGCGGATCGCCCATCGCGCGATCGTCGCTGCACATCGCTTCGCTCGAGGGGTCCGCGCAGTCGGTGCGGACGTACATCACGGTGTCGGTCCGTCCGGTCACCGGCGAGTCGGTGGTCAGCACGAGATCGAACGGCACGCCGGAGGCGACGTCGACGCGGTAGACGCCCTCCGGGCCGCGCACCACGTCCGGGCTCGCGCAACCCGCGAGCGGGCCGAAGAAGCCGGTGCCCTCTCCCGTTTGGCCGGCGACCTGCGCGGTGACCGCCGTGTCGGTGAACGCGGGCACCGTCACCACGCGCGCGGTCCCGCAGCGCGCGACCGCCGCGGGGCTCGCCTCGCACGACCCGCCGGTCCCACACGCGTAGCCCGCGTCGCAGCGCGCCGTGTTCGAGCACGCCTCGCCGTAGCCGACGACCGCGGCCGACACGATGGGCACCATGATCGGCGCGCTCGTCCCGTTGAGCGCGTCGACCGCGACCACCTGCGCCATGTCCGCTCCCCGCGCGACGAGGTACTCGCCGAGCTGGGTGCGGCCGTCCATCGGGTCGGACGGGACGGTGTTGCCGCCGGTCCACGTCGTCCCGGTCGGGGCAGGGTTCGTCATCGGGATCACGAACAGCGAGTTCAGCTCGGTCGGGGCGCCGGTCCCGTAGAGATCGAGGAGCTGGTTTCCGATAAAGAAGTTGACCGCCAACGAGTCGGCGTTGCCGTCCGGATCCATCCCCTGCGCGTCGATTCGGACGTCCTCACCGACGTACACGATCTCCGCCGAGGTGAGGGTGGGTGGCTGGTTGGCGCTCACCCGGAAGTCGATCCGGATCGGCCCCGCGTCGAGGAGGCCGGGCTGCAGATCGCGCGCTTGACTGTAGCCGGTCACGATGAAGTAGAGCGTGTCACCGCCATTTGCGGCCACCGCGCCGCGCGTGCGCCACTCCCCACCCGGTTCGACCGGTCCGAAGCACACGCTCGGCAGCTCCGACGCCGGGACCGTCGTGCACTCGGTGCGCGCTTGGACGACGACCGCGATGCCGCTCAGCGTCACCTCGTTGATCGTGTCGAACGCCACGGCAACCGGACCCGTGCCGGGAACGTGGAGCTCGACGACGGCCTGCGGCGCCCACCGCACCTCGGCGCTCGCGTTGCCGCAGTCCGGACCGAGGTCGCGCGGCGCCAGCTCGATGGCGCTCGTGTCGAGCGTCACGCTCACGACGTCGTCGAGCACGCCGTCGACGCTCATCACGCCCTCGTCGCACGTGTACGTACGTCCCGCGTCGATGGACGCCGGCCCCGCGTCCGGCACGCCGGCGTCGGGGAGCATGGGGGTGCCGTCGCAAGCGGTCAGCGCAAGGCAAAGGAGGCAGGCGCGAAGGGGCGATCGCATGGCTGCACGATGCGCCGAGACTCGGCCGATGCCAAGCACCCAGGCGCACGCAACGTGACTTGTGACAGGACGGTAGGGCGTGCGGTCAGCCGTCGCGCCCGGCGAACACGAACGGGATGGTGGTCTGCGTCTGCCCGCTCGATCGCGGGAACGTCCACTGACGCACCACGCGCTCGATGCACGTCTGGAGGTTGCCGAAGTCCCCCCCCGTCGCGCGGGCCGACTGCACGGTGCCGCTCGCGCCGATCGTCACCGCCGCGTTCACCCGCAGGCTGGGCGCGGTCCCGGTGCGTCGCGCCTCGACCTCGTAGCACTGCTGCACGCGCGAGCGGTTGTTGTTCACCACCGTGCGGACCTGATCGCCGGTGAGCTCGGACGCGCCGCCGCTCCTTTGCCGATCGTCGAGCAGGTTCGTCCCCGTCGTTCGGATGGGCGCCGGCAACGCGGAGTCGTCCGCGCCCGCGCGGGCCAGCGCTGCGCGCTCCGCGTCGGTCAGCGCGCGACCCCCCGTGCTCCCGGTGCCGTTTCCGGACGGGGCGGCCGGACGCGTCGCGGTGCCGGTCGTCCCACGGCGTCCGCCGCCCGCTGCGGTCTCACCGTCGGCGGTGGGCTCGGCCGTCGTTTCCTCGGTCGCCTCGGGCGCCTCGGGCGTCGGCTCCTCCGGCAGATCGAGCTCCGGCTCCGATGGGGTGGGATCCGGCGTCGGGTCCGGAGTCGGCGGGGTGGGCGCGACCGCCACCTCGGTCGGCTGCGTGAGGAAGTGCGTTCCGACCATCACGGCCAGCGCGACGCCGAACGCCATCGCGCCTGCGATCGCGATCCACGCGCCGATCGGGATCGCGCGCTGCCGCCGCTCGGGGACCGCGTCTTGGCTCACCACCGCGGGTGCGGGCGACGGGGCAGGCGCGGGAGCGAAGAGGTTCGGCGAGGACCCCGCCACCGCGTCGGACCCCGGCCCGCGCGCCGGAGAGGCGAACGGATCGAACGCCTCCTCGGGCAACGCTTCCGCGGTCGGGACCGGCTCCGGCTCCGGGTCGGGCGTGAACGGGGTCGCACCGCGCGCGACCGCGCCGCTCACCGGCTGAGACGTCACCGGCTCGTCGGCGCGCAGCTGGGCTTCCAGCTCGTCGAACTCGAGGGCCGTCCCGACGCGGGTCGGATCCTCGTCCATGAAGTCGTCGACGCGCTCGTCGAACGCGGGCGCGGCGGACGCGCCGAGCCGGCCGCCGATCGGGACGACGTTGTTGGGGAGCGAGCCGCCGGGGATCGGGCTGCCCGGGGCGTTCGCGCGCGCCGCCGCGGGGCGTTGTTGCGTCGAGCGAGCCGCGGCGGGAGTCGGCGCGACGGGGGCGCGCGGCGTCTGGCGCGGCGACGCGGGAGCCGCCGGTGCCGGGCGCCCGCCGAGCCCGCGCGACGGAGCGGGGAACGCCGGTCGCGGCGGCGGAGGCGCCGGGCGCGCCTGGTGCCGGCGGAGCAACGCCGCGAGCTCGGGCACCTTCTTTACCTCGCGCCAGTCGTCGAACCCCTCGCGCCAGCACAGCGACTCGCCGGTGATCGCACCGGCGGCCATCTTCTTGTCGACCTCCTCGCGCTTCATCGGGCCGACCGGGACTTCGTTGATCGCGACGTGCCACTGGTCGAGCGCGGTCGGGCGCTGCGGTGCGGGTGGTGCGGCCGCTGCGTTGCGGCGGAAGTCCGACCCGAGCGCGGAGCGCGACGAGCCTCGCGAAGGCGCCTGCCCGACGTGCGATCCGCCAGGCCGCCGCGAGGGTGACGCGATCGAGGGGCCGGTCTGCGACGCGCTCGCGTGGTCGACGCCCGCGTGGATGTTCCCGGGCCGCGAGCTGCTCGACGGCTGCACCGTGCCGCGGATCACGATCGGATGGTTGCAGCGACGGCAATCCATCTTGAGCGTGCGTCCGGCGATCTTCTCGTCGGAGATCTGGTACTTGGCCTTGCAGTTGGGGCAGAGGAACTTCATCGATGGGCCGTCTCTGGCGCGCTCAGCGCGCCGATCCGCGGACGAGAAGCGACGCTACGATCCGAAGAGAGTACGCAAGAGCGGGCCGTGAGTGAATGGCCGCGGGTCCACAACGAGGAAAAACACCCCGCGCTCGCGCAAGGTACGGGAACGATTCCGCCGCGACCGGACGCCACCGGTCGGTTAGAGCAAGCTGACGAGATGGTCTTTGATCCCTTGCCGGGTTTCTTCATCGGGTGCGCTACCGAGCGCGCGCTCCCACATCTCGCGCGCCTTGTGCTTGAAGCCGGCGCGTTGGTAGAGGACGGCGAGGTTCTTGAGCGCGGAGAAGTTGCGCGGGGAGAGATCGACGCTCGTCTCGAGCGCCTGGATCCCTTCGAACAGCTGCTCGCGCCGTCCATAGAGCAACCCGAGGTGGTAGTGCAGTCGGAACGCGAGCGGATCGAGCCCGATACCGCGCTGTAGGAGATCGATCGCGGTGTCGAGATCGCCTCCGCGATAAGCCGCGATGCCCCGCTCGAGGTAGCCCATCGCTTCTTCGCTGAGGTTCTCCGCCTGCTCATCCGGATCTTTGCCTTCGAGCGCGCGCTCGACCGCGGTGATCACGTCGGAGATCTTGAACGGCTTCTCGAGGAACTCGTTCACCCCGTAAGACTGTTTGAGGTCTTCAGCGAACCGCCATCCGCGATACACGGCCGAGACCATGATGATCGGGATGTGTCCATACTTCTTGCTTCCTTTGATCCGGCGACAAATGTCGAAGCCGTGGATCTCCGGCAGCATCGCGTCGAGCAAGATCACGTCCGGCTCTCGCTCGCGCACCGCGCTCAGCGCCTCGCTCCCGCGCGACGCCTCGATGACCTCGATGTCGCGCTCGGTGAGCACGCGCCGGAGCATCCGGCGGATGTCGTCCTCGTCGTCGACGATCAGCACCCTGCGCTTGCCGCTCGCGCGCGCGCCGGCTCCCGCGTCCTTCGAGGGCATCGGCGAGACCTTCGATCCGAACGCGTCGTCGAGCGTCGGCAGCTTGCGCGGCGCGTTGCGCTGAACGGGGATCGGCTGATCGAGCACGCCGGAGTCGTCCTTGGTCACCACCGCCATCGCCGGTGTGCTCGGCGGGCGGAAACGCGGCGAGGACGGCGCGTGCTTGGGGTGGCGCGGCGGCGGCGCGGGCTCCTCACGCTCGAGCCCGAGCTCCTGGAGGTACTCCTCGGGCGCGTGCGGTCCGACGTAGTACTGCTCGCCCGCCTCGAGCCGTCGGTACGCGCTCTCGATCGTGCGCTCGAGCGGGCCGCTGATCGCGACGTAGGGGAACACCTTGCGCCCCGTCACGAACTCGATCTCGTCGATCACGCGGCGATCCGACGGGTCGGCCATCGCGAGGAAGAGGTGCTCGTCCTTCACGCTGAACGGCAGGATCAGATACTGCCGCGCGATGTCGTGCGGGATGAGCTGCAGGTTCTCGAGCGGGACCACGGTCTGCGCGAGATCGATCCCCGGCAAGCCGTGTTGCTCGCTCAGCGCCCGCAACATGTCGACCTCGTCGACCTTGCCGAATTCCACGGCCGTCGAGCCGAGGCGCGCGCCGGGGGTGGTGCGCTGATGCTCGAGCAGCTCCTCGAGCTCGCCGGGCGTCACCAGCTTCTGCCGGAGCAAGATCTTGCCGAGCTGCTTCTTGTCGCCTGGTCCCGCCATGTGCGCCGGCGGAGCGATGGTAGCCCGCGGGCGCGGAGCGATTCAACGCTCTCGTCGGCCGAGCGGCGCGCTCAGATGCCCGAAATGATGCGGAACTCGCCCTCTTCGCGGACGAGCTCGATGCGGTTGTCGCGCAGGCGCGTCTCCCACCGATCGCCTTGCGGCGTCGCGACCTTGAAGCTCGCCGTGTACGTGTAGTCCACGAGGATGCGGTCGGGGTGATAGGTCACGCGGCGGTATCGCATCTCGTAGCGGACGTCGAGGAGCTGGGAGAAGCGTGCGATCTGCTCGCTGAGCGCCTCGAAGTCCCGATCGTCGTCGGAGTTGATCGTCCCGTTGTCGTCGAAGAAGCGCGGCGACACGAGCGCGAGGATCCCGCCGACGTCCCGGCGCTCGACCGCGTGGCGGTAGTCCTCGACGAAGCTGATCACCGCGCGGTTCTCCGCGTTGTCCGGAACGTCGGTGTTCGGAATGTTCTCACCCCCGCAGCCGGGGAGGACCGCACCGAGACCGAAGAGGGCGAGAAGCGGAGCGAAGAAGGGACGGATCGTGCGCATGGACTTCCTGAGGGACCCCACCGAACCGGCCGACGGACGACCGGCCGGCGCGAGGATATTCCGTAGCGCCGGCGGGGGCCGCATTTTTGTGCGCCCGTTGGTCTCCGCGCAACCCGTGCGGTATGTCCGGCCACATGCAGCGGCACGTCGCGATCATCGGCAGCGGACCCGGCGGATTCTACTGCGCCGAGGCGCTCGTCAAGGGCAACCCCGACCTGCGGGTCGACATCGTCGACCGGCTCCCCACCCCGTACGGGCTCGTGCGGAGCGGCGTGGCGCCCGATCACGCGGGGACGAAGAACGTGTGGCGCGTCTTCGAGCGCACCGCGCGGCGCCCCGAGGTCCGCTACCTCGGCAACGTCGAGGTGGGCCGCGACGTCACCGTCGCGGAGCTCGAGGCGCACTACGACGCGGTGGTGCTCGCGATCGGCGTGACCGAGGATCGTCCGCTCGGCATCGCGGGCAGCGATCTGCCGGGTGTGTACGGCTCGCGCGCGCTCTCCGGCTGGTACAACGGCCATCCGGACTTCGAGGATCTGAACCCGGAGCTGCGCGGTCCCGGCATCGCGGTGATCGGCAACGGCAACGTGGCCGTCGACATCGTCCGCGTGCTCAGCCGGACGCGCGAGGAGATGGCGAAGACGGACATCACCCCGTACGCGATGGAGGCGATCGAGGCGTCGGACTACACGGACGTCTACATGCTCGGCCGACGCGGTCCCGTTCAGGCGAGCTTCACGACCGCGGAGCTGCGCGAGCTCGGCGACATGACGAAGACCGTCGCGGTCGTGCAGGCGGATCAGCTGCCGGAGTCGTTCTCGGTCCCCGACCCGAAGCAGCAGATGAAGATGGAGAAGATCGTGGACACTCTCCGCGCCTACTCCCAGAACGATCCGACGAGCAAGGGGCGCCGGCTCCACCTCCGGTTCTTCGCGTCGCCGGTGCGCATCCTCGGCGACGACCACGTGCGCGGGATCGAGATCATGAAGACGCGCCTCGACGGAGAGCGCGCGGTGCCGACCGGCGAGACGTACACGCTCGAGGTCGGCACGGTGATCACCGCGATCGGGTATCGCGCGACGCAGCTCGAAGGCGTGCCGATGGACCCGTCGGGGACGTGCTACGCGAACGTCGATGGCAAGATCCGCTCCGGGCTGTACGCCGTCGGCTGGGCCAAGCGCGGTCCGAGCGGTGTGATCGCGACGAACCGCAAGGACTCGGGCGACGTGGCGGCGAAGATCCTCGAAGAGATCGCGCACGCGCCGCCGAAGCAGGGGGTGGACCGGTTCGACGCGCTGCTCATGGAGCGAGGCGCGCAGGTCGTGGACTTCGATGCGTGGAGCCGGATCGACGAGCGTGAGATCACGTCGGCACCCGAGGGCGCGCCGCGTCGCAAGCTCACCTCGATGAAGGCGCTCCTCGACGCGCTCGGATGAGCGCGCTCAGCCGATCTCGGGCTTCATCCCGATCAGGGTGAACAGCTCCATCCGCGCGGCGGCGTCGCGGAGGAACACGCCGTGCAGCTTGCTGGTCGTCGTCCAGCTCCCGGGCTTGCGCACGCCGCGGTAGCACATGCAGAAGTGCTGGCACTGGATGATCACCGCCACGCCTTGCGGCGAGAGCGCTTCGTTGATGCAGTCCGCGACCTGAGCCGTCAACTTCTCTTGTACCTGGAGACGCTTCGCGTAGGCGTCGACGACGCGGGCGAGCTTGCTGAGCCCGACGATCTTCCCCGACGGGATGTACGCGACGTGGGCCTTGCCGACGAACGGCACCATGTGGTGCTCGCAGTGGCTGTGGAGCTGGATGTCGCTCACGAGCACGAGCTCGTCGTATCCGTTCGTCTCCGAGAACGTCGTCGCCAGGAACGCGCGAGGGTCCTCCGTGTAGCCCGCGAAGTGCTCGGCGAACGCCTCGACCACGCGCGACGGGGTGTCGAGGAGCCCTTCGCGCGACGGGTCGTCGCCCACGAACTCCAAGAGCCCATAAACGTGGGCCTCGGCCTTCTCGATCTGCTCCTTCGTGCGCTTCCAACCGCTCATGGTCGCGGGTGGTTAGCAGGCGGCGTGACCATGCGCACTCCGAGACCGGTCGCGTCCGTGAATCGTGGTACGAGCGTCCGCGCGCGCGATGGAGATCTTGCTGATCGTCGGCTCGGAGATGGGCAACGCCGAGATGGTCGGCGACCTCGTCAAGGACGAGCTCGAGGGCCAGGGCCATACGGTGGAGATGGTCACGGAGGGGACCGTCGACGGCCTCGGCCTCGCCGACCGCGCGACCGTGCTGATCATCTCGTCCACGACCGGGCTCGGCGACGTCCCGCAGAACGTCGAGCCGCTCTACGACGAGCTGGTGGCGAGCCGCCCCGACCTCGGCCGCGTGCGATACGGCCTCGTCGGGATGGGTGACCGCAACTACAAGGACACGTTCTGCGGCGGTCCGCGCAAGTGGGACGCGATCTTCGGCGAGCTCGGCGCCCGGCGCGTCGGCGACGCGCTGCTCCTCGACGCGACGGACAACCCGACGCCGGATCAAGACGCGATCGCCTGGCTCCCCTCGTGGCTCGATCTGCTCGCGCAAGACGAGTAGCGCGGGTGTCGACAGCTGACGGTCGACGGCTGACGCTCGACGCGTCCGCCGCACCCGTGCGTCGATCTAGAGGAAGAAAACGATGATGTCGTAGAACGCGTGCGTGTACACGGCGACCGCGAAGCCTCGGAAGCGGTACACGAGCGCGAGGTAGACGCCGGCGAGCACCCGGAACGTGAAGCTGAGGAGCGTGAACGGATCGCCGAACGGTCCGACGTAGTGGATGGCGCTGAATACGATGGAGGAGAGGAGCCCCATCACGAGCGCGGCCTTCCACTCGCCGATGCGCACCACCTTGTGGAGCACGAACGTGCCTCCGGCGAACAGCCCGACGCGGAACACGAGCTCTTCGTGGAAGCCGGCGCCGGCCGCCATCACCAGCTTCTCGACGGGACCGAGCGCCGGCGGTCCAGCCTGCGCGGCGAACGTCGTGGCGGCGGGCGCGACGCTCAGCCACTGAAACAAGTGTTGCGTCGCCCACCCGACCGTGAACGTCATCACGATCGCGAGGATCAGCGCCTCGCCGAGCACCGGGAGGAACTCCGCCGGGCGGATCGTGCCGCGCTTGCGGAGCCAGAACACCGCGAGCGCGATCGCAGCGACGTAGCCGAGCGTCACCCCGATGTACGCGCCGAGGCTCTGATGGAGGAGCGCGAACGTCAGCCCGCTCACCAGGTCGACGCCGTTGCGCACGTCGATGAGGAGGATCCCGAGGTGGTAGACGAGGAACACCGGCACCGTGAGGAGCAGGCTGGTGAGCGGATCGTGGCGGTGCCGGAGGTACGCGAGGAAGCCCTTGGCTTCCCCCTTGGCGGGTGCTTGGTCGGCGGCGCGGCCCTTCTTCTTCGGCGCCCGCCCCTCGTTCGCGGATCCGCTCATCTCTCGCCGGTACGCGCGGGGACCACGATCGATTCCTCGCACGGTCGGCCACGGACCGCCAGCATCGCGCGCGCGCGCGGCTCGCATTGACGAGGCGCTCGCGTCGGATAGGGTCGGCCTCGATGATTTACACGGTCAGCCTCGAAGGCGACGAGCGCGAGATCGACGTCACCATCGCGCCCGACGGCTCGGTGCTCGTGGCGATGGGCGGCGAGCGCGTGCCGTGCGATGCGCGCGTGGTCCCGGGCGGCGTGAGCCTCTCGCTCGGCGGGCGCGTGTTCGACCTGGTGATCGGCGGCGCGGACGGCGAGCTCCAGGTCGCGAGCGGAGAGCGCCGCGGCACGGTCCAGGTGAGCTCGCCACGCTCGCGCCGCTCCACGCGCCCGAGCGCCGGGGTCGGCGGCGGCGGCTCCGAGATCCGCGCGCCGATGCCGGGACGCGTCGTGAAGATCCTCGTGGCGGCGGGCCAAGCGATCGAAGCGGGCGCGCCGTGCGTCGTCATCGAGGCGATGAAGATGGAGAACGAGCTCCGCGCCCCGCGCGCCGCCACCGTGAAGCAGGTACACGTCGCCGAGGGCGGCGCGGTCGACGCGCGCGCGCTCCTCGTCACCTTCGACTGATCGCGCGCGGCTCGCGCACGAACCGCCACGCGGCGTCGCCGACGAACGCCGCGACGTCGTCGTCGATCGCACCCGCGCCGTTCGGGTTCGCCCACGGCGCGTCGATCGACCGTCGCCACGCGCTCGAGCCCGGATCCGCGATCCAAGTCTCGAACGGAGGGTGCGCGTGGAGCGAGCCCGCGATGCCGACCCAGGTTCCGTCGGCGAGCCGCGCGGCGGCGAGGAGCGCCTCGGGCGTCTGGCTGTCGGGCGGCGCGTCGAGCGCGGGTGGCGTCGGGAGCGGCGCGGTCGTCACCCCCTCCGCGCGCTCCCACCGATCGTCGTCGGGGAAGTAGAGTTGCGTCGCCTCACCCTCGCACGCGATCGCGAGGAGCGCGCTCGCCGTCCATGGCGGGGTCACGTCGCTGCGCGCGAGGCTCGAGGCGGCGCGGAGACAGCGCTGCGGGCTGGCCGCGCTCCGCCACCCGATGCAGGCATCGCCGTCCGGCGCGAGGTCCGCGGCGCAGCCGGTCGCGGCGTCGGCGAGGGTGCCCGCGTCGGTCGGCGCGTCGAGCGGCGCGCCTGCGTCGCTGGCCGGGATCGGAGCGATCGAGGGCGTGGCGCAGCCGGCGGCGAGGGCGAAGCCGGCGAGCGCGAGGGTGAGCCGAGCGGTGTTCTGCATGGCGTGACGGTGGGCCGCGCGATACATACCCACAACTGAAGAGTCTTCAGCGGACTATGTCGTACGAGGAATGAATGCAGCTCGACGATCTGCGCTACTTCGTCCACGTCGCGACGAGCGGGAGCTTCGCTCGCGGCGCTGCGCTGTCGCACGTCTCCCCGCCCGCCGTGAGCAAGGCGATTCGCCGTCTCGAGGACGAGCTGGGGGCGCCGGTCTTCGCGCGCACCACACGCCGCGTCGCGTTGACCCCCGAGGGAGAGGCGCTGCTGCGGCGCAGCCGGCGGATCTTCGACGAGCTCGATGCGCTCCGCGTGGAGCTCGACACGGCGGGCGCGAGGGTGGCGGGCGACCTACGCGTCGGTGCGATGGAGGTGTTCTCGATCGGGCTGCTGCCGCGCGCGCTGAGCGCGCTGACCCGCGAGCACCCAGAGGTGCACCCGCGAACCTACGAGATGATCCCGCAGCGCATGGAGCAGCAGCTCGCGCTCGATCGCATCGACGTCGGCTTCACGATCGGCGGCGGGGGAGGGCGCGGTCTCGACTACCACGCGCTCGGGAGCTCGCGCGGCGTCCTCGTGTGCGGCGTCGGCCACCCGCTCTATCGGCGCGGCACCGTGCGGGCGGCGGAGCTGCGCACGCACCCGTCGGTGGTGCCCGAGTTCCTCGGGATGGAGCACCTGCCCTCGCTCGATCAGTTTCCGAGCGATCGCTACGCGCGCAAGGTCGGCGCGACGATCGAGCTCCTCCAGATGGCCGTGCAGCTCGCGATCGAGGGCGGATACCTCGGCTACTTCCCCGAGGTCAGCGTGCGACCCCACCTCGAGAGCGGAAGTCTACGTGCCCTCGATGGGCTCAAGGGACACGCGACGTTCGCGCTCCGCGCGATCACGCGATCGGGACGCCCCATGAAGCCCGCGGTGCGGCTCCTCATCGAGGCGCTCCGATCGGCGATCGCCGGCTGACGCGCTCAGAACCTCAGCGCGTGCGCTCCCCAAGCGACGCCCAAGAGCGCGACGGCGAACGCGATGCTCGCCACGTCGGTCGCCCCGCCGCGCACGAGCTCCGCCACCCCGAGGATCGCGCCTGCCGCGCCCACCACGAGCACCGGCCGCGCCAGCTTCGTCGCCAACGCGCTCGGACGCGTCGGGTCGGGTGTCATCTCCGGGATCGAGTACCTGGCCGAGTCGTCTCCCATGTCTACCCCCTCCGTCGGTGCCGTCGATCACCCCTGACCGCCGGCGTTTCCCCCAGCCTCGGTCGAGCAACCGCCGTTCCATTCGATCTGTCGCGGCAACCCGCGCCGGGGTGCGCTCGGGCGTGACCACTCCCGGCTCCACCCGGTGCGCGGATCTGTCCAGTGCACAGTCACCGCGATGCTGGATGGGCTCAGCGAATCCCGTAGTCCTTGATCTTGTAGAGCAGCGCGCGGTGGCTGATCTCGAGGAGGCGGCTCGCCTGCGTCCGATTGCCGCGCGTCTGCTCGAGCGCGCGCTTGATCAGCGTCTCCTCGATGTAGCGCTGCGTCTTCTTGATCGAGAGCTCGCCGGTCGCGAGGACCGCCTGCACGGGGTCTGGCTCGCGGAGTCGATCCGGCAAGTCTTCTTCCCGGAGGATCTCCTGGTCGGCGAGCACCATCGCGCGCTCGAGCACGTTCTCCAGCTCGCGCACGTTGCCCGGCCAGTGATACGCGAGGAGCAATCGGTGCGCGCGCGCGTCCACGCCCTTGATCTTCGTGCCGAGCCGCGCGTTGTTCCGATCGAGGAAGTGATCGACGAGGAGCGGGAGGTCCTCGCGCCGCTGGCGGAGCGGCGGCACCACGATGGGGAGCACGTTGAGCCGGTAGTAGAGGTCCTCGCGGAAGCGCCCCCCGTCGACCTCGTCCTTCAGCACCCGCACCGTCGCGGCGACCACGCGCACGTCGACCTCGCGATCGCGCGTCTCGCCGAGGCGCCGGAGCGTGCCCTCCTGTAGCGCGCGAAGGAGCTTGACTTGAGTGCCGAGCGGAAGCTCACCGATCTCGTCGAGGAACAGGGTCCCGCCGTCGGCCTCCTCGAAGAGGCCCGGTTTGTCCTGGCTCGCGTCGGTGAACGCGCCGCGCTTGTGACCGAACAGCTCGCTCTCGATCAGCGACTCGGGGATCGCGCCGCAGTTCACCGCGACGAACGGGCCGTGCTTGCGCTCGCCGCGCTCGTGGAGCGCGCGCGCGACGAGCTCTTTGCCGGTGCCGCTCTCGCCTTGGATGAGCACGGTCGTCGAGTAGCCCGACGCCTTCTCGATCATCCGAAACACCTTCTGGATCGCTTCGCTCGTGCCGATCATCCCGGCGTACGAGCTGCGCTCGAGGATCTGAGCCTTGAGCTGCGCGTTCTCGCGCCGCAGCGACTCGCGCTCCTCCGCCTTCTTGAGCGCGAGGAGCACCTCGTCGTTCTTGAACGGCTTGCTGACGTAGTCGTAGGCCCCTGCCTTGAGCGCCTCGATCGCGAGATCGACCGAGCCGTACGCGCTCATCACGATCACGGTGCTCGGCACCTCGCGCCGCACCAGCTCCTTGGTGAGCTGGATCCCGCTCATCCCGCTCATCCGTACGTCGGCGAGCACGAACTCGTGGGGCTCGTCCTCGAGCCGCGACAGCGCCTCCTCCGCGCTCGACGCGACGGTGACCTCGAACCCGTGCTTGCGTAGCAGCGTGCGCAGGACGAGCCGAATGTTCTCCTCGTCGTCGACGACGAGCACGCGCGGCATCTGGTCCCCATCGGTAGCGCTCATCCGAGTCTCGCGCGCGCCCGAGCGCGCACCGCGCGGAGGATACCAGCCCGCACGCGAACTCGAGGGCGGACTCCGAGGGGCCGCTGGTATGCTCGGCGCCGATGCGAAGGCTCCCGAGCGTCGTCCTCGTCGCGATCGTGCTGCTCGCGCCGCTCTCCACACGGGCGCAAGAGCGCAGCCTCGACGTCGAGCGGTTCCGCCCTGCGCCCGATCGGTGGGGCTTCATCGGCATCCCGGGCACGCGCACGCCGGGCGAGTGGGGATGGAACGCGACGATGTGGCTCGGCTACGCGAGCGAGCAGCTCGCCGTGCAGCGGCTCAGCGACGGCGTGACGTTTCCCGTCTTGCGGCACCGCGCGAGCGGCGACTTCATCGCGCAGCTCGGGATCACGAGCCGCGTCGCGGTGTGGATCGACGCGCCGGTCGTCTTCTATCAGGACGTGAACCCCTCGCCGCTCGACGCGGGGCCGGCCGTCTCCGCCGTCGCTTTGCGCGATCCGTATCTCGGCATGCGCGTGCGCGTGCTCGGCAACGACAGCCCGCTCTCGCACGAGCGCATCGAAGGCGAGGGCCTCGCGCTCGCGCTCGGGGCCACGCTGCCGTTCGGCCAGGAGGAGGCGCTCGCCGGTGAAGGCGCGCCGCAGCTCGAGGGGCAGGCGATCTTCGACTTCCACTTCCTCGACTTCGCGGTCGCGGTGAACGCCGGCTACCGCCACCGCTTCGGCGCGCCGCGCCTCTACGGCGTGCTGTTCGAGAACGAGCTCTTCTTCGGCGGTGCGATCCAGGTGCCGACGATCCTGCTCGCGAACACGAGCGCGATCGCCGAGGTGCGCGCGGTGACGGGGCTCGATCAAGACGTCTTCGCGGAGGCGTCCACCGCGGTCGAGGGCGACCTCGGGGTGCGCTGGTCCGAGGGCGACCTCTCGATGAGCTGGGTTCTGGGGACCGGGTTCAACGGTGGCGTCGGCACGCCGGGCTTCCGCGGCATGTTCGCGCTCGAGCTGGCGCCGCGCACCCACGACATGGACGAGGACGGACGCGTGGACGGCGAGGACCAGTGTCCGCGCCTGCCCGAGGACCGCGACGACTTCGAGGACGACGACGGCTGCCCCGACCTCGACAACGACGGCGACCTGATCCCGGATGACGACGATCGCTGCCCGCTCGTGGCCGCGGACTTCGATCACGACGAGGACCAGGACGGCTGCACCGATCCGGCGCGCGACGACGATCACGATCAGGTCGACGACGCGGTCGACGAGTGCCCGGACGCGCCGGAGGACCGGGACGGCTTCCAGGACGAGGACGGCTGCCCCGATCTCGACGACGACGAGGACGGGGTGCCCGATCGACAGGATCGTTGTCGGCTAGTGGCCGAGGATCGCGACGGCTTCGAGGACGACGACGGCTGCCCGGACCTCGACAACGACTCCGATGGGCGCGGCGACGCCGACGACGCGTGCCGGGACGCGGCGGAGGACGTCGACGGGTTCGAGGACGAGGACGGCTGCCCGGATCTCGACAACGATCATGACGGTGTGCTGGACGCCGACGATCGTTGCCCGAACGAGCGCGAGACGATCGACGGCGTCGACGACGCGGACGGTTGCCCCGATACGGGTGGACGCCCGCGGTGGGTCGGGCCGAGCGGTCAAGACGAGCTGCGTGGTGCGATCCGCTTCGCCGACGACGGCACGATCCGATCGCTCTCTCTCGGAGCCATCGATCAGCTCGCGCGCCTACTTCTCGCCCGCATGTACGAAGGCGATCCGACGCGGCGCTTCCGCATCGAGATCCCGGATGGTGAAGCGGCGCGCGTCGAGCGACTCACGCAGGCGCTGACCGAAAGGAGCGTCCCCGCGGATCGCTTCGAGGTCGGTGCGAGCGCAGAGGTGACCGGATTCAGCTGTCGGGTGCGCGTCGTCACGCCTTGAGCCCCCCGCGCGGTCCGAGCGGCGAGCTGCCAAGAATCGTTCAGGATTTTTCGAAACGCACCCCCCGCGCGCGATCGCACCGCGGGTTCCTCGACGGATCCGGTTTGACCTGAACATAGGGAGGCCCGGTAAAGTCTATGCGGAGCGGTGCATCGGTCTTCGAGCAGCCTCGCGCGTCGGGCAGCGTGGGTCGCGTTGAGCGTCGGCGTGGCCGTGTGTCTCTACGCGGCGAGCTCTCCCATCGGGTGGGCGCAGTCGGACCACTCGACGGTGATCCGCGTGCTCCGCACGAGCCGTGACTTCCGCGCGCGCACCCGCGCCGCGCTCGCGCTCGGAAGCAGCAACGACCCAGCGGTGGTGCCGCACCTCACCGGTGCGCTGCGCGACGATCATCCGGCGGTGCGCGCGGCCGCGGCGACCGGCCTCGGCCGGCTCGGCGATCGCTCGGCGCTCAGCCACCTCCGCGGCGCGCTGTCCGACCGCGAGTCGATCGTACGCACCGAAGCGCAGCGCGCGATCCGTCGGATCGAGGAGGCGAACCGCGGCACCCCCGAGCCGGCCGCGCCGGCGTCGCGCGGGCGCGACCCGTATCCGACGATCTCCGTCGTGCCGCGCGAGCAAGAGATCTATTGGCCACGCATCCGCTACGTCGTGATCGTGGGCGAGATGCAGAACCGCGCGAGCTTCGGAGGCGACGCGCTCAGCCGTACCATGCTCAACGAGGTGAACCGCAACCTGCTCGTCTTGCGCGGGGTCGCGGTGCTGCCCGACGGCCGGTTGCCGCCCAGCGCGACGCGCGAGATCGAGCGCCGCCACCTCCCGAAGCTGAGGCTCGAAGGGTCGCTCAACCGGATCGAGCGTCGCTCGCAGCGGCGACAACTTTCGGTGCGATGCGAGGTGTCGCTGATGTTGCTCGACGATCCGGGCCGGAACATTCGCGGCGTGCTCAACGGGGCCGCCACCGGCAGCCAGCCCGAGCGCGCCGGCAACCGTGAGCAGGAGGCCAGCCTCGCGCAGCAGGCGCTGGTCGGCGCGGTGCGGAGCGCGATGAGCGGCGCGGCCCAGGCGATCTCGAGCGCCGGCGGGCAGTAGCCGCGACGGGCCGGTTCGCCGAACGCTGACCGATCCGCGGCCCTGCCTGCTACATTCCATGCCCGTGAGACGCTGGTCCCTCCGCTTCTCCCTCTCCATCTCGCTCGGCGCCGCCGGCCTCTCTGCGCTCGCGCTCGGCGGGTGCACCCCGCAGGGTGACCCCGCGATCGGGCCCGAGGGCTTCCTCGACACGTTCGACCGCGAGGACGTGGGCGACGACTGGCACAACACGGGCGGTCGCTATCGGATCGAAGATGGGCAGCTGAACATCCAAGGCGCCAGGAATCGGCCGTTGTGGTTGAGGAGGAGGCTGCCGCGCGACGTGAGGATCGAGCTGGACGTCCGTTCCGAGAGCCCGCAGGGCGACATCAAGCTCGAGGTGTTCGGCGACGGGACGTCGCGCGCCACGAGCGAGAGCTACACCGCGACGAGCTACGTGGTGATCTTCGGCGGTTGGAACAACTCACTCAACGTCATGGCGCGCATGGACGAGCACGCCGAGGATCGCGTGGTCGGGCCGCCCCGTCGCGTGGAGCAGGGGCGGACCTACCACATGCGCATCGAGCGCCGCGGGGACACCATCACCGCCTGGGTCGACGACCAGCAACTCGTGCAGATGGTCGATCCGGATCCGCTCGAGGGCCGCGGTCACGACCACTTCGCGTTCAACGACTGGGAAGCCAACCTCTTCTTCGACAACCTGCGGATCGTCCCTCTCTGACGCGCCATGGATCTCAAGGAGTTCGACGCCAACCTCCACGACGCTGAGATCAAGCTCAAGCGGCTGAAGGCGCTGTACGAACAGTGGTTCCAGGGGATCGAGAAGATGGAGCCGGTGATCCCGAAGAAGGATCTCGACCGCCAGCTCCTGCTCATGAACAAAGAGAAGCCGCGCAACACGGCGGCGCGCTTCCGCCTCCAGCAGCTGCAGGCCCGCTACAACACCTACCTCACGTACTGGAGCCGCATCGGGCGCCAGATCGAGGAGGGCACGTACAAGCGCGACGTCAATCGCGCGCGGCGCATGCGGGGACGCGCCGTGATGTCGGATCGACCGGGACCCCGCCCGGCCCACGAGCTCGACCTCGATCAGGAGATCGACGTCGACGTGGACGTCGATCTGGACGATGGCGACGACCAGAGCGACATCGACGCCGCGATCAACGCCCTCGTCGCGAAGCAACAGAGCTTGCCCGCTCCCGCGCGCTCGACGTTCAGCGCGTTCTCCCCGATGGCGCGACCCCGCCCGGCGCCCACCGCCCCGCCCGCGGCGGCCGCCCCCGTCCCCACCGCGCGCGCCACGTTCGGCAAGCCGATGTCGCGCCCTCCCAACGACGCCGTGGCTCGATCGAGGTCGGGAGGGGGCAACGGCGCGCACGCGGCGCCTCCCGTGGCGAGGGCGGCTCCGCCGGATCGCACGCGGGAGATCTACGACCAATACATCGCGGCGCGTCGGCGGAACAACGAGTCCACCGACAACGTCGCGTACGACAAGCTCGCGGCGAGCATCTCGAAGATGAAGACCCAGCTCCGCGAGAAGCACGGCGACAAGCGGATCGATTTCGAGGTCGTCGTACAGAACGGTCGGGTCGGGCTCAAGCCGAAGATCGGCTGAGCCAGCGCCCGAGCCAGGTGAACGACACGATGCCGACCGCGTCGGCGAACAGATCCCAGCCGTCGAAGGTGCGGGTCGGCAAGTAACGTTGCGACCACTCCTCCGCCACGACGAGGATCCAGACGACGCTCGGTCCGATCGGCAGCGCGAACGCGGGCGCGGCCTCGCTCGCGGCGGGCGGACGAAGCGACCGCTGCCCGAGCGCGCGATCGGCGAGGAGCGCGAGCAGCCCGAGCATCGCGAAGTGGCAGAGCTTGTCGCCCGCCGGCAGATCGGCGACGAACCCGAACATCGTGTGCGTGCCGCCGATGTTCGCGGTGACGACGATCACGGCGAGGAACGCCGAGTAGCCGACGAGGGCGAGCCAGCTGTTCCGATTGGCGCGGAGCACGTCCATCATGGCGTGGTGTACGCGGTCTGTGCGCGGTCCCATTCCTCCGCGCGCACCGCCGCCATGGAATCTCCTCATCCTCGCCACGGACCTCGGCTGGCCGCTCGAATTCGAGCCGGTGGCAAAGCGGAGCCGAGCCGACGGCGAGATGGAATTACGGGGACCTGGACCCGACGATCGTCGTAGGTTGGGGCGTGCAACGTACCCGCCGAGCGCTCCGCCTCCTCGCCTCCTTCGCCGCTCTCGCCGCCATCCTCGCGTGCGGGGGAGGAGATCACTACCTGACCCAACAGGACGACGAGGCGCCGCAACCTCCCCAGGTCGCGCAGACCCCGACGGCCACCGACCCGGCGCTCGCGCCCAACCAGGAGCCGCCGCTCGAGCTTCGCATCGAGCACGCGGGCGGCGTCGCGTTCGGGGTGATGGGCGCGCCGATCGCGCTCGGGACCGAAGACGGCGCGCCGCGAGTGACCGTGTATCCGCAGCCGCACCGGACGTTCCCCCACGGTGCGCTCCACTTCTCGTACCCCGCAAACTTCGTGTTCGAGGCCGAGAACGACCCCGACCTCGACGAGTGGAGCCTGAGCGGCACGCACTTCGAGATCATGATCTTCCGCTACCCGGGCGTGACGCCGCCGAGCCAGATCGTGCAGACCTACGTGACGGGCATCCGGGCCCAGTTCGGCACCGGCACGACCGAGTCTCCGATCACCATCCGCCTCGGGCAGACGTCCCACAACGGCACGCGCCTGACGTTGCGCGTCGCGAGCCAGCTGCTCACCCAGGACGCGATCGCGTTCAACCACCGCGGCAACACGTACCTCTTCGTGCTGCAGGACGGTCAGCCCGAGGCGCCCTATCGCGAGATGACCGAGGCGCGCGAGTTGCTCTCGTCCACGTTCGAGCTGCGGTGAGGCGCGCGATCCTCGCCCTCTCCTTGGCGGGGTGCGTGACGGCGCCGCTGCCCGGACAACCGAGCGCAACGAGCTTTGAGTCATGCGACCCGGGATCGTTCGGTCCGCTCAGCGAGCTCCGCTGCGCGCGGGATGCCGACTGCCTGCTATGCGGTGAGCCGGAGCGCTGCGGTCAGCTCACCACTCGCGCACGGGCGATGGCGCTCAACCTTCCGTGCCCGCCTCCCGATCCGGCTCGCTGCGATGGTCGCGCTCCGCGCTGCTGCGCGGGGCGATGCGTGATCGGACTCGGACCGCCGCCGCTCTGAGCGGCGACGCCGATCAGCGTGCGAGCCCGCCCGGGTCCATCCACTCACAGTAGGCCGCGATCGCGACCTCCATCGGGAGCCGGACGGGACCCGCGCGTCGCGTCGGCTCGACGAGCCGGAGGTTGGGTCGCGGCGCGGGGGCCGGGATGGTGTCGACGCGGACGTCTTCTGCCAGGTGGGCGCTCGTTCGGGCCATGCCGCCTCGAACGGCGGGACCCGTCGGTTGTTGGGGGGTCCACGACGCGCCGTTCGTGTACTAGCCTGGCCCGATGCCCGCCGCTCGGACGCTGCTGTCGCTCGCGCTCGCCATCGGTCTTTCTGCGGCGTGCGACGACGGAGCCACGGGCGACGCGGGTCCCCGAAGCGACGGGGGGGCCCGCGCCGATGGAGGCGCTCGCTCCGACGGGGGTGGCGACGCGGGTGCGCCGATCGATGCCGGCGGCCCCCGCGACGCGGGCGATCCGCCGAGCGGTACGCTCGCCGAGGACCACCCGGGCGACGTCGGCATGGGCGCCGACCCCGACGTGATCTGGTTCGAAGACTTCGAGGAAGGCTCATTGTCGGCCATGGAAGCGCGCTACGATCAGGTGCGCAACAACGGTCGCTTCACGCTGATCTCCGAGACGCCGAACGGGAGCGGAAGCGCGCTCGCGATGCGGGCTGGCCAGGGTCAGGACGCCGTCGACCTCTACAAGCAGCTCCCCGACGCCGACGAGTGGTACGTGCGCTGGTACGCGCGCTACGAGGCCGGCGTGCCGTGGCACCACTCCGGGATGTGGTTCGGCGGATACAACCCGTCGATGGGCTACCCGAGCCCGATGGCGGGCCGACGCCCGAACGGAGACGATCGCTTCTCGATCGCGATCGAACCGGTGTTCGGCGGCCCGGCGGGCGAGCGGTTCGACACCTACGACTACTGGATGGGCATGCACTCGTGGATGGCCGATCCGATCGACGACGACGGCACCGCGTACTACGGCAACGCGCTGATCCACCGGAACGACTTCACGCTCGACGAGACATCGTGGGTCTGTCTCGAGGTCCACGTGCGGATCAACCCGGACCCGGCCTCCTCGGCCGGCGCGATCCTCGAGGTGTGGAAGAACGACGCGCTGATGCAGCGCTTCGATGACACCTCGCCGATGGGGTACTGGATCCGCGACAAGTTCTGCCCAGACGGCGCGGACGGACGCGAGTGCACCGACTACCCAGCTCCTTTCGACCAGACGCTGGATCTGCGCGTGCGCAACACGAGCGCGCTGCGGCTCAACGCGTTCTGGCCTCAGAACTACATCACCGATCCCGCCATGGGGACGCTCGACTTCGATCAGATGGTCGTGGCGCGGCGTCGCGTGGGCTGTATTCGGTAAGTCTCGTTGTGGGCGCCACCGTGCGTCATGAGGAGTGGGTGTCGCGATGGAGCGCTGCGGTGCGTCGGTAGGGTTTCGGGCGCTCGTCTTGAGCGCGTATCTCGGGATCGGGATGACGGGCTGTGACGACGGCGCCGTCGATCCCCCGATGGACGCGGGCGGCGGTGGCGGCACCGACGCGGGAGGCGGCGGCACGGACGCGGGCGGCGGCGGTACCGACGCGGGGCCCCCGATGTGCGGCCCGGACACGCGCACCGCGCGGCTCGTCTACTTCGGGACGGCGGCGCCGACGTCGGTCCCGTGGTCGGCGGGGCAGATCCTCGCGGTGGTGGACTTCGACGGGTGCTCGGGGAGCTTCGTCAACGACGAGTGGGTGCTCACCGCGACGCACTGCGGCGTCGACGTGGGCCGGCGGCTGTGCGTCGGGCCAGACGCGGCGAACGCGAACGTGTGCTTCACCGCCGACCGCGTGGAGAACCACCCGAACGTCGACCTCACGCTCGTGCACGTCGACGCGCCCGCCTCGACCCGCATCGCCGAGCTCGAGCCGATCCCCGTCATGACGACCCCCGTCGACGCGACGTGGGTCGGGCGGACCGCCGAAGCGGCCGGATACGGCACGCAGGAGGATGGATCGATCGGCGAGCGCGAGTTCACCGCCGAGCCGATCGCGTCGATCGACGGCGAGTACGTGACGATCGACGGCATGGGCGTGCACGGCGTGTGCTTCGGCGACTCGGGCGGCCCCGTGACGGTGCTCGCCGACGACGGGACCGTGCGGGTGCTCGGCGCGCTCAGCTTCGGCGATGCCAGTTGTGTGGGGCAAGATACGTTCACGCGGGTCGACGTCGTGATCGAGTGGGTCGAGGCGATCACCGGTCCGACGATCGTGACCGGCGCGGGCTGTGGCCGGATCACGGACGTGGGCGACTGCCTCGGCGCGCGAACCGCGGTGTGGTGCGACGAGACGACGAGCATGCTGGCGACCGAGACGTGCGCGGCCGGACAGACCTGCGGCTGGGACACGTCGAGCGCGTCGTTCCGGTGCGTGACCGACGATCCCTGCCAAGGCGTGAGCGCGGCGGGGGCCTGTCAGGGAACGACCGCGGTGTGGTGCGACGAGGGCACCCTGCGGCGGCGCGGGTGCGGCGCCTGCGGAGAGCTGTGCCGCTATGTCAGCGATATTTCCGGGTTCTACTGTCGCCCCGATCCGTGCATCGGCCTCGATCCGATGGGGACGTGCGACGGGACGATCCTCACCACCTGCGATCCGGACGTCGGCGTCATGATGCAGGACTGCGCGGCGCGCGGCCGGGTGTGCGGCTTCAGCACACGGCGAGGCCAGAACGCCTGCATCCGCGGATGACCGGGCCGGTTGACAGGACCCGGCGTCGCCTCATCCTCACCGTGTGATGCCGCTCCTCCGCGTCGTGGCGATGGCCCTCGGCCTGACCACGCTCGCGCTCCTCCAGAGCAGCGACGGCTGCGGATCGCTGCCTCCTGACGAAAAGGGTGAAGGCGAGCCGTGCACGCGGACGACCGAGTGTCGGTTCCCGCTCCAGTGCCGCGGCGGGGTGTGCATGCGCGACGCGTTCGACGCGGGGAGCCTGGACGCGGGCGGGACCGACGCCGGGTCGTCGGATGCCGGCGACCCGGACGCGAGCGCGGGTGACGGCAGCGTGCCCGGCGACGCGGGCGATGCCGGCGACGGTGACGCGGGCGACGGTGACGCGGGTGACGCTGGCGATGGTGATGCTGGCGACAGTGACGCTGGATCGGCCGACGCGGGCTGACTCCACCGGCGGTTCTTGCGCCAAGCTTCGCGAAACTCCTACACTCCCACCGTCGCATGCGCACGTGCCCGCAATGCGGAACCCGTTTCGAGCAGGCGTTGCAGTTCTGCCCGCACGACGGGTCCCCCACCTACGAGGTCCAGGACAAGCCGGACCCGTCCGCGGATCCGTTGCTCGGGCGCGTGATCGACGGCCGCTATCGGATCGAGAAGCGGATCGGCGAGGGTGGCATGGGCGTCGTCTACATGGCGACGCACACCGTGTTGCAGAAGAAGCTCGCGCTGAAGGTCCTGCGCAGCGACAGCAGCAAGGACGGCGAGACCGTCCAGCGCTTCATGCAAGAGGCGCAGGCGGCCACGAGCATCGGTCATCAGAACATCATCGACATCTCCGACTTCGGTCGGCTGCCCGACGGCTCGGTGTACTTCGTCATGGAGTACCTCGACGGAACGTCGCTCAACGCGCTGATCAAGAAGGGCGGCTCGGTGCCGATGCAGTCGGCGATCCACATCATTCGGCAGATCGCGTCGGCGCTGGAGGCCGCGCATGCCCGAGGGATCGTCCACCGCGACCTGAAGCCTGACAACATCTTTGTCATCCGACAGGGGAGTGATCCGCAGTTCGTCAAGGTGCTCGACTTCGGCGTGGCCAAGGTCGGCGGTGCGGCGAGCAAGCTCACCAAGACGGGGATGGTGTTCGGTACGCCGCACTACATGTCCCCCGAGCAGGCGGCCGGTCACACCGTCGATCAGCGCACGGACGTGTATGCGCTCGGCGTGATCATGTACGAGATGTTCACCGGCAAGGTGCCGTTCGACGCGGACACCTTCATGGGGATCCTCTCCAAGCACATGTTCGAGGCGCCTGCGCCGCCCACCGATACGCACGGCGCGTCGCTCGGCGCACTGGAGTCGGTGATCCTCAAGGCGCTCGAGAAGAGCCCCGAGGGGCGCTACCAATCGATGAGCGACCTGACGGTCGACCTCGACACGATCGCGGCGGGAGGCAACGTCGAGTTCGTGCGCCAGGGCGTGGCTCCGCCGCCCGGCAACCTGGCCGACGCGCTGGAGCCGCCGTCGGTCGCCGAGCTCGCCGCGCGCCCCTCGGCCGAGCAGCCGTCGAGCGGGCGCGGCTTCGCGTTGGCCGCGGTGGCTGCGCTCGTCCTCTTGCTCGTCGGGGGCGCGGTCGGTACGGCGGTGTTCGTGTTCAGCGCGGACGAAGATGGTCAGGCGCAAGCGCAGCCGCCAACCACGAGCGGTCCGGCGCACCCGGCCGAGGCGCAGACCACCGCGATCGCGGCGAGCGCGTCGAGCGATCGAGGGGCGGGCACGCCAGGCGGTGCGACGACTCCGGGGACCGCGGCGGCCCAGGGCACTCCGACGGGCCCGGGTAGTCCCACGGGTCAGGGCACCGGTCCCGAGGCAGGCGGGGCCACGCCGGACGGTCCGACGACGCCCGTCGCGACGATCCACCTGACGAGCGAGCCGACCGGTGCCGAGGTGCTCGTGGACGGCGTGATGATCGGCAACACACCGGCCGACATCCCGAAGCCGGCGAGTGGATCTCAACACGTTACGTTGCGTGCCCGCGGTTTCGCGCCGAGCGAGATCTCGCTGAGCCCCGCGAGCGGTGACACGCTGCATGTCTCCCTCGAGCAGGAGCGCATCGCGACGGGCTCCCGTCGCGGCCGAAGCTCCACCTCTACGATGCCGGTCATCAACCGTCCGCCTCCCGTGATCTCCGCGCCCCCGCCCCCGAGCGGCGGCGGAGGCGGTGGCCGCCGCTCCACCAGCGAGGTCGTCGACCCCTGGGCGCAGTAGCTGGCTGGAGGGGATGATGCATCCCCTCCCCCCATTTGGCGGAGCCAAATGGGGCCCCCTCCCAACTCCGCTTCGCGCTGCGCGGCTCCGCTCCGCGCTCCGCGTCTTCGACGCTCCGCGCAGCCGCTGCGCCGCTTCGCGCTGCGCGCTCGCGCGTGGGGCCCCAGCCCCACTTGCTGGCTTCGCGTGGGCGGTTCGGTGTCCGCAGTAGCTGGCTGGAGGGGATGATGCATCCCCTCCCCCCATTTGGCGGAGCCAAATGGGGCCCCCCTCCCAACTCCGCTTTGCGCTGCGCGGCTCCGCTCCGCGCTCCGCGTCTTCGACGCTCCGCGCAGCCGCTGCGCCGCTTCGCGCTGCGCGCTCGCGCGTGGGGCCCCAGCCCCACTTGCTGGCTTCGCGTGGGCGGTTCGGTGTCCGCTTCGCGGTGCGCGCTCGCGCGTGGGGCCTCAGCCCCACTTGCTGGCTTCGCGTGGGCGGTTCGGTGTCCGCTTCGCGCTGCGCGCTCGGGCGTGGGGGCCCCAGCCGGACTTACATCCAGATCTGGAGTTGGGCGACGGCTCGGTGGGTCTCGGGGGCGAAGGTGAGGGCGAGGGTGGGGTCGCGCATGTAGCGGTACTGGATGCCTAGGGCGATGTGTTGGCCGTAGGCGACGTCGTCGAGGTAGAAAAAGCCTTTGACGCCAGCCTCGTACGCGTGGACGAGGTTGGCGCCGGCGTCGATGTCGGGATCCCACCAGCTGCCCCGGGCCGCGAGCTCGAGAATCTGAGGAACGACGAACACGCTCGCTTGGGCGAAGGCGGCCCAGCTGCCGATCCAATCGGCCGCGTCGACGCGCTGAGCTCGCAAGAAACCTTCCGCGAAGAAGGAGAACGGTCCTTCGACGAGGCCGATGTCCACGCCTCCGGATCCGGTCGACTGGATCATCATGGGCTCGCCCTGGGCGGCGAGGTTGCGCTCGCGGTAATACGCGCCGGCGCCGATCTGGAGGCCGCTCGGCGACGCGACGGTGAGCGCCGGAGTCTGGTCGAGCGGCACGCTGCCGTACGGCGTCAACGCGACGCGCGCCATCACCATCGGGACCGGCGTGTCGCCGAGCCTTCCATTGACCCCCGAGCCGTTGAACACGCCGACGTCGTACTCGAACGCCGTCCCCACGGTGCCGAACGCCATCAGGCCGGTGTCGCGGTCGGCGCGGAACGTGTCGCTGACGAAGCCGCGATCCTCCATCGCGAGCTGGACGAGCGGCGTCAGGAACGTGCGCGAGAACGGGGTTCGCCACTGGCCCAGGCGAAGCCGAAACGCCGCGTGGGGGACGAAGTCGACGAAGAGATCGAGGAGCCGGGGCGTCCCCGCGAGCTCGGCGAGCACGCTCGCTCGCAGCATGCCGTGGAATGCGCTCACGTTGAGACCCGGTCGCGCGAGGGGGACCTCGAAGTACGGCTGGGCGTCGGTGGTCGGGCTCGCGTCGAGCGTGAAGCGGGCCCACAGCGCGATGTGCGCGTCGACCGTGAAGTCGTCGAGCCCGGGCACGACCAGCCGTACGCCGTCGATCGGGGATGCCGTGAGCCGGACGTCCGGCGCGGCGTCGTCGGACGGCGCGGGCGGGACGAGCGGCCGGTCCTCGACCACCTCGGGCCCGCGCGCCCGCGCGCCGTCGACCGATGCGGCGACCGCACCGTCCGAGCGTGGCTCGTCGCTCGTCGGCTCCTCCTGGATCGGATCGGCCGCGCTCGCTCCCCTCGTCTGCGCGCTCGCGGGGGCGGCCGCGAACGCCAGCGTCGCCGCGCACACGCTCCAACGACGCAGCGCTCGTGCTCGCGCGCGCATCACTACGGCTCGATCCCGTCTTCGCGCAGCTCGGCTTCGGTGGCCTCGCGTGCGAGCGTCCCGTCCGGCGGCGCGTACCACTCCACGTCGCGCTGCCCGCGCTCACGCACCTTGAGGATCGTGAACATGCCGCCCATGTCGATCTCGCCATACGGACCGGGCCCGCCGACCATCGGGATGCTGTTGTCCGGCACCGGCATCCCCATCGACGCCATACCGCCCATCCCGCGGTGCCCCATCGTCATGTAGCCGGGCACGATCGCTTGCATGCGCGCGTCGATCTCGTCCGGTCGCAGGCCGGTCACGTTCGGAAAGTCGTGACCCATCTGGTTCATGATGTGGTGCGTCATGTGGCAGTGCATCGCCCAGTCGCCCGGCTCGTTCGCGACGAATTCCACGTCGCGCGTCGAGCCGACCGGGACGAGCACCGTGGTCTCGGGCCACTGCGCGCTCGGCGCGATCTCCCCACCGTCGGTGGCGACGATCTTCCACGCGTAGCCGTGCAGGTGGATCGGGTGGTGATCCATCGGACCGAGGTTGCCGAACCGGATCCTCACGCGCTCACCGCGCTCGACGACCAGCGGATCGGTGGCCGGGAAGCACTTGCCGTTGATCGTCAGGACGTTGAAGTCGTTCATCGCGAGCGGGTTCGGCCGGCGCGCGCCGATCGGGATCGTCCACTCGTGCAGCATCAAGACAAACTGCTTGTCGGGGCGCGGTCCGCGCGGCGCGCGCGGGTGCACGACGATCATCCCCACCGCGCCGAGCGCGATCTGCGTCATCTCGTCGTAGTGCGAGTGGTACATGAACGTACCGGGGCGGTTCATCGTGAGCTCGTACCGGTACGTCTGCCCCGGCTGGATGTACGGCTGCGTGAGCCCGCCGACGCCGTCCATCCCGCTCGGGACGAACAGGCCGTGCCAGTGCACCGTCGTCGGCTCGCGCAGGCGGTTCGTCACGTAGATGCGGAGCCGATCGCCGTCCGTCGCCTCGATCACCGGGCCGGGCGTCGAGCCGTTGTAGCCCCAGCACTCCGCCACGAGGTTTTCGGTGAACCGATTCTCGAACACCTCGGCGCGCAGGTGGAACACCTTGGTGTCGCCCGATCGCTGGAACGGCAGCACCGACCCGTTGGGGACGATCAACGTCGACGGACCGCTCGAGCTGCGTTGCTGCGCCTCCGCCTCGCCCGCGCTCGCGAGCGCGGCTCCGGCCAGCGCGACCGATCCACCGGCCAAGAACGCGCGCCGATCGAGGCGCGGCTCCTCTTCGTCGTCGCTCATCAATGGCCTCCCGACGGGTCGCCGCCCGTCGCCATCGCCCGCGCCCCCTCGATCGGCTCGAGCGACACGCTGCCGCCCGCGAGCGCCTGATCGAGCGCCGCCCGCGCCAGCCAGTAGTCGCGGCGCGAATCGACGAGCGCGCGGCTCGCCTCGATCTGATCCCGTCGCGCGGCGAGGAGCTGGAACGGCGTCGCGCCCATCGCGTTGTATTGGAGCAAGGTTTGCTGCACGACCGCGTCGCGCACGGGGATGAGCGTCTCCGAGATGAACCGCTCCTGCGCGCGCGCGCTCCGGACGCGATTGTCTGCGCGGCGCACCATCGATCGGATCGCGATCGCCGCCGCGATCATGTGATCGCGCTCGACCATGAGCTCCGCTTCGATCTCGTCCGACGCCGCGATCCCTTGATCGAACAGGGGCAACGTCACGGAGATCGCGGGGCCGAACGCGAGGATGCCCTCGGCGACGCTGCCCGAGACTCCGGCGCGCAGCTCGGGGATGAGGCCGGCGCTCCGCGCGACGCCGTGCCGCCGCGCGAACGCGATCAGCCGGTGCTCGAACGCGGCGAGCTGGAGCGACGCTTCGATCGCGCGGCCCTCGAGCGCCTCGACGTCCTCGTCCGCCTCGGGGAGCTCGGGGAGCGTCTCCTCGGCCGCCCATCCGGTCGCCTCGCCGGTGAGGCCCATGTGCACCTGGAGCGCTTCGCGACGATCGAGCACCTCGAGCTCCGCCCGCGCCAGCGCGAGCCGTGACTCCTCGTAGAGGCTCCGCTGCATCAGCGCGTGGAGCTCGGGCGCGTTCCCCGCCGTCACGATACCTTGTGCGATCTCGAACCCGGCCCGCGTCGCCTCGACGAAGCGCAGCGCCAGCTCGCGCTGCTGGAGCGCGGCCTGGTAGTGGATGAACGCGACCCGCGTCTCGTAGGCCATCCTCAACAGCGCGTCGGCCGAGCGCAGCTGCGCGGCCGACAGCTCGGCCTCGGCGGCGGCCCGTCGCAGCGGGAGCGTGATCAGCGACGTCACGTTCATCACCGCGTGCGCCTCGAATTCGTCGCCAGCGCCCTCCCGCCCGAGGCGCGTCTCGCTGTCGAGCTCTGGGTTCGGCAGCAAACTAGCTTGCAACAGTCGAGCGTTGGCGATCCCGAGCTCGTCGACCGCCGCGCGCGCGTCGGGGTGGTTGAGCAGCGCGACGCGCGCCGCACGATCGGGGTCGAGCGGCGCGCGGAGCAGCGCGTCGACGCCCTCGCCGCTCCCCGCTTCGCGCGTCGCTTCACCGCCCCGCGACGCCGCGAAGACGTCGCGCCCGATCCGGGCGTCGACCGTCTCGTAGACCGAGCTGCGCGGGTTGCCCACGCACGCGGTGGACAGCATCGCGACGAGGGCGATCCGGGCACGCACTACTCGCGCTCCGCGCCGGCACCGTGATGATGGTGATGTCCGCCGCCGCGCGGGGTCGGCGCAGGATCGTCACGGAGCATCGTCCCGACGGTGGCGCGCGGCGCGGCGGCCGCGGTGTGCGACGCCGGGGACTCGCTCGTGCGGGTGATCGGAGCGCTGACACACGCGCTCATCCATAGACACAGCCAGCACGTTTGGCATCGGAGGATCCAACGCATCGGTCGGCGCTATAGCAGCCCGGCGCGCCGAGCGCCGCGATCCCCCGTCGTGGGGAGCGTGTGTCACGCCACGTTGGCGGCTCCGCGCCTCAGCGCATCGAACGACGCCGACGTGCCAGGATTGCGATCCCGACGGAGGCGACGAGCGCGATGGGCCCGGGCGCGCCTCCGCGCATCGGCGACGCGGCGCACGTGACACCGGCCACCGCGCCCTGATCGACGCCGTCCACCGAGAACTCCGCCGTCGCGTCGTCGTCGCAGCTCGTCGCGCCGTTGTAGTCCACGGTGACGGAGCGACCCTCGAACACGAACGTGGTCGAGCCCGACGCGGATTCAGAGCTGCACACGTCGTTGTCGCGCACCTGATCGGTCGTCGTGGCCGTCACGGTGCCCCGCGGCGCGAGGAACGAGTCGCGCGTGAACGTTCCCGCGCCGGTCCACGTCGTCGGCGCATCCCACGTCCCCGTCACGCGCCCCGCGTACGTGGTCGTCACGGTGGCGCCGCCTTCCTGCGTGACATGCGCGTCGAACGTATGCTCGTTCGCGCCGACCGCCGCGATCATGTACGTGCCGGTCACCGGGGCGAGGAAGTCGTCCGTCGACGAGCCGTACCCGTCGAGAGTCACCGTCATGTCATCGCCATCGCGCACCACGGTGGCCGAGCCGACGTACTCACGTCCCTCGCTGTTCGTGCACCCGCCCGTGATCTCCGCGGTGGTGCCGTCGTCGCTCGTGGTCGGGCACGCGGGATCCGCGAACGGCGCGCGTCCGGCCGCGAACGAGAGCGGCTCGGACGCGGGGATGAAGGCGGCGAACGCGCTCACCGTGTTGGCCCACGCCGAGACGTGCTCCGGGTTCTCGACGTCCGTGTCGACGTCGGCGCACCCGACGCCGAGGCCCAGGGTGGCCGTGGCCACCGCGATCGATCGCATCAGCGCGCTGCGTTGTCCTCGCATGGCTCTCTTCCTCCCGTACCGCGGGCTCGACGCGAGCCGCGGAGTCGTCCTCTCGCCTCGCACGTCGTGTGCCTCTCTCCCTCCGATGTCATACCGCCTGTGTCCAGTGGATCCCAGGGCATCTCCCTCACGGGTGTGGCTCTGGTTCACGGTCGCGAGGTCTTTCTCCTCGGCGCATCGCGGGTATGCTGCCGCCCCATGTGGAGAGCCTCGATCGTGTCGATGGTCGCGCTGGTCGGGTGCGGCAATTCTACGCCGCGCGGCACGATCGAGGGGCCGCACCGCGCGGAGGTCGAGGCGCCGGGCCCGAGCGCCGCGCTCTACGTGGCGGGCGAGGTCGACGGTGAGGCGGTGATGGGCGAGCCGGCGATCGCCGCGAGCGTGCGCCAGGGCGTGCAGGCGGCGAGCGACGCGCGATCGATGCCGCTCGTCGGCGATCCGCGGCTCGCCCAGCTCGCGCAGTGGATCGTGGATCGGCTGGGTCCGAACGGAGAGCCGCCCCCCACCGAGGTCATCGAGTTTTTCGGGCAACACCTCGGCCTCGTCGAGCCGGTGCCGCACACGCTGGTGCTCGGGGAGCCGGCCGCCTCGCTGGGTGCGGCGGTCGAGCGATCGGTCGGTCAGTTCATGGAGCGGCAGACCTACAACCACTTCGGCGCCGCCGTGGTGACGCGCGAGGGGCTCGAGGTCGCGGTGGTCGTGCTGTCCTGGCGCTGGCTCGAGCTCGAGCCGGTCCCGCGCCGCGTCGACAGCGGCGCCGCGATCACGCTCCGCGGCCGGCTGACCGGCGATCACCAGAACCCGTCCGTCGTGGTCGCGCGACCGGGGGGCGACGTGCAGCGGCTCCCCGCCGGGAGCGGTCCCGACTTCGACGTGCGCGTCCCCACCGACGCGCAAGGTGCGTTTCGGATCGAGATCCTCGGACGTGGCCAGCGCGGCGACACCGTGATCGCGAACTTCCCGGTCTACGTCGGGACGGACATCCCGCACACCGTGCGCACGATCGACGAGTCGGGCGGCGGCTCGGACGTCGAGTCGGTCCGACGCGAGCTGCTCGCGATGATCGACCGGACGCGGCGCGAGGCCGGCGTCCAGTCGCTGCGTCCACACGAGGGCCTCGACGCGGTGGCGCGCGCGCACTCTCTCGACATGGCGGAGCACAACTTCATCGGGCACACGTCGCCGACCACCGGCACCGCCGCGGATCGCGTGCGCCGCGCGCAGCTCCGCACCGGGCTCGTGCTCGAGAACATCGGGCGCGGCTACGGCGCGAACGAGATCCATCGCGGCCTCGTGGAGAGCCCGGGTCACCGCGCGAACCTGATCAACCCCGACGTGACGCACGTCGGGATCGGCGTGGTGCCGCAGTCGGACGGCGATCGCACCGCGTTCGTGGTGACCGAGGTGTTCATCCGACAGGCCGACCGCGTCGACCTCAGCGGCGCGCCCGAGCAGCTGCTCACGCTGATCAACCGCGCGAGGCGCGCGCGCGGTGCGCCCGAGGTGTCGCTGGAGCCACCGATGAGCGAGGCGGCGCAGAACGCGGCGCAAGAGTTCTTCTCCGACCCGTCGCTCTCGCAACAGGACACGGTCGACGACGCGAGCGCGAGCCTGCGTCGCTTCGCGATCGCCTACAGCCGGATCGGCGGCGTGATGGCGGTCGTCAGCGACGTGAGCGAGGCAGGCGCGCTCGAGCCCACCCTCGACGCGGGCATCCGCTTCATCGGCATCGGGGTCGCGCAGGGCAACCGACCCGACACCGGGGAGAACGCGATCGCCGTCGTCATCGTGATGGCGTGGCCGCGCACCGGTGGCGGCCGCTGATCGAGCGAGCGCTAGAAGCGCTCCTCGCCCTGGCCGCTGGTCGCGGAGCCCACGTTCTCCATCACGTTGCCGCCCATGTTCTCGAAGCGGAAGCCTTGCGTGATGCGGAACGCAGCGCCGTTGTCGGCCGCCACGATCACGTCGACGGTGCCGGGCGCGTCCATCTGTGGCGTCGCCACGAGGAGCGTGTGCTCGTCCAGGATGGTCGAGCGCAGCGAGCGCTTGTTGCCGAAGTAGACCGTGTAGCTCAGGTCCGGGCGGAACCCGTTGCCGCGGATCTGCACGGCCTGCTCGCCGGCGGTCGCACCTGCGCGCGGGTCGATGTTCGTGATCTGCAGCTCGCCGCCCGCGTCGCCGCCGCACGCGCTCAGGCCGGAGAGCGCGAGGGTGAGCAGCGCGCCGAGCGCCAGCCCCGTGCGCCACGAGCTCGCGACGCGAGCGATCCCGAGCGAGCGGAGGGGTGGAGTGCGGTCAGCCATCTGTGGATCCTCCTCGGCGAACGAGCCGATCTGCGAGCGCGACGATATGCGAGCCCGAGCGGCCTGGTCAATCGCTTCTCCGGGCGCCGAGGTGTGCGGATCCGGCTGCTTGACACCCCCCGCATGCGCTACCCATGCTTCGGCCGGGCTGTTTTGGCCTCCGTGGAAACCGGGACCGACCACACGTGGCGAAGAAAAGCCTGCTCCTCGTGGACGCAGACCCCAGAAGCCTTCGGGTGCTGGAGGTCAGTCTGCGCAAGGCGGGCTACTCGGTCGCGACCTGCAAGGACGCCGACGGGGCGCTCGAGACGGTCGAGCTCTCGCAGCCGGATCTGATCCTCAGCGACACGCGGCTACCCGGCATGAACGGGTTCCAGCTCGTCGAGGAGCTGCGCCGCAGGACGGAGCTCAACGGCGTCCCGTTCATGTTCCTGTCCAGCGACGCGTCGGTCGAGAGCAAGGTCCGCGGGCTCGAGCTGGGCGTCGAGGACTACCTCACCAAGCCGATCTACATCAAAGAGATCATCACGCGGATCAACCTCACGCTCCAACGCCAGGAGCGCGAGGGGCTCGCGCGCCGCACGTCGGTCGCGAAGACGCGGTTCACCGGATCGCTCGGCGACATGGGCCTCGTCGATCTCCTCCAGACGATCGACATCAGCCGCAAGTCCGGCGTGCTCGAGCTGAGCAACGGCAACTACCACGGCACCGTCAGCTTCCGCGACGGACAGCTCGTGGACGCCGAGCTCGGCCGCCTCGTCGGCGAGTCGGCGATCTATCGCCTGCTCCTCTGGAACGAAGGCGAGTTCGAGATCGACTTCCGCCCCGTGCGCGTCGAGCAGCGGATCCGTGCATCCACGCAAGCTTTGTTGATGGAAGGGATGCGCCGGATCGACGAGTGGGGTCGCTTGCTCGAGCAGATCCCGTCGCTCGACAACGTGTTCGAGGTGAGCGAGGAGGAGCTCGTCGAGCGCCTCGCCGAGATCCCGGACGAGATCAACGGCATCCTCAAGCACTTCGACGGCAAGCGCTCGCTGATCGACGTCGTGGATGCGGTCGGCGAAGACGATCTCGAGACGCTGACCGCCGTCACGAAGCTCTACTTCGAGGGGATCATCTTCCCCACCGGTCGCCTCGCCGGCGCGGTGAGCGACGACGTCTCGCTCGACGAGCAGCTGGTGCCGGGAGAGCCCGCCGAAGCGCCGGTGGCCGGGCACATCACCGGCGAGCAGCTGGTGCCGCGCGCGCCGACCGAGCCGCCTCCCGGCGCGCCGGCCGAAGAGGATCGTGGGAACGCCGATCCTGCCGAAGCCGATCCTGCCGAAGCCGATCCTGCCGAAGCCGATCCTGCCGAAGCCGATCGAGCCGAAGACGATGGCGCTGATGATCACCACGGCGAAGCCGACCGTGCCGAGGCCGATCGTGCGATCGCTAACGCCTCGCCGGCGGAATCGGGCACGGATGTGCCGGAGCGTGCCGCCGACGTGGAGCCGGAACCGAGCGACCTCGCGCCCGTCGCGGTGCAGGACGAGGACGGCACGCCGGCTGCACACGACACGGCTCACGCGGCCGCACCCGAAGCGGCCGAAGACCAGGTCACGTCAGATGAATCCGCTGAGCTCGCGATGGAAGAGTCCGCGAGCACGGCACGAGAAGAGCCCGAAGAACACGAAGTCGCCGACGCAGCTGCAACGAGCGAGGCCCCCCCGCCACCGCATACGGAGCAGACCCACGCGGACGGAAATCGATCCCCCCGAGAACGACCCAAACAAGAGGACGCGATGGCACGCAAAGGCAGGCGCCGACGAAGGCGCGGAGGCAAGAGCCAAGACACCGAGATGGTGGCTCAAGAGACGCAGGCCGCGGCGAAGTCGGAAGAGGCGACCAACGTCATCCGCTTCCCCGCACAAGCGCGGGCGGCCGTCGGGTCGGACGTGGTAGTCGAGACGGCGGACGACACGGCGAGCGCGGAGCCGAGCGAGAGCGAGCGCGCGCGTGAAGACGACACGCAGACGAGCGTGAAGCGCGAGGCGCGGGCGGCGGAGCCGACCGAGGACAGCGCTCCCGAGCCGAAGGCCGAGGCGGTCGAGGCCAAGACCGACGAGACCGACGAGACCGAAGCGAAGCCGCGCGTCGAGGAGAAGGTCGAGGAGCCGGAAGCTCGAGAGAGCGATGCGCCGGCGGCGGCTGGCGCGTCGGAGGAGCGCGAGGGCCGACGCTCGAGACGTGACAAGAAGCGTTCCAAGCGCGAAGAGGAGCGCGACTCGTCCCCTCACCGCGACCAACCCAAGGTCGTCATCGCCGACGACGCGGTCGCCGCGGCGGAGCCGGCCGCGGACGCGCGCCGCAAGAAGACGACGACCACGTCGAGCGCGGAGATCCGCGCGTTCACCCAGACGGGGGATCACGGCGAGCACGCGCAAGCGGCGGCCGACTTCTTCCGCTCCTCCAAGGAGCCGAAGAAGGTGGAGCACGAGACCTGGGACGATCTGCAGCGCGACGCGCTCCCGGTCGCGCCAGGGGTCAAGCAGGCGAAGTACGCGACGATCGGGATCCTCGTGGGGGGCCTCGGGCTGATCGGTGCGTTCCTCGTCTACAACAATTACATCATGCCGACGCCGGTCGAGACGCTGTCGCACGGTCAGGCGGAGCTCGGTGACTTCGCCAACGTGAGCGGGACCGGCGAAGACGACGGCACCGCTGAAGGAGCGACAACGACCGTTGCGGTTGCGGATTCTGAGGAAGGCACGACCGAGGAGGGCGCGACCGAAGCGGGCGCGACCGAGGAAGGTGCGACCGAAGAGGGCACGACCGAGGAAGGCGCGACCGAAGAGGGCGTTACCGAGGAAGGTGCGACCGAAGAGGGCGCGACCGAGGAAGGCGCGACCGAAGAGGGCGCGACCGAGGAGGGCGCGACCGAGGAAGGCACGACGGAGCCGGTGGCGGTCGCCGAGCCGACTCCGCCGCCAGCGCCGACGGGCGGCGATCCGGAAGAAGCGAACCGGCTCTCGCGGCAGGCCCTCAGCGCGCTCAACCGTCGACAGAACGAGCAGGCCCGCGACCTCGCGAGCCAGGCGGTCGCTGCGGATCCGACGAACGCGATGGGCTGGTTGGTGCTCGGCGCGGCGCGGGCGGAGCTCGGCGATGCGGACGGTGCACACGCGGCGTACCAGAGCTGCGTCGATCAGGGATCCAACCGCGTGACCGTCCGCGACTGCCGCGCGATGCTCCGCTAGTACATGCGCTCCGAAGTGCGATCCGAGTTTCGTACCCGGAGCGCATGTACTCGAGTGGGTGGGGGGCCCCGCGCGGTTCACTCGCGCGGGGGGAGGGTCTGGAACAGACCCTCCGGAAGAAGTCGGCTAGTACGCGCGACCCGAA
>JBFWYI010000045.1:0-76466 GCA_050186575.1 Sandaracinaceae bacterium | reverse complement strand
CGCGACCTCGCGCCGCGAGGACGTGCGGGCCAAGCTGGACGCCGATCCCTATCGCGAGCTCACGCTCCGCTCCTGAGCCGAGCGCCGCTAGCACGCTCCGCGGCTACTCAGCCAGGACGGATCCGTAGAACGGATACTCTAATTATCCCGACGGGAAGTCGTCGCCCCGAGCATCGACCGGCAACGCGACGTAGACGTCGAGCGTCGACAGGCCGTCCACCGCGCAGAGACTCGTGGTTTCGCAGGTGGAGCAACCGATGAGGATCGCGACGCGGGCGCGATGCGGCCCGGCGACTCTCATCGGGTGCTCCCTTCGAAGTCAGTAGGTCATCGGGCGAGTCGGGACGGTCGCTTGCAGCGTCGTTCCGTCGCCGAGCTGACCGAACCCACGGAAGCCGAGGATCCGCCAGCCCGACGCGTCGCGCACCGCGGTCGTGTTGTTCGAGGTCACGAGCTCGAGCACGCCCGTGAGCCCCGGCCAATCCACCGGCGTGGTGAACTCGTCGAGGCCGGTGACGTCGCGCCCGCCGTTGCCGAGATGACCGTCGAGGCCATAGCCCCAGCAGGTCACCCCCGTGTCGGTACGGATCGCGCAGAAGTAGTTGTTGCCGGCGAAGACGTCGGTCGCGCCGGTGTAGGCGAGGAGCGGGATCGGCGAGTCCGTGTTGTTGCCTTGTGCGAGCTCACCGTAGTTCGCGTCGCCCCAGCACCACACCTCGCTCCCGATGAGCACACACGCTTGGTCCTCGCCCACGACGAGCTTCGTCGCGGCGCTCGGGAGGCCCATGACCGCGAGCGCCATCGCCGAGTCGGTCCCCGCCGCACCCTGACCGAGCTGACCCGACGCGTTGTCACCCCAGCAGCTGACGAGACCACCCGTCCGCAGCGCGCATCCGAAGTTGCCACCGAGATCGACGTCGACCGCGTCGCTCAGGCCCGCGATCGCGGTGGGCATCGACACGTTGACCGATGCGCTCGCGCCCCCCGATTGGAGGCCATCGTTGTCGCCCCAGCACTGCACCGTACCGCCCACGCGGGCACACGCGAACTGCCCCCCCGCCTCGATCTCATCGACCGCGCCGAGGCCGACGACGGGGAGCGGCGTCGGGCTGTCGACGACCGACGTGCCGCCCTGTCCGAGCTGGAACCGCGCGTTGTCGCCGAGGCAGAGCACCGCCGTGGCCGTGCGCGCGCACGCGAACGCCGAGCCGAGCTGGCCATCGAGGATCCCGTTGAAGGCGGGGATGTCGGTCGGCGTCAGGAGGTGCGCGGTGACCCCCGGGAACACGCCCACCGCGCCGGTCGTGGTGGCGGCGCTGACCGTGTTGGCGGCTCCGGCGCACTCCACCGCGCCGCCGGGGAGGAGCCCGCAGATCTGCCCGCGGTAATCCGGGACGGATGCGCGGATCACGCTGGGCGTCGCCGAGAACGTGAGCGGCACGAGCTCGAGCTGGTAGATCGGGGCGATCCCGAGCTGGCCCTCTTCGCTGTCACCCCAACAGAAGCGCTCGCCCGCCATGTTGAGCGCGCAAAGCCCGTTGCGGCCGCCCTCCAGCGCCACGATCGTGCCGCTGAGCCCGGTGATCGCGCGCGGCGTCGTGACATCGAAGAGGTCGCCGGTCGCCATCTGATAGACGTTGGACTCACCCCAGCACATCACCCCCGTGCCGACGCGCGCGCACGCCGTGTCGTAGCCGAGCGCGATGTCCGCCGCCGGCCCCGGGAGCGTCACCAAGACGGGCGAGGTCGCGTCGGTCGGGGCGGCTCCGTTGCCGAGCTGGCCATCGCCATTGTCACCCCAGCAAAATACCTGGCCGGTCGAGTCCAGCGCGCAGGACGAGTCGAACCCGGACTCCACCTTGACGATGCCGGTCAGTCCGGGGACCAACGTCGGCGTGCTGCTGTCCGCGTTCGACCCGCCGTTGCCGAGCTGACCGTTGTCGTCGTCACCCCAGCACGCCACGGTCCGATCCGAGAGGAGCGCGCAGCCGTGGTCGAACCCGAGCGCGAGTGCGTCCACGGCGAGCGCGCCAGGCATGGACACCGGCATCGACACCTCGCTGTCGGTCGTCGACGTGCCGCCTCGCCCGAGCTGCAGGCTGTCGTTGTCACCCCAGCAGAGCACGACCCCGGAGTCGATCATGCAGTTGAAGTCGCCGCCCGCATCCAGGTCGGTGACGCCCACGAAGCCGGCGAGCTGCTGGGGGTTCGGCTGGTCGGTCGTGGACGGCAAACCCTGTTGCCGATCGGACGCGTCTCCCCAACACCACACGGTCCCCCCCGCGCGGAGCGCGCACTGGTGTTGGTCGCCCGAGGCGACGACCACCGCGTCGAGGATCCCGATGTCGACCGGGATGCCGCGCTCCTCGGTCTCCCCGTCGCCCACCCCGCCCTGGGAGCCCTGACCGAAGCAGCCGAGCCACCCGGTCGAGGTCTGGACGCAGCCCTCGCTCTCCCGAGCGGTTCGACCGACCCGCGCACCTTGCCGCAGCACGCGCGCGATTTCGAGGGCACGAACGATCTTCTCGAGGAGTGCGTCGCGTCGTCACGATCGTGTGCGACACATCGCCTCGTGCTCCGACGTTCGATCGCCACCCGGTGTGGCGGAACGAACCGTCGAGGGGGACATCCATGCGAACCGATCCGAGCTCGTGGGCGCTCATCGCCCTGTGCGTTGGCGCAGGCTGCAGCCAACCGATGGGCGGCGATCCCTTCGAGCTTCCGCCGCTCACGCCGGGCGGCAAAGGCGACTTCTCGCATCGCACCGAGCTGGCGGTCGATCACACCGCGGAGGACTGGACCGAGTGGTCGCGCGGCGAGTGGGACGTGACGCTCGCGTTCGGGGTCCCGGCGGTGGCTACGTTCGACGTGCTCCAGCCGAACGATCCGGTGAACCACGATCCGATCGACGTGTTCGTCCGCGCACAGCTCGACGCACCCGGCGCGAGCGTGAGGGCGTTCCTGCGCGACGCGCGGACGGGGGACACCTTCGAGGAGGCGGTCGCCGCCGAGGGCACGCAACATTTCGTGCTTCCTGCGGAGTCCGACGGCCGGGCGCAGCTCGTGGTGTTCCTCCTCGGCGCGGACGAGTCGGCGGCGCGGATCCGGATCGCGCAGACCGTTGCGTGCACGAGCCGCCGCGAGCGGCCCGACAACGACGAGCGCCCGCAGGCGGCGTCGGAGGTGAGCGAGTTCGCGTTGAGCCTCTGCGCCTACGACGGGTACGAGGATCGCGACCTCTACGTCTCCGAGGAGGCCGAGCCCGGTCGGGTGGTGCGGGTTCGAGCCCATTTCTGGCAAGGACCGGAGATCCGAGCGTGGGACGACACGGGGACCGAGCTCGCGTTTCGGCCGGTGCCCGAGAGCTACGTCATCGAGACGTCGTTCGTGGCGTCTACCGACGGCCGCGCCGACATCGAGATCGCGTCGGGCTCGTCTCCGCGCGCGAGCTACGAGGTCGAGACGTGCGTCGAGGATCCCCTCGAGCCCGCCGAGGACGTCCCCGCCGAGCTCGATGCGGTGCGGCAGTACGCGGGCCTCGTGCTCTGCCCGAGCCTCGAGCTCGGGCTCGACGTGAGCCGTGTCGACTCCGATCGCTACGTCGTCCGCGTCCCCGCGGGTCAGTACCTGGCCGTACACGTGCATGACGACTTGCCGGTCGAGGACGATCCGCTGTTCGAGCGTCACCTCCAGCTGAGCGCCGAAGGCTCCGCGACGCAGCCGGAGCTGGCGCGCGACGGAGCCTGGCTGTTCGAGCCCGAGGATGAGGACCGCGACGTGGTGCTCCGGGTCGAGAACATGGGCTTCGGTCCGTTCGAGCCGCTCGTGTACGAGCTCGAGACCGAGCTGCTCTGAGCGCGTCGGATCGCGCTCGTCTCGGATCGGCCTTCGTCGGAGCGACGCCGCCGCGTTAGGCTCGCCGCTCGCACGGAGGCGCGCGATGGCGGAGTTCGAGGGGTTCCCGAAGGTCACGTTCAGCTTCCTGAAGGGCCTCGCCCGAAACAACGACAAGGCGTGGTTCGAGGCCCACCGCGCCGACTACGAGGCGGGCTACGTCGAGCCGGCCAAGGCGTTCGTCAGCGCGATCGGGCCGCGGCTCAAGAAGGTGAGCAAGACGATCAGCTACGACCCGCGGATCAACGGGTCGATCTTCCGGATCAACCGCGACGTCCGCTTCTCGAAGGACAAGTCCCCTTACAAGCCGCACCTCGACCTCTGGTTCTGGGAAGGCGAGCGCCGCGGCTGGGACTCGCCCGGGTTCTTCTTCCGCATGTTCCACGACCGACTCATCCTCGGCGCGGGGATGCACGGCTTCGAGAAGGACCTCCTCGCGCGCTACCGCGACGCCGCGCTCGACGAGAAGGCGGGCAAGGCGCTCATCAAGGTGATGAAGGACGTCGAGAAGACATCTCTCACGATGGGCGCGCCCGAGCGCAAGAAGATCCCCCGCGGCTTCGACGCCGAGCACCCGCGCGCGGAGCAGCTCCTCCGCGAGAGCCTGTTCGCGCATCAGGAGACGAAGTTGCCGAAGGAAGCGTCGAGCGCGAGGCTCGTCGACTACTGCGTCGATCGGTTCAAAGCGGGGCGCGGCATCAACGCGTGGCTCCTCGCGAACGTGTCACACTGACCGCGCGTGGACGGGACCCACATCGGCCTCGGGAGCTCCGCGCTCATGTGCGCGCTCGCGACGCTGCACATCCTGGTCGGCGTCGCGCTGGTCGTCGCGAGCCACCGACTGACCAAGCAGAACGGCGCCGGCTGGCGCTGGGCGAGCTACCTCGCCACGCTCGCGATCCCGATGCCGCTGATCGGCGTCCTCATCACCGCGATCGCGCTGGTCCACGCGTTCGACGCGGTCGCGTTCGCGGACGCGTCGGAGCGCGCCGCGCTCCTGGCGCGGGAGATCTCGGAGGCGATGAACGGCCTCGCGTGCTCGCTCGTCGTGAGCTGGGCGATCTACGCCGCCGTCGGCGTGTCCTTGCTCGTGGGTCGCGCGCGCGGCAAGGCCGGCGCTTGATCGTCCGCGACGCGTCTTCGAACGCTGACGAGCCTGCCCATCCGCCGCAGCGGTTCGCCAACGTGCACGTACTCGTGCACGTGCACGTACACGTTGACGTCCACGTCGCACGATCTGGCATCTCGGTGGAAACGATGCGCTGACCCGTGGGGCACGCTGTGCGCCCATGCCCTGATCAACACATCTTGGAGAGCATCGACACGATCCGAACGAGCAGCTGCTTGGCTCTCCCATGAGTCTTTGCGTCGATGAGCTCCATGGCACGAAGCGCATCGAAGAGCGCGCCACACTCCATCGCCGAGCCGCGCGAGTACTCGTAGAAGCGCGACCTGTCCCTCGGGCTTCGCTTCCCCGTTCCTTCGCCGATGTTCACGGAGATGGAGAGCGCTGCTCGCTGGAGCTGGTCCTGTAGCTTGGCGTGGCCGCGAGGCAGTCTCGCGAGGACGCGGTGCGTGAGGGCGAGAAACTGGACGGCGGCTTGGTAGACGTCGAGACGTTCGTGGTCGAGCATGCGGCCGTATCGGCGTCAGCACCGCGCGGATTCCCTCTCTGTGGCGTGTGCTCGGCCGGGTACGTGGACGGGCACGAGTACGTGCACGTCCACGTGGACGAGGACGTGCACGAGGGAGCGAGGGCGCCGGGTCGCCCCTGCCCCCAGGAGGACGCGTCCCCGACGCCCTCGCCTACGGAGCGGGAGAGAACGGCGCGTCGACGCTCACTCGCTCAGGCGCGCTTGGCCCGGCGGCGGCGCCAGAAGAACCATGCGATCCCGCCGAGGGCGAGCGGCTCGAGCGGGATCGGGATCGGGATGTCCTCGCCGCGCACCACGATGGGCGGCAAGGTGACTTCCCCTTCTCGACTCGTGCCGAACACGACGTCGTGGGGCGAGCGGCGGGTGCTGCGATCCACCATGCTGGTGAGCCAGCGCTCGTTCCCCGTCGCGAGCGCGTCGGGGACCGCGCCGTGGAGCGCCGCCGCGTCGAAGGTGTGCGCGTAGTCGGTCTCCGCCGGGAAGGCGCCGCCGCCTTCGAGCGCGCCCTCGAGGCGCGTGTCGCCGACGAGCCAGACGCGGAGCGATCGGCCGCTCACCTCGGGCGCGTCGCTCGGCTCACGGTACGGATAGAACGGCGCGTCGGCGTGGAAGGAGAGGCGCACCGCCGAAGACCCGATGCGGCGCTCGCCCTCGTCGGTCTTCCGATACTGGAATGCGGTGATCGCGTAGCCGCGCTCGACGTAGCCGGCCAGCCACTGTGTCAACGCGGGTCGCGTCGCGTAGCCGCGCTCGTCGAGCCACGCGGTCAGCGCGTCCGCGTCGCTCGCGCGGACCACCGTGGCGTCCATCCCCGCGACGCGCGCGGTGGCGAGGATGTCGACCGACCCCGCGGCCAACACCTCCACCGCGCTGTCGCGCGCCGTCGCGGTGAAGAACAGGAACGGCATGAGACAGCACGTGGTCGGGGCGTAGCCGCTCTCGTGGCGGACCTCGGGCGCGGTCGCGTCTCGAAGTCGCTCGAACACGTAGCCATCGGCGTCCGCGAGCTCGGGCACCCCGGGAGTCGGGACGAGGAAGCCGAAGTCAGGCGCGTCGGTGTCGAAGTTGGCGGTGCGGATGAAGTGCTCCGTGTGGGTCGCCGCGTCCCACACGATGAGCGCCTCCTCGGACGCCACCGAGACGCCCATGCCCTCCGGATACGCCGGCGCGCACGCGCGCGCGCGCATCGGCAACATATCGTGCGTGGTCACGCACAGGGCGATCGACGCGATCGCGAGCCCCGTCCTCTTCATCATCCCCCCTCGGTCCCCGGAAACGGATCGGTCCCCCACAACGGATCGCTCGCCGGACGCGGGCCACCCCCCGACGGCCGGTCCCCGCTGGAACCGTCGCCCCGCGACGAAGCTTGGGCACGGCCGTTCTCGGGCACGCGGCTCAGAGCGGGATGTAGCCGCCGAAGTAGGCCGCCGCGCCGGCGCCGATCAAGAGGAGCAGCGTGACGAGGACGACCCACTTCGCGGCGCCTCCGCCGCGCTGCGGCAAGGGCATCGGCTCGGGATCCGGCAGCTCGACGCGGGGGCGCGCTTGCGGCGGGTTGGGGAGCGGCGGATTCGGGATCGGGTTGGGCACCGACGTGCGCTCGGGCGGCGCGGGGGTCGGCCGCGAGATGCGCGCGTCGGCGTCGGGATACGAGATGCGCGCCTCGGGGTAGCTGACGCGCGCGTCGGGGAACGAGATGCGCGGCGGTGGCGCGGCGTCGAGGTCCGCGTCCGACTCGAGGAGCGACGCGAGATCGCTCGGCTCGTTCTCGAGCCCACGCTCGATCCAGTTCGCGCCCGACGACGGACCGGCCGCGACCTCGACTGCGTCGCCGATATCCGGGTCGTTGGCGAACCAGTCGGCCGGGTTCTCGAACAGCGCCGCGTCGAGGGGCATCGCGCCGGCCGAGCTCTCCGGGCTCAACGGCGGCGCGTCGCCGATGGTGATCGCATCAGTGCCCGGGCTCATGTCGTCGAGGGACGTGAACCGCAAGAGCTCTTCCTGGATCAAGCGGTCGATGATCGAGGCGTCCTGCGCGACGCGCGCCGACTTCTTCTTGTCGACGACCTCTTTGACGATGTTCGCGATGTCGTACGCGGTGACCTTGAGCTGCTTGCCGAAGAGGTAGCCCGCGAGCGCGTCGCCGAAGTCGCGCGCGTTCTCGTAGCGGTCGCGCGGGTCCTGGGTCAGCGCCTTCATCAACACCGCCTCGAGGTCTTTGTCGACCTCGGGGTTGAGGCGCGAGAGGCTGGGCACGTTCGCTTGCTGGACGAGCTTGACGGTCTGGTAGTCGGACTCGCCGAGGAACAAGCGTCGCCCCGCGAGCATCTCCCAGAGCACGATGCCGAGCGCGAAGATGTCGGCGCGGCCGTCGAGGCCCTGGCCGTTCGCCGCCTCCGGCGAGAGGTAACTGAACTTGCCTTTGACGACGCCGGGGTCGGTCTTCTCGAGCTGCGTCGTCGCCTTCGCGAGGCCGAAGTCGGTGACCTTGATCTCGCCGCGCTTGCTGAGGAGGATGTTCGGCGGCGAGATGTCGCGGTGCACGAGGTGGAGCGGCTCGCCTTCGTCGCCCACGAGCTCGTGCGCGTAGCTGAGACCGCGACACGTCTCCATGCAGATGTAGACGCTCTCCTTCACGCCGAGCCGCCGACCCATCTGTCGGAAGTGCTCCATGACGGCCTTCAGATTGCAGCCGTCGATGAACTCCATGACGATGAAGAAGGTCTCGTCGGCGGCGCCGATGTCGAAGACCGTCACGATGTTTGCGTGACTCAGGCGCGCCCCGAGCCGCGCCTCGTCGAGGAACATCGAGATGAAGCTCTTGTTCTGCGCGAGGTGCGGGAGGACCCGCTTGATCGCGACCTGCTTCTTGAAGCCTTGGACGCTCAGCGACTCGCCGCGGAACACCTCGGCCATACCGCCGGCCTCGAGGCGGTCGACGACCCTATATCGCTGTTCGGCGGCCATGGGGGGCTACGGGCCCGGATTGTAGGAATTTGCGGCGGGAGAGCAAAGGACCTGCAAGCGATGAGCGTGCCTGAGCCACAGAACGACGTCGTCGCCAAACCGCTGGTTGACAGTGATCGCCGCGGCTTGCTCAACTCCGAGCGTGCCCAAATCCGCTCGGCCTGTCCGGATCGCCCCTTCGATCCTCTCGGCGGACTTCGCGCGGCTCGGCGAGGAGGTGCGCGCGGTCGAGGCCGCGGGCGCCGACTGGATCCACGTCGACGTCATGGATGGCCGCTTCGTTCCAAACCTCACGATCGGGCCGCCCGTGGTCAAAGCACTGCGGAGAGTCACCGACCGGACGCTCGATGTCCACTTGATGATCGTCGAGCCCGAGCGGTACCTCGAAGCCTTCGCGGAAGCGGGGGCCGACATCATCACCGTGCACGCCGAGGCGTGCCTGCACCTGCACCGCACGCTCCAGGCGATCCGCGCGCTCGGGAAGAAAGCGGGCGTGAGCCTGAACCCGCACACGCCCGAGGACGTCATCCGATACTGCTTCGAGCACCTCGACCTCGTGCTCGTCATGACGGTGAACCCCGGATTCGGCGGCCAAGACTTCATCTCGAACCTCGGCCCGAAGATCTGGGCGATCCGATCCATGATCGAGCTGAGCGGCCGCTCGATCGATCTCGAGGTCGACGGAGGGATCAAGCCCGGCACGGCGAGCGAGGTCGTGGACGCGGGCGCGAACGTGCTGGTGGCGGGCAGCGCGATCTTCGGCGCCCCGGACTACGCCGAAGCGATCGCGGCGCTGCGAAAGGACTGCGAGTAGCCGATGGACGAGCCGAATCCCGGACTGACGACGATCTTCGTGGACAAGCGCGCCACGAAGCGGACGCTGCGCAAGGCCAAGCTGCTCGTCGCGGACGGACCCGACAAGGGCAAGGAGCTCGTCATCGAGCGCGAGCGCGTGACCGTCGGGCGGAGCGTGATCTGCGATCTCGTGCTCACCGACAAGGCGGTGAGCGGCACCCACTTCGAGATCGAGGCGACCGAGAAGGGCTTCGTGCTCCGCGACCTCGACTCCACGAACGGGAGCTTCGTCGGCGACATCCAGGTCCGCGAGATCTGGTGCAAGTCCGGCGCGACGATCCGCGTGGGCCAGTCGTTCCTGAAGTTCGAGGGCGAGAAGGGCAGCGTCGATATCGAGCTGTCCCGCGAGGACAACTTCCACGGGATGATCGGGAAGTCGGTCCGCATGCGCGAGATCTTCGCGACGCTCTCGAAGATCGCGCCGACCGACCTGACGGTGCTCGTGCGCGGCGAGACGGGCACGGGCAAGGAGCTGGTGGCGCGCGCGCTCCACTCGGCCGGGCGACGGCTCGAGCAGCCGCTCGTCGTCCAGGACTGCAGCGCGATCCCGAAGGACCTCATCGAGAGCACCCTGTTCGGCCACGAGCGCGGCGCGTTCACGGGAGCGACGGATCGGCACCGCGGGAGCTTCGAGCAGGCGGACGGCGGGACGATCTTCTTGGACGAGATCGGCGAGCTCGATCTGAACCTGCAACCGAAGTTGCTCCGCGTGCTGGAGAACCGCGAGATCAAGCGGGTCGGGGGCGACCGGCAGATCCCGGTCGACGTGCGGGTGGTCGCGGCGACGAACCGGGATCTCCGGCAGATGGTCAACGAGGGGACGTTCCGCGAGGACCTCTACTACCGGCTCAGCGTGGTCGGGATCGAGCTCCCCGCGCTCCGCGAGCGGCCGGAGGACATCCCGCTCCTCGTCGAGCACTTCCTCCATGACATCTCGCGACGCCGCTTCCCCGACGGGGAGTCGACCCTGAGCGTCGCGCCCGACGCGATGCGGCGCATGCAGGCGTACCCGTGGCCCGGGAACATCCGCGAGCTCCGCAACACGGTGGAGCGCGGCGGCTCGCTCGCCGATGAGCCGGTGCTCACCGTCGCCGACCTGATGCCGGGCGCGCACAAGCTCACGCCGACGGTGATCGGCGGCGGCTCGGCGGAGCAGTTCGTCGACGACGGCCTCCCGTTCAAGGACGCGAAGCAGCGGGTGCTCGACGAGTTCGAGGCGGCGTACATCACCGCACTCCTCGGCAAGCACGACGACAACGTGACGCGGAGCGCGAAGGCGGCCGGGCTCACGCGCTACCACCTGCGCGAGCTCGCGAAGAAGTACGGGATCCGCGGCGGCAACGACTGAGCGCGCGGCCGTCGTCAGCAGTCCGCGGGTCGCGCGCAGAGGCCGGTCTCGAAGCAGCAGATGTCGAGTCCGAAGCACGCGTCGCGATCGAAGACGCAGACGCCGGCGCTGCATTCGTAGATGTTGCACGCAAGCCCGCCTGTCGGCGTGCACTCCGTCCCATCGGGCGATCGGGCGTCGCTCGGGCAGCCCGCGGCGGCTCCGGTGCACATCTCGGCGGGGTCGCACGGGCCGATCGAGGCGCGACACGCCACCGTCGACGGCGCGAACGCGTCGGTCGGGCAGGTCGCCGCGACGCCGTCGCACTGCTCGGCCACGTCGCAGCCGAGGGTCGCGGGCCGGCACACGTAGCCGTTCGGGCGGCGGGTGTCTCCGGGGCAGGCCGCGCTCGTCCCCGTGCAGAGCTCGGAGACGTCACAGCCGCCGGCGCTCGGTCGACAGACCACCGTGTTGGCCGCGAAGCCGTCGGGCGGACAGGCGGTGCTCACGCCGTCGCAGCTCTCGGCCACGTCGCAGTCGTCCATCGGGCGCCGGCACATCGTCCCGTTCGCGAGGAGCCCGTCGGGAGGACACGTCGGGCTCGCGCCGGTGCAGCGCTCTTCGGCGTCGCAGAGCCCGGTGGAGGGTCGGCACGCGGTGGTGGAGGGTGCAAATCCATCTGCGGGACAGTCCGGGCTCGCGCCGGTGCACGACTCCGCCGCGTCGCATGGTCCGATCGCGGCCCGACACACGGTGCCACCGGGGACGAGGCCGTCGGGCACGCACGCGTGGCTCGGACAGTCGTAGCGGCCCGTCTCGCACGCGCGCCCGGTGCTGCACGGATCGTCGCAGTTGAGCGCGGCGCAGGTGCCGAGGCCGTCGCAGACCTTCGTCCCCATGCACGCGGTGCCGCCGGGGGTGACGACGTCACCGGGACACCCGGCCGAGGTGCCATCGCAGCGCTCGGCGACGTCGCACTCGGGATCGCGCGACGCGCGGCACTCGGTCGTCGCGGGCGCGAACCCGTCGGCGGGACAATCGGGCGAGGCGCCGCTGCACGCTTCGTCGACGTCGCAGTCGCCGGCCGCGGCGCGACAGACGACGCCCATCGCGAAGCCGTCGGCGGGGCAGAGGGCGCTCTCGCCGTCGCAGTACTCGGGCGCGTCGCAGACGCCGGCCGGCGGGCGGCACTCGGTCCGGCGCTCCGCCACCCCGTCGGCCAGGCAGTCTCGCGAGACCCCATCGCAGACCTCGACCGCGTCGCACACGCCAGCGGCCGCACGGCAGACGTGCCCCGCGTCACGAGCGACCGTCGCGACGCACGACGGAACCCCCATCGCGTCGCACGCGATCACGCCTTCTTCACACGCGCGATCGGTCTCGCACGCGACGCCCTCGGTGCACGGCGCGCACGTGTCGCCCATGCAGTAGCCGCCGTCGCACGGCGTCCCCACGGGGAGCCGGGCGTCCTCCGGGCAGAGCGGCGACGCGCCGTCGCACCGCTCTGGCATGTCGCAAGGTCCATTGCGGTCTCGGCACACCGCGCCGCTGTCGCGGAGCTCGCCGCTCGGCTCGCAGCGAGGCAGCCCGGCCTCGCACGCGGTGACGACGCCGACCGCGCAGCTCGCCGTGAGCTCGCACGGCGCGCCGAGCTCGCATGAAGCGCCACCGTCGCCCTCGCTCGCCGCGTCGCGATCGCGGAAGCAGAACGCGCCGGCGCCTCCGTCTCCCGGCGTCGCGCGGCACACGAACCCGGGCGGACACTCGTCATCGCGCGCGGGGTCGCATCGGAACACGCCCTCCGGCGGCGAGAGGCTGCACGCCGCGAGGGCGAGCGCGGCGATCGCGTGCATCACCGACGCGGGGAGCGCCGTCGAGCCTCGGGTCCTCGTGAACATCGATCGTCGTCGTGCGGCGAGCGCGGCCGCCGCGGGGGTGCGAGCAAGCTAAGCGAATCTCGGACCAGACGTCGAGATCGCCGATGCGCTCGGGGGGCGCGCTCGGGCGAGCGCGGGCGCGGGCGCGGGCAGGCGCAGGGGCTGCGCGTGACGCTCCGGTTGTTGCGAACTCGATGATCGAGGCCCGCTTTGCCATGATGGCCGCGTGCGTCGGTTCTCCATCGCGATCGCGTTCGTCGCGGGCACCGCCACGCTGGCGTTGGCGCAGGCCGCGGTGCCGATCCCGGCGTGGGTGCAGTCCGTCGAGGTCACGGGCAGCGGCACCACGATCCGAGCGCGGCCGAGCACGCACGCGGCGCGGCGCGGGACGGTGCAGCTCGGCACGCACCTGCCGGTGCTCGGGCGCGTGCTCGGCGAGGGCTGCCCGGGAGGCGAGTGGATCCAGATCGGCGCCGACGCGTTCGTGTGCGAGCGTCTCCTGCGGTACTCGCCGGCGCCGCCGAGCGGAGACACCCTGCCGCGCCTCCTCACGGAAACCGCGCTCACGCCGCGCATGCACGCCTTCGTCGCGACGGACGGCGCGTGGGCCTATGCGCGACCGAACGACTACTTCGCCGACCACTTCACGGAGTCGCTGGGGCGCGGCTTCGGCGTCGCGATCGTCGAGCGGCGCGAGGTCGACGGGATCGACATGGCGCGCACGCTCGGCGGGCTGTGGATCGTCGCGCGCGATCTACGCTGGGCGCGGCCGAGCGACTTTCGAGGCGTCGAGGTGGAAGACGGGACCTCGATCGAGTCGATCGGCTGGATCGTCCGCGACCGCGCGCCGATCCGCGAGCGCGCCAGCGGCGGACGCACGATCGAGCGGGCGAGCCGGCTCGTGCGGGTCACGATCGCGAACGAGGCCCGCGGCGCCTACGAGCTCGCGGACGGGACGTTCCTGTCGACGCGCGACGTCGCGCGGCCGCGCCTCACCACGCCGCCCGAGGAGGTGCGCGGCGACGAGCGCTGGATCGACGTCGACACGGCACGTCAAGTGGTCACCGCCTACGTGGGCAGCCGCCCCGTATACGTCACGATCGCGTCGACCGGCCGCAGCAATACCCCGACCCCGCGCGGTGTGCATCGCATCTGGGTGAAGCTCGCCGAGGACGACATGGACGACCTCGAGCGCGAGGACGTGGTGGAGAACTACGCGATCCAGGCGGTGCCCTGGGTCCAGTACTTCGAGGGCTCGGCCGGCCTCCACGCCGCGTTCTGGCACGATCGCTTCGGCATGCCGCGCAGCCACGGCTGCGTGAACCTCTCGCCGCGCGACGCGCGGTGGCTCTTCGAGTTCACGCAACCGAGCTTGCCGCCGGGGTGGGACGCGGTGCTGCCCTACGGCTCCGCGGAGGGGACGATCGTCAGGGTTCGCTGAGCGCTCACATGCAGCAGGCGTAGCCCATCAGGCTGCTGGTCGGGTTCGGGTCGTCAGGCTGGGTGGTGAGCAGACCGCCCGCCACACCTCCGTCGTTGTCGGCGCCGTCGGCGGTCCACGAGGGACCCGTGAACATGCCTGAGTTGCGGAGGATCTGCATTTGCGAGTTCGTGCACACATCCGCGCCGCGGCTCGCGCAGTCGCGCGCCGCGGTGAAGAACGACGCCATCGCGGTGTCCACGATGCGCATGACACACTGTCCCCCGATCAACGAGCCGCCCGATGGGCAGCTCCCGTCGAGCGGGCGTTGAGATCCGCAGCAAGCGAACGCGCCCTGCTGATTCCATGCCGGATTGTCGATCGCGTTGGTGCCGAGGACGGGGTCGAAGAGGTCACTGTCGTTGTCGCTCATCCCGTTGGTCCAGCGGCGCACCGTCGCGCTGAATCGGCCCGCGTCATTGAGCGGCACGTACCCGGAGGCCGAGCAGAGGTCGCTCCGCAGGCTGTGACAGATCCGCGCCGCGGCCGGAAACGTCGTGTCCTCTTGGGAATGGAGGTAGGTGACGAGCACGCCGTTGATGATCGTGCCGCGGGCGCCGATGGCGGTCGGCGTGCGATCGAGACAGCACGCGTAGCCGTAGAGTTGGCTCACGGTCGGATTGTCGTGGCTCTGCAGCGCAAACGACAGGCTCCCCGCGTCGTTGTCCGAGAAGCTGTTCGACCACACCGACCGGGTTGCATAGAACAGGTCCGGCAACAGGGGGTCCGTGACCGCGATCGCTCCCCGGAGCGCCAGGTACTGGCTCACCGAGCAAAGGTCGGCGCCGGCCGCCTGACACGCCACGGCGGCGGTGTTCCAGTTCGCCGTCGACAATTTGACGTACGATGTGACACAGACGCCGCCCTGGACGAACCCGCCGTCGCATGAGTGATCGACGCCGTCGTCGTCCACGCCGTCCGCGAGGCCCGGCGGCACGCCGACGAGCTCCGACCACATGTGCGAGTGATCCGCGCGCGCGACCTGCGCCGACGATCCCGTCCCGCCGAAGTCGGGGCTGAGCGTCACGTCGCCCGACGTCCCGCCGCCCAGCAGACCCGCCCCCGCGACGACCGACTCGATGTCGCCCGCGCCCACGTCGTCGACCCCATCGGCGAACCCGGCAGGAACGCCCGTGAGATCCGCCCACGCGCTCGAGCCGACATCGTCGACGCCGTCGGCGAAGCCGGCCGGCACCATGGTGAGGCTACTCCACGGCACCACCGCGAGGCCGCCGTCGTCGGTCCCGTCCGCGAAGCCGGGCGGCACGCCAACGAGGTTGTCCCAGTGCACGCGAGCGCTGCCCATGTTCGGCGGGCTACCGTCGGACGCCGCGAGGAACGCCGTCACCTCGCTCTCCGTGTCGAAGCACACGTTCCGCGCGTAGCCTTCGATCGTCGCGCGATCGACGCTCACCACGCTCGACGCGATCGCGATGCCCTCGCCGGCGGTGAGCGGATCGCCCACGTCGTCGGTCCCATCCGCGAAGTCGGCCGGCACGTTCGTGAGCTGACCCCAGTCGACGTCCCCTTCGTAGCGCTCCGCCACGTCGGCGTACTGCGCGCGGAACGCGTACGGCACCGAGCCCAGCCCGATCGCGGGCAGCGGATCGCGCCCGTCGATCGCGACCTCGAGCGAGACGTCGTCGTTCGTGCGGAAGAGCTCGGCCGAGATCGGCGTGCGCGTCCCGAGCGTCAGCGTGAACACCCCGGAGCGGAGCAGCGCGTCCCACTGCTCCGTCCAGAGCTCGTCGCCGGCGCCATTCACGAGCCGGAACGTGAAGGACGTCATGCCGGAGACCGGCGCGCCGTCGGCGTCACGCAATACTCCTTGCACCGTCATCGTCTCGGGGACCGACTGCGCGTGCGCGGTGCCTCCGACGGCGAGCAGGAACGCGGCGAGCGCCGCCATCGCATCGTATCGAGTCATGGCGCACCTCCTCGTGAGCTCGGATCCGCGACGGGCTGGATGCCGACCTCGACGTCGTCTCCGTCGCGCGCGGCGCCGGCCGGCTCGCCCGGTCCGATCGTGATCGACAGCGAGTGGGTCCCGTCCGAGACCTCCGTCGCGCCGCCGCTGGAGAGCGCGCGAGAGAGCCCGGCCGGCGGCGCGAGCGGCATCACGCAGACGCAGCGATCGTCGATGCACGAGCCGCTCTCGCTCCCCGCTGCGACGCACTGCGCATCGCAGTCGGCGGCCACGCACGTCGGGGGTGGAGGATCTCCGCATGCCGAGGCCGCGACGATCCAGAGCACCACGAGCCCACCCCACCCGCCGTGTCGCACGAGGCGATAGGCTCTCACCGACGCCCGCGCCGCTCAATGAGCAATTCGCTGGGCCCGAGCGACGGGCACCAGCAGGCCGAGGAACGCGACGCTGAGGATCGCGCCGATCCCGAACACGCCGGCGTAGCCGAGGTGGCGCGCGATCACGCCGCTCAAGAGACCGGCCGGCGCCTTGCCGAGCACCTCGACGGTCGCGAGCGCGGTGTAGTGGGTCGCGCCGATCGAGCGATCGACCTGGCTCATCATGAACGCGAACATCACGGTGGTGAGCGCGCCGCCGAAGAAGTGCTCGGCGCAGGTGACGGCGATCACCGACGCGTCGCTCGTCCCGTACGTGGCGAGCGCCCACTCGCCGACGATCGGTCCGGCGCGCAAGAGCGCGGCGAGCGCGAGCGCGACGACGAGCCGCATGCGCACCACCGCGACGCCGCCGAGGAGCGAGCCGGCGAGCGAGAGCGCGGTGCCCCACGTCCCGATCCAGAGGCCGATCTGCTCGTCGGAGTACGCCTCGTCGACGAGGAACGGCTTGAACATCGCGTCGGCGGCCGACTCGCCGAGCTTGTACGTCGCGATGAACGCGAGGACCCAGAGCGCGCCCGGTCGCTTCGCGGAGGCGAGGAGCGCGCGCAACACGTCCATCACCTTCGTGGGCGCGGCGTCCGCGCTCGTCTCGGGCTCGCGCACGAGGAGCGTGAGCGCGAACACCACCGCCGCGATCGCCGCCACGGCGTAGAAGAGGCCGCTCCATCCGAGCGTGCCGACGTACGCGACGAGGAGACCGCCGCTCGTCAACATGCCGAGCTTGTACCCCACGACCTGCGCGGCGTTGCCCGGGCCGAGCTCATCGGGGCGGAGCACGTCGATCGCGAGGCCGTCGACCGCCACGTCCATGAACGCCGCGCACGCGTTCATCGCGAGGACGAGGACCATGAGGATCCCGAGGTCGCGCGTCGGATCGATCGTGGCGGCGCCGAGGGCGCTCAGCCCGAGCCCGACCTGGAGCGGGAGGATCCACGTGCGGCGCCGGCCGAGCGCGGGATGGTGGTAGGCGTCGACGGTGGGACCGATGAAGACCTTCACCATCCACGGCAGCGCGAGCAGCCCGGCGAAGCCGATCGCCTCGAGCGAGGTGCCGGCGCGGCGGAGCAGCAGCGGGATGACGTTCGCCTGCACGCCGAACGGCAGACCCTGCACGAGGTAGAGCGCGCCGAGGAAGAAGAGCCGGACGGGGAACGGTAGCTTCGCAAGCGACGTGGACATGCGATCGCCGGCGTCGCGGGCTCGCCTCTTACGGAGGTCCCTCGGAGATGTCGACGTGGAGGATCGCGCGATCGGACTCCATCATCACCTTCTTCAGGCAGGGAAACAGACCCGGGGTGAGGAAGCGGACTCCCTCCTCGTTGTCCGCCGTCATCAGCACGGTGACGCGGTAGGTCGAGGGCTTCTCCACGATCGCGCCGAAGTCGAGGTAGCGGCACGTCTCGAACGCCTCGTTCACCACCTTGAGCGCGATCGCCCGACGCGGATCGATGGCGGGCTTGGCGGGAGGCGCCGCGACCGGCTCGGGTTCCGGCTCGGGCTCGGGTTCCGGCTCGGGCTCGGGCTCGGGCTCGGGCTCGGGCTCGGGCTCGGGCTCCGGCTCGGGCTCGGGCTCCGGCTCGGGCTCGGGCTCCGGCTCGGGCTCGGGCTCCGGCTCCGGCTCCGCCGCCCGCGGCTCTTCGGGAGGAGGCAACCGCGCGTTCAGCTTCTCTTCGAGCGCGCGCACGGTCTCCTCGAGCTCGGAGGCTCGCCGATATTGGAGCAGCGCGACGAGCGCGAACACGACCGCGACCGACGCGGTGACGAGCGTGACGGGATCCATGCGTGCCTCCCCGAGAAGCGCCGGGACTCTAGCAAGAACGAAGCGACAAACACGAGCCCCCCGATGAACCTTGGGACGTCGGCGCTGGCCGGTGTTTCGAGCTACCGTCCGGCTGCGTGGCGGTCCCCTTCGACAAGTACGAGGGCCTCGGCAACGACTTCATCCTCGTCGACGAGTCCGTGCCGATGACCCGCGAGCGCGCCATCGCGCTCTGCGACCGTCACCGCGGCATCGGCGCCGACGGCGTGCTCGTCGTGGGAGACGCTCCGTCGATGCGCGTGTTCAACGCCGACGGCAGCACGCCAGAGATGTGCGGCAACGGCGTGCGCTGCGTCGCCCGCTACCTGTTCGCGCGCGGGCGGGTGCGCAACGAACCGTTCGTGCTCGACACCGAGGCCGGCCCTCACCGCGTGGAGGTGCGCGCCGACGGCACGGTGCAAGTCGCGATGCGCCCTGCGTCGCTCGCCCCCGCCGACATCGCGCTCGACAGCGAGCGTCCGTGGATCGACGAGCCGATCGCGCTCGGCGCACGGACGCTCCACCTCACCGCCGTCTCGATGGGCAACCCGCACGCCGTCACCTTCGACGACGTGGGCGACGCGCGCCGCGAGCTGGGCCCGATGCTCGAGGTCCACCCGCGCTTCCGCGAGCGCGCGAACATCGGCTTCGCCTCGCTCACCGCGGATGGCATGGACCTCGCGGTATGGGAGCGCGGCGTCGGCTGGACCCAAGCGTGCGGCACCGGCGCGTGCGCCGCCGCCGTCGCCGCGGTGGTCACCGGCCGCGCGGCGCGTCACGCGGATCTCACGGTACGCCTCCCCGGCGGCCCGCTCACCATCCGAGTCCAGGACGACGGCGCGCCGATCCTCATGACCGGCCCCGCCAGGTTCGTGTTCACCGGCGAGATCTGATCGTCGAGGGCTCATCGTCGAGGGCCGATCCTCGAGCGCCGATCCTCGAGGCTGATCGTCGCCGGCACGCTCGGCGCGGTTGATCGCGGCGCCGAAACGTGATTTTCTCTCTCCGCTGCGCGACGGGTCGCAGCCCAGGAGGACACATGGACGAGGTACGAGCGCGGACGTTTCGTGCGATCGCGGCGTGCGTCGTGATCGCGTGCGCGGGGTGCGACGGCGCGGCGCCGTCGAGCGATGCGGGGACGAACCGGGACGGCGGAGGAACGCGCCTCGACGGAGGCGGGAACAGCCCCGACGCGAGCGTAGGACCGGTCGACGCGGGTCCGTGCGGCAACCTCTGCTCCGGCGCCACGCCGGTCTGCGATCTCGCGACCCAGACGTGCGTGGGCTGCCTCACCGACACCGACTGCGCCGCGCCCACCGCGCTCTGCGAGCCGACCGCGCACGCCTGCGTCGAGTGCGTCGCCGACACCGACTGCGCCGCGCCCGCCGCGCTCTGCGAGCCGACCGCGCACGCGTGTGTGGAGTGCCTCACCGACGCCGAGTGCGCCGACACCGACCGTTGCACGATCGATGTGTGCAACCCGGACGGCTCGTGCGCGAACACGCTCGACGGCGAGTGCATCACCCAGATCGAAGCAGGATCGCGGAACACGTGCGTCGTGCGCGCGGGCGGGGCGGTGGATTGTTGGGGCGCCAACGATCGCGGCAACCTCGGCGACGGGACGATGATGGAGGCGCACGCCCCGGTGCGGCTACCCGGCATCACGGACGCGATCGACGTCGGCGTCGGTCCGTTCCACACGTGTGTCGTGCGCGCGACCGGAGACGTCCTCTGCGTGGGCAGCAGCAACTTCGGACGGCTCGGGATCGCGAGCCCGACGCAGATCCACTACCTCACGTTCCAGAGCGTCGGCTTCACCGACATCGTCCAGGTGGGGGTGAGCCGCGATCACTCGTGTGCGCGCCATGCCGACGGCACCGTCTCGTGCTGGGGACTCGGGACGTTCGGGAGGCTCGGAGACAACACCGGGATGGACAGCGAAACACCGGTGACCGCCCAGTTCTTGGTCGACGCGGTCGACCTCGCGCTCGGCGGCTCCCACGCATGCGTGGTGAACGCGCCCGGCGGGGTCAGCTGCTGGGGGTGGGGCACGAACGGGCAGCTGGGATCCGGATCGATGAGCAACTCCAGCCGGCCGAACCCCGCTCGCCTCATCGCGGACGCCACGACGGTGGCGGCCAGCGGCAGCGTGTCGTGCGGGCTCCGCGCGACGGGGCAGCCGATGTGCTGGGGACTCAACTCGGAAGGCCAGCTCGGCCTCGGCAACACGACCACGCCGATCACGATCCCGATGCCCATCGTCGTCGCCGAGGCGACCGCGATCGCACCAGGCAACAACCACACGTGCGCGCTCCGTCCGAGCGGGCAAGTCTCGTGTTGGGGCAACAACTTTTCCGGTGAGCTGGGCGATGGAACGAACATGGACTCCCTCGATCCCGTCGACGTCGTCGGCCTCGACGACGCGATCCTGCTCGACGCCGGGGAGACGCATACCTGCGCGCTCCGCTCGAGCGGCACCCTCGTGTGCTGGGGCAATAACCAGAGCGGTGAGCTGGGCGACGGCACCACCGACTCAGCGAACACGCCCGTCGCGGTGATCGGGATCCCCTAGCGCGGTGATCCTCTCGGCCCGCTGGTCTTCAGCCGCGCCACGAGTCGACGCGCTCCACCCAGCGCCGACGGGCCTCTCGCCATCGGACCGAGCAGAGTCGACGCGCGAGCGCCCTGGCGACGCGCGGAGACGTGATGCTCCCCGCGACGATTCCCAAGAGGGAAGCCGATGCCCACGAAGGGCCACCGAGCAGCGTCGCGCCGACCCCGACGAGCACGCTCACCGACCAGACGGTCGCATCGATCGTTGACACCAGAGCGGGCTCTCGCTCCATGACGAAGCGAGCTGCAGGGACGGTTCCGTCCTCAGAGGCCGGGGACGCGACGCAATACGGCGAGCGATCGGACGCGTCTCGACGAGGCGGGCGGCCGAGCGCCCTTGCACGATGCACGATGCTCGCGGGAGTCGTCGTGCAACCTGCGGTGGAGGTCAGTCCGTCCGCGACTCGCCGGGCGGCACCCAGTCCATGCGTCGCGCGAGCCACCACGCGACGCGGCGCGACGCGACGGTCGTCCCGACCCAGACGGGCAAGGCGATCCAGAGCCAGCGAGGCCCGGCGGCGATCGCTGCGCACGTCGCGAGGCTCACCGCGGTGGACCACAGCACGAAGTCGAGGGCGACGACCGCGATCGGGGCACAGTCCGTCTCGTCTGGTGGGCGCATGCTCGGTGGACGAGCACATGAGGTGCCAAGTCCGCGCGCTCCGCTCACCCGGTCGCCGCGCGGCGCGTTCGCGATCGGCGGTCAGGGGAACGCTTCGAGGTATTCGCGGAGGTGCGGGACGATGTCCAGCGCGCGCGCCTCGCTCGGCGTGACGAGGTCGACCGAGAGCACCTCGCGGTTGTCGACCTGGACCTCGGGCGGCTGCTCGAGCGTGCACTCGTAGATGTCGAGGGTGTCTCGGCGATGCTCGTAGGTGTGGGTGCCGTGATACGCGAGCTCGAGGCTCATCGGGTCGATGTAGAGGTTGAGCTCCTCGCGCACCTCGCGGCTCGCGGCGCGGCGCGGATCCTCGCCGGGTCTCACGTAGCCCCCCGGCAACGATCGCTGCTTTCGATACGAGCTCTTCACCAGCAGGATCTTCCCGTCGTACCAGATCGCGCAGAGCGCGCCGCTGGTGCGCGGGCGACGGACGAACCAGTAGCTCCGCAGCAGGAAGTGCGCGACGCGGTAGCCGGTCTGGATCGCGGGGTCGATGTCCACGCTGACGCCTCGTCCGAGTGAAGGGTCGCACGCCCTGGTGATGATCGGAAATGCGGTGCGGGCTCGGCGTCGTCGGCCGACCCCGTGCCCGCGGTCTCGGGGGCGCCGTCCGTCGATCGCGCGGTCCCCGAGCGGATCGCGGTGGCGTGGTCCGCGCTCACCGAGGGGGTCGGTCGCCTTGTGAGTCGCAACCCACTTCGCCGGCCTTCCTTGCGGCGCGCCGAGCCAAGTGGATGTTCGAGCAGCTCGCTGCGAGCCATCCGAGGCGTCGCTCCCCTACGAAGTCGCGGAGGTGCGCGCGTGTCGAGACGCGATGTGGATCGCGACGTGGATCGCGCCGTGGATGCGGCACGTGCATTGCTCAGGCTGGGTGCCGAACCATGAAAGGTGTGCTCATGCTCGCGTCACGTCGTCAGGTTGCATCGAATCTCTTCCGTTGCTCCGCGTCGGGTGCAACGCCGGCGGTCATCCGCTCCCTCACGGCGGTGCTGATGCTCGGGCTCCCCGCGGTCGGGGTTGCGCAAGAGCCCGAAGAGGCTTCCGCTCCGGGCGAGACGAATCCGGATAGCGCGGAAGCTCCGTCGGAGGCTTCCGAGGCTGATGCGGAGACCTCCACGGCGCCACCCCGCACGGATCCGCCAGAAGCCAGTGAGGCGCGCATGCGCGCGCTCGAGGAGCGAATCGCAGCCCTCGAGGCGGAACGCGCACAGGTCGACAGCGCGCGGGAGACTTCGTCCACTGAGGCCGACGGAGCTACGGACACCGGCGGAGCTACGGACACCGGCGAAGCTACGGATACGGGCGACGCGACGCCGGCGTTCACGCTCGGGGGATGGGCCGAGGCCTACTACGCCTGGAACTTCAACGTTCCAAGCAACGGCATCACCGATCTCCGTGGCTTCGACAATCGGCACAACTCGTTCAATCTCTCGATCGTCGCGGTCGACGCTCAATGGGACTGGCAGGGCGTGAACGGGCGGATCACCCTGCAATGGGGCTCGACACCGAGCACGTATTATCTCGCCGAGACGGCGACGCCGGTCGCCGGAAGCGCGATCGGCCCTCAGGATCCGCAGCTCTGGCAATTCGTGCAGCAAGCGTACGTCGGCTACCGGATTCCGATCGGCGGAGGGCTCAACGTCCAGGCGGGCCTTTTTCTCTCGCCGGTCGGGGTCGAAGGCTTGGCCGTCAAAGACAATTGGCTCTACTCACGCACGAACCTCTTCTTCGGGTTCCCCTTCTATCACACCGGCGTGCGAGCCACGTATCAGGTTACCGACGAAGTGTCGGTCGCCGCGTGGCTCGTCAATGGGTGGAACACCGTCACCGACAACAACGACGAGAAGTCATTCATCCTGCAAGCGGCCTGGAGCGTGCCCGACGTCGGCGGCCTCACGTTCAACTACGTGAGCGGCGTCGAGCGCTCGACCGGTGCCCCCGAGGGCCGCGCGTGGCGCCACGTCTTCGATCTGAACGGGACGCTCACGCCAACGACGTGGCTCGGGTTCCAAGGACAGCTCACGGGAGGCTTCGAGCCGGGGACCTTCGGCACGGAGACGTTCCTGGGCGGGATGCTCGCCGCGCACGTCCAGCCGCTCGACTGGCTCGCGTTCACCGCGCGAGGTGACTTCTTCTGGGATCGCGTGGCCAGCAACTCGCTGGGCACCTCGTCGGCGATCTTCTGGCCGGTCGAGTGGGTCAGCTCGTTCACCGCGGGCGTCGAGCTCAGGCCGCACGATCACGTCTCGATCCGGCTCGAGTACCGCCACGACCAGGCGGCGGACGCAGCCTGCGACGGTGCCGCGACGCAGAGCTGTGCGTACTTCCGCGGAACGGTTCCGACCGATCCGACGTCGGGCGCCTTCCTGCGCAACGCGAGCACGCAAGACACCGTGACGATCGGTACGACGGCCTGGTTCTGACGGCCTGGTTCTGACTCGGAGGAATCGTTGGAGGCGCGTCCACCACGAGAGCGTCGCCGACGGTCGTTCGCGCGTGGGCGACCGCCGCGCGTCTCGCAATCGTGTCGTCGACACCCTCTTGCACGCTGCACGGCGGCCGGCCCGAGCCGGCGGGTCACCGCGCGCGCGCGGCCGGTAACCACCCCGGATCGCCATGCGTTTGGGATGGCCGGCCGCGCCCCGCTGGCGAGGCACATCCCTTGCGAGTGCTCGCCATCACGGAGGAGCTCAGATGCTCATTCTCGCCTACCTCGCTCTCGGTATTGTCTCGTTCGCCGCGCTCTACGGACTCACCGTGGTGCTCGATCGAATCTGAAACGGAGATGCCCATGCTGATCCTGGCCTCCATCGTCTCGGCGTTTGCGTTTGTCTACCTGCTGGTCGCGATCGTGCGGCCCGAGAAATTCTAGGACGTCAGCCATGAACCTCGTGTTTGGTCTCCTTCTCCTGGCGGTGACGGCCCTGCTCGCATGGCCGTTCGGTCGCTACATGAGCTGGGCGCTCGGACCGTCCGCGAATGACCGTTTCGATCGGGTCCTCGAGCGCGTGCTCGGGCGCGGGTCGCTCGAGCCGCAGACGTGGAAGAAGTACTCCCTCTCGCTCATCGTCTTCAATCTGCTGATGTTCGCGTTCGTCTTCCTGGTACTGGTCTTTCAACAGTGGCTGCCATTCAACCCGGACGGCAAGACGGGCCTCGAGCCCAGTCTCGCGTTCAACACGGCGATGTCGTTCACGACGAACACGAACCTCCAGCACTACTCGGGGGAGCAATCGCTGAGCTACTTCTCGCAGATCTTCGGCATGGCCTGGCTCCAGTTCGTCTCGGCGGCGACCGGCATCGGCGCTCTCGCCGCCATCGCGCGCGCTCTCGGTCCAACGAAAGAGGTTGGGAGCTTCTACCGGGATCTCGCCCGCGCCACGGTGCTGGTCTTGCTGCCGCTGTCCGTGCTGGTGGCGTTCGTGTTGATGGTGTTGGGCATGCCGATGACGCTCGACGGCGCCGCGGTCGCGCACACGATGGAAGGAGCCGTACAAACCATCGCCCGGGGGCCCGTCGCGGCGATGGTCACGATCAAGCAGCTCGGGACGAACGGGGGCGGCTACTTCGGTCCGAACAGCACCCACCCGTTCGAGAACCCATCGTTCTACTCGAACCTCATCGAGAACGTCGCCATCCTGTTCATCCCCATGGCGAGCGTGTGGATGTTCGGTCGATTGACGGGACGTCTCAAGCACGCGGCCGTCGTGTTCGGAGTGATGACGGCGATCTTCCTCGCCATGTCGACCACCTCCGTCCTCATGGACGCCGAGCCCAACGCCGCCTTCGCCCACCTGCCGGTGGACCAGACCCTCGGCAACTTGGAAGGCAAAGAGCTGCGCATCGGGACGCCCGGCGGTGCCTTCTGGGCGGTTTCCACGACCGCGACGAGCAACGGCTCGGTCTCGGCGATGCACGACAGCCTGAATCCGCTCGCGGGCCTCATGCCGCTCATCGGCATGTGGCTCAATGTGACCTTCGGCGGCGTGGGCGTCGGCTTCATCAACATGTTTCTCTACATCGTCGTGGCGGTGTTCATCGCCGGACTCATGGTGGGGCGCACACCCGAGTATCTCGGACGAAAGATCGAAGCGCGGGAGATGAAGGTCGCTGCGCTCGCGCTTCTCCTGCACCCGATGTTGATCCTCGGCGGTACGGCGGTCTTTGCGGCCACTTCCTGGGGCGCCGGGACTCTCGCGAACCCTGGCAGTCACGGCTTCACCGAGATCCTCTACGAGTTCAGCTCCGCCGCGGCGAACAACGGCTCCGGGTTCGAGGGACTGGGCGACAACACGGTGCCCTGGAACATCGCGACGGGTCTGTGGATGTTCCTCGGGCGCTACCTGCCTATCGTGCTGCCGCTGGCCATCGCTGGGTTCTTGTCCGCGAAGAAGATCGTACCGGAGACGGCCGGCACCTTCCGTACCGACTCACCGATCTTCGGGGTCCTTCTCCTCGCAAGCGTGCTGCTTCTAGGTGCGCTTCTCTTCCTGCCCGCCGCCGTGCTCGGTCCGATCGCCGAGCACCTGACCCTGGCCGGCGCGCAGTAGGGGCACATCATGGCCAGTCTCGATGCGACGTATGATGTCCTTCTTCGATACGCGCGCGAGGAGATCCGCGCGCATCAGACGGAGCGAGGAGAGGCGATCGCTCGACAGGCACTGTCGCTCGAACCGCATCGAGCCGCCGCCTACAACGTGCTCGCCGTGGTTCGGGAGCTCCAGGGCCACCATCCCGAAGCGATGGACCTGTTGCGGGCCGGGATCGCGGTCGAGCCGACCTACAAGCCCGCACAGCAGAATCTAGAACGGTTGGGTTCGTTCCCCCAACGAGGCGCCTTCTTGTTGGGTGACGAGGAAGACGAAAGCAAGCAATGACATCGCAAACGCAAACCCACTCTCCCTCTGCGAGCGCCGCGAGGAAGGCGAGCCGCAAAGCTCCGCTGTTGGCTCGTGGGCTCGTTCGCTCTGCGCTGCGTGAGGCGTTCGCCTTGCTCCTCCCGCAGAGGATGGTGCGCAACCCCGTCATGTTCATCACCGAGCTCGGTGCCACGCTGAGCACGCTGTCCGGCATCGCCGCGCTCGTATCGTCCAACGAGAGCGCGGGCTATCAGTTTGCCGTCGCCGCGATCCTGTGGCTCACGGTGCTCTTTGCGAACTTCGCCGAGTCGTTGGCGGAGGCGCGCGGCAAGGCGCAGACTCAGGCGCTTCGCGAAACGCGTAAGTCTACGGCTGCAAGACGTCGCGACGAGCACGGTCACGTCGAGACGGTCACATCGACCGATCTCAAGTCAGGCGACGTCGTGATCGTATCCGCCGGTGAGACCGTTCCCTCGGACGGCGAGATCATCGAAGGGATCGCGAGCATCGACGAGTCGGCGATCACCGGCGAGTCCGCTCCGGTCGTCCGTGAAGCGGGGGGCGATCGCAGCGGTGTCACGGGCGGCACGCGAGTCCTCTCCGATGAGATCGTCGTGCGGGTCACCGCGGAGCCGGGAGACTCCTTCCTCGATCGGATGATCGCCCTGGTCGAGGGCGCCAAGCGCCAGAAGACGCCGAACGAGATCGCCCTCACGATCACGCTCGCGGGACTCACGCTGGCCTTTCTCATGGTGACCGTGTCCCTCCTGCCCATGGCCTCCTTCTTCAGCGCGAGCATCGACCTCTCGACCGCGATCGCCCTCTTGGTGTGCCTGATCCCCACGACGATCGGCGGCCTGCTCGCCGCGATCGGGCTTGCGGGCATGGATCGCGCGCTCAAGGCCAACGTGCTGGCCAAGAGCGGCAAGGCGGTGGAGCTCGCCGGAGACATCGACACCGTGCTGCTCGACAAGACGGGAACGATCACCGAGGGAAATCGTCGTGCCACGGATCTCTTTGCCGCCGAGGGCGTGTCGTCCAGCGCCGTGACGCAGGCGGCGTTGCTCGCCTCGCTCGCCGACAACACGCCGGAAGGGAAATCGCTGGCCCAGCTCTGTCGCGAGCGTGCCGGCGATGCCGCGTTCGACCTTCCCGAGGACGCGGACGCGGTGCCCTTTACGGCGCAGACCCGCGTGTCTGGAGTGAATCTCCCGGACGGTCGTCGGCTTCGGAAGGGAGCCGTCGACGCCATTGAACGCTGGCTCGAGGAACGGGGAGCTCGCCTTCCGGACGAAGTCCGAGCGAAGGTGGAAGAGATCGCTCGCGCCGGTGGGACGCCCCTCGTCGTTGCGGAAGACGATCGCGCTCTCGGTGTCGTGGCGTTGTCCGATGTGCTCAAACCCGGCATCAAGCAGCGGTTCGAGCGCCTCCGCGCGATGGGGCTGCGCATCGTCATGGTGACCGGTGACAATCCTCTGACCGCGGCGGCCATCGCCGAGGAAGCCGGCGTCGACGACTTCATCGCGGAAGCCACGCCCGAAGACAAGCTCGCGTACATCCGAAAGGAGCAGAGCGGCGGCCGGCTCATCGCCATGATGGGAGACGGCACCAACGATGCCCCGGCGCTCGCGCAGGCCGACATTGGTGTTGCCATGAACTCCGGAACTCAGGCGGCCAAGGAAGCGGGCAACATGGTCGACCTCGACAGCGATCCAACCAAGTTGATCGAGGTCGTCGAGATCGGCAAACAGCTCCTCATGACCCGCGGCGCGCTGACGACCTTCTCGATCGCAAACGACGTAGCGAAGTACTTCGCGATCGTGCCGGCGTTGTTCGTCGCCGCCATGCCGAGCCTCGCCCCGCTGAACATCATGGGCCTGGCCTCACCACGCAGCGCCATTCTCTCGGCGGTGATCTTCAATGCGATCATCATCCCCGCCTTGATTCCCGTCGCCCTCAAGGGCGTTCGCTACCGCCCCGCGAGCGCCGACCGTCTGCTCCAACGAAACTTGCTCGTCTACGGCCTGGGGGGCCTCGTGCTGCCGTTCATCGGGATCAAGGCGATCGACCTGTTGATCATGGCCATCGGTGCGGCCTAGGAAGGTGCGGACATGTTGAAGGATCTGTTCATCAGCGTTCGAGCATGGCTGGCGAGCCTCGCCGTCTGCGCGGTGCTGTATCCACTCGTGGCGCTGGCTTTCGGCCAGCTCATCGTGCCGGAGCGCGCGCAAGGCAGTCTGATCCGCGACGACGCGGGGCAGGTCGTCGGAAGCCGCCTCATCGCTCAGGCGTTCACGCGCCCCGAGTACCTGTGGCCGCGGCCATCGGCCGTCGACTACGATGCTGCCGCGACCGGTGGAAGCAATCTCGCGCCGAGCAACCCCGCCCTCACCGAGCGCGCGGCAGGCGCGGTCACGGAGCTCTCGGCGACCGACGAACGTCCCGTCCCCGGCGAGCTCGTCGCAGCATCTGGGTCGGGCATGGACCCGCACATCACGTTGGACGGCGCGCTCTACCAGGTGCCGCGTATCGCGGACGCACGCGGCCTTGCCGCCTCGCGAGTGGAAGAGGTCGTGCGTCAGCACGCCGCTTCGAGTCCGTGGTCACCGCCTCTCATCAACGTGCTGGAGACGAACCTCGCCCTCGACAGGAGCTTCGGCCCGCCCGCACATTGACCGCCCATGCCGCCATCTCACGCCCGTTCGGATGAATTCCTCGAGCTGGTTCGCCGCTCGAGACAGGGCAGGCTCAAGGTGTTCCTCGGCCTCGCGGCAGGCGTCGGCAAGACCTATCGCATGCTCCAGGAGGCGCACCAGCTCAAGGGCCGCGGCGTCGATGTCGTGATCGGGGTCATCGACACTCACGGACGCGTGGAGACCGAGGCGCTCACACACGGCCTACCGCAGGTCCCCCTTCGCAAGGTGGCGTACCGGGGGGTCGAGCTCGATGAGCTCGATGTCGATGAGGTGAGGAAGCGAGCGCCGGAGATCGCGCTCATCGATGAGGTGGCGCACACCAACGCGCCAGGCAGCAAGAACAAGAAGCGCTACGAAGATATCCTCGAGCTCCTGCGCTCGGGTATCAACGTATATTGCGCGTTCAATATCCAGCACCTCGAGAGCCTGAACGACATCGTCAAGAAGGCGACCGGCGTGACGGTGCACGAAACGGTACCCGACTCGTTTCTGCGCCGCGCGGATCAGATCGTGAACATCGATCTGCCGCCCGACGACCTTCTGGAGCGGCTCAAGTCTGGGAAGGTCTATCCCGAGGAGCGCATCGACTGGGCTCTCGGTCACTTCTTTCAGGTGGAGAACCTCGAGGCGCTCCGTGAGCTTGCTTTGCGCGAGGTGGCCGAGTCGATCGGACGTTCGCAGTCGAACGGCAACGGCAACGACGACGCTCACGCACCCAAGGAAGCCCATCGGGCAACCGGTGGTCGCATCGTCGTCTGCCTGTCCTCCAGATCGCCGCGGACGCGGTCCCTCTTGCGCCGAGCCTCGCGCATGGCGGGACGACTCAACGTCCACTGGTACGCGCTCTATGTGGAGACTCCGAGCGAGAATCCGACTCGCATCGACGCGGCGACACAGCGACATCTCTTCGATGGTCAGCAAATGGCGCGTGATCTGGGTGCCGACGTGCAGCACATCAAGGCGCAAGATCCCGTCGACGGAATCCTGGAGTTCGCACGCGCCAACGGGGTGACCGACATCATCATCGGCGTCACCGAACAGCCGTGGTACCGACAGATCTTCGGCGCGACGGTCGCGCAGCGACTGGTGCGGCGAGCGCACGGCTTCGATCTGCACCTGCTCTCCGCAGAGGAGCGGGAAACATGAGCTTGCGAGCCAAGCTGCTGCTCTCGCAGCTTCCGTTGGTCCTCGCGCTGGCGGTGGTGGCGGCTGGCTCGCTCTACGCAGCGGTCCGCTTCGGCGCGGCCCCTGGCGAGATTCTTCAGGAGAACTTCCGCAGCTTCGATGCGGGACGCGGCATGCTTCATTCGATCGATACGATCGATCAGCAGGTGATCTCCGCCAACCTGCGCGGCGAGTCGATCGCAGCGGGCGATCTGACGGACTCCATCGCGTCGTTCGAGCGCGAGCTGCGTCTTCAAGAGAGCAACATCACGGAGCACGGTGAACGAGAGTCGACCGAGGAGCTGCGGCGGTCGTGGGAGTCTTATCAGGGTGGACTCGCCGAGGCCGCGGACGCAGATGGGCTACCGATCTATCGCGAGCGATCGCGCGCTCTTCGCGGGGCGGTGAACCGGATCCTCGAGCTGAACCGTTCGGCCATGCAGCGCAAGAGCGCGGGCGCCCGCGAGCAGGCAGAGCGGATCGGGGGCGCTCTCGCCACGACCGCCGTGGTCGCATTCTGTCTCGCGGTGCTCCTCGCAGGCGCGTGGCTGCGCCGCATTCTCTCTCCTGTGCGGGTTCTCGAGCGCGCCGTGCAACGCCTTGCCGATGGTGATTTCGACGCTCGGATCCGCGTCTCCGGGACGGACGAGATCGCGTCCCTCTCGAGTTCGTTCAACGGCATGGCGGAGCGGCTCGCGCACTATCAACAGAGCTCGATCGGTGAGCTCCTCGACGCGAAGAACCGCCTCGAGTCGGTGATGGACAGCCTCGCCGAGGCCGTCATCGTCTACGATCTCGACGGCGCGCCGGTGGCCAGCAACGAGATTGCCTCCAGGCTCGTGGGCACGGAGCTGAAGCTCGGATTGTTGGCGGAGCCCCTTCAGGACGCGGTACGCAACGCCTTCGAGACCGTGAGGGACTCGGGCGAGCCGTACGAGCCAGGCTCGCTCGAAGCCGCCGTGGAGGTGCCCGGCGGTGGGATGCCCAGGTGGCTGCTCACGAGTGCAACGCCCGTCCGTACGAAGGGCGACGTGCTCTCTGGAGTGACGGTCGCTCTGCGTGACGTATCGAAGGTTCGCCGGCTCGAGGGGTTCCACGGCGACCTCGTGGCGGCGGCGGCACATGAGCTGCGCACGCCGCTCACCTCGCTTCATATGGCGGTGCATCTCTGTCTGGAGCAGGCGGCCGGACCCCTGACGGATCGGCAGCGCGACTTGCTGGCTGCCGCGCGGCAAGATTGCGAACGACTGCAGTCGGTCGTGGAAGAGTTGCTCGAGATGGCGCGGCTCGAATCCGGCGCGGCGCGGCTCACCCGATCCAAGCTGAACGTGGCCGATCTCATGAAGGACGCGGTTGGTCGCCACGAGGCCCAGGCGCGTCAAGCCGGGAAAGGCCTCGCGATCGTTCCAGGCGACAGCCTCGTTGCGATCGACGCAGACTCGTCGCGCCTCCAGCGGGTGCTGGACAACCTGATCGAGAACGCGATTCTCCACGCTGGCGAGGGTGGGCGCGTAGAGGTTGGCTTCGAATCGAGCCGCGGCTCCACGAAGATCTTCGTCGACGACACCGGTCCTGGGGTTCCAGTGGAGTTTCGCGAGCGCGTCTTTGCGAAGTTCTTTCGAGTGCCGGGGACGAACAAACAGGGAAGCGGGCTCGGGCTCAGCATCGTCGAAGACATCGTCCGAGCCCACGGCGGCACCGTCGGAGTCGAGACCTCCCCGCTCGGCGGAGCGCGCTTCTGGTTCACGATCCCCGTGAAGTCCAAGGACGAGAGCAGCGGACCGCGTCAGGCGGACGGATCCGGCTCCTCGCCCCCCTCTTCGTAGCGCTTGAGCCGCCGCCAGAGGGTCGAAGGATCGATCCCGAGAACACGCGCGGCCTCCTCCCGGGTCGCTGTCCTCGCGAGCACGCGGAGCATGTGCTCCTTTTCGATCTGGGCGAGGGTGAACTCGCCGCCCACCGCGGGGACCATGGCGGCACCTCCTCGCACCCGCGTGGAGAAGCTCTCGCGGCCGAGGGCATCCCCTGGCGACAGGACGACGGCGCGCTCCATCTCGTTCTTGAGCTCGCGCACGTTGCCGGGCCACGGGTAGGCCAGCAGCAGGGCCTCGGCCTCCTGGCTCATCGCCGGAGTGGGGCGGCCGACCTCCCGTGCCGCGAAGGAGAGGAAGTGGCGGGCCAGGCCGACGAGATCCTCGCCGCGTTCGCGCAGCGCGGGGACCGTAACCTCGATCACATTCAACCGGTACAAGAGGTCTAGACGGAAGCGCCCGGTCTCCACGTCTGCCTGGAGATCACGGTTGGTGGCGGCCACCAAACGGACATCGGCGCGCCGGGTCTGGGTGTCCCCCACGCGTTCGAACTCTCGATCCTGAACGAAGCGCAAGAGCTTCGTTTGAAGCGCGGGAGAGATTTCGCCGATCTCATCCAGGAACAGGGTTCCCCCGTCTGCGTCTTCCACCTTGCCCCGTTGATCTCGCACCGCTCCGGTGAACGCTCCCCGCACGTGGCCGAAGAGCTCGCTCGCAAGCAGCTCGTCGGTCAAGGTCGGGCAGTTCACCGTCACCATTCGCCGGGCGGCGCGGGTGCTCCGCTCGTGCAGAAGCCGGGCGAGGACGCCTTTGCCGGTCCCGCTTTCCCCGCGAAGCAGGACGGCCGAGTCAGCCCTGGCCGCTTGCGTGATGGTGTCGATCGCCTGCTGCATCGCGTTCGAGTGGGTCTCGATCACGATCCGAGGCGTCGTGTCTGCGAGCCTTCCCTCCAGGTCGGCCACGCGACTCTCGAGAGCCGCCCGTTCCCGATATCGATCGACGATCAGTCGTATCTGCGCCGGGGTGAAGGGCTTGGGCAGGTAGTCCTGGGCGCCCGCCTTCACGGCCTGTACTGCGCTCTCGATGCTCGCGTACGCGGTGATCATCACCACGGCGAGGCGAGGGGAGAGTCGGAGCAGCTCTGGCAATAGAGCCATCCCATCCGCTTGGCCGAGCCGCACGTCGAGAAACACGATGTCGAAAGGACGACGCTCGACGACCGCCAGCGCCTCGCGCGCCCCCGCGGCCGCATGAACCTCGCAACCGATCGTCTCGAGACAGACGGAGAGGGTCGAGCGGATGTTCGGCTCGTCGTCCACGACCAACGCGCGCAGTGTTGTCGGGTCCATGTCCCCCCTATTCAGCGTCAGCGAGCCCTACGGAGCAAGCTTCAGGCCGCGCCGAAGAGCTCGGGGATCGGAGAGAGTCGGCGAGGAGAGCCATTGCAGGATGCACGACCCAGGGGGACGAACCGTGCGTTGCGCTCGGGCGGCCATCGAGGTGCCGATCGGCTGACCTCGCCGAGTCGCCGGCTCGAGCGCCTCTTCTCACCGAGGCGCTGGCGCGCGATCGAGGAGGGTATGGGTCTGCACGCACGCGCAGGAGGCGTCGCTCAGTGCGACATGCGATAAAGCCTCCCATGCGCGTCCTCCTCGCCGACAAGCTCGCTCCTCTCGTCGCCGCTCGCCTCCAGGATCTCGGCGCCCACGTGACGTCGGAGCCGGACCTGACGGACGACGCGCTCCGCGCACGGATCGCGGAGATCGACCCGATGGTCCTCGTCGTGCGGAGCACCAAGGTCCAGAAGGCCCACCTCGAGAAGGGCCGCGCGCTCTCGCTGGTGATCCGCGCCGGCGCGGGCGTGAACACGATCGATCTCGAAGAGGCGAACAACCGCGGGATCTACGTGGCGAACTGCCCCGGCAAGAACGCTTGCGCGGTCGCGGAGCTCACGATCGGGCATCTCGTGAACCTCGATCGGCGGATCGCCGACAACGTGAGCGAGCTGCGCGCGGGTCGCTGGAACAAGAAGGGGTTCAGCACGGCGCGCGGGCTCAACGGGCGCACGCTCGCGCTGATCGGGTTCGGTCAGATCGGCCAGGAGGTCGCGCGGCGCGCGCGCTCGCTCGGGATGCACGTGCGCGCGTGGTCGCGGAGCCTCGACCCGGATCGCGCGCGGCACGCGCTGGTCGAGCACGCGGAGTCGCCGGAGAAGGCGGTGGCGGGCGCCGACGCGGTGAGCGTGCACCTCGCGTTGACCCACGAGACGCGCGGCCGGATCGGGGAGAGCGTCTTCGACGCGATCAAGCCGGGCGCGTACTTCATCAACACCGCGCGCGCCGAGGTGGTCGACGCGGCGCAGCTCGCGCGCGCGATCGAAGAGAAGGACCTCCGCGTCGGGCTCGACGTGTTCGCCGACGAGCCGAGCGGGAGCACGGGTGAGATCACCGACGCGCTGGCGAAGCACCCGAACGTCTACGGCACCCACCACATCGGCGCGAGCACGACCGAAGCGTCCGAGGCGGTCGGCGAGGAGGTCGTCGCGATCGTGGCCGCGTACCAGGAGGGTCGCCCGATCCCGAACTGCGTGAACCTCGCGGAGAAGACCGAGGCGACGCACCGGTTGGTCGTGCGCCACAAGGACGAGGTCGGCGTGCTCGCGAGCGTCCTCGAAGTGCTGCGTCGCGCCGAGATCAACGTGCAGGAGATGCAAAACACGTTGTTCGGCGGCGGCGCGGCCGCGGTCGCGCGGATCGAGATCGTCGGCGAGCCGTCGGCGGAGACGCTGGCCGAGATCAACCAGCACCCGCTCGTGTTCGACGCGTCGACGGCCGCGATCGGCCGGCGCTGAGCTGTGAGCGAGGGAGCCGCGATCGAGGGAGCCGCTGTCTACGCCGCGCCGGTCGCGGAGGGCACCGCGTAGTCGAGCCGCCGTGCGCGCGCGCGGCGCAGGATCAGCGCGAGCGCGACGCTGAGCAGGAGGACCACCGTCCATCCGACGACGATCACCGTCCACGCGGCGGGGCTCCCGTCGGACCAGTGGTTGAGGAACGGCGGCGTCGGATCGGGGACCATCTCCCACGCGGGGATGTGGATGCCCTCCCACGGCGTCCAGTGATGCGGCTCCCATCCCGTGAGATACACGTCGAGCAGCCAGTAGTGTCCGACCGGCGGCGAGAACTCCGGCACGAAGTGCGCGATCACGAGGTCGTCGCGGATCATCCCGCCCGCGCGCTCGAGCTGGAGCCCGCGGTGCGTCACCTGCCCCGCGATGTTGATGTAGTGCGAGTGATCGATCACGCAGCCGAGGAGGTTCACCACGAACCCCGCGAGCGCGAGCACGCCCATCGCGAGGCGGCGCGGTAGATCGGTGATGGCGAACGCCTCGAGCGCGCCGAGCAGGAGGAGCGGGAACACCGGCACGACGAGGCGCGGTCCCCACGCCCAGTCGCCGAGCCCGGACCACCACTTGGCCATGAGACCGAACAGCAAGACGGACTGACAGAGGATGAAGAGGACCGCGCCCTTGTGGCGGCGGTAGAGCGGGACGAGGCCGAACAGCGCCGCGATGAGCAGCGGCGCGTAGAGGAACACGCTCTTGCCGCTCGAGAACAAGAGACCGCTGAGCCCCGAATAGAGCGGCGTGCCGAACCCGAACGTCACCGTGCGCGCGTCGCTGTATCCCTGCTCGAACGGGCTCCCGAAGCGGAGGTAGTTGTACGCGAGGAACACGACGAGGAACGGGAGCAGCCCGAGGAGCCCCGCCCAGAGACAACGAGACAGCCGCTTCCACCCGGGGCCATCGACGAGGACCATCAAGACGAGGAAGCCGGGCGTGACGATCAGCGTGAACTTCGAGAGGAGGGCCAGCCCCGAGAACACGCCGGACGCGATGAACCAGCGCCGCTCGAGCGTCCGCTTCCCGACGAGGGCCGTCCACAGCGTGGCGAGCAGGAGCGCGGCCTGTAGGTTTTCGCTGTAGAGCTCGCGCCCGTAGCACCAGAGCGGGGTCGTGAACACCATGAGCAGCGCGCCGACCGCGCCGAGGCGTAGCGAGAACCCGAGCTCGTTGGAGCATAGCAAGAAAAATAGCGCAACGAGCCCGGTGACGATGGCGGGGACGACCCCGAGGAAGAAGAACTCCCAGGTGCTGTTGACGCCGCTGATCACTCGGCCGAGCGCGCGCATCCAGAGCGCGGGGGCGCACTGGAGGACGGTGAGCAGCGGGTACTTCGAGTAGAACTTGTTGTCGGGACCCTGGACGATGTCACCGCGCGCGCGCGGCACGTCGAACCAGCCGTGGTCGCCGATCGCGGCGGCGACGTTGCACATCTGTCCCGCGTCGCCGCGGATGTGGAGGCGACCGGTGGTCAGCGTCACGCCGAGGCAGGTGAGGAGGAACACCAGCCAGGCGACGCTCTTGGTCGGCGGCCTCAACGGTGGTCCCCGTTCACCCCGACCTCGGTCTCCTCGAGCTCGAGGTAGTCGAGGCGCTCGACCTCTTCGCCGACCGTCAACGAGACGCGCTGGCCACGGCGCAGCATCTGGAACGCGGTGGGCGGCCGACCGGGCTCGGAGATCGCGGCGCGGGCGTCGACCTCGGAGACGAGCCCTCGATCCGTCTGGCGCAGGACCAACCCGCGCCGGTCGCCGAATCCCTCCGCGGTGCGCGTGAGCACGCGCGGGATCGTCGCATAGATGTGCATCGGTCGAGACGTCTCGTCGACGACCTCGACCTCCCACGCGTGGAGATCGTCCGGCGTGCCGTAGAACATGATCAGCGGGCGACCGCGGTCGCCGATCGCGATCTGCTCGGGCGAGCGTCCGTCCCACCGGCGCTCCTCGAGCTGCGGGCCGCCCATGAAGAACTCGAGGATGTGGGCGTAGTGGTGGAAGATGTTGAAGTACTCGTCGTCCTCGAACTGCATCGGGTTCGGCGGGAACAGCGTGTGCGGTCGGCCGTACCAGAGGACCCGGCTGTTCGGTCGCGCCTCGCGGCGCTCGAGGATCCACGCGGCGCCCGCGCGGAACTGATCGCTGACGAAGAACGGATGCTGATCGCGGATCGCCTGCGCGACGCCGGGCCACGCGCCGAGGACGAGCGCGCCGAGCCCGATCGCGAGCCCCGCCCAGGCGCCGCTGCGCGTGGCGAGCCAGCTCCGGATCGTCCGCCACCGCGCGGCCGCTTCGACGGCGCGCATCGCGAAGTACACGAGCGGCGGGAACGCCGGGTAGAGATAGCGAATCTCGTTGTGATCGACGCGGAAGATGCCCCCCGCGATGATGAGGAGCCACGCCGCGAACAGCGCGTCGTGATCCCGACGCTGGACGAGCGCGACGACGAAGCCGATCGCGGCGAGCCCGATCACGATCCAGCTCATCGCGATCGGCAGCATCCGGAAGTACTGCCAAGGCGCCTCGCGCTCGTACTGGCGCGTCGCGCCGGCGCCGGCGAACTCGAGGGCCTCGAGCATGCTCCGCACGCTGAACTCGCGATCGATCGCGGTGAAGGCCTGCTGATGGATGAACAGGAAGACGATGGCGCCGAGGACGGACGCGTAGACGAACCCGAGCGCGCGACGATCCGGGATGCGGCGGAGCCGCACGGAGAGGAGGAGCTCGGCGGCCGCGATGCCGAACGGCAACGTGGCGTTCTGGTAGCGCGTCGAGACCGCCGCGCCGATGAGGAGCCCGACGAGGGTGAACCAGCCCCAGCTCCGCCGCTCGCGCGCCACGAACCACGCGGCGAACACGAGGCCGATGAGTCCGACCGCGCAGATGTCGGTGAGCGAGAACGCCGCGTAGTGCGCGAAGACGCGATTGCCCATCAGGAGCACGACGCCCGCGCTCGCGAGCAGGGTCGGCAGCGCACGCCGGAACGCGAGCCAGATCGCGCCGAGCGAGAGCATCGAGAGCGCGAACGCGTAGAGGTGCGGGACGATGTACTGGACGACCTGGGCGGGGAACTGCCGGATGTACATGACGACCGGCAGGTAGAGCGCGGGCAGGAGCGGCGGCTTGTCGAGCGTGTAGCGCGCATCGACGTCGCCGAGCATCCGGCGCGTGTTGTTCATGTAGAGGTAGGAGTCCCAGTAATCGATGCGGAGGACGATCGCGCGGTAGAGCACGTAGCTCGCGCCGAGCGCGATCATGAGGCCCACCGCGATCGCGGCGACGCGCAGCACGCGCGCCTCGGTCGTCGGGCTCGCCGTCTTCACGCTGGCGGTCGTCGAGGTCGCGGGGTCGCGGCTCGCTCCGTCGGATCGGGCGGGGCCGCTCACCTTCGCGTCGACGCTCCGCCCCGCGCTTGTGCGTGGATGATCACACCGAGCCCGAAGGGGAGCGGGAGGTGGTCCTCGAGGCGCACGAGCGGCACGAGGCGTTCGAACAGGGCCACCTGCGCGGGGTCGAGCCGCTCGCGACGGAGCACACGACCTTGCACGAACCACCCGCCGACGCCGAGGGCGTTCATGTACCGAGGGCCCTCGACGACGTCGAGGTCGGCCGAGCGCGCGAGGGCGGACAACGTCCGTTTCGTATAGCGACGATGGTGACCGAGCGCGTCGTCGAGCGAGCCGAAGATGAGCGGCAGCGCAGGGACGTAGATCAGGAGGTGTCCAGACGGCTTGAGGAGCCGCGCGAGCCGCCTCATCGCCCCGACGTCGTCGGCCACGTGCTCGATGACGTTGATCGCGACGATCGCGTCGTAGCTCCGCTCGGCGACCTCGGGAGGCGGCGGCGCGTCGAGGTCGAACCGCGCCACGGTGACGCGGGGGTCGGTCGCGTAGTCCGCCCTCAGCTGCTCGATGTACTCGTGCTCGACGTCGGTCACCACGAGGTGCTCGGCGCGCTCGCGCAGGAGCGCGCTCATGTTGCCGACCCCGCTGCCGATCTCGAGCACGTCCCCGCGCACCCGGCGCTCGAACTTCGAGAACATCCAACGGTTGAGGCGCGGCGTGCCGGAGAAGATCTCGAGCGTGCGCGAGCCGGTGCCCTTCGCCTCGATGCGCTTCTGGCTCGGGCTGGTCACGAGCGCCCTCGCTCCTCGGGGGGCGCGACGGGGGGAGGCACGGCCATCGGCGGGCGACCTATAGCAAACGCCGGGACGGCTGGCGATCGGAGTCCGAGCGCTACCCTTCCCGCTCCGTTCGCCGCCGCTCGGCGATCACCGCCACCAGCACCGCGCGGACCCCGGCCTCGTCGAGCCCGCTGAGGAAGTCGACGCGATCCTGGAGGTAGCTGAGGCCGGCGACGTGCAGCTGCGCCGCGTTGATCGGACAGCGGAGCTGCCCTTGATGCAGGCGGGAGAGGAGGTTCGTGAGGTCCTCGGTGCGCAGCGCGGTGAGCGCTTGGCCCAGCTTCATGCGCGCACTCCTACCACGAGGATTCAGGTCACGTGATCAGCCAGCTGTCCCCGAGCTCGTGTCCGAGGAAGCCCTCCCGTTCGGATCGCTCCAACGCCGCCGCGAGGAGCGCGTCCGGCGCGAACGCGAGGAGGAGCTGGTAATGGCTGCTCGACGGGTCGTGCGCGCCGGTCAACAGCGCGTCGACGACCCGGAGCGGCGTGTCGGGACCGATGACCAGACCCGTCTCGCCCTCGCTCGCCACCACGTCGCCTCGATCACGGAAGACGCCTTCCAACGCGCGCGTCGTCGAGGTGCCGACGGCGACCACGCGCCGCTCGTCGTGGAGCGCGCGCCGCACCGCGCGCGCGGTGGCGTCCGGGATCGCGTAACGCTCGGGGAACGGCAAGCGCGCGTCGAGGCGCGGGTCGCCGGTCGCGCTGATGCCCGCCGCGTGGGTGAGGAACGCGAGCTCGACGCCGCGATGCCGGAGCCGTCCGAGCAACGCCGACGTCAGCGGGCGGCCCGCCGAGACGAGCTCGGACGCCCACGGCCGCGATCCGTATGGCGTCTGCACCTCGCTGAGCGCGAGCTCGCGGGTGAGGTAGCTGTACTGGATCGGTCGACCGATGCGGAAGAGGCTCCGCCAGAACGCGTCGCCGCTCGGCGAGAAGCGAACGTCGATCAGGCGAGGCGACTCCGGGTCGACCCACCCGACCTCCGCGCGGAGCGCAGGAGCGCCCGCGTCGATGTCGGCGAGCTCGATGACGTCGCCGATCGCGAGCACCGGCGGCGCGGGCCGTCGATCGGTGTCGTCGCGCCAGCTCCCCTCGCCGAACAGGACCACGCGCCACACCCCGTCGCCGCGCTCGCTGACGAGGCGCAGCTCCACCGCGCGCCCCTCGGCACGACCGCCGAGCGAGGCGGGCAGCGTCGCCGCGTCGTTCAGCACGAGGAGATCCCCACGCCGGAGCGCGGGCACGAGGTCGTCCATCCCGCCGGTCGAGAGCCGGTCTCGCATGGTGTCGATGTGCATGAATCGTTGCGCGTCGGTCCGCGCGCGCGGCCCTCGCGCCGCCGCGATCACGACGCCCTCCGCGCGAGCTCGCTCGCCGAGAGCCGCTGGCCGCTGAGACCCTCGCCGATCTCGAGCACGCGGATCAGCCGGTCCGCGACGTCGCGCGGATCGGCGAGCGTCTTCGGATCGGCATCCGGGATCGCGTCGGCGTGCATCTTCGTGTCCATCTCTCCCGGGTCGACCGCGACCACCGTGACGCCGGTGCCGTCGAGCTCCGCCGCCCACACGCGCGCGAGGTGATCGAGGGCGGCCTTCGAGATCGAGTACGCGCCCCACGTCGGGTACGCCTCGACCGCCGCGTCGGAGCTGATCGTGACGAGCGTGCCGGCGCCGCGTTGGACCATCGCGTCGACGATCGCGCGCGTGATCCGGAACGGCGCGACGAGGTTGACCTCGAGCGTACGCCGCAGCTCCTCGTCGCTCGTCTCCGCGAGGGGCAGGAGCGGCACCGGGCCGAGCGTGCTCGCGTTGTGGATCACGAGATCGATCGGCCCGACCATCGCGGTGGCCCCGCCGACGATGCGCGCGGGGTCCTCGGTCACGTCGATGGGGAACGCGTGCGCGTCGCCGCCTGCGGCGCGGATCGCGCTGACCGCCTCGAGCAGCGGCTCCTCGGCGCGCGCGACCATCACGACGTGCGCCCCGCGCGCGGCCAGGCCCTCCGCGAGCGCACGACCGAGCCCGCGGCTCGCCCCAGTGATCAGCACGTTGGTGTCTTCGAAGCTCATGGTCACCTCCCTCGTGCGTTCAGGGTGGCGCCGAATGTCCATCGAAGTGACAATCGTGCCAATGGATTGGCAAGAGACCAAAGGAAGACCGAATGCCTCTCACCGATGACCTGAGCGCGCGCCTCGCAGAGAACCTCAAGCTGCTGCGCGGCACGCAGCAGAAGACGCAGCAGCAGATGGCGAAGCTCGCCGGCCTTCCGCGCGCGACGTGGGCGAACCTCGAGTCGGGCGGGGCCAACCCGACGCTGTCGGTGCTCCACGCCGCGGCCGCCGCGCTATCGGTGTCGATCGAGGAGCTCCTCGCGCCACCGCGCCGCGCTGGGCAGCACTATCCGAGGGGGACGCTGCCCACCAAGACGCGCGGCAAGGTCCTCGTGCACAAGCTCTTGCCCGACCCCGTGCCGGGGATGGAGATCGATCGGCTCGAGCTCCCGTTCGGCGGACGGATGACCGGGGTCCCTCACACGCCGGGCACCCGCGAATATCTGTGCTGCGAGGCGGGCGAGATCGAGCTCGTCGCGAGCGGCGAGCGGTTCCTCCTCGCGCCCGGCGACCTCGTCGCGTTCCGCGGCGATCAGAAGCACAGCTACGCGAACGTGGGCCGCGGCACCGCGATCGGATTCTCGGTCGTCGTGCTCGTGAGTCCCCATGCGGTGGCTTGAGCGAATCTCGTTTGGATAGTATGAGCGGCGGTCCTCTGGGGAAGGTGTTCATGAAAACTCTTCGTGGTGTGGTGGTTTCTTTCGCTTTGGCGGCGGCGCTGGCGTCGTGTGCGGATCCCTTCGATCCGAACGACCCGCGGCTCGAAGGCGCGAGGTTGGTGTTGTTGAGCGCGGGCACGGAGACGCTTCGCTACGGCGGAGAGACCGAGATCCGAGTGCGCTACGAGACATCGAGCGGAGAGGCGATCGACTCGGCGCCGATCGACTTCGCGATCGCGGGCGACGGCGGCGGCTCGCGGCTGGCGGGGCTGCAGACGACCACCGATCAGTCCGGCGAAGCGTCGATGTTCCTCACCGCGGGGAACGCGGACGCGATGTTCGACGTCGACGTGACGCCGCCGCGCGGCGATGGCGTGACCGTCGCGGTCGCGGTGAGCGACACCGACGCGGGCAGCATCCTCGTCAACATGAGTTACAGCGGAATGCGCACGCTGGTGCGCTTCGACGCGTCGGTGTTCGACGTCGCCAACTGCGCGGCGCTCGATCCGGGCGCGCTCCCGACCGCGGTGCGCACCGCGGCGCCCGCGACGTCGATCGACGCGATGCCGGCGTTCCCCGGGATCGCGGTGGGCAGCAACTACGTCGTCGCGGTGATCGCGAACGGCACGATGGGACCGGCCGCGTTCGGCTGCGTCGATGGTGTCGTCGTCCGCGCGCGCGAGGAGACGACGGTCGACATCGACCTCGACGATCTCCTCATCGGACCCGACTTCACCGGCACGTGGGACCTCGACAACCGCTTCGACTTCGGGGACGCGCTCCCGCCGAGCGTGGGCGGGTTCCTCCGCATCCTCGACGAGCTCACCGACGACTACCCGGAGACCGCGCCGGGCAGCGGCGTGCTCGCGGCGAACCGGATGGAGCGCTTCGCGGACACCGACGGCGACGGGATCAACCCGGAGTTCGGTCAGGACCCGGGCGCGTTCGTGACCGACCTCGTGATGCGGCAGACGTGCGAGTGGGACTGCACGGCGAGCGGCGCGATGATGTGCGAGCACCAGCTCGGCGATCTGAGCGCGCTCTACGTCAACGACTTCACGTCGTGGCCGGGCGCGAACAACACCTTGTCGGTGACCGGCGGCTGCGGCGGCTGGGAGTTCATCCACGAGCCGGTCGAGGATCAGATCAACAACGCGGTCGAGATGTACGTCCCCGACTTCATCACGCAGTGGGCGAACCTCGCGGGCGACCTGTCGCGCGCGATCACGAACGCGCACATCCTGAGCGTGCTGACGATCAACTCGGCGGCGGCGGGCGGGAGCGAGTTCGATCTCCCGATGACGCACGAGCTCACGCAGATGATCGTCGACCTCCGCGACCCGACGTCGACTCCGCCCGGGATGATGCGCACGTACACGTTCGCGCTCGCCGACGCGGGCTTCGCGAGCCTGATGACGACGGAGACGACGACGGTCGATGGGACGACCCTCGAGATCCCGGCGCACTCGTTCACGCTCAACTGGGGTCAGCTCGTCCTCTACATCTATCGCGAGATCTTCCTCCGCGAGGTGTACGGGGTCGGCAGCACCGGTGAGCTCCTCAACATGCAGATCGACTGCATGAGCGTGGGCGACTGGATCTCGATGCAGATCCCGGTCAGCGCGAGCACCGCGGCCGGCTACTGCATGACGGCGCTCAACGCGGCGGGCAGCGCGATCGAGAACGCGATCGGCAGCGCGCTCGACGAGGAGAGCACGTTCACCATCCAGGGCATGGCCACGGGCGCGGACATCGACGAGTCGACGATGCGCGTCGGCCGCCTCGAGAACGGGATGTGGACGGGGAGCTGGGGCGAGATGTCGATGACCAGCAACCTGAGCGGCACGTTCACCGGCCTCCGCCGCCCCTGAGCCGCGCCCACGACGCGCGGCTCCCCTGCCCCTGCCCGCGAAGCACGCAGTCGCGCTTCGCGGGTCGAGGCGGGTGAAGCGCGCGACCGATCACGCGAGGTCGAACAGGAGCACCTCTCCGCCGTCGACGCCGTCGAGGCGGATCTCCTGGACGTCCGAGAAGCTCGCGCCGTCGCCGTCACCCAGCTCCTCGCCGTTCACCCGGACGCGCCCGCGCGCGACGTGGATCCAGGCGTGGCGCCCCTCGGGGATCGTGTGGATCACCGCGTCGCCTTCGCCGAGCACGCCAGCGTAGACACGGGCGTCGGTGTGGACGGTGACGCTCCCATCCGCGCCGTCGGAGGACGCGACGAGGCGGAGACGGCCGCGCTTGTCGTCGTCGGTGAACGTCTTCTGCTCGTAGCTCGGCGCGAGGCCACGCCGATCGGGCAGCAACCAGATTTGCAGAAAGTGCACGTCCTCGATGCGCGAGGCGTTGTACTCGCTGTGCAAGACGCCGGTGCCCGCGCTCATACGCTGGACGTCGCCCGGCTGGATGGTCGTGCCGTGTCCCATCGAGTCCTCGTGCGCGAGCGCGCCCTCGAGCACGTACGTGATGATCTCCATGTCGCGATGGCCGTGCGTCCCGAAGCCCTTGCCGCCGATCACGTGATCGTCGTTGAGCACCCGCAGCGCGCGAAACCCCATGTGCTCGGGGTCGTGGTAGCCCGCGAAGGAGAACGTGTGGTGGGTGTCGAGCCAGCCGTGATCGGCGTGGCCCCGCTCGTCGGCTCGTCGAATGGTCATCATGGTGACCTCCCGTGCACGATAGAGTGCGTCGTCCGCGCCCGGCGCGAAACTGGCAAACCCTCGATGACAGGCATCGCCGGCCTCGATGGGAACGGGGTCCAACGATGCGTGGGGCACGATGAGCCGCTTGTTCGATCTGCCGATCCACCACGTCAGCCGGTGGATCTTCAACTGCTACGTGGTGCTCGACGGCGGCGAAGGCAGGCCGCTCGTGGTCGACGCGGGTCTCGCGTGCACCGGCGAGGACGCGGCGGCGATCCTCGAACGCGAGGCGCCCGCTCGCGCGCTCACCATCGCAGCGACGCACGCGCACAGCGATCACGTCGGCGGCGTCCCCGTGCTCCTGCGTCGACGCGAGGCGACGGTGCATCTGCCAGCGCGCGTCGAGCGCTACTTGGCCGGTGAGCGCGCGCGCACCCCGGGCCCGCGCGAGGTCGTGAAGATCCTGCCGATCGTCCGCGATCAGCGCTTCGATTCGATCGCGCTCCGCGACTTCGCGCGGGCGGAGGCGGGCTACGGACGCTCCGACGTCGTCCACATCCCTTTCGAGCTCGATGCGTTCCTCACCGACGCGGCGCCGGCCCCCGGCGCGCCCGACTGGGAGGTGATCGCCGCGCCCGGTCACACCGACGACTCGACGTGCCTCTACCACCGCGCGAGCGAGACGCTCATCTCGGGCGACGCGATCCTCACCCACGAGGGGCGCGCGTGGTTCAACCCCGAGATGGTCGACCGAGCGCTCTCCCGCGAGACGGAAGAACGCTTGCGCAGTCTACGCGTGTCACACCTCTTGCCCGGCCACGGCGTCCCGATCGCAGGCGACGACCTGCTCGGTCGCGCGCGCTCGTGTTCCGAGCTCGTGCGCGGCGGCGGCGCGCTCGGGTGGTTGGCGCGAACTATCGGCCGGACGTAGCGGAGATGGGGCGAAGACCGCGCGTACGAGGGCGTGCGTAGGAGGCTGAGTGGAGATCGTGTTCGAAGAGACCGCGCGCACCGCGTCGGCCAACCAGGGGCTCGGCTGCCTCTGGGCGGGCGCGTTGATCCCGGCCGTGGTGGGCGGGGTCACCGGCACGCTCATGATGACGGGTCAGTCGATGACCCCGTCGCTCGCCGCCGCGGTCGCCTACGTGGTTCCGATCTGCGGCGTGTGCGTCGTCGTGTTCGGCGCGCTCGCGATCGAGTTCGGCCGGCGATCGAAGCGGACGCTGACCCTCACGCGGGGCGACGCGGGGTTGCGGCTCACGATCGGATCCGACGCGACGATCGAGGGGCCGTTCGAGCTGCGCTACGGCTGGGATCGCATCCCGGGCGGGAGCGGGCTCAAGATCCTCGTCTGTGACGTGATGCGCGGACCCGAGCTGCTGGTTCGGCTCTCGCTCGAGATCGGCGCGGTGCATGGCACTCCGAAACACTGGCCGCGCGGGATCCCGGTGACGAACGCGCCCGCGATCCACGGCGGTTACGCGGTGGCGCGGTTGCCCGAGCTGGTGAAGGCGATGGGGGGCTGATCGGTTCGCTCACCTCGCTCGTATCCTCGGGGTTGCCACGGTTCGGGGCGCGCCCCACGACTCGACGGTCGTCGGTCGCTCCGCTACCGTGGCCGACGTGCTTCTCTCCCGGAGGATGACGATGGTCCGGTCCCTCTCCTCGACGATGGTCGCGGCGCTCGCGGCGCTCACCTGCTCGGTCGCGTGGATCGCCCCGGCGGCCGCCCAGGAAGCTCCCGCCAGAGAGACCGCGGCGCAGGCCGTACAGAACCCGCACGACGTCCGGGGCGTGCTCCGGCTGGGCAAGCTCTACACGTTCGGTGGCGGTACGGATCTGCAGCACGGGTTCGGGATGGACCTGCGCTACGAGCTGTATCCGGACGGCGCGGAGGACGGGTACCTCGGGGTGTTCTCGCAGGGTCAGTACGAGCTCGGCGACGCGTGGCGCTTCGCCGGCGGCGTGGCGCTCGGCTGGGGCGTGTTCGGGCTCGAGGTCGGCGTCTCGCATCGCACCGAGACGAGCAACTACGCGGGCAGCACCGGGCTGCACCTCGCGCAGTCGTTCACGTTCGGTCCGGTGTCGGTCGGCGCGCGGCTCACCGTGCCGCTCGTCGACTGGATCCCCGTCAATACGGTTGCCCCGATGCAAGTGCAGGGCATCGAGGGCGCCCTCGTGATCCGGCTCGGGTTCGGCTTCCCGATCCACGGGCCGCGCCAGTCGGGTCAAAGCGGGCATCACGGATGCCACGCGCACGGCGGCCAGCGGCGCAATCCGCACGGCCACCACGGTCACTGACCCACTCCGCTTTGCTTCGGGCACGCACAACGCGTCTCGCGAGGGGGCTCGCCGCGATCGCCGTCGGGCTGACGCTCGGCGCGCTCTCGGTCCCGACGGGGCGCGCACAGGAGCGAGCGCAGGGCGACGCGGACGAGGCCCCTCCACCGGCGCCGGCCCACCGCTTGATCGTCGACGTGATCACGCGCGACGATCGCGGCCGCGTGTTCTGCGCGGCGTGGCGCGGACGCGAGGGCTACCCGACGCAGCGCGAGCACGCGGTCGGCCAGACGCTCGATCGCACGGTGGTGAACCGCCGCGCGGAGTGCGTGTTCGACGAGGACTTCCCGCCCGCCGAGTATGCGGTGGCGGTGTTCCACGACGAGAACGCGAACAACGACCTCGATCGGAACTTCTTGGGCATCCCGAGCGAGGGCACCGGGGCGTCGAACGACGCGTACAACATGTTCGGGCCGCCCAGCTACGACAACGCGCGTTTCCAATATCCAAACGTGTCCGAGCACCGGATCACGGTGCACATCCGCTACCGGTGAGCGAAGCGAGCGACGGTCCCGCGTTCGTGGCTGGCGCCACCGGGCTCACCGGGCGCGCGGTGGTGCGCCACCTACGGGCGCGCGGGATCGAGACACACGCGCACGTACGACCCGATAGCCGCGACCTCGACGCCTGGCGCGAGCGCTTCGAAGCCGACGGCGCGATCGTGGACACCACCGCGTGGGACGAGGCCGCGATGAGGGAGTCGCTCGCCCGCATCGCACCGACGATCGTCTTCGCGTTGCTCGGCACGACCCGCAAGCGGATGGCGGCGAGCGGCGGGAGCTACGAGACGATCGACTACGGCCTCAGCGCGCTCTTGCGTCGCGCGGCCGAGGCGTGCGGCAGCGACCCTCGCTTCGTGTACCTGAGCTCGCTCGGCGCGTCGGAGGGCACGCGCAACCCCTACCTCGCGGCGCGCGTGAAGATGGAGCGCGAGCTGCGTGAGGGATCGATCCCCTACACGATCGTCCAGCCCTCCTTCATCACGGGCGACCGCGACGAGAGCCGGCTCGGCGAGTCCGTGGGCGCGGCGGTCGCGAACGGTGCGCTCGCGGTGCTCGGCGCGTTCGGGGCGAAGACGACGCGGGACCGCTATCGATCGATCACCGGCGACGCGCTCGGCGCGGCCATGGTCGAGTGCGCGCTGGATCCGGCGAAGGCCAACGCGGTGGTGAGGACCGAGGACCTGCGCTGACCCGTTTGGGGGATGGGGTGGCGTGCGAACGTCACGTTGCCGCCTCGACGTCTCCTCTCGGGTGCGGTACTTCGGGGTCCGGAGGTTCCCGTGACCGTACGCCGACTCGCCGTTGCCCTCGTCCTCACCCTCCTCGCGGATCCCGCCGTCTCCTTCGCGGACACGGCGAGCTGGTGCGATGGGAGCGCGTCTCTCGCCACCGCGGACGCGACGATCGGCGCGAGCGAGTACCCCGGGATGTCCAGCGGCGTCGGGTCCGGCTTCGGTGGTGTGCTCGGCGCGGGCGTCGACATGTACGTGGACAGCGACGGGGCGGGGAACCTCGCGTGGGCGTTCTCCGCGGCGGGCGGATGCACGGCGCTCACCGACGCGATCGTCATCTATATCGACTCCGTCCCCGGCGTCGGCATCACGAACACGTCGCAGCTCACCGATGTGGGCGATCCCGGTCGTCGCGCGGTGTCTGGCACGAACGGGACAGACAGCTCGGATCTCGCCTTCGCGAGCGGCTTCGGGGCGGACTACGCGATCGTGATCGAGGACGCGTCGGCGAGCCTCTTCGAGCTCGTGGCGGGTGGCCCGCTCGCGTTCGCCGGCTCGCTCACCCGCGCGCCCTCGAGCGGGTTCGGCGCGTCGTGTGTCAAGGAGCTGAACGGGATCTCGATGGCCGACCTCGGGAGCCAGGCGGGCAACCCGATCCGCTGGGTCGCTACGCTGATCAACCCGAGCACCGCGTTCCGCTCGAACGAGTTTCAGGGGATCGCGACGGCCACCGCGCCCGCCGCGAACATCGGCGCCGCCGCTCACGCGCTCGCGGCCGGCGACTGGAGCTCGTTCGTGTCGAACCCGCCGGACGAGGCGGGCTTCCGCGGGGACTACTACTACACGAGCTTCGACGGGTTCGGCGGCACGGGGATCGCGGCGGCGCCGACGTGCGCGCAGCTCAGCTCAGAGAGCTGGGCGATCACCGGGTTCAATGACGGCGACGTCGCGTTCGGCGGGACCAACACCACGACGCCCGGCGACTACACCCGCGGTAGCTCGCCCGGCGGGGTGGGCGCCGGAGGTCTCTTCGCGTTCCGAACGTCCGTCAACGATCCTTCCCTCGGCATCCAGCCGGGCGGTGACGACGCGTCGCCGGGCACGTTCACCCTGCGCGTCCTCAACGCGTCGACGAACGCGATCGTCGCGGTCGATGTCCGATCGACGATCTTCGTGTTCAACGACCAGGGCCGCTCGCAGAGCTTCGCGGCCGACTGGTCGACCGACGGGGTCGCGTTCACGCCGCTGCCCGGGTTCACGATGACCACGCCGCTGGCCGCGGACACCCCCGCCGCGTGGGTCGGCACGGCGGCCACGGGCTCCGCGTCCGGGTTCTCGATCGCGCCGGGGGCGTACTTCTACTTGCGCTTCACCACGGACGACGCGGGCGGCTCGGGGAGCCGCGACGAGCTCGCGATCGGCGACGTGCTGCTCGTGCCGACGTACTCGGCGTGCGGTGACGGCTCTCTCGACCTCGGCGAGTCATGCGACGACGGTGCGCTCAACGGCACGACGACCTGCGGATGCCAGACGGATTGCACCTATACGATCGCTACCACCGGGTGCAGCGCGGGGACGGCGGGACCTTGCGACGCGATGGACGAGTGCGACGGCGCGGGCGCGTGCACGCCGATGTTCCTCACCGGCACGGTGTGCCGTCCTGCCACCGCCGGACCGTGCGATGTCGCAGAGACGTGCCCCGGCGGCACGGCGGCCTGCCCGCCGGACGGGTTCGCGGCGGCGGACACGGTGTGCCTCGCCTCGAGCGGCGAGCCGTGCGACGCGGACGACGTCTGCAACGGCGTCGACGCGACGTGTCCGTCGGCCGTCGCCGCGACGGGCACCAGCTGCCGCGCGAGCACCGGCGCCTGCGATCTCGGCGCGAGCTGCGACGGCGTGGCCACCACCTGTCCCGCGAGCGCACCGGCGCCAGCCGCCACCGCGTGTCGCCCGAGCTCCGGCGCATGCGACCTGGGCGCGTCCTGCGATGGCGTCGCCCTCGCCTGCCCTGCGAGCACGCCGGCGCCCAGCACCACGGTGTGCCGGCCCGACGTCGGGACCGGCTGCGACGTGGCCGACAACTGCAACGGTGTCAGCTTGACGTGTCCGGCCGATGCGGTCCGCGCGGTCGGCGTGATCTGCAACCCGGCGAGCGGTGCGTGCGACGTCGCCGACGTGTGCGACGGCTCCACGAGCGCCTGCGCGCCGGCGTTCGCAACCGCGGGCACGAGCTGCCGCGCGAGCACCGGGACGTGCGATCTCGGCGCGACGTGCTCCGGCTCCTCCGCCACCTGCCCGGCCAGCGCGCCGGCCGCCGCCGGCATCGAGTGCCGCGGGTCGGCCGGGGTGTGTGATCCGGCCGAGCTCTGCGACGGAGCGTCGATCGCGTGCCCGAGCGACGCGCTGCTCTCCGGCATCACCTGTCGCTCCTCGACCGGCGCGTGCGACGCGGCGGAGCTCTGCGACGGGACCGACCCGGCTTGCCCGGCCGACAGCTCCGCACCGGACGGGACCGCATGCGCGGATGGCACCGCGTGCAACGGCGCCGAGACGTGCATGGCCGGCGCGTGCACGACGGGCGCGGCGGTGGACTGCGACGACGGCGACGTGTGCACGGCGGACATGTGCGCGGAGCCGGCGGGCACCTGCGATCACGCCGCGGTGACCGGGTGCTGCAACCTCGACAGCGAGTGCGACGACGGCGATCCGAGCACCGTCGACACCTGCGTCAGCAACGCGTGCGTCAACGCGATGATGGACGGCGGCACGGTCGACGGCGGCACGGTCGACGGCGGCACGGTCGACGGCGGCACGGTCGACGGCGGCACGGTCGACGGCGGCACGGTCGACGGCGGCACGGTCGACGGCGGCGCGGTCGACGACGGCGGGATGACCGGCACCGACGCCGGCCGGATCGACGCCGGCGCTCCCGCGGATGACGCGGGGATGCGCGACGGCGGAACGCGCGACGCCGCGTCGATCGACGCGGGCGACGGCATGACCGACGGCGGATGCAGCTGCCGCGCGGCGGCCCCGCGGCGCACCCCGTCCGCCTGGCTCCTCGTCGGCCTCGGCCTGGCGCTCGCGGTACGACGCCGCCGTCGCTGACGATCGAACGCGCACACGATGCGCGCCGCGCCGGTCCGAGACGCCCATCTGGCTCGGACCGGCGGCGCGCTCGGCTCCGCGGCGCCCGCGGGCGCCTGGGTTTCACCTTGCACAATTGGTTGAACCAATTCAGGATGAGCGCCGTATGCTGCAAACCCAGGTGAGCCGGGCTGTGCTGTTGGCCCCCGATCGGATCGACCAGGCCCTCGGTCGCGTGCGCGAGCGCGACGTCGTGCCCGTCACGCCGAACCGCTGGCAGATCACGCTGGGCGTCCTGCGGATGTGGCACCGGATGATCTTCCGCAGCGACACCGTGGGCACCTCGTTCACCGACCCGGTGCGGCCGAACCTCCGCGCGCGCCTGCTCTCGCAACGTGCGTTGCGCGCTCCGTTTCTCCTCGCCGAGCGCGCGATCGCACCGCTCGACTTCTCGGGGCTGTTGAGCGGCCCCGATCGCATCATCCGTCACCTCCTCGGCGCGCATCACGACGGAGCGCAGTTCGTCTACGACTTCGCGCTCCTCGATCTCCACGACGGAAAGATGGAGGAGCTCCTGCGGCGCGCCCACGCGGTGGTGGACGGCGACGACCCGCGCGGCGAGTGGCTGCGCGACCTCGTGGTCTACGAGGGCTACCACGAACGCCTCGTGGACGCGGCGGAGCGCCACCTGCGCGGCGAGCTCGTCCTGTCGAACGAGGACGCGCGCGATCCCGACATCGCCTTCGCGGCGTACCTGCGGTGGTGTGCGCGTCAGCCGCAGACGCTCGACGCGACGCTCGAGGCCTGGCGTGACGGACGCTTCACCATCGCCGACGGCGTCGACGCGGTCGTCGTCGAGCCGGTCAGACCGGCAGCGAGTCGTACAGCGCCAGCGACACCCCTGTGATCGCGCGGAAGCCGAGCGACGTCGCGCGGACCACCACGCGGGTGAGCGGGCGTCGCGCCACCACGCTCACCTTGCCGGGCATCGTGCGCCGGTCGCGCTCGTAGTACGTGAGGATCGATCGGTCGAAGCGGTGGATGTCCTCCGCTTCGACGAACGCGATCTCCTCGGGCGGGTCCGCGTGCGCGTAGACCTCCCGCATGCCCATCGCGAGGTCCTCGCCCGAGAACCCGTCGTGCATGATCACGAAGAAGCGCTCGCCGAGGCGCCACACGCTGCTCCGCGTGACGAGGCGGCCGAGCGGCGTCGCGCCGCTGCGTTGCAGCGCGAGCTCATCCTCTCCCTCCGGCCCATCGAGCCGCGGGAGGGACGAGGCCATCAGAAGCCCTCGCTCCTCAAGAACGTCACGAGGTCGCGGAACAACGCGAGGTGGTCGAACGGGTTGCCGAACCCGGGCGAGTCCCCCCCGATCTGCCCCACCTCGTCCATGTGGTCGGCCGGCACGCACCCGAGGAAGCGACCCCACTGCGCGTCCTCGACGCGAACGAGCCCGTCGTTGGGGATCGCGCTCACGAGCCCGCCGTCGACGATCTGCTCCGAGAGATCGAGGAGCGGATCGACGGGGTCGAGGTTCGTGTCGTAGCGGCTGATGAACGAGGGCGCGCCGCTCGTGCGACACGCGCTGCCCCCGAAGCTCAGATCGGTGCGGCCGCTGAGCGAGTAGTACGCGACCGAGGGATCGTCCGGCGTCGCGGCGTTGAACGCGGCCGATCCGTCGACCGAGAACTGTCGGAGCGCGGCGAACACGCTGGTCTCGTTGCCCGCCGCGTCGTAGAGCGGCGCGCCGATCACCCGCACGATCGCGTCTGCCAGGTCTTGGGCGCGCGGATCCGACACGAGCCCGAGCACCACGTCGGCGATCGGCGAGCCGCGGTGCGGGGTCGCGAACGTCGTGACGCTCGCCACGAGATCCGGCCGATGCGAGGCGACGTAGCGCGCGTCGAGCCCGCCCTGTGAGTGACCGATCAGGTTCACCCGCTCGTGGCCCGTCATCGCGAGGATCATCTCGATGTGCGCGATGAGCTCCTCGCCGCGCGCCGTCGAGTCGTTGAACGGATCGACGGCCGGCGTGAACACGTTCGTCTCGCCGTTCGCCGCGAGGTCGTCCCTCACGCCGTAGAAGTACGAAAGGAAACCTGCGCCCGCGAAGTCGTCGAACCCGAAGAAGCCGTGGCACAGCACGATCGGATAGGGAGGCCCGAGCCGCGGCGGACCCGCGTCGGTCCCCGCGTCGACGATCGGCGGGGGACCGGCGTCATCGCGCCCGGCGTCGGTCGAGACGTCACCCGAGTCGGCGCGCGACGCGTCGGTCGAGGCATCGCCGCTCGGATCGACGGCGCCGGAGCAGGCGGTCAGCGCGCACGCGATCAGCACGCCGAGGGAGATCGGGGCCCTCATCGACCCGACACTCTACTCCTCACGCGCGAGAGAGGAAGGGCGTCAACCGCGAGCCGCATCCGCCTCGCGCGCGAGCCGGACGAGCTCCCAATACGGCGGGCGCCGGTGGTGCTCGCGGCGATAGTCCTCGACCTTCGCCTCGAGCGCGGCGCGCAGCGCGGCGTGACGCGCGTCGAGCCATTGGACGCGCAGGCCCGTGGTCGCGCTCATGCCCTCGGGGATCGGGCCGAGGCGGCCGAGCGCGTTCATCAGCACGCTGTACGCCTTGGCGAGGCGCGCGAGCGGGAGCCGCGCGGAGTCGTAGCCGACGGCCTCGCCGCGATCGGCCGACTCGATGAGCGTGTCGCTCACCGCGTTGTCGAGGTGATCGCTGAACAGCGCGTCCGGGTCTCGCCACTCGGCGACCACGCGGACCTGCGGGTCGTACTCGATGTCGGCCGGAGACTGGGTCGCGAAGTGACGCACGCCGAACTGCGCGAGCCAGCGCGAGAGGCCGGGGCCGGACAGGCTCGAGAGGCCGCGCCAGAGCGTGAGGCCCTCCGCCTCGTACGCGGCGGACGCGACCTCGGAGCAGAACATCTTGCTGTGATCGCGGTAGTCCATCGCGAAGTCGTACGGGACGTGCGGGCCCCGGTTCGCCGCGAGCGCGTGCTCGGCCGCGCGATGCGGCAAGTCGGGTTGCGATCGTACGAGAGGGAGGTCCGCGCGGACGCGGAGCACCATGATCCGGAGCTTGGTGTCCTCGAGGTAGTGCGCGGCCGTGCTCGTCCCGACGCCGCTCTCGATGTGGGACTCGATCACGGTGGGCGTCCCGTCGTCCGCCACGTGGAGCAGGGCGATGTGGGAGAAGTTGCCGGGGTAGTCGTTGCCTCGCGAGATGAGCGCGCTGGTCGGCGCGCCGCCGCGTGAGACGAGGATGTCGCCGCTGTGGAGCTCCACGCCCTCGACGATGGTGCTCGGCGTGCGCGAGGGCTCGTCGGTGCCGTGGGTGAGCACGAGCGCGGACGGATCGTCCATCTGGAGGAGCAGCTCCTCGAGCACGGCGCGGCTCCCATAGAGGAGCCGATAGAGCCGATCGCGCGCGACGCGATCGTCAGCCGGCCACGCCTCGCTCCGCCGCTTGGCGACGCGGCGCACGCGCTCGATCCGCGCCGCGAGCTCGGGGGTCCGCGCGAGGCACCCGCCGAGCTCGGGCGCCACGTCGAAGAGGCGCGCCTCGAGCTCGTCGAGCGCGGCGGCCTCGTGCGCCCGGTCCGACGCCTCCGCAGCGTCGAGCGCGACGTCCAGCGCCGCGAGCCCAGCGTCGATCGTGGCGGCGCTCGACGCGCAGTCCCGCGCACGCGCCGCGTCGAAGCGCCCCTCCAGCCGCGCGAACAGCGCGTCCGCTCCCCAGCTGAACGGGTGCGCGCTCAGCGACGGAGCCGGAACGTTCGACTCGGGCGTGAAGAGCGCCGCCCCGAGCATCGCGAGCGCGGCGGTCGAGCCCACGAGCGCGCGCTGTCGCGACGGTCGCACGCGCGGAGCGTATCAGCCGCGAGCGTAACCGGATGCGCCCCTGTTACGGCCGGATCGTCGCGAAAAGCGCACCCTCCGCGCCCCCTCAGCCCCGGCACACGCGGTTCGAGGCTGGCACGCGACCTGCTCTAGTGGACCTACGAACGGCGAGCCGAGCGGATGGTCTCCGCAGCCCGTTCGCTCCCGCGGCTCGTCGCGTTCCTTTTCGTTCGTTCCACCACCACCACCACCACCCCCTGTCGAGCCGGTCTCCCCACCACCACCACCCGGGGAGATCGGCTCGACACTTTTAATTGCGGTATCGAGACCGACGGTCGACGGACGACGGATGACGGGGACGGCGGACGTCGATCCGCCGACCGGCGGACACGACGTAGACGCGTCAACCTACCGCGCGACGTCTAGCCGAACCGCCGACGCGAAGCGGGCAAGTGGGGCTGGGGCCCCACGCGCGAGCGCGCAGCGCGCAGCGGCTCCGCCAATGCTAGCGACTCGCCGAACCGCCGACGCGAAGCGGGCAAGTGGGGCTGGGGCCCCACGCGCGAGCGCGCAGCGCGCAGCGGCGGAGCGGATGCGCGGAGCGTCGAAGACGCGGAGCGCGGAGCGGAGCCGCGGAGCGCGAAGCGGAGTGGGAGGGGGGGCCCCATTTGGCTCCGCCAAATGGGGGGGAGGGGCGCTAGCCCCTCCCAGAAGCAGGGCCAGCCACTCAAATATCGATGGTCTTCACGTCGAGGGCGGGCGTCTCGATGAACTCGCGAAGCGGCTCGACCTGATCGCCCATGAGGATGCGGAAGATCTCCTCGGTCTCCACGACGTCGTCGATCCGCACCTGCAAGAGCACGCGCGACTCCGGGTTCATCGTGGTCTCCCACAGCTGGTCCGCGTTCATCTCGCCGAGGCCCTTGTAGCGCTGGACGTCGAGACCCTTACGGGCGCGCTGCTCGACGAAGCGCCAGATCGCGTCGGCGTCCTCGAGGATGATCGGGTCGCCCTTCTCGTTGCCCTCGTCGTCGAGATCGATCGCGTGGAACGGCGGCGCGCCGAGCGCCTTGACGCCCTGATCGATCGCGCGAAGCTGGTGGACCTCCGCGCCGTCGAGGAGGTCGTAGTCGATCCGCGTGGTCCGCGTGCTCACGCCCGCGCGCGTCGCGATCTCGACGCGGAAGAGCCCGCGCTCTTCGTCGTGGCTGAACCGCGGGGCCAGCGGCAGGAGGTCGGGCGCGGAGGTCTCGAGGTGGGTCGAGATGCGATCGATCGCGGCGCGCACCTGCGCTTCGTCCCCGAGCTTGCTCGGATCGAGGTCGGTGGCGCGGATCAGCGCGCTGAGGATCGCCGGGTCGGCGCGGCGCTCGAGCGCGCGCAAGAGGCGCTGCCAGCGGAGGAGATCGTCGAGCAGCCGGCGCAGCACATCACCGCTGAGCGTGACCGAGCCGCCCTCCGCGCGGAGCGCGAGCTTGTCGGTGCCCGCGTCGAGGAGGAATCGCGCGAACGCGTCCTCGTCCTTCAGGAAGCGCTCGCGCTTGCCCTTCTTCACGCGGAAGAGCGGCGGCTGCGCGATGTAGAGGTAGCCGGAGCGGATGGACTCCGGGAGCTGCCGATAGAAGAACGTGAGCAAGAGCGTCCGGATGTGGCTCCCGTCGACGTCCGCGTCGGTCATCACGATCACGCGGTGGTAACGCAGCTTGCTCATATCGAGCGCCTCGCCGATCCCCGCGCCGAGCGCGGTGATGAGCGTCCCGACCTCCTGGTTGGCGAGCATCTTCTCGAGCCGCGCGCGCTCGACGTTCAGGATCTTGCCGCGCAGTGGGAGGATCGCCTGGAAGCGCCGATCGCGAGCCTGCTTGGCGGTGCCGCCCGCCGAGTCACCCTCGACGATGTACAGCTCGCACTCCGCCGGGTCCTTGCTCTGGCAGTCCGCCAGCTTGCCTGGGAGGTTGCTCGCGTCGAGCATCCCCTTGCGCTGCACCATCTCGCGGGCCTTGCGAGCCGCGTCGCGCGCGCGCGCCGCCACCACCGCCTTGTCGACGATGCGCCGGCCGAGCACCGGGTTCTCCTCGAGGAAGCTCCCGAGGCGATCGTTCACGATCGACTCGACGATGCCCTTCACCTCGCTCGAGACGAGCTTGTCCTTCGTCTGCGAGCTGAAGCTCGGGTCGGGGTGCTTCACGCTGACGATCGCGATCACGCCCTCGCGCACGTCCTCGCCTTGGAGCCCCGCGCCCTTGAGGTCCTTGAGGAGGTTCTGGCCGGTCCCGTACGTGTTGATCGTCTTGGTGAGCGCGGTGCGCAGGCCCGTGAGGTGGGTGCCGCCGTCCTTGTTGTGGACGTTGTTCGTGTAACAGAAGATTTGCTCGTTGTAGGCGTCGGTCCACATGAACGCGAGCTCGACCTCGACTCCCTCGCGGCTGTCCTTGATGTAGATGACGTCCTCGTGCAGCGGCGTCTTGTTCTTCGCGAGGAGGTGGACGAACTCGCGGATGCCGCCTTCGAAGTGGTAGGTCTGCGTGCGCGGACCCTCGCCCTCGGCGCGCTCGTCGATGAGGTGGATCACGAAGCCCGCGTTCAGGAACGCGATCTCGCGCAGGCGATTGTTCAGCGTCTCCCAGCTGAACGTCGTCTCGGTGAAGATCTTCGGGTCCGGCTTGAACGTGACCTTGGTGCCCGTGCGATCCGACTTGCCCACCGCCTCGAGCGGCGCACGCGGCTTGCCGCGATCGTAGATCTGCGTGTGGAGCTTCCCTTCGCGGCGGATCTCGAGCTTGAGCCACTCGCTGACCGCGTTGACCGCGCTGACGCCGACGCCGTGGAGCCCCGCCGAGACCTTGTACGCCTCGTTGTCGAACTTGCCGCCGGCGTGGAGCACCGTCATCACGACCTCGGCCGCGCTCACGCCGCGCGCGTGCATGCCGACCGGGATGCCGCGCCCGTCGTCCTCGACCGTCACCGACTCGTCGGCGTGGACGGTGACCGTGAGGATCTTGCAGTGGCCGGCGAGGTGCTCGTCGACCGCGTTGTCGACCGCCTCCCACACCAGGTGATGCAGGCCGGTGCCGTCGTGAACGTCGCCGATGTACATGCCGGGGCGCTTGCGCACCGCGTCGAGGCCCTCGAGGACCTGGATCGAGCCCTGGCCGTACTCCTTGTCAGGATTGCTCGCCGCGGCGGGGGCGGCCTCATCCTGTCCCTCAGTCTCCATCGATGTCCATCCACCTCGGAGCGGCGCGCTCGATCGCGTAGGCGCGATCACCATCTGTGCGCGATTGCCAGAGCCCCGCGAATTCCAGAGCGGATCGCGGCGGGCGCAGCCGTCTCGGAGGTGGCCGGAGCATAGTCTTCGGGCCCCCTCGCGGCAACCTGCTGATCCGGGTTATTTCCGGTGCAATTCCAGCAGGTTACAGGTCGTCGTCGGACCCCGTTCCGGGGTCGTACGAGCGGAGGCGCGCGCGCGTCGAGACTTCGCGCATCGTCATCTCCGTAGTGAGGCTCGACTCGATCACCACGGGGCCCACTTGGGGACAATACGTCGTGCGAATCACACGTCCGTCCTCGCCCCCGGTCTCCTCCACGCGCACGCAATGTTCGTAGCGCCCTGCGAACACCTCGACCGTCTCGTCGAGCTCGGTGACGCGCGCGTGGCGTCCGCCCATCGCGTCCCACTCCGCGCCGAGCTCGACCGGCGCCCGCAGCAACCAACCGCCGGCGCTGTGTTGGATGTTTCCGTCCGCGATGCGGTAGCTGATCGGGTCGCCGTGGGTGACCTGACCGCTCGAGTCCATCCCGCGGTTGTTCGCGATCTGGCGCTCCGACGGCGTCGCCTCGATCACCTCGAAGATGCCGAGCGTCGGTGGCTCGCCGCCGCCGGTGTCGACGTCGTAGACCCACTGCGCGCCCTCGTTCATCGGATAGAGCACGAGCGGCGCGAGGCGATCGATCTCGGGCTCGGCCACGTCGGGCCCCGCGGGGCCACATCCCGGAACGGCGGAGATGGCGAGGAGGAGGGCGAGGCAGATCGCGAAGCGAGACGTCATGTGTTCCTTGGGACGCGCACGGCGCGGAGGCCGTTCACAGAATCCACTTGAAGAGGATGCCGACCACGACCGCCGCACAGCATGCGAGCACCACCACCTGGATCGGGTCGATCTCGACGCGCGCGCGCAGCTCGGCCGCCGCCTCGCGCACCGCGGCGTCCTTCGCCGAAGACTCGAGCGCTTTGCACAGCGCGCGCACCTCGCGGTAGTCGCCCGCATCGAACGCGACGTGCGCTTGGCGGAGGCGATCGCCTTCCGGGGTGCCGAGGCCCGGCAGCGGCTTCTGCGGCTCCTCGCTCGCTTCGGCCTTCTTTTCCGGCTCTCGCTTCGCCTTGGTGCGCTCGCGCTTCGGCTCGAGGACGACCTCGGCGTCGTCCGCGGGCCCCTCGCTCGCCGGCGCATCGCGGTCCTCGGTCGCCGCCTCCGCCTCGACCGGCTCGAGCTCCGCGGTGGGCTTGGGGCGTGCCTTCTTCGTGCGCTTCTTGGGCATCGAACGCGCCGAAGCATACCCAAACGCTGCCCGCGATGCGCGCGGATCGCGGGGCACGTCACCGCGCTCATCCGCCGAAGAGGCCGATCGCTCCGGCCGCGAGCGCGACGGCGGCGAACGGGACGAGCAGCCAACCGACGCGCCACGCGCGCGTGAGCGCGGCTTGCTGGAGCGCGCCGAGCTCCTCGGCCGGCGGGCGCTCGGTGCGCGGCGCGCCCATGCGGCGCCGCACGACGCCGAGCGGGGCGAGCGCGCCCACGAGGAGGAGACCGGACAGGGCGAACGAGAGAGGGATCGCGATCAAGCCCCACGAGGGGAAGCGCGCCGACAGGCGATTTGCGATCGTATCGTCCAAGCGGACTCCGGCCCGGTCCACCTTGGTGAGCCAGTACGCCCCCGCCGCGCGGAACGTCACCACGTAGTGCTCGCCGCGGCGTCGGACCCACACGTGCTCCACGGGGCCGCGCCAGCGGTGTGGGAGCGCGCTCTCCGTTCCGTCGCCCGCGCGCACGGTCACGCGCTCGTCGTCGATCTCGAGCTCCACCGTCGATCCCTCGAGCCGCACGATCGTGGGCTCGCCGAGCTCGATGTCGCGCTCGGCCGCGGGCTCCGGCGGGCCGCTCACCCGGGTGACCGGCGCCTCGCGGAGCGTGCCGAGGACGACGAGGACGACGCTGAGGATCGGGGCGAGCACGACACCGGCGAGGACGATGACCAACGCGCGCGGCGGGCGAGACTCCGCGCGGGTCCAGCGGGGATCGGCGAGCTCACCCTTCTGGGCGGCGTAGGATGCCGTCAAGAGGCCTTGACCGAGGGGGATGCTGAACGGCACGAGCGGCAGCCCGAGGAGGATCCCGAGCGGCGTGGCGGCCCGCTCCAACGTGCGCGCCGCGACGATCGCGAACACGAGAACCGGCACGAACGGCAAGAGGTGCGCGAGGAACGCGAGCACCCAGTGGCGGAGCATCCCGCCGCGCTGGACGAGCCACGCGCTCTCGAGCACGGCGGCGCCGATCGTGCCGCCTCGCTCGAGCAAGACGAGTGGCGCGTAGACGAACGGCGCGATGAACGCGACCGCGATCGCGGTGACGCTCGTGATCGCGAGCACCCGCTCCACCGCGTCGAGCCACGGCAGCGGGCGAGCGGCGAGATCGGCCGTCGACACGTCGGGTCCGATCGCGAGCGCGGCGACCCACGTCGCGGTCGCGACCACGCCGACGATCAGCACGACCACGAGGCCCGCGCGCGCCCACGCGATGCTCCGCGGCAAGACGCGCGCGCCGAGGACGCTGAGCTGGAACGCGAAGATCTCGAGCACGAACCACGGACCGACGAGCACGCCGATGCCGAACAGCGTCGACGCGAGCGAGAGCAGCACCGCGCCGCCGAGCGCCGAGAGCGTGAGCGGGTGCGCGACGAGCATGCGGAACGATCCGCGTAGGAGCTCGGTGAGCGGCTCGGCCCGCGGCGCGTCGGCCATCACGGACGATCATATCGCCATCCCTCGTCGCCGCCGTGGACGCGGCGAGTGGGGTGCGATACGCCCTCGTCATGCAGACGGGATCGATCTTCCGCGACGGCCTCTTCGAGGGGCAGACCGCGCTCGTGACGGGCGGCGGCACCGGCATCGGCTTCACCATCGCGCGCGAGCTGGGCCGCCTCGGGGCGCGAGTCGCCCTGTGCGGCCGGCGCCCCGAGCCGCTGGTCGAGGCGGCGAGGGCGCTCGAGGCGGAGGGCATCGGCACGCACTACGGCACGTGCGACATCCGCGATCCGGACTCGGTGGCCGCGTTCGTCGAGGGGACGCTCGAGGCGTTCGAGCGGCTCGACGTGCTCGTGAACAACGCGGGTGGTCAGTTCCCGTCGCCCGCGCAGCACATCAAGCCGAAGGGCTTCGAGGCGGTCGTGCGCAACAACTTGCTCGGCACGTGGAACGTGATCCATGCGGTGGCGAACCGCGTGTTCATCCCGAATCGGCGCGGACGGATCGTCAACATCATCGCGCAGATGGAGCGCGGCTTCCCCGGCATGGCGCACACCGGCGCGGCGCGGGCCGGCGTCGCGAACCTCACGAAGTCGCTCGCGGTGGAGTGGGCGCAGTTCGGGATCCGGGTAAACGCGGTGGCCCCCGGCGTGATCAAGACGAGCGGCACGAAGCAGTACCCGCCGGAGCTCCTGGAGAACGCAATCAAAGGTGCGCCGCTCCACCGGCTCGGGTCGGCCGAGGAGGTCTCGCACCTCGTGGTCTACCTCGCGTCGACGTACGCGGACTTCATCACCGGTCAGACCGTGATCATCGACGGCGGCCAGTCGCTCTGGGGCGATCAGTGGCCGGTGCCGATGGACGTCCCGAAGTACCCGCCGTACCCGATCGAGTAGCGCCGACGCGCCAGCTCAGCGCTCGTAGCCGTCCTCGGTGAGGCCGCCGGGAGGCGTGTCGCTGGGCTTGGGCCCGAAGAGGTACGCGAGCGGCACCGCGATCCAGTAGAGGATGTTGAGCGGCACCGCCATCATGAGCTGCGAGACCGGATCCGGGGGCGTGAGGATCGCGCCGATGATCGTGGAGAGCACGAGCCACCAGCGCCCGAACTTCACGAGCTGCTTCCAGTTCACGATCCCCGCGAACGACAGCAGCGTGACCACGACGGGGACCTGGAACGTCACCCCGAACGCGAGGAGGAGCTTCGCGGTGAGCGGGAGGTACTTGTCGATGGTCGTCAGCTCATGGACGTGCGCCTCTTCGTTGAGGCTCAGGAAGAACTGGTAGGCGAGCGGCAACACGAGCGAGTAACCGAAGTAGACACCGCTCAGGAACAGCACGCTGGCCGACGTGATGAACGGCAGCACGTAGCGCTTCTCGCGCCGATAGAGGCCCGGCGCGATGAACCCGTAGAGCTGCCAGAACACCCATGGGCTCGCGATGATGAGCCCGACGATCGCGCTCATCACCATGTACACGACGAACATGTCCATGGGACCGGTCGCCGTGAGCATCTCGTCGGGGGGGATCGCCTCCGCGTTCAGGTCCGCGGGGATCGGCGTCGTGAGCCAGTGCCACAGCGTCGCGGTGTCGAGGTTCTCGGGCGCGGTGTGACCACGGCGGTACGGGATCGAGATCCACGCGAAGACCTCGAGCCGGAAGTACCAGGCCAGCGCCATGAACGGCAGGATCCCGAACACGGCGCGCACGAGCCGCGTGCGCAGCTCGCGGAGGTGCTCGAAGAAGCCCATCTCGACGTCGTCTTCGGGACGCTCGTCGTCGGACTCCTCGTCGTCCGGATCGTCGGTCTTCGGCTCCGCCACGTCAGTCCTCGGCCTCGGCGACGTCGCTCAGCGGCGCGGCGGCCGCCTCCTTCTCCGCGATGCGCCGCGCGCGCTCCTCCGCGTCGAGGGCCTCGCCGTCGAGGGCCTGGTCGTGGGCTCGGGCCGCCGCTTCCTTCTCCGCGACGATCCGCTCGCGCTCGGCGGGGGACATCGCCTCGTGATGCGCACGCGCGGCCGCTTCCTTCGCGGCCACGATCCGCTCGCGCTCCTCGGACGACACCGGCGCTTGCATCCGTGCGGCAGCTTCCTTCGCCGCCACGATCCGATCGTGCTCTTCCCGATCGTGCTCTTCGGTCGAGGCCGGAGACTCCGCGCGCGCCGCAGCCTCCTTCGCGGCCACGATGCGGTCGTGCTCGGCCGGATCCGTCGGATCGGGGGACAACCCGGCCGCGCGCATCTTCTCGTTTCGGATGCGCTCCTCCTCGGCGATCGCGGCCTCCTTCTCGGCGAGGTTGGCGGCGCGCTCCTCTTCCGTCGGGCGCGCCTCGCGGTAGCGCAGCTCCTCGAGGTCGACGCCTTCGGCAGGATCCTCGCGCCGGCGCTCGAGATACGTGAGCGCGCGCGCGGCCGGCTTCGGCGGCGTGATGATCGGCTTGGGCTTGGGCGGTGGGACGTGCAGCGGCCGGCGCAGGTCGCGCAGGTCCTCGTCGCGCATGATCTCGTCGATGCCGCTCGACGCGCGCAGGTCGCGCGTCGCCTGCCGCAGCTGCCGGTAGGTCCGGACCAACGTCTTGATGAGCTTGGGCAGCTTGTCGGGGCCGACTGCGATCAGCAGCACGACCGCGATGACGACCCACTCCGTTCCGCCGATGCCGAACATGGTCCGACTGCGGGGGTATGTAGCACGGTTGGGCCCGCCACACGCGCCCACCGTTCGGAGGGATGTGCGCGCACGGAGGTAGTCCGGGCCGTTCGCGGTGCACGTGCACGTCCACGTTAGAAGATTCATCACATCGCCGTACGGTCGGCGGAGCACTCGCGAAACGGGGCCATGTTCGCGCGCCGCTCGTGCACCTCCTCGTGGACGTGCACGTGTCACGTGCACGTGCACGTGCACGAGGACGTCGGACGCCGCGCATCCGGCCGGCCCGGTCGCCGGCCGGATCCGATCCGAGGTGTGACGAATCCTCTAACGTCCACGTGCACGAGGACGCCGCGGTACCGCGATCCGCAGGCGGCGAAGACCACCCGCTCGATCCGCAGACCCCGGGTGCTAGTCCCGGCCGGCTTCGCGGAGCTTGTCCATCGCGCGGCTCAGCTCGCGCACGTTGCTCTCGTAGTTGCGCGTGAGCTCGTGGATGCGTCGCACCGCCGCGAGGGTCTGCTCCGAGCCCCGCGCCTGCGCGCGCTGCGACTGGTGGAGCTCGTTGACCATCCCGCTGATGTTCTCGATCGCTTGGCTGATCTGACGCCCGCCGCGCGCCTGCTCCTGGCTCGATCGCTCCACGTGCTGCGTGATGAGCCGCATCTTCTCGGCGCTCTTCATGATGAGCTCCGAGCCGCGCGCCTGCTCGGCGGTGGCCGCCGCGATCTGCTGCACCGTCTCCGCGATCCGGCCGATCGCGTCGGTGACCTGCTTACTGCCCTTGGCCTGCTCGACGGTGGCCCGCGCGATCGCGCGCACCATGCTCGTCGACTTCTGCGACGAGTTGAGGATCTTCTTGAGCGCGCGCTCCGCCTCCGCGCTGACCTCGACGCCGCGGTCGACCGTCTCCGCGCCGAGCTGCACGGCCGCGATGCCCTTCTTCGACTCGCTCTGGATCGTCTTGATGAGCTCGGCGATCTCCTTCGTCGACGCGCCCGCGCGCTCGGCGAGGTCCTTGATCTCGTCCGCGACGACCGCGAAGCCCTTGCCGTGCTCGCCCGCCTGGGCCGCGATGATCGCCGCGTTGAGCGCGAGCAGGTTCGTCTGCTCGGCCACGTCGTCGATGACGTTGAGGATGTCGCCGATCGCCTCGATGCGGCTGCCGAGGTTGCCGATGACGCTCACCGCCTCCTCGCTCGTCGACTTGATGCGGTTGATCTCGTCGATCGTCTTGAGGATCGCCTCGGCGCCCTTCTCCGCGTCGGCCGCCACCTCCTCGGAGAGGCGCGCCGTCTCGTTCGCGTTCGACTGCACCTGGTCGATCGAGACGTCCATCTGGTTCATCGACGACGACGTCTCTTCGGCGGTGAGCGAGAGGGCGTCGACGTTCCGCGCGACCTCCTTGATCGAGTAGGTCATCTCCTCGATCGAGCTCACCGTCTCGCGCACGCTGTTCGCGAGGTTCGCCATGTTCTCGGCGACCTCGTCGTTCGTCGCGGTCATCTCGAGGATCGAGCTCGAGCTCTCCTCCGCGTTCGACGCGAGCGCCTCCACGTGCTGCGAGATCTCGTGCAGCGCCGCGCTGATCTCCTGCATCGACGTGATCGTCTGCTCGACCGCCGCCATCTGCTCGCCGAACCCGGCCGACAAGCGCCCCACGTGCTCGGAGACGACCACCTCGGCCTCGCCGACGTGCCGCTTGTTGTCGACGACGCGCATGCGCAGCCGCTCGAGGTCCGCGATGAGCTCCTTGGCCTGTGCCTCGCTCGCTTGGACCTTCGCCTTGAACGCGTCGCGCTCCTTCTCCGCCTCCTCGAGGTCCTCGACGTCGGCGCCGGTCTCCTCGAGCTCCTTCACCTCGGCGCGGAGCTTCTCGACGGTGAGACGCATCTCGTCGGCCTGCTGCGCGCGGCGCGCGAGCTCGGTCACGTCGTCGTAGAGGCGCGCGAGCTCGGGCGTCGCGTTGCTCGGGCGCACCGGCGTGCGACCCATCGACGCATCGCGGAGCGCGTCCCCGAGCTCGTGGCCACCGCCGCCGGCGTCGATGCCCGCGATGATGATGAGGAACCCGATCGCCACGAGCGCCGCGCCCACGATCGCGAGCAGCGGATGACCGCCGTATTCGAGAGGGAGCGCTGCCGGCACGAGGCCGAGGAGCGCGACGAAGAGGCCCGGCCAGATCAGCCGGCTGCCCCGGAGCTTCTGCATGAGGTCCATCGTGGAGAGGCCGCCGGATGCTACCCGCCCGCGCTCATCCGCCGCAAGATCTCGAGCGACTACGGGTGGTTTGGAGCCGTGCGGAGCGCTCTTATACCCTGTCGCTCGCATGCGCACCGCCGCCCTCTTCGGGACCGATCTGCGCGTGTCGCGCCTCGGGCTCGGGCTGTTCGCGATCGGCGGGCGCGGCTGGGGCTCGGACGTCGACGATCGGAGCTCGGCCGCCGCGATCGAGGCGGCGCTCGACGCGGGGATCACCTTGTTCGACACCGCGCCGATCTACGGCGACGGACACGCGGACCGGCTGCTCGCGCGGACGCTCGGCGCGCGCATCCGCGACGTCACGGTAGCGACCAAAGCGGGACCGCGCGGCGAGCCGCCGATCGCGGACCTCAGCCCCGAGAACCTCCGTCGCGACGTGGAGGCGAGCCTACGGCGACTCGGCGTCGAGCGGATCGATCTGCTCCAGCTCCACTGGCCGTGTCAGAGGGGGACGCCCCTCGAGGCGACGATCGAGGCGCTCGAGGACTTGGTGGAGCAAAGCAAGATCCGTCACTACGGCCTCTGCAACTACGGTCCCGACGAGCTGGCGCGCGCCTGCGAGCTGGGGAACGTGGCGAGCCTACAGACGCCGATCTCCTGGGTGCGCCGCGAGTACGAGGGGGCGCTCGCGAAGGTCGCGGTCGCGCACCGCGTCGGCGTGCTCGCGTACGAGCCGCTCGCGCGCGGGATGCTCACCGGCAAGTTTCGTTCTTTGCCACGGTTCGGCGCGGACGATCTCCGTCACCGCGACCCGCGCTTCTGGGCGGTCGGGTTCGCGAAGCTCGCGCCGCGCGTCGAGCAGCTGCGTCGGGCCGCCGAGGCGCGAGGCACCGCGCCGGCCGCGTTGGCGATCGCGTTCGCGGCTTCGCGGCCGGGCGTGGTCAGCGCGTTGTTCGGCGCCAAGCGACCCGAGCAGGTGAAGGAGAACGTGCGCGCCGCCGAGCTGCTCGGCTGACGCGTCGGCGTCGATCACACGAGGATGTCGCGGACGACCTGCCCGCCGACCATCCGCGCCTCGATCCGATCGTCGGGGATCCCGATCGCGGTCGCGAGCGTCTTGCCGGCCGACTGGAGCGTCTCGTCGAACGGGATGTCGCCGATCGCGGTGGCGGCGAAGTCGATCACGCGGCCACCGCGCATCGTGGGCGCGAGCCCACCGACGACGCCCGGCTGGATCCGCGGCCCGAACATCATCATCGCGTGGTGGCTGCCGTTGTGATCGCGACCGCCCGACGCGTTGCGGATCAGCTTGCGACCGAACACGTCGAGGTTCGCGAACGTCACGCGATCGGCGAGACCCTCCATCTGGAGGCGCGTCCAGAGGAACTGGATCGCGTCGAGCCGCTCGATCGTCTCGGTCACCTCGAGCCCGAGGTCGCTGTCGCGGTGGCTGTCGCCGCCGGCGCGGAAGCTCAGGATCACGACGGGCGTGACGTTGAGCTTCAGGAGCGCCACCGCGGCGATGACCTGATCGCGCGAGGTGTTGCCCGAGACGTCGGTCAGGAGCGGACCGAGCGAGGCGCCGAGCTCCGCGGCCTGGGACCGGCTGATCGCGTATCGATCTAGAAATGCTCGTTGCGCGTAGCTCCCGTTGACGCGTACATCCGCATAGATCTCGTCGAGCAGCGAGTCGCGGAGCCGAACGATCTCGCTCGGGTCGGGCACCCCCGTCGGGTGGGTCGTGGCGGCGAAGAGCGAGCGGAGCTCGGGTGGGTTCAGCGTGCTGAGCGGACGCCCGTCGATCGTGGTCAGCGTGCCGCCGACGTTCACCGGCTTGTCGGTCAGGGTGTGGAGCGGGACGGCCGTCTCCTGCGCGAGGAACGAGGCCAGCATCTCCCCGCCCGAGCCCACGCGCGCCTTGATGCCGCCGTGGAACTTCATGACGTTGCCGAACTCGGGGTGCGCGTTCGCGTAGGTCGCGTGGTGGAAGAACGCCATCCGCTGGCGCAGCGACGCATCGAGCGCGCCCCACACTCCCGCCGCCTTGTAGCTCGACGCGCCGAGACGGAGGTTGACGGGGGTCTCGAAGTCGGCCGCGCCGTACGGCTCGCCGCCGATCGTGCCGAGCGGCGCCGACCCGAGCTCGCTGACGCGCGCGTGCTCGATCAGCGAGATCGGGTCGCTCCCGTCGCCGGGATTGCGCGCATAGGTGCCGGGCGTGTTCGCGTTGATCGGATGTCCGGAGCCGGACGTCGACAGGATCGTGTAGGTCGGCAGCGCGTCCGCCTGCGCCTCCGCGGCGCGTCGGTCGAGGAGGAACGAGACCGGGAGGCCGGTCGCGAGGGCGCCGAGGCCGATCCCGCCGGCGCCGAAGAGCGCGTGTCGGAGGGCGTTTCGTCGAGTGAGTCGAGTGGACATCGCTTCCTCCTTCAGAGACCTACGCCAGCGAGCTCGGGCGAGCTGCACGCCACGATCCAGGACACGTACATCGCGCGGGTCGCGGTCAACCCAAGCCCGCACACGACGTTGTCCGCGTTGTCGGCCACGAGATCCTGACCGGTGTCCGCGCACAGCGGGGTCGCGCGCGCGATGTCGAACGAGCGGTCGAGGGCGGCGCGGGCCGCCTCGTAGCGGGGATGGCTGACCGGTAGCCCCATCACGTAGCGGACCATCCGATCGAGGGAGTCCTCGGGGTCGTTCGGGTCGAACGTGCGGTCGGTCTGGGTCCCGATCTCGCGCGGGGAGTACGCGGTGCACAGCTCGTTCAACGCGCGCGAGTTGAACGGGCCCGTCAGCGAGTCTTGCACGAGGTCGCGCGCCCCGCGGCTGTACGCGTCACGCGAGAGCACCTCCGCCATGTCGCGCGCGGTGCGGCTGAACGAGCAGACCGCCCCTCGGGTGCGCGGCAGGCAGGTGGCGGGCTCGAGGCCGCCCGGATCGGCGGCGCGCTCCTCCTCGCACCGCTCCGCGCGGGCCTGGTCGAGGCGGGTCTCGAACGCCTCGCACACGTGGTTCGCGCGCGCGACGCTGATGAAGTACTCGCTGCGCTCGTGGGTCAGGGTGGACTGCGAAGCGGTCACGAGCGGGGACGTGAAGACCTCGAGGACGAGCTGCCAGAGGTCGAAGTCGCGGGCGAACCCGTCGGCGATCCGCTGGAGCTCCGGGTCGGACTCGTCGCAGCGCGCCGAGTTCGCCCACATGCAGAGCTTCTGCGTCCACGCCGTCGCGAACCGAGGATGGTTGGCGATGACGCTCGCCAGCTCGTCCATCGTCTGCGGCTCCGCGTTGACGCCCTGGAACGCGAAGGTCGGCGGGAGCGCGTCACTGCGATCGGTGAGCGACCGGTTCTCGAACGAGTACACGTTCATGAACTGGAGGCGCATCGGGTCGAGCTCGCGGTGGCACTGGTAGCAGGCGGTGTCCGGCATCGCGTGCTCTTCGGCGAGCCCGTTGAGGCTGGTGACCTCGGTCGTATCGCCCGCTTCGAAGATCAGATCGAGCGCGGTGATCAGCGTTTGACTGGTGGTCACGCGGAATTGATTGTCGGGATTGGTCTCCCAGCTCTCGAAGAACACCGGCGTATTGAAGAAGCCGACCCGCGGAGCGCGCAGCGGGAGCGTGCCGCCGTCGGGGATGCGGCGGAGCGAGGAGACGAAGCCCGCCGTATTCTCATAGCTCATCACCTCGCCGGCCGAGCGAGCCTGGCTGAACGTGACGGACCGCCAGTCCTCGTAGTCGCCCGGCGTGAGGTGAGCCATGTACTGGAACCGGTCCTCGCCTCGCCGTGCCCGGTCGGATTCCATGTACACGAGCGCGGCGAGCATCGCGGTCGTCACGCGCCACGTGCGGGTCGTCACGACGTTGCGGAAGTCCTGGTCGGTGTCGACGATCTCCCACGACGTCCGGACGAAGCTCTGCTCGAGGTTCGCGAAGAGCGCGTTCGCGTCGATGCCCGAGGTCTGGAACATCGCGGCCATGTCGAGCTGCGAGGTGTAGGGCCGACCCGTGTTGACCTCGTACTGCTGGAGCGAGAGCTGGAGGAACGACTGCAGCTTGCGCTGGAGCTCCGGGGTCCCGCGCCAGCTCTCGATGACCCCGCGCAGCCCCTCGCGGTCGAGCGAGCCGTCCGGCGCGGTCACACGGGCGAGCTCCTCGTCGGTCATCGCGCCGCCGTGGAGCAGGAGCTTCACGCGCGAGAGCGCGGCCGACGGGGGCATCGGCTCGAACGGGATCGGCGGCGGTCCACCTGGATCGCCCGGGTCGCGTCCCGCCGCGATGTCGTCGACCCAGCGCTCGAAGCACGCGACGTCGTGCGCGGAGACGCCGTCGGAGTCGAACGGCATCATCGAGACACACGCGTCGGCGCCCCACGCGTCGTGGCGGGCCGGATCGACGAGGCGCAGGACCAACGAGTCTTGCGGATGTTCACCGTCGACGAGCAGGGCGCCGCCACAGCGCGAGTTGCCCGACGGCTGATTGAGGAGGCGCGCGCTCACGTCGGGCGAGACGAGGTCGAGGTTGCCGCCCTCGACGCCCGGCGTCGCGTCGTGGCACGTCACGCAGCGGTTCTGCGCGCTCGACAAGATCGCCTGCATGTCGCACGAGCCGCCGGGGCCAGGGCCCCCCGGGTCCGGGTCCGGCGTTCCGCCCGGCGTCAGCACGAAGCCCTCGCACCCGACCGCGAGGACGGTCAGCGAAAGGGCAGCCCCGATCAGGATGTGTCGCACGTGCATCGCTTCCCCGTCCCGCGTTGTGTTGACCACTCTGCGAGACTCGGGAATCGACGGGTCTTACTCGTCTTGCGCGGAGCGCTTCACTGCGTCGTCGGCTCGACGAACGTCGTGTCCTCGACGTGATAGCGGAGCTGCTTTCCGTCCTTTTCGACGCGGCAGACGCCCTCGTCGGCGAGCGCCTTGAGGGCGTGCTGGGCGGTCCGCACCGGCAGGCCGAGCGCATCCGCGGCCTCCTTCGCGGTGGACGCCCCGACCCGCGCGAGGATCGCGAGGATCGCGTTCTCCGGAGGCGGCGCGCAGCGCGGATCGGGGAACGCGAACCAGCCGTGGACGTCGAGCCCGAGCCGGCCGCCCTCGCGGCGCAGCGTCGCGTGACCACGGACCCGCTCGCGGATGCGCGTGTAGAGCGTGTCCCGCGCGCCGCGGTGCACGCTCGCGTGATACGGGAATCCGTAGAGGCGCGCGAAGAACGCCTCCTCCTCTTCGTCGCCGCCGAGCACGAGCTGCGCGATCGCCGCGTCGGTGCGTCCCTTGCGGCGCCGACCGGGATCGAGCCGCGCCACGCCGACGAGCGGGAGTCCGATCGCGAGGACGCGGCGCGCGTTCCCCGGCCCCGCGATCACCCACACCGGCTCGCCCGCGATCACTTGGTCGGGATGGTGGTTGCAGAGCTCATGAAGCCCGTACGGTGTATTGTCGCTCACCGCACCGTCGAACCACGCGCGGAGCGCCGGCGGGACGGGGTATCGCGGATCCACGAGCGCGCCGAGCGCGTCGATCTCCGGCGCGAACGCCGCGACGTGACGAAGCGCGCCCAGCGCGCCCAGCGCGCGCTCGACCTCGGTCGGCCGACCCGCGAGCGCGGCTCGCGCGAGCTCGATGACCGCGCGGGCCGGCGGCGCCGACCACCCTTCTCCATCGCCCCCCGCCAGCGCGCGCTCCCACGACATCCACGGCCACCACGCGCGGGGCGCGACGCGGAGGAGCGCGTTGAGGATGTGCACCGAGAGGTGCGGCCGACCGGCGATCCGCCGAACCCGAGCGAGCACGAGGTTGGCGAGGTACTGGGGCTGCGGGAGCGCTTCGGTGCGGGCCATCCTCGACGCCCGGCGGGCGACTCTCACCGCCGTGTCGACGTCACCTCGGCTTGCTGCGAACAGCGCCTCGAGCGCCGCCGTCTCGATCGCGAGCGGCGCGTCTTGGAGGTCGCGCGCCTCCGCCGCGGTCCGGGCGAGGTCGACCTCGAGGGGATGGCCGAACGACCAGCTCCGCCACGCCTCACCGGCCGCGAGCCACGCGCGCGCGCCGAGCCGACGATGGAGCCCGAGCCACGCGTCGAGGCCGGATGCGTCGAAGCGGAGGACCGCCTCGCGTTCGCCGAGCGCGCACACGTGCCCCAGCACCTCGTCGACCTCCGGGCTCCCGCCCATCCCCGCGAGGTCCGCGACGACCACGGGGAACGCGGCGCTCCCCGGATCCGCGAACCACGCCTGCGCGTCGAGCGCGCGCCGCCACGCGTCCGCCAGCGGATCGCCGAGCGTGGCGAGCCACGCCGAGGTCCGCCCGTGCTCGTGCGTGCGCCCGGACCAACCCTCGCGATAGCGCTCGAGGCCGAGCCTGTGCACCGTCGTCAGGTCGATGGCGGGATGGTAACATAGCGCGTGTCTCCGGAGCATCTCTCCACGCTATCTGCGGAACGCTCTTTTGCGGAAGGCGCGACGACGCAAGGCTCGGAGACGGGCGAGGCACCGATCCCCTCAAACCCGCCTCCGCTGTCGGTATCGCGATCCTCTTACACGTACTTGTTGTTCATCGCGAGCGGCGGCATGGGGCGGGTCGATCTCGCGATGCGCACGGTCGAGCGGTTCCGCCGCTTCTACGCGGTGAAGCATCTGCATCCGCACTTCGCCCGCGACCCGCGCGCGCGCCAGATGCTCGAAGAGGAGGCGCGCATCGCGGGCGCGCTCTCTCACCCGAACGTCGTCGGGGTGCACGACTACGGCGAGGACTCGGTCGGTCCGTACCTCGTGATGGACTTCGTGGACGGAATGACGCTCGCCCGGGTCCTCGCGCTCGAAGAAGAAGACGGCGAGCGGCTCCCGATCTCCGTGTGCGTCGGCATCGCGCGCGACATCGCGCGAGGGCTCGACGCCATCCACAACGCGACGAACGCGCGCGGCCAGCCGCTCGAGCTCGTCCACCGCGATCTGTCGCCGCGCAACGTGCTTCTCGGGTTCGATGGGAGCGTGCGGGTGACCGACTTCGGGATCGCGCGCGCCGAGGATCGCGACGTCCACACCACGATGGGGCTCGTGAAGGGGACGCCCGGCTACCTCGCGCCCGAGCGCCTCCGCTTCGAGGCGCCGTGCGCGCGGACCGACTTGTTCTCCCTCGGTGTCTTGCTGCACGAAATGTTGTCGGGCGAACGCCTGTACGGCGGCGGGATCGAGCGGGCGGCGAAGCGGATCCTCACCGAGCCCGTGCCCGACATCGGCGAGGTGCGGCCGGAGACGCCCCCCGGGCTGACGAACCTCTTGTTCCATCTCCTCGCGAAGTCGCCGGACGATCGACCGGCGTCCGCGGCGGAGGTGGTGCGGATGCTCGACGCGGTGGACCTGGCGCTCCCTCCGGACGAGCCGCGCGTCGACCTCGGCTCCTACCTCTCGACGCTGGCTCCCGAGATGCGGCGAGCGCAGCGCGAGGTGATCGACGCCGCCGTCGCGCGCGCCGAAGCCCCCCGACCGCGTCGGCGCATCTGGGCGCTCGGCGTCGCGCTGACCGCGCTCGCCGGTGTCGGGCTGGTCGTCGCGTTCGTGATGTCGCGCGAGATCGCGCCCGGCGAGACGAGCCGCGCGGAGGCTCCCTCGGCGCGCACCGCGCACGTGGTCGTCGCCCCGATCGAGATCGAGGCGGAGCCCGCACCCGAGCTCCCGATCGAAGCGCCCGACCCGACCGAGCCCGAGGCGCAGCCCGCGTCGACGCGCCGGAGACGACGCGCGCGCTCGCACGGCGCGAGCACGCCGCGGGAGATGTCATGGTCAGGCGACTTGCGCTGATCGGGCTCGTCCTCGTGCCTCGCGTCGCCGCCGCGCAAGCGCCGTGCGAGCGGTCGGAGCGCGCGCGGAGCCTGTTCGAGGAGGCGCGGCAGCAGGCGAGCGGTCGCCGTTTGGCCCGCGCTCGAGCGCTGTACCTCGAGTCGCAAGCGATCTGCCCGCGCGTGCCCACCGCGTACAACCTCGCCACGACCCACATGTTGCTCGGCGAGCCGCTCGAGGCGATCGCGTTGCTCGAGGCGATCGAGGAGGGCCGCCTCGGTCCGCTGGAGGGCGAGCAGCGAGAGGTGGTCGACGCGATCCTGCGCGAGGCGCGCGAGGACGTCGCGGTGCTCGAGCTGCGCGCGACCGGCGCGCCGAGGGTCCACGTCCGCGTGGGCGACGACGAAGCGGTCCACCTCGAGGCGGGTGAGCCCGCGCGCGTGCGGGTCAACCCGGGGCTCCATCGCGTCACCGCGCACGCCGACGACGGTCGGGTGCTCGAGGTCGGCGTGCGCGTCGCGGCGGGCGAGACGCGCGAGGTGATCCTCCCGCTCCCCCGGGCCGAGGAGCGCGGTCGGATCGTGCTCACGTCCGAGGACGAGCGCGCGGTGCTCGAGATCGTCGGCGTCGCGACCGGTCGGGGTCGACTCTCCCGCCTGTTGCGGAGCGGCATGTACCAGGTGCGCGGGCCCACCCGCGAAGCGTCGATCGACCTCGCGCCGGGCGAGACGGAGCGCATCGACTTCGGCGCGGCGGGAGGCGGGGACGTCGAGCTCTGGATCTGGATCGGCGTCGGGGCGGCGCTCGTCGTCGGGGCGGCGGCGGTGACCGCGGGGATCCTCCTCTCGCAGCCGACCTACGAGGACGATCCCGTGTGGGGCCGCGTCGAGATGTAGGCTCTCTTCATGCGCGCCGACGCTCGGTCCGGGCCGGACCTCCCATCGCATCCGCTCGCGGACCGAGCGTCGAGCGTCGGGTGATGCGTCGCTCTCCGCGATCGCATGCGGGTCGGATCCTCGCGCTCGGCGCGTGGTCGCTCTCCGCGATCGCGTGTGCGGAGCCGCCGACGCAGGTGATCGTATCGCTCGAGGCGGACGACGGGGCGCTGGCCCAGTCGATCACGGTCGAGGTGCGAGCGTGCACCGACTTCGACAACGATCCCGAGACGTGCGGAGAGCGCTACCGGCAGGAGCGTCGGCTCGACGCGGCGCCGCCGCCGATCCCCGGACGAGTCCCGATCGGTCCGCCGCGTGACGTCAACGCCACATTCTGGCTCGAGGCGACGCTGCGCACCGAGGCGGGCACCGATCGAGTGACCGGTCGGGTGTGGGGGACCTACCTTCGAGGGCGCACGCGCGAGGTCACGCTGCGGCTCGAGGCGTCCTGCGTCGAGGTCGAGTGTGGTCCGTTCGAGACGTGCAGCGCCGGTCGATGCGTGGACGCGTGCGTCGAGGACGATTGCCGCGGCCCGGACGCGGGGGTCCGAGACGCGGGCGAGCCCGTCGTCGACGCGGGCTCCGGCGTCGACGCGGGGTGCAGCTGTCCTTGCCCGAGCGACTCGTGCGTCGGCGGGGAGTGTCGCCCCGCGCGACCGGCCGACGACGTGACGGCCGGTCAGTACCACAGCCTCGCGCTGCTCGATGGCCAGCTCGTCGGGTGGGGTGAGAACACGCTGAGCCAGCTCGGCCTCGGCGCGTCGCAGGAGGGAATGATATTTGACACCCCGATCGCGATCCCGACCCCGGCGCGCGTGTTCCAGGTCAGCACCGGGGTAGACAGCACGTGCGCCATCCTCGAACCGGGGAGCCTGTATTGCTGGGGCGACAGCACGAGCCATCGCCTCGGGTTGACGGGCGCCTACGACCGCACGGTGCCGTCGGAGGTCGGGACCGAGGCCACGTGGAGTCGGGTGACGGTGAACGCACGCCACGCCTGCGCGACGACGACGGCGGGGGACGCGTACTGCTGGGGCCGCGCGCTCGAGGGACAGATCGGCATCTTCGAGCCGCCGACGACCCCGCCGCTCACGGTGGACACGCCCACCCGGGTGGCGTCGTTCATGGACGTCTCGGTGGGCGCGAACCACACGTGCGCGATCACGAGCGCCGGCAACTTACGTTGCTGGGGCGCCAACGGGGACGGACAGGCGGGGCAAGATCGGAGCACCACGCCGAACGTCTTCTCGCCCACCTCGCTCGGCGGCGGCCGGTACGCGAGCCTCGACGCGGGCGACAACCAAGCGTGTGCCATCGATGACGCGGGGAGCATGCGTTGCTGGGGAGACAACCGCGACGACCGGCTCGGGATCGGGCCGGGCCGCGGCGCCGACGTCTCGAGCCCGACGCCGGTGATGACGTCCGAGCTCTTCGCGCACGTCTCGGCGGGTGGCCTCCACCAGTGCGGCGTGACGCTCGAAGGGCACCTCTACTGTTGGGGCTTGAACCTGAACGGTCAGCTCGGGGTCGGTGACGCCACGACGCACGTCGAGCCGACGGAGGTGCTCCCGTCGGGCGGCTGGGCGTCGGTGTCCGCCGGCCGCTTCCACACGTGCGCGGTGCGCGTGGACGGGACGGTCTACTGCTGGGGCCGCGGCATGGCGGGACAGCTCAGCGCGTCGTGCGGGCGGGGCGATCGATCGACGCCGTGCCGCGTCTGCATCGACTAGACCCTCGCGACGGCGATCGCGACGGGTTGATCGACGCCCTCGAACCCGATCTCGACCCTCGTCACTCCTCGACGATACTCCGGCATCGCCTCGTCCCGCCGAGGGCCAATCCCGCGCCCGATCATCGACGCTGAAC
>JBFWYI010000044.1:0-76980 GCA_050186575.1 Sandaracinaceae bacterium | reverse complement strand
AACGCGCGCCGGTGGTGTGGGCGCCGAACATGTCGGTCGGTGTCAATGTGCTGTTCTATCTCGCGGAGGAAGCGGCGCGGCGGCTCGGCCCCGGGTTCGACGCCGAGATCGTCGAGATGCACCACCGCTACAAGGTCGACGCGCCGTCGGGCACCGCGATGCGGCTCGCCGAGCGCGTGGCGAAGGGCAAAGGGCTCGACCGCGACGCGTTCGTGTACGGTCGCGAGGGCGCGGCCGGTCCGCGGCGCGACGACGAGATCGGCGTGATGACGCTGCGCGGCGGCGGCGTGATCGGCGAGCACACGCTCTATCTCACCGACGCGGGCGAGCGCATCGAGCTCACGCACCGCGCGTTCGATCGTGCGATCTTCGCGCGCGGCGCGCTCACCGCGGCGCGCTGGGTGCACGGCAAGCGGCCCGGCCTCTACACGATGGCCGACGTGCTCGGTCTCAGCGGCTGACTCGCGCGCGCTCGGTCAGGGTCGAGTGAGCGCGACCGTGCACGGGCCGCAGACGAACGAGAGGTTCGCCGGGTCGAGGAGCATCCCGGCGCACGCGATCATGCCGCCACCGACGTCGCCGGTCCCCGTCGCGGTGCCGTCCATCGCGAGCGTGAAGGCGAGCGACGGACCCGACGCGAACGCGGCGCTGTAGTCGCAGCTGGTCGGCATCGCGCGCGTGATGCTGACCGACTCGTCGGTCGCGATCGTGCCGCACGTGTCGGCGCTCGCCACGCGCCATGCGCCTTCGATCGCCTCGCAGCTCGGGGCCGCGCCGTCCACGGCGCCGTCGGTCACCACCGCGGCGTCGTCGCCGCCGGCGTCCGAGCTCCCCGAGTCGGTGCGGACGGGGCCCGCATCGCGGCGCGGCCCAGCGTCGCGTCGCGGGCCTCCGTCGATCACCCCCGCCTCGGGATCGGTGCCCGGCGGCACGCAGCGCCGCGCGATGCAGACCTGCGAATAGTCCGCGCAGTCCGAGTCGAGGAGGCACTCGTTCCCGCTGCACGCGCCGAGCGCGAGCACAGACGCGACACCGAGGAACCCGAGCGCGCGGCGAATGGCGACCATCGGGGCTGAGAGTACCGAACCGCGACCGGTTTGGTGAAGCCGAGAGCCTTCGCGCTTCCAGCACGACTGAAGTACGCTCCCGGCCCATGGGTGCCGAGACCACCCCGTGTCCGACCTGCGGCCATCCCAACACGACGGATGCGATGTTCTGCAGCAAGTGCGGCGCCAAGCTGAGCGGCGCGCGCGCGGCGGGATCTCCGATCGGGCGGGCGTCGACCGCGGGCGATCCGATCGACGAACCGATCGACGAACCGATCGACGAACCGATCGACGAGCCGACCGGCGAACCGATCGACGATCCCCCCGAGCCCGAGGGCGCCGGGTCGAGCGCCACGCGCGAGCTCGACGTCGCGCCCGTCGCCGCAGCCGCCGCGCCACGATCGTCGCAGCCGAAGCGGATCCCCGGCGCCGCGCGCACGATGCTCGGAATGCCGATGCCGGCGCCGGACGAGGCCGGCACCTCCACCCTCGATGACTCGGCCGTCGGCACGGACGCGGCCGGTGACGACGCGGTCGAGAGCCCGGCCGAGCCCGGCGCGCCGCCCGCCGCGAAGATCACCGGCGGTCGCACGATGCTCGGGATGCCGGTCCCCGAGTCGGACGAGATCCAGGCCGCGGTGCAGGCCGCGCGCGAGAAGAAGCGGGCCGCCGCACCCGACGTGCTGACGCCGCCGCCTCCCGACGATCCGGCGGGCGCAGAGACGCTGGTCGACCCACCGGACGCCGCACCCGCCCCGACGGCGGCGGCCCGTGCGCTCGACCCGAAGACGAACCGCACGATGCTCGGTCAGCCGGCGCCCAAGCGGCAGCCGGCGGCCGCGCCTCCGTCCGAGCCGCCGCCTGGGATCGAGGACGCGAAGTCCGACGGCGGCCGCAGTCGCGCCGCGGTGATCTACCCGACCAACACGGGTGAGGAAGATGCCCTCACGATCCAGGCTCCACCGAGCAAGTTTCCTTACGTCGTCCTCGCGATCGGGCTCGTCGTCCTCGCGCTGGGCGGCGCGGCGCTCGCGTGGACGCTGAGCTCCTCGGGCGCGGAGATCCGCGCCGGGGTCGTCCAGACCGACGAGGGCGAGCAGCTCGAGATCTCGGTCCCCGGCGCGGAGGCGGGCACGAAGGTTCGCTTCCACGGCGAGGAGCGCGCGCTCGAGGCGGGCGTCGCGCGCTTCGCGCTCTCGGCGAGCGAGCTCTCGCTCGGCGACAACGAGCTCTCGGTCGACGTGATCGGTCCGGGCGGCGACGCGGAGACGCACGCGCTCTCCGTCCACCTGGAGATGCGGATCCGCGCCGACCTCGGCGCGCTCGCGAGCGTGCCGCCGGCGCTCGACGTGATCGTCGAGGCACCCGTCGGCTCCGACGTCACGCTCGACGGAGAGGCGCTCACCCTCGACGCGCACGGGCGCGGGAGCCGGCGTTATCCGGTCGACGGGCACGGCGCGACGGCGGAGGGGATGCTCGAGCACGTGGTGCGGTACGTGGTCCACCCGCCCGACGCGGAGACCGCGCAAGGGGAGCTCCACACGCGCATCCCGGTGACCACGCTGTCACTCGATCGCCCGGGCACCCAGCTCGTCACCGACCGCGCCGAGGTCGAGTTCGCGGGCGCGGTGGCGCCGGGCTCGACCGTGACGGTGGCGGGGACCGAGGTCCCGATCGAGCGAGGAAGGTTCGTGTACACGCACGCGCTGCCCGACCTCGGCGAGCCCAGTGTCGTCGGCGAGCACGGTGTCGGTGAGTACCGCGTGGAGGTGATCGCGCGGGCGCCCGGTCGCGCGCCGAACGTGATGTCGATCCCGATCCGGCGCGTCGCGAGCCTCTCCGACGAAGCCGCCCGCTTCGAGCCGAACCGCGACCTCACGTACGCGCGCATCCAGCAGAACCCGGCGACCTACCGCGGTCAGCGCGTGCGGTTCGAGGGTCTCGTCTACAACGTCGAGGTCGCGCAGGGTCACAGCGTGATCCAGATGCTCTCGAGCGACTGCCCGGCCGGGGATCGCTGTCCGCTCTGGGTCACCTATCCGGCGGCGACGGAGATCGAGAACCGGACCCAGGTCGTGGTGCTCGGCGTGGTCGAGGGCGAGCAGCAGTTCCGCTCGCAGAGCGGCGAGATCCGGACCGTGCCGCGCGTGGACGCGACGTTCGTGTTGCCGGCTAGCGCGGCGCCGCCCAACCGCGGGGGCACGCGACGTTGACGCGCGAGAGGGAATCGTGATCGGCGAGGACGATCCCGAGCCGTCCGTCCCCGTCCACCGCACCACGCCGGGGCGAGCCGACCTCGAGCCGGACGGGACCGCGTCTCCGGACTCGCGTCAACGCGCCGTGACGAAGCTCGAGTGTCCCGCGTGCGGTCGCGGCAATCCGTCCGACGCGCGCTTCTGCGCGGGGTGCGGACACCGGTTTGGGGCCGAGGGCATCGAGGATCCGCTCGAGGGAGGCGCCGATCCGCTGCTCGGCCGCGTCATCGCGGAGCGCTACAAGATCGAGGAGCTGCTCGGCCGCGGCGGGATGGGCGTCGTCTATCGCGTCGAGCACGTCCGCATCGGAAAGCTCATGGCGATGAAGCTCCTGCACGGCGCGCTCGTGCGGGAGAAGGACGTCATCAAGCGCTTCAAGCGCGAGGCGGAGGCCGTCTCGCGACTCGATCATCCGAACACGGTGCAGGTGTTCGACTTCGGTCAGTCCGAAGGGATGATGTACCTCGTCATGGAGTACCTGCCCGGGCGCGACCTCGGGCAGATCGTGAAGGACGAGGGCGCGCTCGACTTCTCGCGCGTCGCGCGCATCGCGGTGCAGGTGTGCGGCTCCGTCGCGCAGGCGCACGACCTCGGGATCGTGCACCGCGATCTCAAGCCCGAGAACATCATGGTCCTCGAGGAGGGGCCCACCGACGACTACGTCAAGGTGCTCGACTTCGGGCTCGCCAAGCTGCGCGAGTCGGAGGAGCACGCGGAGAAGAGCATCACCCGCGCCGGCTCGATCCTCGGCACGCCGTACTACATGGCACCCGAGCACATCCGCGGTGAGAACGTCGACGCGCGGAGCGACGTCTACGCGATGGGCGCGCTGATCTACAAGGCGATCACCGGGGTCCCGCCGTTCTGGGCGACCACGCCGGTCGGCGTGTTGACGATGCACCTGACCGAGCCGGTCGAGCCTCCGTCGGCGCGCGCGCCCAAGCGCGACATCCCGCCCGAGGCCGACACGATCCTCTTGCGCGCGCTCGAGAAGGACCCGCGCGATCGCTACCAGAGCATGAGCGATCTGCGCGCGGACCTGCTCTCGTACCTCGAGTCGATCGGGGAGGACGAGGGCCTCGAGTCCGCGAAGCTCACGCGCATGCGCGGGCCCGCGCTCCCGAGCGCGTCGGGGCGGCAGCGCAAGGTCGCGACGCGCGGCGACGTCGACGACTTCGAGCGCAGCCTCCGGCGTCGCTCGCTGATCAGCTACCTGATGGTGGTCGCGCTCGCCGTGGCGGCGGTGGGGGGGCTCGTCTACGCGTGGCGTCACCAGGCACAGGATCCGGGGACGACGGAGTCGGAGCCGAACAACGCGTTGACGGAGCCGGACCCGCTCCCCGAGGGTGTGCCGTTCACCGCGTACCTCGGGCAGCGCCTCGACGAGGAGCGGAGCGACGCGGACATCTACCAGCTCGACAATCCCGGCGGCGAGCGTCGCGTGGTGCGCATCGAGGTCAGCGCGATCCCGAACATGGACATCACGTTCGAGCTCTATCGCGAAGGGATCGTGACCCCGCTCCTCACCGCCGACAGCGGCGGGATCGGGCAGCCCGAGGTGGTGCCCAACTTCGTGATCGACGGGCCCGTCTACTATCTGCGCGTGCGCGAGTTCTGGGAGTCCGGTCGGTTGCCGACGGAGAACGTGTCCGACCCGTACACCGTGTCGTGGCGCGCCGCGCCGCCCGAGGAGGGCGACGAGCGGGAGATCAACGACTCCATCGAGCACGCCGGATTGCTCGCGGTCGGGCAGTCGGTCCGCGGCTACATCGGTTGGGGAAGCGACGAGGACGTGTACTGCCTCGACGGGGACGCGACCGACCTCGTGGCGCGGCTCGAGGGCATCCCCACGCTCGACCTCGGGCTCACCCGCGTGACGCGCGCGACCTCGCAGGTACGCAGCTTCGACACCGGCGGGATCGGCGAGGGAGAGCAGAGCGACGTGCTCGCGACGGCGACGTCGGGCAGCGTCTGCTTCGAGGTCAGCGCGCATCGGCCCAAGGAGGGCCTCGGCAACGATCCCGAAAACCGGTACGTGCTCCACCTCGAGCACTCTCCGAGCGCGCCGTGATCTCGCGCCGGCGCTTCGGGGTCCTCCTCGGCGCGTCGAGCCTCGCGGTCGCGTCACCCGCGCTCGCGCATCCGGTGATCGTGGGGCGCTACCGCGAGATCCCGTTCGGGATCGATCCCGCGCACCCGCACCCGATCTCGCGCGGCGATCGCCGGCGCACCGGTCGGATGCGCGGCGCCGTGCCGGCGGAGCGGCCGAGCTTGGTATGGCAGGTCGACTTGCGGAGTCGAACGCCGCGGGGGCCGATCCTGTCGGCCGACGGAACGCTCTTCATCGGGACGCGCGACGGTCTGAGCGCGGTGACCGCGACGGGGGAGGTGCGCTGGCACCTGCGCCTCGGGCACGTGTACGCGGCGCCGACGCTGATGCCCGGCGGCGACGTGGTGGCGGTGACGGCCGAGGGCCGGGTGAGCGTTTTGAGCCAAGACGGCGTCGTCCTCCGCGGAGCGGACGTGCACGCGGGCACCCGCGGCTCGCCGCTCGTCCTCGACGACGGGAGCATCATCGTGCCGACCATCGATCGGCGGATCCATCGCCTCGACGCGAACCTCCGCGAGGTCTCGTCCTCGATGGTGCCGGACGGGAGCAACCGCAACGACGTCTCGCTGGTCGGACGCGACACCCTCGCGGTCGCGTCCGGCCGCAGCCTCGTGCTGCTCGGGCCGCGCGGCCGTGTGCTGCATCAAGTGACATTGACGGGCAGCGCGACCAGCGCCCCGCTCGTCGCCGACGACGGAACGCTGTTCGTGACCACCGTCGAGGGGGTGCTCCACGCGATCGATCCGCGCGGACGCGTCACGAGCCGTACCGAGCTCGGGAGCCGACACTACGACGCGGCGTGCCCGGTGATCGGGCGAGACGGAGGCGTTCGGATCCCGACGCTCGCGGCGGGGCTCGTGTGCGTCGGACCGTCGGGCACCGTGCGCTGGAGCGCGGCGAACGCGAACGGCTATCAGGCGGCCGCCTCGATCGACGTGCACGACGTCACGCTGCTCGTCGACCGCGGCGGCGAGGTGCGCGCGATCGGACCGGACGGGACGGAGCGCTGGTCGATCGGCCTCGAGACGTTCACGTACGAGGCGCCCGTCGTCGCGCCCGACGGCACGCTCTACGTGACGACCGAACGCGGCGGCGTGCGCGCCTATCGCGCGTGAAGCGAGCGCGTCGTGCGACGGCGCCTCGACGAACGGGGCGCTCAGGCGCTGGCGCGCGGATGAAGGTCGAGCTCGGGATCGCTCGGCAGGCCGACCACGCACATCGCGCTCGGCCCCGCGCCGATCGGCCACGACGCGCGGAGCGATCGGCTGAGCTCGGACGGCGACGCCGACGCGACGTCGCCGCCCAGCGGATCGATCGCGGCCGCGGTGAGGAAGCGGCGCAGCTCGCCGAAGCCCGCGCTCGGCGCGAGGAGCCCGCTGGTCGCCGCGAAGAGCGCGGCGCCCGGGCGGAGCCGGATCACCTCCGTCGCCGCGTCGGACGGCAGCGTCCCGAGCGACGTGGCGAGCGGCTCGTACGGGTTCATGCCGTTGTACGGATCCCAGAGGACGAGCGCGGGCATGCTCACGTTGAGCGCCTCGAGCAGGCTGTGGTGCGGACCGATCCGAACGATCGCGAGCGACACGTCGTGCGCCGACGATCCGAGCCGCCGCGCGATCAACCGCGCGGTCGACACCGGGTCGATGCTGGACTGCATCGCTTCGTCGCAGAGCGCGACGAGACCCGGGGCGCGAGGCTCGCCGACGAGGCGCTCGTGCGCGAGCAAGACGACGTTCGTCCACCCGAGCGCGTCGCGGTACGCGTGCCACGCGGCGTCGCCGTGGAGGACGGTTCCGCTGATGCGCAGCCGCCCGCGCGCGAGGGGGCGGTCGGTCCAGTCGGCGGCGGGGAGGCCGGTCGGGATCGACCGCGGGAACGTCTTCGGGTCGGACATCGGATCGACACCTAGCAAAGGCCGTGCGCACCTCTCGGCGGAAGTCGTCGGGTCATCGATCGGTAGCGAAAGCGCATTCCCCTGGAGCATTTCGATACACCCGTCTCGGTTCGGACGTCCCTGGGCGGAGCACGACATCGGTGTCGTACCGTGCAAGGACGAAGCGTCCGATTTCGAATATGGAAGGCGCGACGTCGTGGGAGTCTCTCGCCGTGGACATCGCGGAGCTGGACTACGCGCTGCCCGATCGCCTGATCGCGCAGCGTCCGCCCGCGCGGCGTGAGGATGCGCGCTTGCTCGTCGTGGACCGCGACACGGGGCGGCTCACCCACGCCGACGTCACCGAGCTCCCGGGGCTCCTCCGGCCGTCTCTGATCGTGCTCAACGACACCCGCGTCCGGCGAGCGCGGCTCCTCGGCCACAAGCCGAGCGGAGGGCGCGTGGAGCTGCTGTTGATCGAGCCGCTGGCCGACGGTCGCTGGCTGGCCCTCGGGCGCGCGAGCAAGCCGATCCGCGAGGGCGTCGAGCTGACGTTCGGAGACGGCGCGCTCCGCGCGGTGATCGCGCGTCGCCGCGATCATGGGCACTTGGAAGTAGAGTTGTCCGCGACGGACGGCGACGTCGAGGCGACGATCGAGGCGGTGGGGCATGTCCCGTTGCCGCCCTACATCGCGCGGCCGAGCGAGGACGTCGACGCCGAGCGCTACCAGACGGTGTTCGCGCGCGAGCCGGGCGCCGTCGCCGCACCGACCGCGGGGCTCCACTTCTCGGAGGCGTCGCTCGACGCGCTGCGCGCGGGCGGGCACACCCTCGCGACGGTCACGCTCCACGTCGGGGTCGGCACGTTCCGTCCCGTCAGCGCGGCGCGGCTCGAGGATCACCCGATGCACGCCGAGCGCTACCGCGTCCCCGAAGCGACGGCGGACGCGATCGCGGAGGCGCGCGGACGCGGTGTACCGATCGTCGCGATCGGGACCACCGTGGTGCGCACGCTCGAGGCGGCGACGGACGAGGCGGGAACGACGAAGGCTGGCGAGGGCGCCACCGATCTGTTCATCCGTCCGCCGTACCGCGCGCGCGCGGTGGACGCGCTCGTTACGAACTTCCACCTCCCGCGGTCCACGCTCCTTGCGTTGGTCATGGCGCTCGCCGGCGTCGAGCCCACGCGCGCCGCGTACGCCGAGGCGGTGCGAGCCGAGTATCGATTCTTCAGCTATGGAGACGCGATGCTGATCCGCGACGCGAAGAGCCGACCGTGACCACGCGCCTCGGCCTCACCACACTCGCTACCGACGGCCACGCCCGCCGCACCCGATTCTCGACGACCCGCGCGGAGATCGAGACGCCAGCGTTCATGCCGGTCGGCACGCTCGCGACGGTGAAGACGCTCGCGCCGAGCGAGATCGAGGCGACCGGCGCGCGGCTGATCCTCGCGAACACCTATCACCTCTGGCTGCGCCCCGGGCCCGAGCGCGTCGAGCGGCTCGGCGGCGTCCAGCGCTTCATGGCGTGGCCGCACGCGCTCCTCACCGACAGCGGTGGCTTTCAGGTCTTCTCGCTCGCCGCGCGCCGCACCATCGACGACGACGGCGTCACGTTCCGCTCGCACCTCGACGGCTCGGTGCTCCGTCTCACGGCCGAGGAGTCGATGCGCATCCAGGCCGCGCTCGGCTCGGACATCGCGATGCTCTTCGACGAGTGCCCGCCCGCCGACGCGGACCGCCGGACGATCGAGGCGGCGATGCGGAGGACGAGCGCCTGGGCGACGCGCGCGCTCGTCTGTCCCGCGGCGGAGGGTCAGGTCCGCTTCGGGATCGTGCAGGGAGGAACCCACGTGGACCTCCGGCTCGCGCACCTCGAGGAGGTCGCGGCGCTCGACGTGGACGGCGTCGCGATGGGCGGCTTCTCGGTCGGCGAGCCGATCGAAGAGATGGTGCGCGTGCTGCACGAGGTCGCGCATCGGATGCCGAGCGATCGACCGCGCTATCTCATGGGCGTGGGCACCCCGTTCGATCTGCTCGACGCGATCGAGGCGGGCATCGATCTGTTCGACTGCGTGCTCCCGACCCGCAACGCGCGCAACGGCCAAGCGCTGACGTGGCACGGCCGCGTGAACCTCCGTCAGGCGCGCCACCGGGAAGACGAGCGCGCGCTCTCGACGCGCTGCGAGTGCCCTACGTGCGCGACGTTCTCGCGCGCGTATCTCCATCACCTCGTGCGGGCGAACGAGATGCTCGGGCCGCGCCTCCTCACTCAACACAACTTGTGGTTCTACGGCGAGCTCACCCGCGCCGCGCGCGAGGCGATCTCACTGGGGCGCTACGCAGCCTTCGCGGCCGAGACGCGGGCCTCGATGCGGGAAGGCGACGAGGTCGGCCCACCCAACGAGGGTCGTCTTCCCTTCCGTCCGCCCGCCGAACCGGTGTAGGTACCGGCCATGGACGCGATCGAGCTGCTCGCCACGCGGGCCTCCAACGGCAAGCTCACGGATCCGGCGCCCGACGCGGCGGAGCTGACTGACATCCTCGACGCCGCGCTGCGCGCCCCCGATCACGGCGCGGTGCGACCGTGGCGGGTGCTCGCGGTGCGCGGCGAAGCGCGCGAGCGGCTCGGCGAGGTGTGGGCGGAGGTCCAAGCGAAGGAGGCGCCCGACACGTCCGAGGACGAGCTCGATCGCACGCGCCGCAAGCCGCTGCGCGCGCCGCTCGTCTTGGTGATCGCGGCGACGGTCCGCGAGCACAAGAAGGCACCGGAGATCGAGCAGGTGTTGAGCGCGGGCGCACTCACGCATGGGATCTTGCTCGGCCTCCAGGCGCGCGGGTACGCCGGCATGTGGCGGACGGGCGACATGGCGTACTCGACTCCCGTCAAGGAGGCGCTCGGTCTTCAGGCGAGCGATCACATCGTCGCCTACCTCTACGTGGGGACTGCGTCGGTGCCCGCGCCGAGCATGCCGCGACCGTCGGCGAAGGACGTGCTCTCGGAGTGGACGGGGCCGGTCAGCGGGGAGTGATGCGCGGGGAGTGATGAGCGGGGCGTGATCAGCGGGGCGTGATCGAGAGCTCGACGCGTCCGCACACCGCGCCGACGAGGAACGAGTCGAGCACGACGTAGTACGTGCCGGGATCGAGCGTCGTGCGGATCGCCGGAAAGAAGTTGGGCGAGCCGACCGTGTCGTCGGCGCACGCGACCTGCGAAGCCGGGTCGCACGCGCTCCGGATGTACAGCACGGGATCGACGTGCCGGGCGTCCGGTAGATCGGAGAGGCGGAAGTCGTAATCCCCTCGCGCGCCGACCTCGAACCGCACGACCACGTCCTCTCCGTCGACCCGGCGGGTGTCGCCGCAGTCCGTGCCGACCGGAACGAAGGTCTCGTCGTCACCCTCGCCGCAGAGGTCGAACTGGACTCGACCGACGTCGACATCGGCGTCGTAGCAAGGCTGCGGCGTGACGCACATCCCGCTGACGCACGTCTCGCAGGGGGTGAACGTCTCGACGCCGTCCGAGCCGCAGGTCACCGCGCCGCCGGTGACGCAGTGCGAGGTCCCGCGCGGCGTGCACGCGGCCTCGCAGTGGGGTGCCCCGTCGACGGCGACGCAGCGCTGCATCATCGCCGCGCAGTCGATCGCCTCGACGCGGCCGTCGGCCGCGCAGCGGATCGCGACCTCGCCGTCGCAGCGCTGCTCGGAGGGCGCGCACACGCTCGCGCCGTCGGTCGCGGGCCCGGCGTCGACGCGAGGTCGTGGGCCCGCGTCGACGACGCGGTCGCCGATCCCCGAGAAGGGGAGCGAGCATCCGGCGGCGAGGGCCACCGAGAGGAGCCAGCGTGAGGAGGGCGCGCGCATGGGGGACGAGCGGATGCGTCCATACCACGGGCGGGCGGCCTCAGCGATCGAGCCCGCCCTGGGCCTCGCGGGCCACGTCGGCGACGTCGCGTCCATCGCGATCGACGGCCCGGTTGAGCGCGCGCATCCGCTCCGCGTCGATCGCGCCGTCGAGCCGACGCAGGTGCTCGAGGACCGTGGGGTGCGTCGCTCCGAAGCTCGCGCTCGCGAGGAGGAGCGCGTCGTACGGAGGGATCGCGCCGCGATCGTCCTCGAGGACGACGAGATCGAACGCGTCGATGCGGCCGTCGGTGGTGTACGCACCGATCACGTCCACCTGACCATCGGCGACCGCGCGATAGAGGAGGGTGGGATCCATCGCGCGTTGCTCGCGGAACGTGAGGCCGTAGGTCTCGCGCACGCTCGCCCACTCGCCGCGCCCGAACAGCTCGTAGTCGCCGCCCACCGAGAGGGACGGCGCGAGCGGGGCGAGCTCCGAGAGCCGCGTGACGCGAGGTCCTCCGTCGGCCGGTCGGCGCGCCGCGAGCGCGTACGCGTTCTCGAACCCGAGGCGCGCCACCACCTCGATGCCGTGCTCGCGCGCGAGCCACCCACGCACCTCGTCGAGCACCGCCGCGCGATCGGCCGGCAGCCGATCGCGGCCCATCGCCTGGGTGTAGAGCGTGCCGGTATAGTCGACGTAGAGATCGATCTCGCCCGCCGCGAGCGCGTCGAACGCCACCGTGCTGCCGAGCGAGCGCATGACGCGCGCCTCTTCGCCGGTCTCGCGAACCTCGAGCGCGAGCAGCTCGCCGAGGATGTGTTGCTCGGTAAACGACTTGCATCCGATGCGCACCTCGCTCGCGCCGTCGCTCGAGAGCGCCGCGGCGATCGGCGTCCCCACCGTGTAGAGCACGAGCAGCCCGCCGATCGCGGCGACCCCGAGGCTCAGCCCGCGCCGCCGCTCGCGTATCCCGCGCTCGGCCAAGCGGATGAGCCCGTCGAGCGAGAGGGCGAGGGCCGCCGACCCGAGGCAGCCGAGGAGCACCGCGCCGTGATCGCGGATCTGTAGGCCGAGGAAGATCAGATCGCCGAGCCCCGAGCCGCCGACCGGCGTGGCGAGGGTGGCCATGCCCACCGTCCACACCGTCGCGGTGCGCACGCCGGCGACGATGATCGGCGCGGCGAGGGGGAGCTCCACCTGCACGAGCTGTTGACGCGGTGTCATCCCGATCCCGCGCGCCGCTTCCTTGATCGCGGGGCTCACCTCCGACAGGCCGACGACGGTGTTCCGGAGCATCGGCAGCACGCTGTAGAGCGTCAGGCCGAGCACCGCGGGGAGCATCCCGATGCTCGGGATCGGGAGGCCGACGCGCGAGAGCGCGGCGAGGGCGGGCACCATCACCGCGAGGAGCGCGAGCCCGGGGATCGTCTGCACCACGCTCGCGATCGCGAGGGTCGCGCGCTCGAGCCGCGGACGCGTCGACGCGAAGACGCCGAGCGGGATGCTGATCGCCGCGCCGAGGCAGAGCGCCCATACGCTGAGCCGGAGGTGCGCGAGCGTGAGCTCGGCGAGCTGAGCGACGTTGGTCACGGCGAGGCCAGCCCGTCGAGGTGGCGCAGGGCGCGCTGCGGCGTCTCGAGGAGCGTCTTCACGTACTCGTCGGCCGGATCGCGGAGCAGCTCGCGCGGGGTACCGATCTGGAGGAGCCGACCGCCGCGCATCACCCCGATCCGATCGCCGAGCGCGAACGCCTCGAGCACGTCGTGGGTGACGAACACTCCCGTGAGCCCGAGCGTGCGGCGGATGGTCGACAGCGAATCCTGCAGCGACTCGCGGAGCACCGGATCGAGCGCGCCGAACGGCTCGTCGAACAGCACGACCTCGGGCCGCGCCGCGAGCGCGCGAGCGACCCCCACCCGCTGTCGCTGCCCTCCGCTCAGCTCGTGCGGCAGCCGCGCACCGAACGTCGCGGCGGGCAGCTCGATGAGCTCGAGCAGCTCCTCCACCCGCGCGCGGGTGTCCGCCTCGCTCCATCCGCTGAGCCGCGGCGTCATCGCCACGTTCTCGCTCACCGTCATGTGCGGGAAGAGGCCGACCATCTGGAAGCAGTAGCCGATCGTCCGGCGCAAGAGCGGCGGTTCGATCTGCAACACGTCTTTCCCCATCACGCGGACCCGGCCGGACGTCGGCTCGATGAGCCGGTTGATCGTCTTCAACGTGGTCGTCTTGCCGCTCCCCGAGCCGCCGAGGAGCATGAGCAGCTCGCCGCGCGGGACGGTGAGGCTCACCGCGTCGACGGCGCGCGCGGTGCCATAGTCGACGGTGACGTCCTCGAGCTCGATCGCCGGCGACGGCTCGTCCGCGTCGTGCGTGGGCTCGGTCATCGGCGGGCGGAGCATAGCGCGTGACCGATCGATGAGACCGACGGACTCAGCGCGCCGGTCTCGGCGCGCGCCCGCGTCTCGGGCGAGAACCCGAGCGTCTTCGCCGACGCCGGCCGGTACGACGGTTGCACACCGGCGCGGGCATGGACCGACGATGGTGGCTGACGGGAGGGCTCGGCGCGCTGGCGGTGCTCGCGCTGACGATGGGCTCCTCCGATCCCGCGCGGAGCAAGTCGGGTGGCGTGAAGATCGCCCCCGAGCCGCACGAGCGGGTGCTGGGCGCGATCTGGGACGTGATGACCCCGACGCCATGGAATCCCGTGGACCTCATGGGCGCGGGAGGCGCGCCGGAGCGGCGCCTCGGCGTGCCCGAGCTGCCCGGGTTCGACGAGCTCACCGGCAACCTCACGATCGGCCCGATCGGGCCGATGATCTACAACAGCCTCGACGAGGTCGCGTTCGACAACACCGAGACCGACGGCTTCAACGAGCAGGGTTACAGCGAGCACGATCGCAAGATTCGTTTCTGGGACCGCGAGCACTTCGGCGAGCGATGGACGCTCGGCGTGTTCAACCGGATCCTCGTGCGCCAGCGCGTGCATCGCGACGACGCCGAGGCGGCGATCATGATGTATCTCTCGGATCGCTCGCGCGTGCCGTACCTCCCCGCGGGCGGCGGCCGGTGGCGCTCGCCGACGTTCAACGGCTCGGTGATGGAGTCGAGCGACTTCCCGAGCGCCGAGACCACGGTCACCGACCGGGACGGCACGCGGTACACGTTCACGCGCTGCCCCGACGATCGGTACACCGACTATCAGTTCCTCACCCGCGTCACCGATCGCTTCGGCAACGCGGTGCGCATCGCGCGCAACATGTTCAACGGCGACTGCGTGCCGGACGTCATCTCCGAGATGGATCCGTCCGGAAACGTCGAGCGCGCGACGACGTTCCGCTACGACCTCGACGAGGACGGCGGGCGGGCGCGCACGCTCACCGAGATCACGATCAACGCGGGCGACGCGGACGAAGAGCGCTACGAGCTCGTGTACGGAGGCCTGCGCCTCTTGCCGCGCCTCGAAGGGATCATCAGCGGCCCGGCGGGCGACCTCGCCCATCAGGAGATGTTCTGCTTCCACTACCACGTCCGCACCTCGTTCCTGCAGACGGGCCACACGCTGCGCGTCGTCGAGGGGCCGGTGCCGCGCGCGGTCCGGCAGGACTGCGACGAGGCGCGGATCATGGGCAACTACGCGCTCTACGCGTTCGATCGCAACGGTCGCTTACGCGACGTGCAGCACGCCGACCGGCTCGGCTATCACGTGCTCTACAACACCGCGCGCGAGGTCGAGCTGTTCCAGACGTGGCCGTTCGACCCCGACGATCACCAGGACTGCTGTCAGCTCCCGCGGCGGCCCGATCCGATGACCGGCGAGCTCGTCTGTCCGGACGGCGCGGCGGACTACCACAACCCGTTTTGCCCGCGCCACGAGCTCAACTACGCGACGCTCACGATCGAGGGCGAGGGGCTCGAGGCGGAGGTCCGACGGCGCGAGGACAACTACGGTCGCTGGGAGGAATTCGATCGGGACGCGCGCGGCAACGTGCGAGCGCGCCGCACGAGCGACGGGATGCGTTGGACGTTCACGTACGACGACGCGCACGTGGTCGGTCGGGATCGGCCGGTGATGACGGAGGATCCGTTCGGGCGGCGCACGCGTCGCCGCTACGACGACTGGGGGAACATCGTCTACGAGGAGCCGGGCGACGGCACGACGATCGTGACGGAGATCGAGCTCACCCCGGGGCCGTTCTTCGGCACACCGCGGCGGCGCACGGTCACCGGGCTGTCGAGCTGGCTCGGCGACGGGATCGATCGCCCTACCGTCGACGTCTACGAGTGGGAGACCACGAGCGCGGCCGGCGGGCTCTCGGTGAGCGAGCGCCTCAACGGCGCGGAGATGAACCGCGTCGTGATGAGCCCATCGGGCCGCGCGACGGGGCGCACGGACCGATTCGGCGTCACCCAGTTCGTCTCGTGGAACGGGAGCCGCGCGACGCTCTTCTATCGCGACGAGACGAACGGCGTGAGCGGCTCGCTCGGATCGGTGGAGCTGAGCGAGAGCGGCGAGCGGGTCGTCGCGGTCACCAACTCGTACGGAGAGCGCACCGCGGTGCGGCGCGACGCGCAGCAGCGAGTCGAGGCGGTGGAGGGGCCCAACGAGACGCTGAGCATCCAGCGCGACGAGCTCGGGCGGACGACGCGCATCGAGCGCGCGATCGCGGGCGCGGACGCCGATCAGTCGCAGGTGCGCGAGCGCGAGTACTCCTGCACGGGCGAGAGCGGCGGCGCGGGCGCGGGGGTCGGCGCGCCGGGGTCCGGCGCGGACTCGGAGTTCTCCTACGAGCCGCCGTACGAGTGCGCGGGCGCTCCGTCGAGCGGCGGGACGTGCGACGTCGATCCGGTGGCGGCCGCCTGTCACACGATGAGCTCGCTCTTCCGTCGGTACCGCTTCTGTTGGGAGCGCCGCGACGACGTGGCCGCGCGCGACGGCATCTGCGGTTGCGAGGTCTCAGCGGACGGCGATGGCCTCGGCAACTACACGGCGCCCGATCCCCGGTTCCGCACCTGCCTCGACGAAGGGTTCTATCTATGACGCATCGCTCCCGAGTCCTCGCCGTGGTCCTCGCGACGCTGTGCATGGCGTTCATGTGCGAGCCCGACCCCGCGCCGCCCGCCACCGATCCGCCCGCCGATCCGATGGATCCGCCGACGCCGCCCGGCACGCTGCCACCGCGTCCGACGGAGCCGTTCGCCGGCGACATGGGGTGCCGGCCGTGGGGCGTGCAGCCGGTGTGGATCGACGCGCAGCTGCCGATCCCGCTGTCCTGGTGCTCGCGCAACATGCAAGTGTTCTTGCCGTTCGCGGTCTACAACACCGTGGCGGCGGGCGACGGCTACGTCGGTGAGCTCGGCCGCGGCTGGAGCTTGTCGATCGATCAGTCGCTGGTGGTGCGCGGCGACTCGGTGAGCGTGCGCCGCGGGGATCTCACCGAGCGCCGGTTTCAACGGGTGGGGGACCACTTCGTCCCCGAGCCCTACCTGTTCGCCGCGCTGCTGCTCGAGGATCCCGATCCGGCGGTGGAGGGCGACGAGGTCTACACGTTCGTCGATCTCGAGACGGGCGACCGCTTCGTGTTCTCGAAGGGTGCCGCCTCGTGGCCCGCGTATCGGCTGCACCACACCGTCGATCGCCACGGCGTCGAGGTGAGCTATCGGCGGGACGGCGACGGTCACCTGCTGACGATCACCGACACGACGCTCCATCCCGACGCGACGCCCTGGTACACGATCGGCTGGGCGGGCGCGCGCGTCAGCGACATCACCGACGCGGCGGGCCTGACCACCACGTACGACTACGACGGCGCGGGCAACCTCGAGCGCGTGACGCTCCCGCTCGGCGCGGGCGAGCACGTGCTCCGCTATGGGAGCCCCGGGATGCTCACGTCGCGCACGATGCCGGGCTTCGAGACCACGCCGATCACCTACGAGCTCGACGGCCAGGGACGGCTCGTGATCGTGCGCGGGCCGGGCCCCGAGGATCGGTGGGAGGTCACCGACGACGCGTTCCTCGACATCGGCGAGCGCTTCGGCCTCGAGGGTGGCTCGGGCGTGCGCTACCGCGTGGAGCTCGCGCACATCGCGCACGGCATCTACGCGTCGCGCATCGACGCCGCGGGCGTGCGGCGCGAGGTCGTGCGCAACGACGAGGGCTACCTCGTGCGGCAGATCGATCCGACGACCGGTCGCTCGACGCGCTACGAGCCCGACGACGCGCGCCGACCCGGGTCGACGACGATCGTGCGCCACCCCGACAACGACGACGGGGAAGCGGGCGGCATCGAGGAGATCACGTGGGGCGACTACTACGCGCCGGTCGTGATCAACCGATCGCCGGGACCGACGACGCACCTTCGCTACGAGGGCGTCGGCGAGGGCTGCGGTGAGGCGTTCCCGCCGTGGGCGCTCGGGCTCGCGTGCGCGATCGAGACGGGCGCGCAGTCGGTGCGGATGCGCCATCGCACCGACGCGCAGGGTACCGACGACGAGCGGCGCCTCACCATCTACGAGCACGCGCACGAGCACGTGGCGGACTTCGCGCTGATCCGCGACGCGTGGGGGCGGCTCGTGGAGACGCGCTACGCGACGGGAGGCCGCGACGTCTACACGCGGGACGCGCGCGGGTTCGTGACGCGGCGCGCATACACGGTGGAGCAGGGCGGCGAGATGGCGACGAGCTGGTCGCGCGTCGAGGTGAGCTACCCGAACGAGATGGGCGAGGTGAGTCGCGCCGAGCTCACCGACGCGAGCGGCGCCGTGATCGCCGGCTCGGCCGTCTATCGCGACGCGATGGGTCGCATCGACCGCCGCGAGATGCTCGGGGCCGGCGGCGCGGTGGTGAGCGCGGTCCGCTACGAGGATCGCTCGGCGGCCGGCTTCGCGCAGCGCGAGGTGCAAGACGTGATCACCGACGGCGAGACGCGGACGGGGTTCGTGTTCCACGAGCTCGACGAGTACGGGCGCACCCGGCACTCGGAGTCATTCGTCCCGGACCACGACTGGGGTGACGACGAGCACGAGGGCGTCCGAGGGCACCGGCTGATGGGCGGCCGCGCGAGCTACGGCGAGTGATGGCGATGGAGCGGAGGAACGAACCGATGCGTACCCATGTGCAACACGTCATGCATCGCGCGCTGCGCGCGACCTTCATCGCGCTCATCGTGCTCGGCGTCGGCGCGCAGCTCGCGTCGGCCGCGTCGATCCCGCGGGACTACATCCAGGCGTACCGAGGCTCGCTCCTCATCTTCAACCCGGCCGACACGAGCGCGATCGAGTCCGCGAAGCGCGCGATCGACAACATGGCGGGACGCGCCACGGTCGTCGCGTTCCACGGTCAACCCGGCGTGCTGGCGACGGAGATGGGGCGCTATCCGGTGGGTACGACGCTCGACGACATCATCAACGTGACGCGGGCGGAGCTTCCCGGGTTCGCGCGCGCAGACCAGCGCGTGCTGCTCGCGTGCTACGGCAACGTCGCGGCCGAGGATGGGACGCGGATCGCGACGCGCTTCGCCGATGCGTTCTCCGGAAACGTCCACGCGGCCAACGGCTGGATCCACTTCGACGTCGCCGATGCGGTGCGCGGCTCGGTGCGCACCACGCAGCGGCTGTCGCTCCTCGGGACGGGCTACGCGGTCGAGCCGTCGAACGCGTGGGCGGAGGTCGCGCCGGGCGGACACACCACCGTGATGAGCGAGGACGACTTCTTCCGTCGCGTGTATGGCGAGGGCGTGACGATCACCAACCCGACGCTCGACGCGAACAGCACGATGATGACGAGCCGTCACCCCGACTTCCCGGGCGCGCCGCAGAGCTTCGACGACTACGCGAAGGGCGGTGAGTACGAGCGGATGTGGAGCGAGCTCGAGGACCGCTACTACCTGGAGCGTCCCGGCGGGGCGAGCGGGTTCTCCGGCGCGGCCGACGTGGAGGCGTTCGCGCGCCCGTCGGGCAGTCGCGTCCGCGCCGCGCTCTCGCAGGCGGCGGACGGACTGCGCGCGAGCCCGACGGTGCGCCTCGGGACGTTGGTCGGGGCGGGTCTCTTGCTCGACTGGGCGATCTATCGCGGCGTGCGCGGTCTGACCGGCAACGAAGCGTGGGCGCAGTTCGCGACCATCCCGGGCGGCGTCGCGGGCACCGCGGCGGTGGAGCACTTCGTGTTCGGCGCGACGTGGGCGGAGTCGTTCGGCGCGAGCGCCACCGCTGGCACCTCGTTCCGCCTCGGCGCGGCGACCACGTCCTTTGCGGGCGTCGCCTCGGTCGCCGCGCTCGGCATCCAGCTCAACCTGATGGCGTGGGAGATCCGGCAGGGGATCGACGCGCAGATCAACGACCCCGACTTCAACGGGTTCACCCCCGAAGAAGAGGACGCCTACTTCGTCAACGGATTCGAGGGCTACGGCCGCGCGCTCTATCGGACGTACATCGGCGAGTGGTGATCCCCGAAGGCTGGCGCGTGTTCATGGCGGTTTGGCGCGATCGGCGAGCTGACTGACGCCCGTCCCGTCCTAAGCTCAGCCGGCCATGAGCGACCAACCCATCGACAAGCGCGCCCCCGTCCTCGTCACCGGAGCCACCGGCTACGTGGCGGGGTGGATCGTGAAGACCCTCCTCGAGCGCGGGCACACCGTGCACGCGGCGGTTCGCGACCCGAAGAAGAAGGACAAGCTCCGCCATCTCGACGCGCTCGCGGAGGCGAGCGACGGCTCCATCCGCTACTTCGCGGCCGACCTCCTGAAGCCAGGCTCGTACGCGGAGGCGATGGCGGGCTGCGCCGTCGTCTTCCACACGGCGTCGCCGTTCACCAGCGACTTCGAGGATCCCGTGAAGGAGCTCATCGAGCCGGCGCAGCTCGGGACGCGCAACGTGCTCGAGGAGGCGACGCGGACGCCGAGCGTGAAGCGCGTGGTGCTCACGAGCAGCTGCGCCGCGATCTACGGCGACAACGCGGATCTGAGCGCCACGCCGCGCGGGGTGTTCGACGAGGACGTCTGGAACACGTCTTCCTCGGTCGAGCATCAACCGTACTCGTACAGCAAGACGCTCGCCGAGCGCGAGGCGTGGTCCATCGCGGAGAAGCAGTCGCAGTGGGACCTCGTGGTGATGAACCCGTGTCTCGTGATGGGACCGGGGACGAGCCCGCACGCGACGTCGGAGAGCTTCGCGATCCTCCGGCAGTTCGGCGACGGGACGCTCAAGATGGGCGCGCCGCGGTTCGGCATGGGCGTCGTCGACGTCCGCGACCTCGCGGAGGCGCACTACCGCGGCGCGTACACGCCGTCGGCGAAGGGTCGCCACGTGATCGCGGGGCACGACACCGACCTGGCCGAGTGGGGCGCGATCCTTCGACCGAAGTACGGAGATCGATTCCCGCTGCCGACGCGGACGTTGCCCAAGTGGATGCTCTGGCTCGTGGGCCCGATGACGAACGAGTCGCTGACCCGGAAGTCGGTGAGCCTGAACGTCGGCCTGCCCTGGCGCGGTGACAACACGAAGTCCGTGCGCGAGCTCGGCATGACGTACCGCCCGCTCGAGGACACGATCACGGAGATGTTCCAGCAGATGGTCGACGCGGAAGGGTTCGAGAAGGCGAGCTGAGCCTCCGATGGAGCCGCACGTCTATCACCTCGCGAGCAGTCAACGCGCGTTGCTGAAGGATCTCGGCGTCGAGCCGGGGGACGTGCTGCGCCTCGCGGGGCTGCCGCACGATCTGTTCGCGCGTGAGTCGGCGCGGCTGACGAGCGACGAGTACTACCGGTTGTGGGCGGGTCTCGAGGCTGCGCTCGGCGAGCGGTCCGCCGCCGTCGCGCTCGCGGAGGCGTTGCGCGGCGACTGGTTCACGCCGCCGATGTTCGCCGCGCTCGCGAGCCCGTGCCTCGCCGTCGCGGTGGAGCGCATCGCGCGCTACAAGCCGCTCATCGCGCCGATCCGACTCGACACGCGGATCGACGCGGACGCGCTCTCCATCGAGCTCAGCTGGCTCGACGCGAGCCGCCCGCCGCCGCCGTCGCTCGTCGCGATGGAGCTGCTGTTCTTCGTCGGCCTCGCGCGCCTCGGTACGCGCGAGCGCATCCGTCCGCGCCGCGCGATCGCGCGCGAGCTGCCGGACGGCGTGGAGCAGGCGACGGAGTTCCTCGGGGTGCCGCTCGAGCGCGGCGACGCGCACCGCGTGGTGTTCGAGCTCGCCGACGCGCAACGACCGTTCCTCACGTCCAACGACGCGATGTGGGCGGCCTTCGAGCCCGAGCTGCGCCGTCGCCTCGCCGAGGTCGACGCGACCGCGAGCACCGAGGAGCGCGTGCGCGCGGCGCTGCTCGAGGGCCTACCGAGCGGACAGGTCGCGGTGGACTCGGTGGCCAAGCGCCTCGGGATGAGCAAGCGGACGCTCCAGCGCCGCCTCGAGGGCGACGGCACGAGCTATCAACGCGTGTTGTCGGAGACCCGCGAGGCGCTCGCGCGCCACTACCTCGCGAAGACGACGCTCGCGACGGCGGAGATCGCGTTCCTCTTGGGCTTCGAGGAGCCGAACTCGTTCTTCCGCGCGTTCTCCGACTGGACCGGCCAGACGCCCGACGCGGTCCGCCGTTCCAGCCACCCCAGTTGAGCGATTCGTTCGCCTAGCGCCTGCGGCGGGCAGCCGGAAGACGAGAAGGGCTGAAGGAGAGGAGGTGCGGCGGCTAAGCCGCCGCACCAGAGAAGGTCCAATCCCAATCCGTCTCCCCATCTCCAACACTCCACATCTCCCGGGAAAAAAGCTCGAACCAAGCCTCGCCGGTCAGTGACGGAAGTGCCGGACGCCGGTGAACACCATCGCGAGGCCGGCCTCGTTCGCCGCCGCGATGACGTCCTCGTCCTTCTTGCTGCCGCCCGGCTGCGCGACCGCGACGATGCCCGCCTTCGCGGCGGCCTCGATGCCGTCGGGGAACGGGAAGAACGCGTCGGACGCCATCACCGCGCCCCTCGCGCGCTCGCCCGCCTTCTGCGCCGCGATCTCGACGCTCACCACGCGCGACATCTGACCCGCGCCGATGCCGACCGTCATGCCCGGGACCGCGAACACGATCGCGTTCGACTTCACGTGCTTGCACACGCGCCACGCGAGATCGAGCGCGTCGAGCTCGCTCGCCGTCGGCGCGCGCTTCGTCACGACTCTTGCGTTCTTCACCTCGCCGCCGGCCGTCGCGTCGCGATCCTGTGCCACGAGCCCGCCGCTGATCTTCTTGAACGTCGGCTCCGGCCGGTCCGCGGCCAGGATCTCGCCCGTCGCGAGGACGCGCAGATCCTTCTTGGTGCTCAGCACCTCGAGCGCGGCCGAGCTGAACGACGGCGCGACCACGCACTCGAGGAACGTCTCGCGCAAGATGGTCGCGGTGTCCGCGTCGACCTCGCGGTTGAGCGCGACGATCCCGCCGAACGCGCTGAGCGAGTCCGCCTCGCGCGCGTTGCGATACGCCTCGGCGAGCGTCGTCGCGGTCGCGACGCCACAGGGGTTCGTGTGCTTCACCACCACCGCGGCGGGGCCTTCGAGCTCGCGCACCGCCTCGAGCGCGGCGTCGAGATCGACGAGGTTGTTGAAGCTGAGCGCCTTGTTGCCCGCGTCCTGCGCCACCGCGCGCGCGAGGCTGCCGGGCGGCGCGTGACGATCGCGATAGAGCGCCCCGCGCTGGTGCGCGTTCTCACCGTAGCGGAGATCCATCACCTTCTGCATCGAGAGCGACAGCGCGCCCGGGAACGCGAGGCGCTCGCCTTCGGGGGTGCGCCCGGTGAGATAGCCGGCGATCGCGCCGTCGTACGCCGCGGTATGAGAGAACGCCTTCGCCGCGAGCGCCGCGCGCCACGCGCGCGACACGCCCTCGCCCTTCACCGCCTCGATCAGCGCACCGTAGTCGGCGGGATCGACGACCACCGTCACGCGCGCGTGGTTCTTCGCCGCGCTCCGGATCATCGACGGCCCACCGATGTCGATGTTCTCGATGATCTCGTCGTGCCCCGCGTCGCGCGCGACCGTCTGCTCGAACGGATAGAGGTTCACGATCACGAGATCGATGGGGAGCCCGCCCAGCTCGGTGAGCTGCGTGCGATCGCTGATGTTGTCGCGCATGAGGATCGCGCCGTGCACGCGCGGATGCAGCGTCTTCACGCGCCCGTCCATCATCTCGGGCGAGCCCGTGTAGTCCGCGACGTCGGTCACCGGGATGTCCGCCCCGCGCAGCGCGGCGGCGGTGCCTCCCGTGCTGAGCAGCTCGACCCCGGCCGACGCGAGGGTGCGCCCCAGCTCGAGGAGGCCCCGCTTGTCCGAGACCGAGAGGAGCGCCCGCTGGATCTTCCGCCGCATGCGCTTCCCTACTCCCCGCGGCGGGCCGCCGTCAACGCGCGCCATCGCCGCGGCGCGATCTGACCCACCTGTCGCGAGCGTGAATGTGGGTCACGCGTGACGCCGGAGCGCATCCGAGCCTACCGCCGGCGCACGCCGCGGCATGGGGACTGCTAAGGCAACGGCCGACGGCGACGGGTCGCCGGCTCAGGGAGACCTCAATCAATGCGTGCTTGGATGACTTCGGGCCTGGTTCTCACCGCGATCGTCTCGCTCACCGCGGGATGCGACCCGCTCAACCTCGACGGAGACTGGACCTGGGGCGACGAAGGGCATGCCCGCTTCCAGATCGACGATGGTCTGTGCCCCGGGCTCGGTGGGTGTGACATGCACGTTCCGTTGGCAGCTGGCTCGGATCCGCGCTTCGAGATCGAGGCGCCGTGCTGTCCGGCCAGCGACCTCGAGGTGACGGGCACCGGCGCGGCCACGGTCACGGACTCGCAGGCGGGGTCCGACAACGATCGCCTCTTCGTCGACGTCGCCCTCGGCCCGGCCGGCGACGCGAGCCTCGAAGTGACCGACCTCGCCGACAGCTCGCGCTCCGATCACATCGCGCTCGACGTGCGCGAGCCCGCGCGGATCGAGTGCGGCGTCGTCGGCGATCAGCGCCTCTACGACTTCGCGGACCTCCGCGTCGTCGAGGAGACGACCGAGGCGCCCGTGTTCGCGTCCGGCGCTACGGGCGACGTCGAGGTCGCGTGTCGGCTCTTCGACGACGGCGACGCGGCGCTCCTCAGCGCGGGCCTGATCCACTGGACAATCGTCGAGGGCAGCGAGCCGGTGACCATCGACCCGGGTGGCTTCGCGGCCCAGCAGCGCGCCACCGACGGCGCGCGCGTCTACGTCCGTTTCTCGCAGCCGGGCGAGACCGCGTTGCTCCGCGCGTCGGCTGGCGAGGACCTGAGCTGGACGATCATGATCACCGTCGAATGAGCTCGCCCGGTTCTTGACCCGCGCCGCGGGGGCCGGTCAACGTGGGCACCATGGCTCGCCGGCTCGCGTGGCTCCTCCTCGTCCCGCTCGCGCTCCTCACGATGGGCGTCGAGCGTCCGCCGTGGCGAGCGCGCCGCCGCCCGCTGCCGCAGCCGAACCACCTCGCGATGGCGCGGGTGCGGCTGAGCGACTGGCCCGACGAGCCGACGTCGCCGCGCGAGGTCGATCCGGCGCGCTTCGCGAGCGCGCTCCACACGATCTGCGGATGGATGTCGCCCGGCCGGCCCGAGCAGTACGCCGGCTACATCCTCGCGAGCGCACGCGAGTTCGAGATCGATCCGTTTCTCCTCGCGGCGCTCGTCTATCGAGAAGGACGTTGTCGCGCCGACGCGGAGGAGGGCGACCGTGGCTCCGGGCTCGGGCTCACGCTGATCGACAGCCGCATGTACTGGGACAACCTCCGGCACGGCGTGCTCCGCTATCAGGTGCGCGAGGCGGGGAGCTGGGTGACGCGCGAGCGGACGCTCGACCGCTTCCCGTTCTCCGGTCCACGCCTCGGCCAAGCGGAGCCGAACGTCTACTTCGCCGCCGCGCTCCTCGCGATGTGGCGCGATCAAGAGGAGAGCCTCGAGAGCGCGTTCGATCAGGAGCCGCACCGCCACTGGGTCTCTCACTTCATCTGGGGCGACCGCGTACGGAGCCATCGACAGGAGGACCGCATCCTCACCGAGCGGCGCCGTCTCCTCGAGTACTACGGCGCGCACCCGGGCGCGCGGCCGATCGAGTGGGGCGGCGTCACGTTCGGTTGTCCGCTCGATGGCTGCCCGCGCGTGATCAGCAGCTACCTCGGCAGCGAGCGCGAGGACGGCGCGCGCCATCACCGCGGCGTCGATCTCGAGAGCCTCCCCAACGAGCCGGTCCGCGCGATGGCGGACGGTACGGTGACGTTCGCGGGCGTCGACCTGCCGGGGCATCAGCAGCACCGGCAACTGCGGACGATGGAGGAGTACGAGGAGGTCGGCCGCCGCGGCCTCGGCGCGGGCGGTCGCTACGTGTGCGTCACCCACCGGCGCCCTGGGGATCTACCGAACGTTCGCTCCTGCTACATGCACCTCCAGGAGGTCAACGTACATTACGGAGACCAGGTCTCCCGCGGCGACCTCGTCGGCACGGTCGGACGCACCGGGATGGAGCGCTCCGCCGCGCACCTCCACGTGGAGCTCCACACCGATCACCTCGAGGACCCGAGCGAGATCTTGTATGGGCTCCTCCTCGGCGACCGAGAGAGCGACCCGATGCCCGCGCGTTAGGCTCGGCCGGCGCCTCCTCCACGCGCGTCACGGCTCGCGATGTCCCGCGATGGGGTGCTAGATCTCGCGGCGATGACCCCGTTTCGGATCCTGATCATCGGCGAAGGCGCACGCGAGCACGCTCTCGGTTGGAGACTGTCTCGCTCCGATGCGCCGCGCGCGGACATCGAAGTCATCTTCGCGCCAGGAAACGCGGGGACGGCGCGCGTGGGCAGAAACGTCTCCATTCGATCCACCGACCTCGCTGCGCTCGTGGACTTCGCGCGCTCGGAGGCGATCGGCCTCGTCATCGTCGGTCCCGAAGCGCCGCTCGTGGCTGGGCTCACCGACGCACTGCGCGAGGCCGGGATCCCGGTCTTCGGACCATCACGCCAGGCCGCGCGACTCGAGGGCAGCAAGGCGTTCGCGAAGTCATTCATGGAGCGTCATCGGATCCCGACCGCGTCCCATCAGACCTTCGATGATCCCGCGTCGGCGAAGGCGTTCGTGCGCGCCGCGGATCGACCCGTCGTGGTGAAAGCCGACGGCCTCGCGGCCGGCAAGGGCGTGGTGGTGGCGAGCGATGTCGGCGAGGCGCTCGCGGCGATCGACACGATGATGATCGATCGCGCGCACGGCGACGCCGGCGCGCGGCTGGTGATCGAGGAACGCCTCACCGGACCGGAGATCTCGTTCCACGCGCTGTGTGACGGCGAGCGCTACGTGGCGCTCGCGCCGGCGCAAGATCACAAGCGGCTCGAGGACGGCGACGCGGGGCCGAACACCGGCGGCATGGGCGCGTACTCACCGCCACCGTTCGCGGGCCCGGAGCTCGCGCGCCGGATCGAGCGCGAGGTGATCGAACCGACGCTCCTCGGGATGGCGCGCGAGGGCTCGCCGTTCCGCGGGGCGCTGTTCGTCGGCCTGATGATCGAGGACGGTGAGCCGAAGGTGCTCGAGTACAACGTCCGGTTCGGGGATCCCGAGACGGAGGTCCTCATGCGCCGGTTGGGCGGCGATGCGCTCGCTCTCTTTCGCGCGGTGGCGGCCGGCGACCTCGGCGAAGCGACCGTGGAGTGGGACGCCCCCTCGGCCCTCGGCGTCGTGATGGCGTCCGCCGGCTATCCCGGTGCGTACGCGAAGGGCCTCGAGATCGAGGGCATCGACGCGGCCGACGCGATCGAGGACGTGGTCGTGTTCGAGGCGGGGACCGCGGTGCAAGGGGGCAAGACGGTCACCCACGGCGGGCGCGTCCTCTGCGTCACGGCGAGCGGGCGGGACATCGATCAGGCCGCTCTGCGAGCCTACGAGGGCGTCTCGCGGATCCGGTTCGAGGGTGCCCAGATCCGGACGGACATCGGTTGGCAGGCTCGCGCTACACTCCCCCCCCGATGAGCGCGCCAAAGAGAGAAGTGTCGGAGGCGGTGAAGGCGATGGTCAGCGACGTGCTCTCGCCGTTGCTGGGCCGCGACGGCGGCACCATCGAGGTCGCGTCGCACGAGGGCGCGGTGGTGACCCTGCGGATCGGCGGCGCGATCGTGGGCTGTCCGGGCACCGCTTACATCAAGCGCCACGTGATCGAGCCCGCGATCAAGAAGGCGGCGGGGAACGGCGTCGAGATCGTGTACGAGCGCGGGTTTTGACAACCGCGCGCGCCGTCGGGTACGAAGGCGCATGGCGTTGATCGAGACCGAAGAGGCGGCGCGTCGTCTGGCCCGAGCGATCGCGAGCGATCTCTCCCTCTACAACGAGGAGAAGATCGTGAAGGGCGTGCAGGCCGACAACCTCTTCGACGAGCTCGCCGAGGAGATCGAGGAGGGCCGGGCGCTGTTCAAGAGCCGCGTCGCCCCCGAGCTCTACCAGAAGAACTTCTACGATCGCGCGATCGTGGACATCCTCGTCCGCAGCAAGGGCCACGTTCAGTCGAAGCTCTGGTGAGCTCGCGCCCGGGTCGTGGGCCGGGATGACCGACGAGGATCTCGAGCTCGAGCGCTACGTCGTCGCGGCGGAAGACCGCGGGGAGCGGCTCGACAAGTGGCTCGCCGTCCGCACCGGTCGCTCGCGCGCGACGCTCCAGCGCTGGCTCCGCGAGGGCAGGGTGCTGGTGGATGGCGCGACGGCCGAGGGATCCGCGCGCGTCAAGGAAGGTTCCGTCGTCGAGGTGCGGCCGGCGTCACCGCCTCCGTCGAGCGCGCTGCCCGAGGACATCTCGCTCGCGATCCTCTACGAAGACGAGCACCTCGTCGTGATCGACAAGGCGCCCGGGATGGTGGTGCACCCGGCGGCCGGGCATCGGAGCGGCACCCTCGTCAACGCGCTGCTCCATCGCTTCGGCGCGCTCGCCCCGGGCCCTCTCGAGGCGGGGACCTCGGAACGTCCCGGGATCGTCCATCGCATCGACCGCGGGACCAGCGGCGTCCTCGTGGTCGCGCGCACCGAGCTCGCGCGCGAGCACCTCGCGGCGGGCTTCGCCGCGCACACCGTCGAGCGCGCGTACCTCGCGATCGCGACCGGCGACGTACCGGCGGCCGTCACCTACGACACGCTCTACGGCCGGCATCCGCGCGAGCGGAAGAAGTTCTCGAGCCAGGTGCAACGCGGAAAGCGCGCTGTCACGCACGTCGAGCGCATCGAGCGCCTCCACGGCGCGTGCCTCGTGCGCTGCCGCCTCGAGACCGGTCGCACCCACCAGATCCGCGTGCACCTCGCGGACGCCCGCCACCCGCTGCTCGGCGATCCCGTCTACGCGCGTTCACCGAGGGACGCGCGATTGAAGGCGGCCGCCGAGCGCCTCGGCCGTCAGGCGCTCCACGCCGCGAAGCTCGGGTTCGTGCACCCGATCACGTCGGAGCGCCTCGTGTTCGAGACCGAGCCACCCGAGGACTTCCGGGCCGCGCTCGCGATGCTCCGCGGCTGAGGCTCGGCTCAGCCCAGCTCAGCTCAGCTCAGCTCAGGCGAGGAGCTCGGTGAGGCGCTTGGCGTTCGCCTCCATGTCGATGTTCCGGAACACGCAAACCGTCGTGTCGGCGGTAGACCGTTTGCACACGCTCGCGACGGCCTCGATGGTGTCCTCGTCGTAGCGGCTTCGGTGTCCGGCCGGGCCGGGCAGCGTGAGGTACGCGAAGCCGCCTGACGGGGCCTTGGGGAGGCTCAGCGGATCGCGCGCCGCGATCGCGTTGGCCGACTCGCAGATCTTCTCGACGTTCGCGGGTTTCCAGTGGGGTGCGTCGAGCACCGCCCGCGGCGCCCCCTTCGGCAGCGAGCCGAGGAGCTTCTCCGCCCGCTGCGCGGTCACGCGCGAGAACGCGACTTCCTCCGGCACGCGGAACACCAGCGCGAGCGCCTCGAGCTTCTTGCAGAACGAGAGGATGTTCTTCATGTGCTGGTCGTTCTCGCCGCCGGGCGCAAAGCCGCTCGCGCCGAGCTCGGCGGGTGCCAGCACGGTGAACACGAATCCGTCGGGCGCCTCGCGTTGCCAACGTCGAACCGTGCCGGTGCCGGGGATGCCCAGCTCGGTGTCCGAGATCTCGACCGCCATGAACTCGTTGAGATATCGGCTCACCGCGATCGGGAACCCGGAGCAGGCCACCACGAACATGCGGCGCAGAGTACCTAGTGTCCTCGGACCGTGAAAGCTCGATGACGCGCCTCGTGAGGCGGCCGCGGGCGTCGAGACGAAGACTACCCCCCCCTCTCTCGCATCCGTTACGCTGCCGCGGTGATCCGAGGTGGCACCGCCGCGTGCGCGGCACGGCGCGGAGCGCTCCATGCGGCGAACGCCGCGCTCGTGCTCGCTACCTTGATCGCCGTCCCGTGCTCGGCGAGCGCGCAAGAGCGCCGCTTCGAGATGCAGCTCTTCCTGCCTCCGGCCGGCGGCGGCGAGACGTTCACGATCGACCGCACCTCGGTGCCTCGACACCTCAACGCGGTGTTCGGGATCGCGGGGAGCCTCGCCCTCGAGCCGTTCGTGCGCGGAGCCGGCCCCGGCTACGGCGAGCAGGACGTCGTCTCCTATCTCGTGCAGCTCGAGGCGATGGCCGCCCTCGGTCTGTTCGAGTTCCTCGAGCTCGGCGTGGTCGTGCCGGTCGGCCTCCTCGAGGCGGCGGACGGTGCGCCCGACTCCGGCATGACGTTCGGCAGCTACGCGTTCCACGCCGGCATGAGCGACCTCCGGCTCAGCGCCAAGGTGCCGATCCTCCGCGGTGACTTCTCGCTCGCCGCGCGGGTGGTCACGATGCTCCCCCTCGCCGACTTCATCACGCGCCAGACGAGCGACAACCCCGAGTTCAACTACCTCGGGATGGAGTATTGGATCGCGACCCCGAGCGTCGTCGTCGCGTACGATCCGGGGCCGCTCACCATCGCGGGCGAGGTCGGCTATCGGTTCCGCCAGCGCCGCGCGATCGCGGGCTTCGAGCAGGACGACGAGCTCTCGATCCAGCTCGGCCTCAACGTCCCGATCATCGACGAGCTCGCGATCATCGGCGAGACGCTGCTGCGCATCGGCGTGGCCGGTCATGACGACTTGCGACCTTCGGACGTCCCGTGGGAGGCCGACCTCGGCGTCCGGATCCTCCCGGTGCCCGGGCTCGCGATCGATCTCGGCGTCGGGCGCGGGCTCCCGGTGAGCGATCAGCGTCAGGCCGGCTGGGGCGCCCCCGCGTTCCGCGCGTTCGCGATGGTCCGCTTCGCCACCGACCGCGGAGACGAGTGCGCGGCGGGCCCGGAGGACTTCGACGGCTTCGAGGACGGCGACTTCTGCGCGGATCCCGACAACGACGCGGACGGGATCGTCGATCAGGACGACGAGTGTCCGAACGACGCGGAGGACCTCGATCGGTTCGCCGACGAAGACGGGTGCCCCGACTCCGACAACGACGCGGACGGCGTGGTTGACGCCGACGACGCGTGCCCGACCCAGAGCGAAGACCGCGACGGGTTCGGCGACGACGACGGTTGCCCCGAGCCGGACAACGACGAGGACGGAGTCCCCGACGGGCTCGACCAGTGTCCGATGGAGCCGGAGGATCACGACTCCTATCAGGACGAGGACGGCTGTCCCGAGCCGGGGCCCGAGGCCGCGTCGGTCACCGTCACCGACACGCGCATCCTCATCTCGGAGCGCATCTACTTCGACTTCGATCGCGACACGATCCGTTCGGTGTCCACCCCGATGCTCGACGAGGTGGCGCGCGTCGTGCGCGAGCTGCCCGCGTCGCTGCGCGTCCGGGTCGACGGTTACTCCGACAACGAAGGTGTCCGCGCCTACAACATCGACCTCTCGTACCGCCGCGCCCGCGCCGTCGTCGAGTACCTGGTCGCCCGCGGCGTCCCGCGCGCGCGGCTCGAGTATCGCGGCTACGGCCCGGACAATCCGGTCGCGCCCAACGACTCGCCCGATGGGCGCGCGCTGAACCGTCGCGTCGAGTTCACGATCCTCCAGCAAGGCGAGCGCGCCGGTTCGCAGCGTTGAGCGCGCGCCTCCCGATGATTCGCTCGTCGCTCGCGCGCGTGGTCGCCCTCCTCGCCCTCTTCGCGACGGGGTGCCCGCCGCTCGACGCGGGCCGTACGCCGGACTCCGCCGTCGGGGCGTTCGCGGCCGCGCTGCGCGAGTCGCGCGTCGAGGACGCCTACGCGTTGATGAGCGACGACTATCGCCAGCGCGTGAGCCTCGACGAGTTCCGCGCCTACTTCCGCAACTACCCGGCCGAGGTGCAACAGGCCGCGCGCGCGCTCGAGGGCCGGCGCTCCGCCGCCGAGGAGGAGGCGATCGTCGAGTACGGCGACTCCGAGCGACTGCGGCTCGTGCGCGAGTCCGGCGAGTGGCGCGTCGCCACCGACCTCGTCGACTTCTACGACCGGTCGACCCCGCGCGCGGCGCTGCGATCGTTCGTCCGTGCGATGGAGCGCCGCCGCTATGACGTCGTCCTCTCGCTCATCCCCGAGGCGGACCGCGAGGGCATGACCCCCGAGCGCATGCGCGAGAGCTTCGAGGGCGAGGGACGCGAGGAGGTCGAGCGGCTCCTCGCCAACCTGCGCGCGTCGATGGAGAACCCGATCGAAGAGGTCGGGGACCGGGCCACCATGCCCTATCGCGATCGCTTCCGCGTGGAGTTCGTCCGCGAAGCTGGGGAGTGGCGGATCGAGGATCCCGACTGAGACCGCCGTCCGCGCCGCCGCCGGGCCAGGGACCGCGCCGGGGCATAAATGTACTCTCCAGTCGAGCCGCGCGAGCTGGTACCATGCCGCGTCGTGACCGCGGGTACTGCCGGTTCCTCGAACCTCGACACCCGACTCTTGCGATTCCGCAGCAAGGCGGGAGGCGAGGACGCGGTCGCTCTCGTCGAGGACCTCCTCGCGTCGGGGCGTGCGGCCGACGCGAAGGACGTCGCCGCGACGGCGCTCAAGGCGAGCCCCGACGACGGAATGTTGTTGGTGATGGACGGCCGCGCGCGCTTCGCGGCGGGCGATCTTCTCGGTGCGCAAGCCGCGTTGCTCAAGGCGGCGCGCGTCGCGCCCAAGGACAAGCGACCGTTCCGCTTCCTCGGCGAGGTGCTGCTCAAGCGCGGCGATCCGCAGCGCGCGATCAAGGTCCTGCAGCGCGCGGAGGCGCTCGACGCGACCGATCCGGACGTGCGTCGCTTGCTCGAGCGCGCGACGCGCCTCGATCGCATCGCGGCGACGGCCGACGATCCCGAGCCGGCCGCTCCCCTGCCTCCGCCTCCCGCGCGCGCGCGCGCGGCGCCCCCCGACGAAGCGGGTCCTCCGGCGGAGCGCACCGTCATCCGCGCGGATCTCACGGAGCAGCTCCGCAGCCTCACCGCCGAGTCGCGCGCCGCCGCGGGAGACACGGAGGAGGGCGAAGCCGTCACGACCACGGCCGGGCGGGCGTACGAGGACAACGCGGGCGCGGTGTTCTCCGCCGTGTTCGAGGACGAGCCGACCAACCTGATGTCGGGCCCCCCCGGCCGCATCGAGCCGCCGCCTCCCGCGCTGCCGCGCAAGAAGCCTGGCATCCGCAGCACGATGGCGTTCGGCAGCGCTCGCGACGCATCGAACCTCGGCGACACCGACGACGAGTCGACCGCGGTCGAGCGTCCTCCGCGACCGGGCCAACCGATCAAGCCGCCGGCGCGCACCGCGACCTCGCCCGGCGCCACGAAGGCGCCGATCCCTCCTCCCCCCAAGCGCCGGCTTCCGTCGGAGGCCCCGCGCAACGAAGCTTCCGCGTCTCCAGCGGGCGAGCCGGCCCCGTGGTCGCAGATCGACGATCCGTTCGCGCCGCCCGCCGCCGCGTCGAAGGCGCCGCCCGCGCCGGCGGCGAATCCCGTCGCGTCCGGCGGTCCGAGCGGTCGGATGGCCGCGCGCCCGGCCCCGAGGTCGAGGGACGACGATCCATTCTTCGGTGAGGCGTTCCCCGCCGCGCCCGAGCCTTCGCCGCCGCGCGCCGATCCGTTCGCGCCCGCGCTGGACGATGGCGACGTCAGCCCGGTGGACGCCGATCTCGCGTCGCCCGAGCGACTCGGGGGGCCGGGCGCCGCCGCGTTCGACGACGACCTCCCGGAGTCCGCGCACGGAGCGACGGCGCGTCGCCACGAGGACGTCCAGACCGGGGGGGCGGGCGCGGAGGACGTCGACGCGATCCTGCGCATGCTGCGCGATCAGGGTCTCTTCGAGCCGAGCTCGGCCGACCCGCAAGCGCAGTGGGCGGGGCGCGCCGACGTCCGGCAGACGCAGACCTCGGGCACGCGCATCGGCCTCTGGATGGGCGTCGCGTGGGTCCTCGCGATGGGGCTCGCGGCGGGCGGCTGGTTCGGATGGCAGGAGTGGGTCAAGCGCAAGCACGCGCAGGCCGCGGAGCTCGTGACGCAGGCGAACGCCGAGGCGCTCGACGGAACGCACGAGGCCCTCGTCGACGCGGAGCGCCACCTCCGCGAGGCTCGCGACCTCAACGTGCATGACCGTGAAGGACCGGCGCTCATGCTCGTCGTCCACTCGCAGCGCGCGCTCGAGGACGGCGCGTTCGACGCCGGCTTCCTGCGTCCGACGATCGCGTTCGCCGAGCAGATGGACGACGAGCGAATCGCCGCCTACCTCGACCTCGCGCGCGCGGTCCTCGCCGCCGCGGAGGGTGGCACGGAGAACGCGCGCACGCGCCTCGCCGCGGCGCTCGAGGCGCGGCCCGAGGACGCGTTCGTGCTCTATCTGGTGGGCCGGCTCGAGCAGCGGCTCGGCGCCGAAGAGGCGCTCGAGCACCTCCGCGCCGCGAGCGAGGCCGAGGCGGCGCTCAACGCGCCGCGCATCGCGCTCGCGGAGGCGCGGTTCGACGAGGGCCAGGCGGAAGACGCGTTGTCCCTCCTCGATCAGGTGCTGGCGAACCACAGCGACCACCTGCGCGCCCAGCTGTGGCGCGCGTACATGACGAGCGACAGCGAGGAGCCGGAGGCGGCGCTCCGGACGCTGACCGCGTTCGACGAGGACGTGGAGCAGCACGGTGCGCCGACCGACCGCGTGCTGTTCGAGCTCGCGCGCTCGCGCCTCCTGCGCCGCAACGGGTCTGCCGATCAGGCGCGCGAGGCGGTCGACGAGGCGATGCGCGCCGGAGCGAGCGAGCCCCGGCTCCTCGCGCTCCTCGCGACCGAAGGCCGGCGCGCCGGCCGGCTCGCGGCGTCGGAGATGGCGGCGCAAGGCGCGGTCACCGGCGCCCCGACCAACCCCGACTTCCGCAAGCTGCTCGCCGAGATCCAGCTCGCGCGCCGCAATGGTCGCGCCGCGCTGACGACGTTGAGCGAGATGTCGAGCGAGGACCCCGACGTCATCGAGATGCGCGCGCAAGCGGCGTTGCTCCTCGGGAGCGACGAAGCGCTCGCCGCGGCGTCCGAGGGGCTCGACGCCTACGTCACCAACAACCCCGACGACGCCAGCGTTCGCGTGCGCGCGCTGCGCATCCGGATCCACACGCTGCTCGGCCAGGCGCGCGAGATGATCCCCGAGGCGCGCGCGCTCCTCGAGCAGGCGCCGGGCGATCCCGACGCGGCCCTCGCGCTCGGGGAAGCCGCGTTGCGGCTCTTCGACGCCGATACGGCGGTCGAGGCGCTCGAGCAGGTCACCGCCGGATCCCCGGACGACGCCGAGGGCTTCTACCTCCTCGGCCGCGCGAAGCGGATGGCGAGCGACGGCGAAGGGGCGGAGCGCGCGCTCCGCCGGGCGGTCGAGCTGTCGCCCGATCACACCGACGCGAAGCTCACGCGCGCGAGCCTGCAGGTGGACCTCGGCGACTACGAGGCGGCCACCGAGGTGGATGGCGAGCTCGCGCGCGGCGCGCTCGGACAGAGCAACAGCCAGAACGCGATCGCGGGGCGGTTGGGTCGCGCCGAGGCGCTGATGGGTCTCGGACGGCTCGACGACGCAGAGGTGCAGATCGAGGGCCTCACCGATGGTGCCCGCGAGACGCCGTCGGCCCGGATGACCACCGCGCGGCTCCGCCTCTTGCAGGGTCGCTCGGGCGACGCGCTGCGCGAGCTCCGCCCCCTGACCGAGGAGGCGGCCGGTCCGAGCGCGACGGTGATGGCGCTCTACGGTGACGCCCTCCTCGCGGCGCGTCAGGTCGGTCCGGCGTCCGATGCGTACGCGGCGGCGCTCGAGCTCGACGACGGATCTCCCGAAGCGATGATCGGCCAAGCCGACATGGCCGTCCGCAGCGATCGCGGGCGCGATGCGCTCGAGGTGCTCGATCGCCTCGACCGCATGTTCGCGCGCCGCATCCGTCCTCCCGCGATGCATGCGCGCGCGCTCGTCCTGCGTGGTCGCGCGCACCTCTTGAACCGCGACGAGGGCGCGGCCGCCACCGCGCTGCGGCACGCGATCGAGACCAACGCGGCGCCGGCGGAGGCGCACTTCTGGCTCGGTGAGGCGCTCTCCTCCGATGACAGCGCGGAGGCGCGCTCCGCGTACGAGCGCTACCTCGCGCTCGACGGCGAGGGCCCGTACGCCGCCCGCGCGCGCCGCGCGATCCGCTGAGCGTCCTCGGCGCTCACTCGAGGAGCCTCACTCGAGGCAGGGGATCGGATCCGGACCGAACGCGACGTCGTCGATGAACAGCGACGCGCCGTTCGGCATCTCGCTCGTGTAGCCGAGCCCGACCCCGAAGTGTCGCCACGGGAGGAGCGCGACGGTGTCGATGTCCGTGCGCTCGACGACGAGCATCGGATTCGTCGGATCGCTCGGCAGCGTGAGGTACGTCGCGACCGATCCCGCGACGGGGTCCACGTGCACCGACGTCTGCACGCAGACCCAGGTGTCGCGCGGGAACGGGGGGCGGGTGTCCGGGTCGCCGCTCGAGGGTCGCGGCTCGACGCGCCCCACGCCGCCGGTGCCCACGTACATCTGCGTGTGGTCGACGTCGAGGTTGAAGCCGAGCACCGACTCCTGGCGGTACGCGCCCTGATGCATCCCGAGGTGCATCACGCTCGCGTGACCCATCACGAAAGGTTGTCCGCTCGGCAGGGTGGTCGGCGCGAGCACGTACGCGCGCATGTGGAGATCACCCGACGTGATGCCGGGCAGGTCGAGCGTGCCTCCGTCGTTCGGCACGCCCGCGTCGAACGACATCGCGGGATCGGGACACACGAACCCGGTGAACGGGCAGATCACGATCTCCGACTGCCCGCCGGGCGTCCGGGTGATGACCTGCAACATCCCGGTTCCGCCGTGCGGCGTGATGCCCGGCGGCATCGACGGCCGCGTCGTGTTGATGTAGCGGACGACGTTCATGTCGCGCGGGAACGGCGTCCACCCGTTGCCGGCCGGGTTGGAGCCCTCGAAGTCCTCGCAGAACGCGGTGGCGGGGCACACCGAGGCGCCGGCGTCCGCGGTCATCGCTGCGTCGCGGTCGGCCGCATCGACGCGCACACCGGCGTCGGTGGCGCCCGCGTCGGTGCCTGCATCGAAGGATGCCTCGTTGACGCACACGTCGTTCGCGCACACGAACCCATCGGGGCATGGGCACGCCTTGCCGGTGACGTCGATCGGCTCGAACACACAGCCCGCGAACACACCGCCCGCGAGGGCGAGCGCCGCGAGCAGGGCGGACGCGCGCGTCACGGCGCGTCCTCCTCGTCGCTCGGCGCGCTCCCGCTCGTCGCGAGCTCGATCACGCCCCACACGACGCCGATCGCGAGGAGGCCGCCGCCCACTCCAAACATCACGTTGGCGCCGAGCCCGAAGTCGCTCGCCTCGCGTTGGAGTCGAACCGCGGCGAGCGCGGTCGGCTCGTCCTCGGCGTCGGCGTAGCGAGACATCGCGACCACCCCGAGGACCGTCGCGACGACGAGCCCGGCCGCGCCGATGCCCGCGACGATCCAGGGAGCTGGCCCGCTCGGCGCCCCGCTCGACGTGGGCTCGATCGGCGCCACCACGACGTCCGGCTCGGTGTCCCGCTCCGCCACCCGCTCCTCGAGCTCGAGCTGGCGGCGCAGGGTGCCGAGGCTCCGCTCGACGTCCGGTCGGTCCTCCGCGTCGGGGGCCTCCTCGAGGTAGCGCTCGTAGGCCTCCACGGCCTCGCGCGTCATGCCCGCGCGCTCGGCCGCGCGACCGCGGCTCACGAGGAGCGCCGGATCGTGGGTCGCCTCGTAGGCGCGGCCGAACAGCTCGGCGGCCGTCGCGTAGTCGCCGTCGCCGTACGCGCGCGCTGCGTCGAGGAAGCTGGTGTCATCGGAGCTGTCGCTCTGCGCCGCGCCCGCGCACGGCGCGAGGAGGAGCGCGCAGGCGATCGCGATCGCTGCCTTCAAAGGCTGACCTCCACGCGGGTTGGCGCGGCCCCGATGCGTACGTGGCGTCGCAACGACGTGGAGCCTGCAGGCGGCGGCAGACCGTAGGGTCGCAATTCGAGCTGACCGCTCCCGACGGGGAGCGTCACGCTCAGCGGAGTGCGGCCGAGCCGACGCCCTTCGAAGTAGACGTCGGCCCACCCGCCCGGCGTGGACACGCGCAGCTCGCCGGTCGTCGCCACGGGCTCCGAGCGGGCTCCGCCTCGGGAGCGACGCCCCGACGCGCCGTCGCTCGTCACCGGGTTGGCCGGATCGTCCGCGGCGGTGTCGTTGGCGGCGGTGTCGTTCGCGATGTCGTTCGCGGTGTCGTTCGCAGTGTCGTTCGCCGACGTCTCGTCGCCCGCCGGTCGGGGATCGGCGGAGACCTCGCGTTCGTCCGCGTCGGCTCCGGTCTCGCGCGGCTCGCGCAGGCTCGGCTGCGGTCCGTCCGAGCGCGCGGTCGAGGCGGGCCCCGTCTTCGGCATCGCGACGATGACCGTGGGCTCGCGGATCACGAGCAGCGTGATGGCGATCCCGAGTCCGGTGGCGAGGATCCCCATCACGACGCCGGCCGCGATGGGCAAGCTCCGTTGCGGAGGGAGTGCGGGGGCGTGGACGGAGGGGAACGCGCCCTCCGGATCGGTGAGCTCGATCTGCAGCTCGAGCGAGTCCGAGTCGTCGCGCGAAGGCCTCGGCGCGCGCGGTGACGGGCTCGGCGCGGGCTCCGATGCGCGCGCGCTCACCCCCGGCTCGGATCCGCGTGGCCGCACCCCCGACGACGAGTGCCTCGCGGCGTCGACCAGCTCGAACGCGGCCGCGCGCTCGGTCGGGAAGTTCTTCGACATGAACTCCGCCACCTGGGGCATCCCGAGCGGCGGCCCCGAAGCGGCGAGCCAGTTCTCGAGCGCCTGACCCAGCTCGCGCGCGCTCTGGAAGCGCTCGTCGCGGTCGCGCGTGAGCGCGCCGTCGATGATCGTGTTCAGCACCGGATCGAGCTCCGGCCGGACATCGATCGCTCTTTGGAGCTCCCCCTGCGTGACCGCCTTGATCACCTCGATCTGGTTCGCGCCGCGCACGAACCGGCGACCGGTGACGAGCTCCCACAAGACGACGCCGAGCCCCCACACGTCGGCGCGCCGATCGATGTCGGACTGGAGCATCGCCTCGGGCGCCATGTAGGAGAGCTTGCCCTTGAGCGAGTCGGCCTCGGTCTGATGGAGGCGCCCCTCTGCACGCGCGACACCGAAGTCCATCACGCGCACGCCGCCGTCGTAGCTCACGAAGATGTTCTGCGGCGACACGTCGCGGTGCACCACGTCGAGCGGCTGGCCGTCCTCGCCCGTGACCTCGTGCGCGGCGTGGAGCCCCTCGGCCGCGTCGGCCACGATACGCACCGCGATCCGATCGTCCTCGGGCTCGCGCGTCTCGCGCCGCGACAGCAAGCGCAACACGCGTTGCACCGACTCGCCGATCAGGTACTCCATCGCGATGAAGTACCGGCCGTCCGACTCGCCGAAGTCGAACACCTGGCAGACGTTGCGGTGATCGATCCGCGAGGCGATGCGCGCCTCGTCCAGGAACATGTTCACGAACTGCGGCTCGGCCGCGAGGTCCGGGTGCACGGTCTTCAGCGCGACGAGCTTCGCGAACCCGCCCGGGCCGCGCGCTTGCGCGAGGTACACGCGTCCCATCCCGCCCGATGCGATCTCCGCGTGGAGCTCGTACCGGCCGATCCGATGCGGGCTATGCGGCAGCACTCGCCCCCCGGGAGACGGGGGCGCTCGCCGAACCGCGCCCGAGCTGGGTGAAGGTGCGCGTCACGCGGCCTCGGCTCGAGTATAGGCGAAACGTGACCGCGGAGTTCGGGATGGAGCCCATCCGACACGCCGCCCTACCCAAACGGGGGAAGCGTCGTGGGGGAAATGCGTGACCGATCGGTCAGCGCGTGAGCGCGCCGTGGTTTCCGCTCACCTCGCCGAGCGTGTTCGTGCCGAGCCCCACCGCCTGCATCCCCGAGATGAGCACCTTGGCGGGATGCTCGTCGGCGATCCGCACGTGCTCGCCCATCCGCAGAGCGTGCGGGCAGCCCGCGACCACCGCGGGCGCGTCGCGATAGCCGTGGGACGAGGGCGACTCGCCGAAGAAGAACGCACAAAACGTGCTGTCGAGGAGCGACTGTCCGCCCTCCGTCTTGTCGCGGATCGCGCGCACGAGCTTCGCGAACTGCTCGAGGTGCCACGCGGCGACCGCCTGCTTCTGGGATCCGGTACCGGAGTGCCCGAGCTGATGGAACGCGCTGTCGTCGCCGACCACGTGACGTGCGCTGATCCCGCACTGCTCCCACGAGATGTGCCAGGTCGCGGTGCGCGTGAGGTCGCACGCCAGCGCGAGCGCGCACAGCTCGGCCATGATCGACGCCCGCTCGTCCTCGTACGACCACCCGACGAGCTGCCCGTCGGGCGAGGTGAAGGTGGTCGTCGCGCCCGGCACCGGCAGCGAGCTCGGCGTCGCGCAGCTCGAGCTCGTGGTGGTGGGAGGAGGCGTGGTGCCGGGGGGGCTCGCCTGCGCGAGGAGCGCCTGGATCCGCGTCTCGACCGCACGCAGCTCGGTGAGATGCTGATCGATGCGCCGCCGATCCGCCGCGCCGAGCCGTCCGCTCAACCGTTGGGCGCTGCCGATCAGCACATCGAGCACGCTCCCTTGTCGGCGCAGCGTCGCGTCGGGCGATCCGGTCGGCGCACCGGGGGTCGGTGCGGGCGGCGGCGCGCCGAAGAGATTGCCGAACACTACGTCGAGGTTCGAGCGGCCGGTGATCCCGTTGCTCGGACCACGGGCGCTCAGCGCGTCGCGACCGCTGCTGCCGTACTGGTAGCCGGACGGCTGGATGAGGAACTGGAAGCCGGTCGGGAACGCGGTGCCCGCGCCGACCGAGTCCGCGACGATCTGATCGGCGGTCTTGCCGCGGAACACGTTGTGGTCCGCGAGCTGGCTGCGCACGCCGGTGAACAGCGGGCTCATCTGCTTGATGTGGTTCTTGTTGTAGCGCCCGCCCGGCGGCACCGACGCGTCGTCGTTCGCCTGCGGGATCGTGAGCCCGCTGACGATCGCGACGTCGCGCTTCACGTCCTCGAGCCCGGCGAAGAACGAGGGCAACACACCGTTCATCTGCCCGAGCGGCAGGGGGAGCGATCCGAGCGCGAGGCCCGTCGTGACGCCGCCGAACGACGTGACGAACCGGTTCGGGAATCCGTTCGTCGCGCGCGCGCGCGACGGCATCATCGCCTCGAGCAAGGGGAGGGCGACGGCGGCGCTCGCGGCGCCGGCGGCGCCGCGCAACAGGGTCCTACGGTGCAGCTTCGTTTGCGTCATTGGGGTGTCCTCGTCACGGATGGCCGGTGGGTGCTGTCGGATGAGAGCTCAGTTCGTCTCGTCGACGACGCGGTGGAGGAACGCTTCGCTCCCGACGAACGAGAGCACCAAGCCGATGAAGTCGCCGTCTTGCGAGAGGCGGGACGACAGCGCGTCGAGCGCCGCCTCGTCCTCGATGCCTTCGCTGCGCCCGACCGCGAAGCGGTAGAACTGCCGCGTCACGCAGTCGTCGAGCGAGCTCTCGTCGGCGAGGATCTGTCCGAGCTCCCGCGGGCCTTCGAACCCGCCCACGCCGGGGAATTCCCCGCGACCGTCGATCCCGCACATCGCGTTGCTCGCCTCGACGTCGCGGAAGCGGCCCATGGCGTCGAGCTGCTCGAGCCCGAACCCGATCGGATCCATGTTCCGGTGGCAGCCCTCGCAGCCCGCTTCGCGCGACATGAAGTAGCGCTCCGTCTTGCAGTCGCCGGCCGAGCCGGGCACCTCGTCCACGTTCACGCCTGCCGGCGGCGCGCCGATGTCGCGACAGAGGACCCGGCGCCAGATGTTGCGCCCGCGGAACGTCGGGCTCGTGTCGCCGAAGCGCGAGTCCACGCCGAGGTAGCTCGCCTGCGAGAGGATCCCGCCGCCCCGGTTCGGTCCGGAGGGGACCCAGCCCGGCTCCCCGACCGCGGGGAGCCCATAGTGATCGGCGAGGCGCGGCGTGACGTACGTCTCGTCCCAGGTGAACAGCTCGGTCCACTCGCCCTGGTTCTCGATCGTCACCGCGCGGACCAGCGCGTCGGTCTCGACGCGGAAGTCTTCTTCCAACGATCCCGCGGCGGCCGGCGCGGCGTCGTAGCCGAGCCACTTCGCGTGGAACGTCTCGATCTGCTGCGCCGCGCGAGGGTCCTCGAGCATCCGCAGCGCCTCGTCCTGCACCCCGTTCACGTCCGCGAGCCGGCCCGCCGCGGCTGCGTCGAGCAGCGCGTCATCCGGCACGCTGCCCCACACGAGGAACGCGAGGCGCGACGCGATCTCGAAGTCGGTGAGCCGGTGGATCGGCGAGCCCGGAGCGATCTCCTCGCCGACCTCGACGCGGTAGACGAACTCGACGTGCTGGATGAGCACGCGGATGGCGAGGTTCACCGCGACGTAGAAGTCGCCCGCCTCGACCGCGTGGGGCAACAGCGCGCTCCGTATCTCGTCGACGTCGGCGCTGTCGAGCGGGCGGCGGAGCGCGCGCCGGCCTACGCGCTCGACGAAGCTCGCGAAGCACGCCTCGTCCGCGGGGCCCGACGGGCGACACCCGACGAGCGACTCGCGCGCGGCGGGGTTCTCCGTGATCTGATCCGCGACGCGACCGGCCAACAGATCGAGGCCTTCGACGAGCGCGGGGCCGGTCTGTTGAAAGGTATAGTCGTTGTCGAACGGGTTGCCGGTCTCCTCCTCGTTGAACTGATCGATCGGGAGCGCGTCGAGATCCGACTGCACGTCCACGCCATACAGATCCGCGATGGCGCTCCGCAGCTCGGTGCGGGTCAGCCGGCGGATCCCCGCCGGGCCGAACATCGCGGGATCGTCGAGCGACGTGTCGCCCGGCGTGTGAGGACGGCCCTGTCCCGGTCGATACGGCGTCGCACCCGGTTCCTCCCAGGCACCGACGCACCCCATCGAAGCGCCGAGGCACGCGATCAACGCGAGCCTCGGATACACGTGGGCGCCCACCGGCCGAGCCGGCGCAGTCGTTCTCTTCATCCGACGCACTCCTTGCGAGCGATGGCCGCGCAACGTCGCAGCGCGGGGTGGGTCCGCGCGGTGTGAGGTCGTGATGAAGAAAAGATCCGCGGCGGGGTCGTTTTGTCGTCCGGGCGGCGGGGACTGTTCGGAAACTCACCGAGGAACCCCCCGAATTGCCTGCGATCGGGCCGTTTGGGGTCGAACTTCGAGCCCGCGGTAGTAGGCTCCGGCCGACATGGACTTCGAGCTGACCGACGATCAGAAGCTCGTGCAGCAGATGGCGCGCGAGTTCGCCGAGCGCGACGTGAAGCCGCTCGCGCGTGAGCTGGACAAGACGGGGCGCTGGCCGGCCGAGCTGGTCGCCAAGATGGGCGAGCTGGGGCTCCTCGGCGTGGCGGTGCCGAGCGAGCACGGCGGCGCGGGAGCCGACAACGTCAGCTACGCCGTCGCGATGGAGGAGATCGCGCGCGCGTGCGCGTCGACCGCCGTCATCATGAGCGTGAACAACTCGCTCGTGTGCGATCCGCTCCTCAAGTTCGGCAACCCGGATCAGAAGAAGCGCTTCCTCGCGCCGCTCGCCGCGGGCGACAAGCTCGGTTGCTTCGGGCTCACCGAGCCGGCGTCGGGCTCGGACGCGTCGCACATGGCGACGTTCGCCGAGGACAAGGGCGATCACTGGCTGCTCAACGGCTCGAAGAACTGGATCACGAACGGCCCGCACGCCGATCTGATCATCGTGTTCGCCGCCCACGCGCGCGGCGTCGGCAGCAAGGGCACCACCGCGCTGATCGTGGAGAAGGGCACCGAGGGTTTCCGTCAGGAGCCGCGCGACCACAAGCTCGGCATCCACGCCGCGCACTCGTGCACCGTGTTCTTCGACAACTGCGTCATCCCGAAGGAGAACCAGCTCGGCGAGCCGGGGATGGGGTTCAAGATCGCGATGTCGACGCTCGATGGCGGCCGCATCGGCATCGCCGCGCAGGCGCTCGGCATCGCGCGCGCGTCGTTGGAAGAGGCCACCGAGTACGCCAAGGAGCGCAAGGCGTTCGGTGAGCCGATCGCGAACAAGCAGGCGATCCAGTTCATGCTCGCCGACATGGCGATGGAGCTGGACGCCGCCCGGCTGCTCACGCTGCGCGCCGCGACGATGAAGGATCGCGGCGTGCGTCACAGCAAGGAGTCCGCGATGGCGAAGCTGATGGCGTCCGAGGCGGCCACCCGCATCAGCCACAAGGGCCTGCAGATCCACGGCGGGTACGGATACTCGGTGGAGTTCGACGCGGAGCGACACTACCGCGACGCGCGGATCACCGAGATCTACGAGGGCACGAGCGAGATCCAGCGGATCGTGATCGCGGCCAACGTGCTCAAAGGGTGAACCCGACGCGCGCCGCGGGGTCTGAGCGCGTGCGTCGGGACGGACGTTCGAGCGAGGGAAGACGATGAAGTGCTGTTCATGGGGTAGCTGGTTCGTGGTCGGGCTCGCGGTCGTGGTGGGGCTCGCGCTCGGCGGGTGCGGCGGCTCGAGCGAAGAGTCGTCGGAGCCGACGGAGCGGTCGAGCTCGTCGAGCGGCAGCGAAGAGCGCGCGGAGCCGTCCGACGGGATCATGGTCAGCGGCCTGATGGGCACCATCCGGAGCGACCAGGTGGAGAACGCGCTCAACCCGCGGATGCCGCGCTTCACGCGGTGCTTCGCGGATCGCATGGGGACGATCGAGCTGCTCGCGGGCGACATCCGGATGAGCTTCCGGATCTCGACCGACGGGCAGGTGCTCTGGGTCTATCCCTCGGAGAGCACGGTGGGCGACCGTGACACCGAGCGTTGCATTCTCGACGTCGCGCGCGGCACCCGCTTCCCGCGGCCGAACGGCGGCGAGGCGGAGTTCAGCTGGGGCTTCGGTCTGGACGCCGACGGTCCGCGTCCGGCCACGTCGTGGAGCTCGACCGACCTCGGGACCCGCGAGTCGGAGGTCCGCGCGGTCGGCCGCGAGTGTCGCGCGCGCGGCAGCCACCGCATTACGGCGTACATCATGCCCGCCGGTTCGGTGCTCGCGGCGGGCGGCACCATGCCCGACCCCGAAGGGGAGGGCGCGCTCGACTGCATCCTCGATCGCGTGCGCTCGATGACCATGCCGGACCCCGGCTCGTGGCCGGCCAAGGTCACGTTCGACGTCCCATGAACATCGAGCTCACCGAGGAGCAGCAGCTCGTCCGCGAATCCGCGCGTGGATTTGCGCAGCAACACATCGCGCCTCGCGCGGCCGAGTTCGATCGCGAGGGTCGGCTCGACTTCGCGGTGCTCAAGGGGCTCGCCGACCTCGGCCTGTGCGGAGTGAACATCCCCGCGTCGCTCGGCGGCGCGGAGGCGGGCGTCGTCGCGTACAGCCTCGCGATGATCGAGGTCGCGCGCGCGTGCGCGTCGGTCGCGGTGACCATGGCGGTGACCAACATGGTCGGCGAGGTGATCGCCCGCTTCGGCAAGCCCGAGGTCCGCGCTCGCTACTGCAAGGCGCTCTGCGACGGAACGCTGCGCGCGGGGAGCTTCGCGTTGAGCGAGCCCGAGGCGGGGAGCGATCCGGGCGCGATGCGCACGACGGCGAAGAAGGACGGCGCGGGCTGGGTGCTCGACGGCGAGAAGATGTGGATCACGAGCGGCGACTTCGCCGGCGTGTTCGTGGTGTGGGCGCGCACCGGAGAAGAAGGCGCGCGCGGGATCAGCGCGTTCGTGGTCGACGCGGACAGCCCCGGTCTCTCGGTGGGGCGCCACGAGGAGAAGCTGGGACTGCGCGGCAGCTCGACCACCGCGCTCCACTTCGAGGGCGTGCGGGTCGGCCCCGACGCGTTGCTCGGCGAGCTCGACGGAGGCTTCAAGATCGCGATGATGGCGCTCGACGGAGGCCGCATCGGGATCGCGAGCCAGGCGATCGGGATCGGAGAGGCGGCGCTCGGCGAGGCGGTGACGTACGCGAAGGATCGCAAGACGTTCGGCGTGCCGATCGCGGAGCACCAAGCCATCCAGTGGATGATCGCCGACTCGCGCACCGAGCTCGACGCGGCGACGCTGCTCGCGTGGCGCGCCGCGTCGATGAAGGAAAAGGGCGTCCGCTTCTCGAAGGAGGCCGCGATGGCGAAGGCCTACGCGTCCGAAGCGGCGGGCCGCGTCTGCGACCGCGCGCTCCAGATCCACGGCGGTTACGGCTACACCAAGGAGTTCGCGGTCGAGCGCCACTACCGCGACGTGCGCGTGACGCGCATCTACGAAGGCACGAGCGAGATCCAACGGATCGTGATCGGGCGCGAAACGCTCAAGTAGCCATCGAGCGCGTCGGGTTGAACCGAGGGGGCTCCGCATCCATCCTGCGCGTCCCCATGAACCTCGACGGGAGCGCGCATCTATATCGGGTCGATGAGCTGTATCGCGACGAGCACCTGCTCGTGGTCAACAAGCCGGCCGGGATCGCGGTGCACAAGGGCTGGGATCACGATCCGGTGAACGCCGTGAAGCTCGTCCGCCGGCTGGCGCGCCGTCACGTGCATCCGGTGCATCGGCTCGACCGTCCGACGAGCGGCGCGCTCGTGTTCGCGTTCGACGGATCGACGTCGGGCATGATGCAAGACCACTTCCGTGAGAAGACCGTCCTCAAGCGCTACGTCGCGTTGGTGCGCGGTCCGCTCGAGGAGGCCGTGCTCGTCGATCATCCCGTGCCGCGCAAGCCCAAGGGCCCGCGCGTCGACGCGGTGACCCGGATCACGCCGCTCGCGACGGTCCACGATCGCTACACGCTCGTCGAGGCCGTGCCCGAGACGGGGCGGCTCCATCAAATCCGCCGGCACCTCAAGCATCTCTCGCACCCGATCCTCTGCGACGTGCGCTACGGCGACGGAACGGAGAACCGCCTCGTGCGCGAGCGCTTCGCGCTGATGCGCCTCGCGCTCCACGCGTTCGAGATCCGCTTCGCGCATCCGCACAGCGGCGCGCCGATCCGGGTGAGCGCGCCGCTCCCCGACGATCTGCGCGTGCCGCTCGAGCGGATGGGCTTCGCGCCGGAGCTACTCGTCGCCCTCGGGCAGGCTACTTCCGTCGAGCACACCGCCGGGGGCCACCCCGCCGCGTAGGATCTCGAGCAGCCCGTGCACCTCCTGCGCGGTCTCGATCTCCGGACCACTCTGAAGGAAGCGCTCGAGGTAGCGCACCGCCGCCGCCGACTCGCCGCGTGCGTAGTGGCTCAGCCCCATGAGATAGAGGGCGTCGGTGTCGTCCTTGTCGCGCGCGAGCACCTGGTGGCCCATCCGGAGCGCTTGCTCGTGTCGGCCGAGCAAGCGCAGGGTGTGCCCGAGCGCGACCATCGCGCCGACGTACTCCGGCGCGCGCTCGAGCGCGAGCACGTACGCCTTCATCGCCTTGTCGAGCTGCGACAGCTCGAAGTGCGCGTTGCCGAGGAAGAAGTACGCGTACTCGTTGTCGGGATCGTCCTCGAGCACGCGCTCGAGCTCGTCGATCGCGAGCTGCGGCTCGCCCTCCGTCAACAGCTCCGCGCCCTCCTGCGCGGCGTCCCACCGCGCGCTCTTCGGATCGTCCGTCATGTCGCGAACAGCCTTCCGAGGTCCTTGAAGGACTTCATCTCGATCGCGTTGCCGCTCGGGTCGCGGAGGAAGAACGTGCCTTGCTCGCCGGGCTGGCCGACGAAGCGGACGCGCGGCTCGATGAGGAACGATACGCCGCGCTCGCGCAGCGTGGCGCCGAGCGCCTCCCACTCGTCCCACGGCAGCACCAGGCCGAAGTGGCGCGCCGGGACGTCGTCCCCGTCGACCGCGTTCGTCTCCGCCGCGTGGCGATCGCCGTCGTCGATCAGGTGCGCGCTGATCTGGTGTCCGCCGAGATCGAAGTCGATCCAGCGCGCGTCGCGCCGCCCGACGCGGCAGCCCAAGAGGTCCACGTAGAACCGCTCCGTCGCCGCGAGATCGGTGACGGGGAACGCGAGGTGGAACGGGCGCTGCGCGCTCACTCGTGCATCACCGGCGGGATGGACGGCACACGTGTGGCGGTGAACGCCACGTTGTCGGGCCCCGAGCCGCTCAGCTCGTCGCTCGACGCGATGAGGGCCACGTACTCGGGTCCCTCCTCGGCGAGCCGGAACGTGAGCGCGCTCCCCGCCTGCTCCCAACGACCGACGAGGTCGTCCTCTCCGTGGAAGAGCCGCCCGTCCTCCTGGAACTCGATCAGCTCGGCGTCCGCGTCGTGGCGGAGCAGCTCCCAGCGCGTGCCGACCAGCGCGAGGCAGCCGTCGTCCAGCCGCGCATCGCCGGGCTCGCAGCTCGCCTCTTCGAATACGCGATCGCCGCGCCACGACCAGCGCTGCCCGCGGACGTTCAGCGCCTCGCCGATCAGCACCGTCCCGTTCGTGACCTGCGCGCGGTACTCCACGAACCGATCGCTCAGGAAGATGCGCAGGGTCGGTCCGACCTGGAACCACTCGTCGTGCGCGGGTCCGGCCCCCGGGTGGTCGCCGGCTCGCACGCGCCCCGCCGCGAGCAACGTCACGCCGAATCGATAGTCGCCGCCGGGACCGCTCGCGTCGATGTTCCAGCGGGTGTTCGCCGCGGTCCAGCAGTGCCCGCCGAGCTGCGTCGCGCCGAGACCGCAACCCCCGTTCTCTTCGGCCGCCGCGCGCCGCGCGTCCTCGACGGATTCGGTGCCGCTGCCGCCGCACCCGATCGCGACGAGCGCGATCGAGAGGGCGAGGGTCCAGGGGACGAGCGGTTCGGCGCGCACGCCGCGAGAATACCAGGGGCTCACACGCCGACCAGCGGGAGCTGCCGTCGCTTGACCTCGTCGCGCGAGCGCACCCGGATCGGATAGCTCCCGCTGAAGCAAGCGTCACAGTAGCCGGTCGAGCCGACCGCGCTGAGGAGCCCTTCGACGCTCAGGTACCCGAGCGAGTCCGCCGTGATGTACCGCGCGATCTCGTCGACCGAGTGGCTCGACGCGATGAGCTCGCCGCGCGACGGCGTGTCGATCCCGTAGAAGCAAGGCCAGCGCGTGGGCGGCGAGCTGATGCGGAGATGCACCTCGCGAGCGCCCGCGTCGCGCACCATCTTCACGATCTTGCGGCTGGTGGTGCCGCGCACGATCGAGTCGTCGACGACGGCCACGCGCTTGCCCTCGAGGAGCTTGCGCACGGGGCTCAGCTTCAGCCGCACGCCGAAGTGGCGGATCGACTGCGCCGGCTCGATGAACGTGCGGCCCACGTAGTGGCTGCGGATGAGCCCGAGCTCGAACGTCGTCCCGCGCGCTTCGGCGAAGCCCATCGCGGACGCGACGCCGCTGTCCGGCACGGGGATCACGAGGTCCACGTCGCACGGCTGCTCCGCCGCGAGCGTGTGCCCCATGCGCTTGCGCGCCTCGTAGACGCTGATCCCGTTGAGCTCCGAGTCGGGGCGCGCGAAGTACACGTACTCGAACACGCACATCTTCGAGGGCTTCGCCTCGAACGGATGGAGCGAGCGAAGACCGTTGTCGTCGACGACGACCATCTCACCCGGCGCGATGTCGCGCAGATACTCGGCGCCGATCAGGTGGAACGCGGGCGGCTCGGACGCCACCACCTGGGCGTCCTTGAGCATCCCCATGCAGAGCGGGCGGAAGCCGTGCGGATCGCGCACCGCGATGAGCTGCTCGGGCGTCATGAACACGATCGAGTAGGCGCCCTCGACGCGTCGCAGCGCGTCGATCACGCGCTCGACGAGGTCGACCCCGCGCGAGCGCGCCACGAGATGGACGAGCAGCTCGGTGTCGCTCGTGGTCTGGAAGATCGATCCTTCCGCCTCGAGGACCGCGCGCAGCTCGTCGAAGTTCGTGAGGTTCCCATTGTGCGCGACGGCGAGCGAGCCATGCGCGTAGTCGACCGCGATCGGCTGCGCGTTCTTGAGGTCCGCCTTCTCGCCGGCCGTCGAGTAACGCACGTGTCCGATCGCGCGCTCGCCGACGAGGCGCTCGATCACGTCGTTGCCGAAACCGTCTTGGACGAGCCCGAGCGCGCGGTGCGCGAACAGCTGCTTGCCGTCGCTCGAGACGATCCCCGACGACTCCTGCCCGCGGTGCTGGAGCGCGTGCAGGCCGAGGTACGTCAGGTTCGCCGCTTCGGGCGCGCCGAAGATCCCGAAGACGCCGCACTGATCGTGGAAGTGATCGTCCACGGGGGCGTCCTTAGCGCCGCCGCGCGCCGGCTACAAGGACCCCGACTGCTGAAGGAACGCGGACTCCTCTTGAGTCGAGACGCGCCCGAGGATGTTGTTGCGGTGCGGGAAGCGCTCGAAGCGCTCCACGATGTCGCGCTTGCGCTCGGCGTGGCGGAGGAACTCCTCGCAGACCTTGACGAGCTCCGGCGGGGCTTCGTTGACGAGCTCCTGATACTCCTCGACCCCCGCGAGCTGGGCGTCGGCGTCCTCCGCGTGCATGCACGGCCGGATGAAGAACGCTCGCTCGAGCGGGGAAAGCTGCCGGTGCATGTCCTCGTCGAGCCCGTCGAAGCAGATCTCGAGGGCCTTGTTGTCTCCGGCGAACGCGCGCGGGGTGTCGCGGTGGATGTTCCGCGGGAACTGATCGAGGAGGAGGATGAGCGCGAGGCGACCCTTGGGCGTGGCGCCCCACGCGTCGAGCTTGCCTGCCAGGGCTTCCTCCACCCACTTGCCGAAGCGCTTCTCGACGATCCGGTCGACCCCGACGTCCTCGGCGAACCAGAGCGAGACGCCGCTCGGCCGCTCCTCGCCGTCGGCGGGCTCACCGAACCAGAACTCGAGCACCGCTTGGATCCGCTCGTTCATCGCTTCTTCCGCCTCAGCTGTCTTCGGACTCGGAGAGGAGTAGAATCTATCGCGTTTTTGGGCAAGCCCTATCGGCCCGGAGGTCCTGATGCCCGTGTGTCGTGAGTGCGAGGACGAGGTCGAGGAGCTGGTGAAGCTCAAGGTCGGCAAGAAGACGCTCAAGCTCTGCGAGGACTGCGCCGAGCGCAAGCGCGAGGAGCTCGAGATCGCAGAGGAATCCGAGTCCGTCATGCAGGGCATGATGGAGTACAAGGGCCGGCGCTGAGCGCGACCCTCAGGGGTAGACGTCGCAGACGCCGTAGGTCCGGCTGCCCACCGTCAGCGGGGTCATGAAGCCGTAGCAGGCCTCGCCCGCCATGCAGCCTCCGGCCGCGATCATCCCAGGTCGATCGCACCAACGCAGGCACTGCCCGGGCGTCCCGATGCACGCGTAGCCGGCCTGGCAGTCGCTCAAGGCGGTGCACGCCGCGCCCTGCCCACCCGCGCCGACGGGGCCGACGCAGTCGGTGAAGATGCGCATCGCGCCCGCGGTCTCCTGGAGGATCGTGCACATCGTGCCGGCGCTGCAGCCCGTCTGGAGCGCGGGATCGCAGTCCACCGTGCACAGCGTCACGCCGGGGATCGTCCCCCCCGCGCCATCGCCCAGCGTATAGAAGCAGACCGAGTTGCCCCCGCAATCCAAGTTGTTGTTGCAGAAGTGGGTGCACCGGTTGATCGTGACGCCGGTCGTGCGGCTCACGTTGATGCACATGTTGCCCGGTGCGCAGTCGTTGACCGACGTACACGCGCCGCCGCGCGCGATCGATCCGGCCGCCGCGCAGAGGCGCGTGGTGCCCGACAGATAACAGCCTTGCGTCGCGGCGCAGCCGCACTGCGGGCTCACGAGCCGGCACGGCGACTCGAGGCACGCGCCCATGCAGCCGGTGCTCGTGCACATCATCCCGCCGGGGCAGAGCGAGTCGGTCGGCGTCGCGGTGCACGCGCCGCTCGGCTCGACGCAGGTGTCGATCGTGCACGCGATGCCGTCGTCGCAGACCGGCGCGGTGCCGGGGAGGCAGAAGCCGACGCTGCATACCTCGGCGCCGTTGCACGCGGTGCCGTCGTCGCAGTCCGCCGCGCTCGAGCATCCGGCGTCCGGTGCTCCGGCGTCGCTCGAAGGCGGACCGGAGTCCATCGCGCCGCCCCCGTCCGTCCCCACGCCTGCGTCGCTGGAGGACCCGTCGAGCGCGGCGCCCCCGTCGGTACCGCCCGCGTCGGTACCGCCCGCGTCCGTCCCTCCACCGCCCGCATCGCGCTCGCCCGCATCACGCGTCGGACCGGCGTCCATCCCGTCACCCGAGTCGGGGACACCACCCCCCGCCGCACACGCGCCGAGCGAAACAGAGAGAAAGACGAGCGCCGCGTCGATGCGCGCCGAGCGGAAGCGAGTGTTCATCGAATCCCCACGTTCGATCATTCGCGAATGGTGCTCGGCTCACGATACAGGAGAACCGGAGCCCATGCCCGAGCGCCCGCCTGGACGCGCGCTTCGTTGGTATGCTCCGCCCGCCGCGCCCCTCGGGGGTGCGCCCACCCGCGATGAGCGTCGTCCGCCGCATCGAGTCGATCGTCCCCCGCAAGGCGGCGGCGTTCGGAGGCAAAGCGAAGAACCTCGCCGCGCTCGCGCGCGCGGGCTTTCCGGTGCCTGCCGCGTACGCCCTCGAGGCGTCGGCGGCGGACGAGTTCTTCAAGGTGGCGCTGCCGCGCGACGAGCGTCCGACCGAGCTGTTGGCCGCCCCGATGAGCACGCTCAGCGCCGAGCGGCTCGACGCGCTACGCGAGCGCGCGCGACAGGCTCCGATCCCAAAGAAGATCGCGCAGGGGCTCGAGGAGGCGTTCGACGCGCTCCGCGCCGAGGGCGCGCTCGCCGTCGCGGTCCGCAGCAGCTCGACGCGCGAAGATCAGGAGGCGGCGAGCGCGGCGGGGCTCCACCGCACCGAGCTGGGTGTGTCGAGCCGCGAGGCGCTGCTCGAGGCGGTGCGCGAGTGCTGGCTCAGCATCCTCACGCCGGGCGCGATGACCTACCTGCGCGCGCTCTCGAATCGCACCGAGGGCGTCGGCATCGGCATCGTGGTGCAGGCGATGGTCCCCTCCGAGGTCGCGGGCGCGATGTTCACGGTCAATCCTCTGACCGGCGAGACGGGCGAGCTGATCGTCAACGCGGCGTACGGCCTAGGCAGCGCGGTGATGGACGGCAAGGTCTCGCCGGACACGTTCCGCGTCGACAAGACGACGCGCTGGGTACGCGATCGCGTGATCGGCGACAAGGCGATCGCGCTCTCCTGGTCGCCGAGCGGGGGGGTCGTCAGCGAGGACGTGGACCCCGAGCGTCGCGCGCGGGCGTGTCTGCCCGACGACCTGCTCGATGCGCTGGTGCGGTGGGGCATCAAGGTCGAGGAGCAGTGGGGCGACGCGCGCGACATCGAGTGGGCGATCGTCGGGCGCACCATCTTCCTCCTCCAGGCGCGACCCGTCACCGCCCTCGCGCGACCGCCCCGACGCCGCGGCGGGCGCAAGGCACCGAGCCGCGAGCGGAGCCGGATCGTGTGGTCGAACGCGAACGTCGGTGAGGCGCTCCCCGGTGTCGCGACGCCGCTCACCTGGTCGATCCTCAGCGAGTTCAGCGAGCGTGGGTTCCGCCGCGCGTTCGGCGCGCTCGGCTGCCGGGTGCCCAAGGACGCGGAGCTCGTCGGCAGCTTCCGCGGGCGCATCTACCTGAACATGACCGAGTTCGTGGAGATCGCTTCGCAGGTGCCGGGCATCCGTCCACGGATGTTGCTGTCTCTCGGCGGCGGCGGCGAGGTCGATCGGCTCGAGCGCGAGGCCCCCGGCGTGAGCAGCAAGGGTTTCCTCATGCGGTTGCCCGTCACCGTCACGCGCTACGTGCGCGAGAACGCCGGCCTGAGTGCGCGCGTGGAGTCGTTCGAGGAGAGCTTCGCGGCGGAGTACGGACGGCTCACCGCGATCGACTTCCGCGTGCTCAGCGACTCGGGGCTGGACCGCGTGCTCTTCCGCGTGGAGCGCCTCCTCGACGACAGCGGCCTCGTGATGCTCAACGTCTACGGCAACCTCCTCGCCACCGTGCTCCTCTTGCGCGGCGTCTTGGCGGTCGTCTCGCAGAAGGACGCGCAGCGCCTCGAGCGCGATCTGTTGAGCGGGCTCGCCGACGTGGACAGCGCGGCGCCGAGCATCTCGATCTGGCATATCGCCGAGACGGCGCGTGCGGAGCCCGCCGCGCGCGCGCTCCTCACGACGCGCGATCCGCGCGAGATCCGACTCGACGATCTCCCCGATGGTCCGACGCGCCGCGCGCTCGCCCGCTTTCTCACCGCCTACGGCTACCGCGGCGCGCGCGAGGCCGAGATCGCCGAGGCCCGCTGGAGCGAAGATCCGAGCCTCATCCTGGCGACGATCCGCGCGCACCTGCTCCGGCCCAAAGTTGCCGAGGCGCCGTCGCCAGCCGCCCTCGAGCGCCGTCAACAACAGATGCGCGATGCGGCCCAGAAGGAGCTCGAACGTCGCCTGTTCGGTCCGATCCGAGTCTCGGTGCGCCACCTCTTGAGCCTCGTCCAGCGGTTCACGCGGCTGCGCGAGCGCCTGCGCGCGAACGTCGTCCAAGTGCTCGGCCTCTATCGCCGCGTCGCGCTCGACGCTTCGCGGCGCCTCGCGGTGCGCGAGCCGGGGGCGGGCGACGACGCCGCGTTCATGCTCTCGATCGAAGAGCTGCACGCCTTTTTGCGGGGTGACGCGACGACCCTCGTCCCGATCGTGCGTCGGCGACGTCTTCAGCTCTCGCGGGATCGCGCGCTTCCGGAGCCGCCCGACACGTTCGTCGGCTTCCCTCCCGTCGTCCCCGAGACGCCGCCGCCGAGCGACGCCCTCATCGGGCTCCCCGCGATGAGCGGCCGCGTCCGTGGCTCGGCGCGCGTCCTCCTCGACCCGCGCGACGCGGCCGAGCTGCGCGCTGGCGAGGTGCTCATCGCGCCCTACGCGGACGTCGGGTGGTCGCCGCTCTTCCTGGTCGCCTCCGCGATCGTCACCGACCTCGGCGGCCCGCTCTCGCACGCCGCGGTGGTCGCGCGCGAGCTCGGGGTGCCCACCGTGGTGAACGTGAAGGACGGAACGCGCCGCGTGCACACCGGCGACGAGGTCGAGGTCGACGGGACCACCGGCACGGTGCGGATCCTCTCTCGAGCGACCGACGCGTGATCGAGCCGCGCGTCGTGTACGAGGACGCCGACCTCCTCGTCGTCGCGAAGCCGAGCGGCATGCCGACCACCGCGCCGCACGGCGCCGAGTGCTTGACCGCGTGGGCCGAGGACCAGCAAGGGCGACAGCTCCATCCGACGTCGCGGCTCGACGCCGAGGTCACCGGCCTCGTCACGTTCGCGATCACGAGGCGCGGCATCGCGCACCTCATCGAGGCACGCCGGAAGGGTCGCTACGGTCGGCGCTACCTCGCGCTCGCGAGCGGCACGTTCGCGGACGCGGAGGGGATCTGGGATCGCGCCATCGCGATCGATCCGAAGGACCGGCGCCTCCGCGTCGCCGTCGACCCGGGCGCGCGTGGCCAGCGCGTCCAGCGCGCGCGTACCGCGTACGAGGTCGGCGCCCGCACCGAGCACGTATCGTTGCTCTGGCTCCGCCCGCACACCGGGCGCACGCACCAGCTCCGCGTGCATGCGGCCGACGCCGGTCACCCCCTCCTCGGCGACGTTCGCTACGGAGGTCCCAAGCGCCTCGTACTGGAGGACGGTCGCGTGCTCGCCGCGCGCCGCGTGATGCTGCACTGCGCGCGTCTCGAGCTTCCCGTCGTGGAAGGGGAGGGCGCGCTGGTGCTCCGCGCCGACGCACCCGACGACCTGTGCCAGCTATGGATCGCGCTCGGCGGAGCGAGCGACGCGTTGGCGATCGACCCATAAAAAACGCCGCCACACACCTTGCGGTGTGTGGCGGCGTCCCCCGCCCCCTGACGTCCCCCCCGGAACGTCAGTCCCCCGAACCACCCCCGGTCCCCCGGTTGAATCCCCCCCCGGATCCGCGAGAGCCCCCCAGCTCCCCGTGCGGTGTCTGAGCGTGGTGTCAGAGCGTGGCGAGCATCGGTTGATTCGGCGCTCGCTCGAGGATCACGGTGCGGGTGTTGACCCCCCGGCTCACACCCACCGTCAGCCGCTGCCTCCCGGCGGCCCCCGAGCTCTGGTAGTCCTGCTCGAGATCGCGGGACAGCTCCCACATCTCGGTCGGGCGACCCGCGTTGCGAGTCACGTTCTGCGCGAGGAAGTACGACAAGTAGCCTCCCGCATTGTATTCAGGCGCCACGTAGGAGATTTGATCCTCGGCGCTCGCGTAGTAGCCGACGCTGTTCGGTAGCCGCGCGACGTCGGTGGCGAAGCCACCCGAGTAGCAGGAGTCGAGCGCGATGAAGTCGCGACCCGCCGCTCCGCGCAGGAGCTGGGCGAGCTCGTCGTCGAGCACCGGGCCGTCGTAGAGGAGGATGGACTCGTCCTGACCGTCCCGCTCGTCTCCGTCGTTGTCCGGCACCTGACTGCCGTGACCCGAGAAGAAGACGAACAGCGTGTCCGAGGTACCCATGTGACGACCGAAGCGCTCGATCGCGGCCGCGAAGTTCGCGCGGCTCGCTTGGTGGTCGATCAGGACGACCGAGTCGGCCGGGTCGACGATCCCTGCGTTGAGGAAGGCGCGGTGCATGTTGCGCGCGTCATCGGCGGTGTGGGGCAGGTCGTTCGCGCTCGGGTAGTCGCTGATCCCGACGAAGACGCCAAACGTGCGGCCGGTGCCGGCGGGCGCGTTCGGGACCGCGGCGGGAGGCGCGGTCGGCGTGCCGCCGTACACGGGCGGCGGCTCGCTCGGCGGGTTCTCCCAGCCCGGCGTCGGCAGACCGAACGGCGAGGGCGCCGTCTGCTGGTTCGGCTGGCCGTAGCCCGGCTGGCCGTAGCCGCCCGGCTGGCCATAGCCACCGTCCTCGCGGTAGCCACCCTGCGGCAAGGCCTGTTGCAGGGCTCCACCGATGACATCCAGGATCTCGTTCGGGATCCGGACCGTCGGTGCGCCGGGCATCGGCGTGACCGTGATGCCGCCTGCGCCTTGCTGAATCTGCGGGATCGGGAGCACCACCGTGTTCTGGGCCGATGCGCCGGCCGGGACGAACATCGCGAGCGCGAGCATGAACATCGCGACCGCGCGGCGGGCTCCCTTGGGACTTGGACTCGTCATTCCTCGTTCACCTCCACAACCACCGACTCCGGGATGTGCGAGCCGTGTGCCAAGCGAACGAGGAAGACCACCTGTGAACGCGCGTACACCGTCGGGGCTGCGACCGACCCGATCGCCGCGTCACATACGGCCGGTGTTACGTAACGTGTGACGGAATCGGGTTACGGCGTTGCGACCGAGGCGAGCGAGGCGACCGCGCTCGCGAGATCGGCGACGAACCGATCGACGGCGCTCGGCCTCGTGACCCAGCCCTGCTGCGCCTCGACCTCGATCCCGGTGTAGCGGGGCGGCTCGATCTGATCGCGGAGCCAGCTGGTGAGGCCCTCGGGCGTCCCCGCGTACGGCTCGTTGTGGCGTGTTCGATGCCCGCGCGCGCGCAGCGCGTCGACGAGGATGGTGGCGATCGTTCGCTCGGGCTCCCGGTCCGGGTCGTAGAGGATCCCCGCGTCGATCTCGGCTCGGGCGGGGTCGAGCGTCGGATCGAAGCTGTGGATCGAGAGGTGGAGACAGTGTCCTTCGCCCGCGAGGCGCATCGCGTCGGCGCGCGCCGCATTGCGGTACGGCCGGTGCACCCGGGCGATCCGATCCTCACGCGCCGCCTCGTCCAGCGCGTCGTTGCCGTACACCCGGATGCCGTAGGTGGTCGCCATGATCACGTCGGGGTTCGTCTCGCGCCGATTGAGGTCCACGTAGAGCCGGCTGAACCGACCGCGGTGCAGCGGAGCGCGGAGACGGGCGCTGAGCCTCTCTGCGATCGCCAGTGCGCCGCGGTCGTACGAGACGTGGCTCGCCATCACGTCGTCGTTCAGCCCGAGGTCGACACCGTCCGGAAGGGCTGGGCTCGCGTGCTCACACGTGACGAGGACGCCGACCGATCGCATCCGCACCATCGTCGCACGCACGAGGGACGCGGGGGGCAAGTTCGACGTGCTCGATGGTCCCGGGGAGGTCGTCAGCCGGCGCCGAGGATCATCAGGGCGACGTCCCGTGTGCGATGTGCCTCCTCGGGTGCGCGGTCTAGCGGAACGGTCCGCCCGGGATGTCGAACGCCTCCGTGCCGTACTCCTCGCCGATCGGCAGCGACGCCGCGTCCTTCGCGTAGAGCTCGGTGAACCCGCACGCGCGGCACACGTACGCCTCGAGCACACCGAGCGGTTGGAGCTCGGTCGATGGCTTCGGAGCACCGAACGTCAGCGAGAGCGGTCGAACGACCTCGCGCCACTGATCGAGCATGCGGAGCGTTCGCTCGCGGACGTGGGTCACGCGCACCAGCGCACCGCCCCCGCAGCGGGCGCACGGGACGCGCGGACGGAGCGGCGCGCTCGGTCCCTCGGGGAGCCCCGACGCCTTCAGCCCCTGACGACACTGCCAACACGTCCCGTGCACATCGACGATGTGCGGGTGTCCCGGGCCGCGCCCGCAGCGCACGCAGTAGACATCGGTCATCGTCTGCCCCGCGGCGATCCGTGCCGTGCAGCTCGCACACGTCTTCGATGCGTCCAGCTCGGTCGCGGTCCCACAGCGCTTGCAGTGCATCGCGCGACTCTAGCCGCTGCTCCGAAGGGCTGACAGGCGGTCCGCGCGCCTCGCCGTTTCTCGACGTGGCCGGCTCGGCATCGCAAGATCGTGAGCGATGAAAGGGGCTCGGATCGCGATCGGGGCGGCGCTGCTCGTCATCGCTCCGTTCGCCGCGACGTTCGCGTACTCGTTCGTGCCCGGGGTTCCCGGCGACGTGCGGGTCGCGTTGGTGCCGCTCGAGGACGCGGCGCCGGGCGCGGTGATCGCGCGGCGCGCGCGGTCGTGGGAGAACTGCGAGCTCCAGGTGGAGGTGGCGGGCACGGTGCGGACGGTGAGCCGCGCGGAGCTCGGGGCATCCGTCGACGCGGACGCGATGACCCGCGACGTCGAGCGCATCGGACACGCGCACGATCCGTTCGTCGATCTGCCCGCCCTGTTCGCCGCCTGGTCGGGGAGGATCGACCTTGCGTGGACGGTGCGGGTCGATCCGATCTCCGTGCGCCGGTTCGTGCGCGAGCTGGCGCAGGACGTGGATCGCCACGCAGCGGGTGCCCGGTTCGATGCGCGCGGTCGGCTGCTCGAGCTGAGCCACGACGGCCTGCGGCTCGATCGGACGGCCGCGGTGCGCGACTTGATCGATGCGCTGCGCCATGAGCGCGGCGGGGTGGTGCTCGCGACGGAGACGATCTCGAGCGGGATCGGCGAGACGGCCATCGAGCCGACCGTGGAGGAACCGCGCGAGCAGGTGGTGTTGTCGCGCTACTCGACGCGCTACCACATCCGCGAGCGCGACCGCTCGCACAACCTCGCGGTCGCGGCCGGGTTCCTCGACGGGGCGCGCATCCCGGCGCGCGGGCGGCTCTCCTTCAACGACCGGGTCGGCGCGCGCGATCGCGCGCACGGCTACCGCGAGGCGCACGTGATCCTGGGCGGCGAGATGGTCGACGGGATGGGCGGAGGGGTCTGTCAGGTCGCGAGCACGCTGCACGCGGCGGCGTTCCTCGGCGGGTTCGACTTCGTGGAGCACGTCCCGCACTCGCGGCCGTCGGCGTATATCCCGATGGGGCTCGACGCGACGGTGGTGTGGCCGACCGTCGATCTCGTGATCGCGAACCCGTATCCGTTCGACGTGGCGGTGCGCGCGTGGGCCGACGGTGGTGAGATGACGGTGGAGCTCCTCGGCGCACGCCGGATGCGCGAGGTCGACTGGCGGCGCACCACCGTGGACACCGAGCGGTGGACCGAGCGGCTCGTCGAGGACGAGTCCGTCGCCGACGGCGACGAGGTAGTCACCCAGACGCCGATCCTCGGCTACACGATCCTTCGTGAGCGAACGATCCACGACGCGGCCGGCGTGCACCTCGAGGAGCGGACGATCCGCTACCCGCCGACCGATCGGATCGTGCACGTGCCGCCGGGCACCACGGGCGTCCCGAACAACCCATACTGACGGCGGACCGGCGCGGTTGCCTTTTGCGCGGGGCGGAGCATCGTTGCCGAGCGATGCACATCCTCGACGAGCTCCGCGCGCGCGGCCTGGTCCAAGACGTCACTCACGAGGACGAGCTCAAGAAGCTCCTGTCTTCCGAGCCGGTCACGTTCTACACCGGCTACGACCCGACCGCGCCGAGCCTCCACATCGGGAGCCTCTACCAGGTGAGCGTGCAGCGGCGCCTTCAGCAGGCGGGGCATCGACCCATCGTGGTGGTCGGCGGCGCGACGGGGATGATCGGCGATCCGTCGGGCAAGTCCGCGGAGCGCAACCTCCTCGATCGTGACGTGCTCGCAGCGAACGTCGCGGGGCTGCGCGCACAGATCGGTCGCTTCCTCGACTTCGACGGCCCGAGCGGCGCGCGGATGGTCGACAACCTCGAGTGGCTCGGGAAGCTGAGCTTCCTCGACGTGCTCCGCGACGTCGGCAAGCACCTCAGCGTCAACTACATGATCGCAAAAGAGTCTGTCCGCGCGCGGCTCGAGGATCGCGATCAGGGCATCAGCTACACCGAATTCTCGTACATGGTCCTTCAGGCCTACGACTTCGCGCACCTCGCGAAGACGTACGGCTGCCGCCTCCAGGTCGGCGGCAGCGATCAGTGGGGCAACATCACGGCGGGTGGCGAGCTCTCGCGGAAGATGGGCGGGCCCTCGCTCTACGGGCTGACCACGCCGCTCTTGCTGGACGCGAGCGGCGAGAAGATGGGCAAGACGTCGACGGGCACGCGCATCTGGGTCGACGAGGCAGAGACGAGCCCGTACGCGTTCTATCAGTACTTCCTCAACGTCGACGACGCGACGGTGCCGTCGCTCCTGCGCGTGTTCTCATGGCGCGCGCTCGAGGAGATCGAGGCGCTCATCGCGCAGCATGCGCAGGAGCCGGGCGCGCGGCTGGCGCAGCGCACGCTCGCGGAGGACGTGACGCGCTGGGTGCACGGCGAGACGGCGCTCTCGCGCGCGCTGAGCGCGAGCAAGGTCATGTTCGGCGGGACGCTCGAGGATCTGAGCGACGCGGATCTGTTGCCGCTGCTCAGCGACGTGCCGTCGAGCCAGCTCGCGCGGACGGAGCTCGAGAAGGGAATCCCGCTGAGCGACGTGCTCGCAAACGTGGGCCTCGCGGCGAGCAAGGGCGCGGCGCGTCGCTTGCTCAAGCAGGGCGGCGTATACGTGAACAACATCCGTTGCGCCGACGAGGCGGCGACGCTCGGCACCGATCACCTCGGCACCGAGACGATGATCGTCCTGCGCGCCGGCAAGAAGAGTTACCACGTCGTGCGCGTCGTGTAGACGCTCCCCGTGCTACTGCAGGACGCCGTCGATCGGCTTCCTGAGCGGCGGAAGATCCTCGTCGCCGATCCGCTGTCGCACGTTGTGCTCGATCATGGTGGAGATCGCGGTGAGCGGTAGGTCGTTCGCGTCGGTGCCGAACGGGTCTTCGATCTCGTCGCCGACCGCGTCGAGGCCGAAGAAGGCGTAGGCGATCATCAGCACCACGACGGGGGTGAACCATTTGGTGGTGTTGACGATCCCGAACGGGAGCGCGAAGCAGTAGACCGCGACGAGCCGGTGGATCAGCGCGGTGTAGCTGAACGGGATCGGCGTGCTCTTGATGCGCTCGCACGCGCCCTGCACCGCGGTCATCTCGGTGAGGCTCGCTTCGAGCACGGGGACGTGTTGCGGATGGATCCATCCGCGCAGCCACGCTTCGCGGATGCGGTCGCCGAGCGTCTGGAGGATCGCGATGGGCTTGTTGGTCTCGGTCTTCAGCGCGTCGATCTCGTCCGCCGGCAACAACGTCGCGAGGAACTCGAAGTCGAAGTCGTCGCGCAGATGCATGCGGAACGCGTGCACGTAGGCGGCGGTGCGGTGGACCATCTCGCGGTGGAAATCGGCGAGCTCGTCCTCATCAGCCTCGCCCTCGGAACCGATCAACGTGAGGAGCTGCCGGGTGAACGAGCGAGACACGTTGACCATCGCGCCCCACAGCTTGCGACCCTCCCAGAAACGGTCGTAGCTGGTGTTGTTGCGGAAGCCGAGGAAGATGCCGAGCGCGAGGCCCATCAGCGTGAACGGGGTCGTCGTGAGGTCCTCGTGGAACTGTCCGCCCTCGACCTCGAGATCCACGTAGGTGAGCGCGGTCGCGAGACCGGTGGTGAGGAGCAGCCTCCGCCAGATGCGCCGGAGCGCCGTGCCCTGGAACGCGAAGAGGTTGGCCACCCAGTGGCCGCGCGTGTCGCGGATGATCATCCGATCCCCATCTGCTTGGCGATGATCACCTTCATGATCTCGTTGGTGCCTGCGTAGATGCGCTGCACGCGCGCGTCCATGAACGCGCGGCTCACGGGATACTCGAGCATGTAGCCATAGCCGCCGAACAGCTGGAGGCACTCGTCGATCACGCGCTGTGACATCTCGGTCTGCCAGAGCTTCGCCATGGAACACTCCTTGACGAGGCTCTCTCCGGCCGCGTGCTGCGCGACCAGCTTGTCGAGGAACGCGCGACCGACCTCGAGCTCGGTGGCGCAGTCGACGAGCTTGAACTGCGTGTTCTGGAACCGCGCGATGGGACGGCCGAACGCCTGGCGCTCCTTGGCGTATGCGATCGTGTCCTCGAGGACCTTCTCGGCGGCGGCCTGCGCGCCGATCGCGACCACGAGGCGCTCCTGCTGGAGCTTCTGCATGAGCATGAAGAAGCCCATGCCCTCCTGGCCGAGGAGATTCTCCTTCGGGATGCGGCAGTCCTCGAACGCGAGCTCGGCCGTATCCTGAGAGGCCATGCCCATCTTCTCGAGCTTCTTGCCCTTGATGAAGCCGGGCCGATCCGCCTCGACGAGGAAGAGCGAGATGGAGCGGTGGGGATCGTCTTTTGCGATGTCCGTCTTCGCGACGACGATGCACAGGTCGCAGAGGATCCCGTTGCTGATGAACGTCTTGCTCCCATTGAGCACGAAGTCGTCGCCGTCGCGCGTCGCGGTGGTGCGCACCGCGGCGAGGTCCGAGCCGGTGCCGGGCTCCGTCATCGCGATCGCGGTCACGACGTCCCCGGACGCGCACCCGGGGAGCCAGCGCGCCTTCTGCGCGTCGCTCCCGAACGTGGCGACGTAGGGGACGATGATGTCGGAGTGGAGCGCGATCGCGAATCCCGTCTCGTAGTGTCGAGCCGCTTCCTCCTGGACGATCACGGAGTGGAGGAAGTCGCCGCCCGGACCGCCGTGCTCCTCGCCGAGCCACGGGCAGAGCACTCCCGCTCGACCGGCCGCACGCCACGCGTCGCGATCCACGATGCCGGCCTTGCGCCACCGCTCCTGGTGCGGGACCACCTCGCGGGCGAAGAATTGCTGGACCGAGCTCCGAAATTGCTCGTGCTCGGGCGAGAAGAGCGTGCGCTTCATGCTTGCCCTCGTGTCAACGACGCGTGAGCGTGTAGATGTCTTCGACGAACCCTTGCTGCCCGAAGCCCACCACGATGGTCGGGCCCCACGGTAGCCCGTCGCGGCGGCCCACCTCGTAGATCCAGGCGTTACCGTCGAAGCCGTGCTCGGAGCAGATGGGGCGCGTGCCGCATTCCTGGCCGCGCCCGAGGTACTGCTCGACCTCGGAGCGCCGCAGCCCGTCGAGGAGCCCGTGGTCGCGCACCTGCTCGACGAGCTGGTTGTGATCCTCGAGCGTGGCGGTGTCGCCCTGCGCGATCTCTTCGGACAGCGCGTTGCGCAGCCGAGCGAGGGTGGTGTCGCGGTCGACGCTGGCTCCGCCGCAGGCGCCGAGGCAGAGCGCGAGGGCGAGGATCGAGGTTCGCTGTCTCATCGGGGCGCGAGGATACACCGCGTGGCCGGCGCAGGGGGGGCGACCCGTTGCGCCGACCCGGCCTGCGCACCATAAGCGCGCCGTGTCTACGACGAGCGAACCCGCCAGCCAGGGCGCGCTCGAGCGTGCGCTCGAGGCGGGCGACGCGCGGCTCGACGACGTGGTCCGTGCGATCGCGACCGAGCGCCTCGTGGATCTCAGTGGGCTTCCGCCGAGCGCGGTCGCGTACGCGCTCTCTCGCCTCCCGGTGTCTCAGCGCGTGGTGGTGCTGACGGCCGACAACGACGCGGCGGCGCGGATGGCCATCGACCTCGGCGTGTTCGGTGCGGAGGGCGAGGCGCACCTCGTCTATCCCGCGCACGAGCACAGCCCGTTCGTGGACCTCGCCCCCGATCGGCGCGCCGCGATGCAGCGCCTGAGCACGCTGTTCCATCTCGCGGCGGACCTCCCGTGGCGGAGCTTCGTCGCCCCGCTCCGCGCGCTCGCGCGCCGCGTGCCGCCGGCATCCGCGATCGTGGCGCGCTCGACGGTGGTGCGCGCCGAGGAGGAGATCGATCGCGACGCGCTGATCGCGGTGCTCTCCGCCGGGGGCTACCTGCGGGTCCCCGTCGTCGAGGACCCCGGCACGTTCGCGGTGCGCGGTGCGCTCGTCGACATCTTCCCGCCCCACGGCGGCCAGCCGGTCCGCATCGAGCTCGACGACTGGCTGGTGCTGTCGATCCGGCGCTTCGATCCGGAGGACCAGCGCACGCTCGAGGCGGTCGATCACGTGCGCGTGCACCCGGTGCGCGACGCGCTCTACGGTCCCGACGAGCTCGCGGTGGCGCGCGTGCGGATCCGAGATCTCTGCGACGCGATCGACATGCCGACGCGGGCGAGCAAGGCGCTGATCGACGACCTCGACGCGGGGCGGCTCTATGCGGGGATGGAGGCGCTCGTCCCCGCGTTCTATCCGCGGCTCGCGTCGCTGCTCGATCTGCTGCCGAGCGACGCGGTGTTCGTGCTCGTCGATCCGACCGCGTCGGTGAGCGCCGCGCTCGACGCGCTCGACACCGCCGAGCGCGACCGCGAGGCGCGGCAGATGGATCGCAGGCCATCGTTCCCTCTCGATGCGCACTACGTGGAGGAGGGCGAGCTGACCGAGCACCTGCTCTCGGGGCGGCTCACGCGCGCGCACCGCGTCGCGGTGGCGGGCGAGAGCGAGCACGGGCGAGCGCTGCGCGCGCTCGAGGCGGGGGTAGATCTGGAACGCGTGTTGCGGCTCGGCGCCACCGACCAGGGGCTGCTCGTCGCGGAGCTCAAGGCCAAGCGGTCGGTAGGCGGACGCGACGACGCGCTGGCCCCGCTGGCCGCGCGGGTGCGCGGCTGGCTCGAGGACGGCCTCCGGGTGGTGTTCACCGCTCGCACCGAGACGCAGGCGAGCCGCCTCGCGTCGCTGCTCTCGAACTACGAGCTCCGCGCGTCGGGGCCGCCGTCGCCGCTCTCGGCCGAGGACCTCGCGCGGACGCCCGACGGCACGGTCGCGATCCGGCTCGGCGAGCTCAGCGCCGGGTTCGTCCTCGCCACCGAGGCGCTCGCGCTGGTGACCGAGGAGGAGGTGTTCGGCACGCGCGCACATCGCACGCGCGCGCGGGCCAAGCAGCGACGCGGTCGATCGGCGGGCCGCGCCGCGCTCGAGGATCTGCGTGAGCTCGCGGTCGGCGACTACGTGGTGCACGCGACGCACGGGGTCGGGCGGTACCTCGGGCTCGAGAAGAAGACGATCGGCGTCAGCCAAGAGGAGAAGTACCGCGGGGTCGAGGCGAGCACGGTCGAGGTGCTGGTCGTCGAGTACGCGGGTGGTGACAAGCTGTTCCTCCCGGTCACGCGGCTCCACCAGCTCCAGAAATACTCCGGCGGCGAGTCGCGCGCGGCCAAGATCGATCGGCTCGGCGGGACGACGTTCGCCAAGACGAAGGCGAAGGCGCAGAAGCAGGTCAGGCAGATGGCGGAAGAGCTCTTGCGGCTCTACGCCGAGCGGCTCGCCCACGAGCGCCCCGAGCTGCCGCCGGCCGACCGCGCGTACGCGGAGTTCGAGGCGACGTTCCCGTTCGAGGAGACGACCGACCAGGCCAACGCCATCGAAGACGTCCTCGCCGACCTCGGCGCGCCGCGCCCGATGGATCGGATCGTCTGCGGCGACGTCGGCTTCGGGAAGACCGAGGTCGCCGTCCGCGCCGCGTTCCGAGTCGCGATGGCCGGCCGACAAGTCGCCGTGCTCTGTCCGACCACCGTGCTCGCGCAGCAGCACTTCAACACGTTCTCCGATCGTCTGCGCGATTATCCGGTGCGCGTCGAAGTGCTCTCGCGCTTCGTCGACAAGGCCGAGCAGGGCGAGGTGCTGGGCCGGGTGAAGGACGGCAAGGTCGAGATCCTGGTGGGCACCCATCGCCTGCTCAGCAAGGACGTGCACTTCCGCAACCTGGGCCTCCTCGTGGTCGACGAGGAGCAGCGCTTCGGCGTCACGCACAAGGAGCGGATCAAGAAGCTCCGTAGTCAGGTCGACGTGTTGACGCTCACCGCGACGCCGATCCCGCGCACGCTCCAGCTCGCGGTGGGCGGGCTTCGCGATCTCTCGCTGATCACCACCGCGCCCGCGGATCGTCGCGCGGTGCGCACCGTGGTCACCCGCTGGGATGATCACGTGGTGAAGGAGGCGATCGCGCGCGAGCTCTCGCGCGGCGGGCAGACGTTCTTCGTCTACAACCGCATCGAGGGGCTGTACGAGCGCGCGGCCCGGCTCGCCGAGCTCGTGCCCGAGGCGCGCATCGCCGTCGCCCACGGTCAGCTCGCCGAAGCGACGCTCGAGCGGACGATGACCGACTTCGTCGACGGTCACTACGACGTGCTCTGCTCGACCGCGATCATCGAGAGCGGGCTGGACATCCCGCGCGCGAATACGATCCTGCTCGATCGCGCCGACACGTTCGGCCTCGCGCAGCTCTATCAGCTCCGCGGGCGCGTCGGTCGGAGCAAGGAGCGGGCGTACTGCTACCTCATCACACCGCCGCCGAACCAGATGACCGAGGAGGCGCGCGCGCGGATCGAGGCGCTGGAGCGGTTCACTCACCTCGGCGCGGGCTTCCAGGTCGCGAGCCTCGACATGGAGCTGCGCGGGGCGGGCGACGTGCTCGGCGCGGAGCAGAGCGGGACGGTGGCCGCGATCGGATTCGACCTGTTCCTCCACATGCTCCATGAGGCGGTGGCCGAGCTGCGCGGCGAGCCCGTCGTCCACGACGTCGATCCGGAGCTCACGCTCGACCTCGAGCACTACATCCCCGACGACTACATCGAGGACGTCGGCTTGCGCCTCTCGTTCTACAAGCGCTTCGGTGCGGCGGCGGACGAGCAGGAGGTCAGCGATCTCGCGGCGGAGATGGAGGACCGGTTCGGCGCGCTGCCCACGGCCGCGCAACAGCTCGTGCGCGCGATGCGGTTGCGGCCGGCGTTGCGCGAGCTGCGGGTGCTCGGCGCCGAGGCGAGCAAGCGCCGCGTCGCGCTGCATCTTCGTGAGGACACGCCACTCGACCCCGCGAAGGTGATGCGCTTGGTGTCCCAGCGCGGTAGCCCGTACAAGCTCACGCCGCAGATGCAGCTCGTCTGGCGCTGCGACGAAGAGGAGGCGGGCGACGCGCTCGATCGGCTGGAAGAGCTGATCGACGAGGCGCGAGGGTTGCTCAAGGACGACGCCTGACCGCGCGGTCCGCGTGACGCTCGTGCGCGTGTCGACGCGCGTCGCGTGCAACCTCGTCGCCGCGTGCCTCGCCTCGGTCGCCAGCGCGCCCGCTCGCCGCCGGTTGCGTGGTCACCGCGATGAGCGTGGTCCCGGACGTCCTCGGCGACGCGCTGCCGGCGCTGCGGATCGTGACCGACACGCTCTGGGTGTGGCTCGCGGCGGCCGCGGTCTCGCTTGGTGCGCTCGAGCTGATCGTCTCGAGAGTGAGGGTTACCTGAAGAGACGAGCGGTGACCGGGTGACGGACACGGACTCGGACTCGGACTCGGACTCGGACTCGGACTCGGACTCGGACTCGGACTCGGACTCGGACTCGGACTCGGAATCGGAATCGGAATCGGAATCGGAATCGGAATCGGAATCGGACTCGGACTCGGACTCGGAATAGGGCTCATCCGGGAAGTGCGTGGGTCTGTCGGAACGCTGGGTAGAGATCCAGCCCGCCGCAGCGGAAGAAGATCGCGGTCCGAAAGCGTGCTTCGTTGCGGAAACCGCGCGCTGTCCGCTTGATGGTCTGCACAACGCTGTTGATCCCCTCGCTCACCGCGTTCGTGATCGGATGAGTGAAGTAGCTCAGCACGTTAGGTAGCGGCCGCGGATCATCTTCGCGACGGTTTCCACGGGAGCGAGCCGACATCGACTCGCCCAGTCGTCCCAGCGCTTCCAGTAGAACTTGGCGTCGAGTGGACTCTCGCTGTCCCACAGCCCGCGAAGCTGCTCCTTGATCGCCCAGGCTCGCGCCGTCTTCAGGTTGCCGCTGCGCAGGCCCTCGAAGCGCTCCGCGTGTTTCTCCGGCAGGTTCTCTTCGCCGTACAGCCAAAGGTGCTTCGTGCTCTTGAGCGTGTCCAAGCCGAACTCAGTCAATGTTCGGTGCTCGGTCCGACGCACCTCGTCCACAGCGTCGTTCATGTTCTTCATGATGTGGAAGCGATCGAACACGATCTTCGACTGGCCGTCTGGGAGGCTCTCCCGCACCGACGCGACATAGGGGTCCCACATGTCCATCGCGACCGCTTCGATCCCCGCCCGCTGTTCGTCATCCAGCCCAGCGAAGAAGCCATCGAGGCTCGTCTTGCGCCGCCCCTTACCGACGTACTCCACTGTTCCGTGCTCGAGGTCGCAGACGAGCGTCATGTACCGCTGGCCTTTGCGTGTGGCCTTCTCATCCACGCCGATGTGGCGAAGAACTACTCGGCGCTTGCGTAGCTGTCCCCGCGCGACCGCCCGCGCCATCACGTGCCAGGCCTCTTCGAAGCTCGTCCGAAGAATGCGCGCGGCCGCGGTGACGCTCGTCTCGCGCAGCACATCGATGGCGAAGCGCTCGAACAGCATCGTGAATCGCGAGTGCGGCTCGGCCCACGGCAACCTAGCTTGCCTAACTCCATGCTCTGCGCACCGGACACGAGGCGGTCGGCAGTGCAGGAACGTCCTGAACTGGCAGCTGTCGAGGTGGCGCCACACGCGCTCCTCGCTGTGATCGTAGACGCTGCTTGCGCTTCCGCACTCGGAGCAAGCGAAGGACTCGCCCTTCGGATGCTCCGTCCACACGTCGACGCGTTGTTCATCCGCGTTCAACTCGACTCGAGAAACGGTCCACGGCTCGGCGAGCCCGAGCAGGTGCTTGTAGAGGTGGGTGTCTCGCACGCCTCCAGCTTCGACCGAAGGGCGGCTTCTGCTCAAGCGCGCCCACGGAGATCCCCGAAGAGCCGGAAACGGAAACGGAATCGGAAACGGAAACGGAATCGGAATCGGAAACGGAAACGGAATCGGAATCGGAATCGGAATCGGACACGGAATCGGACACGGAATCGGACACGGAATCGGACACGGAATCGGAATCGGAATCGGAATCGGAATCGGAATCGGAATCGGCCTCGGAATCGGCCTCGGAACACACGCCCTGCGCTCCGATACTCACCTTGTCGTCGCCCGCCCTCCGAGGCTACTCGCGGAAGTCGCCCGCCTTCAGCCCGTGCTGGCGCAGCAGCCGCTCGAGGCTCTTGCGGTGGATGCCCGCCTCGGTGGCGGCTTTGTCGAGGTCACCGTCGCAGCGCTTGATCACGCGCAAGAGATATTCCCGCTCCATCGGGGCGACCCAGCGATCGCGCGCCTCCTTGATCGGGAGGTCTTCGGCCACTTCGAGGGGCGCCTCCGGGGCGCCCGCCGCGCTGGGCGGCGCCAGCGATGCGACGTCGCGCAGCGGGCCGGCCGAGTCGAGCTGAAGATCGCGTGCGGTCAGGTTCGGCCCGTGCGCGAGCACCACCGCGCGCTTGAGCACGTTGCGCAGCTCGCGCACGTTGCCCGGCCAGGCCCGCCGCGAGAGCGCGGCGATCGCGTCGTCGCCGAGCGCCGGCACGGGTCCGTCGATCGCGAAGTCGCTCAAGATCCGTTGCGCGATCACCGGGATATCCTCGATGCGCTCGCGCAGCGGCGGGAGCTCCACCACCACCTCGGCGAGGCGGTAGTAGAGGTCCTCACGGAACGTGTTGACCTTCACCATCCCCGGCAGATCGCGGTGGGTCGCCGCGACGACGCGCACGTCGATCTCCGAGAGCTTCGTCGAGCCGAGGCGCTTGACCTCCCTGCGCTCGAGCACCCTGAGCAACTTCGGTTGCAGCTCGACGGGGAGCTCTCCGATCTCGTCGAGGAACACCGTCCCGCCATGGGCGGCTTCGAACGCGCCCGTGCGCTGCCGGTCCGCGCCCGTGAACGCGCCGCGCTCGTGTCCGAACAGCTCCGACTCGATCAGGTTCTCGCTGATCGCGCCGCAGTCGACGACGATGAACGGCTTGCCCGCACGCGGGCTGTGATCGTGGATCGCGCGCGCGGCGAGCTCCTTCCCGGTGCCCGTCTCGCCCACGAGGATGCAGCTCAGGTCGGTGGGGGAGAGCTTCGCGAGCAGCGCGAACACCGATCGCATCGCGCCCGTCGTTCCGTAGAGCGCGCCGAAGTGGTCCGCGTGGCGGACGTCGATGCGCTCCCACTTCTTTCGCGGCTGGAAGATGATGTGGGTGTCGCCGAGCTGCACGCGCGCACCCGGCGCGAGGAACGCTTCGCGCACCGGCGTGCCGTCGACCACCGAGCCGTTCGTCGACTCGAGGTCGCGGAGCACGTAGCGCTCGCCCTCCACGGCGAGGAGCGCGTGCCGCCGGCTCACCGTGGTGTCGGTGAGCACGAGGTCGTTGCTCGACGAGCTCCCGATCGTCAGCTTCGTCGCTTTGATCTCCACCTCGAGCCCGCGATCCGGCCCATCCACCACGAGGAGGCGGTGACTGTGCTCGAGGATCTTCGGCCCCGTTCCATCGTCGGTGACCTGCGTCCCGCGGAACGAGCTCTCGGTCTGGGGGGCGGCCGGCTCGGACATGCAGCGTCAGGAAGTTAGCATCTTTCCGCGCGTGCCCGGGCTTCGCGTTTGCCCCCGATCGCCGTCGGCGCGGGTACGCTTCACCGCGGGGCGAGAGCCGCGTAGGCTTCCCGTTCTCATGACGCCCGACAAGCTGCTCGCCCGGATCTTCGAAGCCGATCGACAGGTGCGCGACGCGGAGGACGAGCTCATGCGCGTCTCCGAGGAGCGGCTCAGCGCGCTGTTCGCCGAGGCGGTGGAAGACGCGCTCGACAACGCCGATGAAGAGGAGTCGACGCTCCGCCTCTCGCGCCTCGCCGACCTGTGCGCGCAAGTTCCAGGTCCGCGCATGGCCGACACCCTGATCGCGATCCTCGGCCACGAGGATCCGGCGGTGCGCGTCGAGGCGGGGGAGGCGATCCGCGACGTCGCGTACGAACGCTTCAAGGAGATCGCGCAAGCGGTCGAGCGCGCGCTCGATCGCGATCAGCGCGGCATCGCGATGCAGGAGCTCCCGTTCGTGCTCACCGAGGTGCGCGACCCCGATCCGATCCCGCTCGTCGCGCGCTTCCTCGCGCATCCCGAGCCGGAGGTGGTCGCCGCGGCGATCGAGGCGATCGCGGCGTATGGGGATCCGACGGCGGCGGAGCACCTGATGCCGCTCGTCGACGACGAGCGCGAGGCGTCGCTCGAGGATCTCGAGGCGGGGCCGACGCCGATCGGCGAGCTCGCGCGCAACGCGCTCGAAGAGCTGGGGATCGAGGAGTGAGCGGGCGCGTCCTCGCGGCGTGGCTCGCCGCGTTCCTCGCGCTCGGCTGCGACGATGGGTCGTCGAGCGACGGCGGGACGGGCGGCCGCGACGCGGGACCGCGCGCGGACGGCTCGACCCCCGACGCGGGCGGGCGCGACGCCGGCGCAGGGAGCGACGGAGGCGCGCGCGACGCGGGACCGACGCCGATGCCGACGTTCGGCTGCGCGCCGTTGGGTGCGCCGAGCGGCGCGACGATGATGATCACGCCGGCGCAGGCCGACGACCTGCCGAGCTTGATCGGCGGCGCGGCGGCGGGCACGACCATCCTCCTCGCCGACGGCACCTACACGAGCACGCGCAGCGGCGAGGCGGAGCGGCGGATCCAGATCCGCAACCCGGGCATCACGCTGCGCTCGGCGAGCGGCGACGCGAGCGCGGTCACGATCGACGCCGAGTACATGACGAACGAGCTCATCACGATCACCGCGGACGACGTGACGATCGCGGAGATCACGCTCATGCACGCGGTCGATCACCTCGTGCACGCCACCGGGAACGGCGGGACCACGATCACCGGGACGCGGCTCTACGGCGTGACGTTCATCGACGCGGGCGAGCAGTTCGTGAAGGTCAACGGCGACGGGATGGGCGGCTACGTCGACGGCGGCGAGCTCGCGTGCTCGCGCTTCGAGCTGACCGACGCCGGGCGCGCGCACGTCGAGCGCAACCCGGGTGGCTGCTACACGGGCGGGATCGATTGTCACTCGGGACGCGGCTGGCGGGTCGCGCAAAACACGTTCACGAGCATCTACTGCGCGGGCGAAGGCCTCGCCGAGCACGCGATCCACTTCTGGAGCCAGGCGCGAGACACCGTCGTCGAGAACAACACGATCATCGACTGCGCGCGCGGGATCGGCTTCGGGCTCGATCAGAGCGACGAGCGCCGCACCTATCCGGACGATCCGTACTCGGGCATCCGGCCGATCAGCCACTTCGATGGGATCATCCGCAACAACGTGATCTTCGCGGAGACGCCGTACTACGACACCGGCATCGAGCTCCAGCGCGCGCGCGGCGCGGTGGTCGTGCACAACACGATCACGTCGACGCCCGCGGCGACGGGCTTCTTCAGCTCGCTCGACTACCGGTTCACGACGACCGACGTGACGATCCAGAACAACGTCACGCGCCGCATCACGGTGCGCGACGGCGCGTCGGGCACCGTCGATCACAACCTCGAGATGGCGCCGATGAGCCTGTTCGTGGATCCCGCCGCGTACGACTTCCACCTCGCGAGCGGCGCGAGCCAGGCGATCGATCAGGGCGTGGTCGTCTCCGAATCGGGCGTCGATCTCGACGGTGAGGCGCACGACCACGGCGCGCCCGACCTCGGCGCCGACGAGCGCTGATCGCGCGTCCGAGGGCTCAGCCGACGCGGATGTGCTCGACGGCTTGCTTGGCGGTGAGATCGTAGAGGTCGAGGCGTCGATCGCGGAACGGGCGCACGCTGCCGATCTCGCGAGCGAGGTGGAGCGCGTCGAGATCGAGATCCGCGATCACCACCGTCTCGGTGGTCGTCTCCGCGACCGCCGCGATGCCCTCGCCGGGGAACGCGATGTCGCTCGGTGTGCAGATGGCGGCCTGGCCGTAGTTGATCAGGAAGTTCTCGACCTGCGGCAGGTTGCCCACGCTTCCGCTGAGGACGACGTACACGACGTTCTCCACCGCGCGCGCGTGTGCGCTGTAGCGGACGCGCAGATACGCGCGTCGCTCGTCGGTGCTGAACGGCGTCATCAGGATCTCTGCGCCCGCGATCGCGAGGAGACGACACAGCTCCGGGAACTCGATGTCGTAGCAGACCGGAATTCCGATGCGCGCGTACGCGGTCTCGAACAGGTAGATGTTCGTGCCGGGAGAGATGCCGTACTCGTCGCGCTCGGCGGGCGTGACGTGCAGCTTGTCTTGCGTGTGTACTTCGCCGTTCGGCGTGAAGAGATGGGCGGTGTTGCGGATCTCCCCATTCTCGACGCGCGTCGGGTGCGAGCCACCCACGATGTAGAGCTCGTGCTTGGTCGCGAGCCCGGCCAGGATCGAGCGATACCGGTCCGCTTGGTCGGCGAGAGCCGCGATCGCTTCGCGCGGCGAGAGCGCGGGGTCCAGCGCGGTGAAGAGCTGGGCCGTGAACAGCTCCGGCAGAACGAGGAAGTGGCAGTGGTACTGCTGCGCCGTGTCCGCGAAGAACGACACTTGGTGCTCGACGTCCGGCCACCCGGTGACGGGTCGCATGCCGTACTGCGCGGCGCACACGCGCACGCGGCGCACCGGCCGGCGCAGCGGCGCCGCGGCGATGCGCCGTCGCTGCGGGTTGAACGTCGGGTTCTCGAGCTCGAGGAACGTCGCGTAGTCGAGGCTCTCGGCGTCGCGCAGGTAGCCGTGGTGAACGCCGCGGACGCGGTAACCGATCTTGAGCTGTACACTGAGCGTCGGATCGAAGAGCGTGCCTGCCTCGACCTCCTCCACGTACTGCTCGGCGGTGAGGCGGCCCGAGTGCTCCTGGTAGCCGGGGATCCGGCCGCCGGCGACCATGCGGCGCAGGTTGAACCGCCGGACGAGGCGAATGCGCGCGTCGTACAAGCGCTTCGCGATCCCCGTGCCGCGGATGTCGGGGTGCACGGCGATGTCGGCGCCATAGAGCGTGTCGCCCGACGGCATGTGCGTCGCGAACGTCCCGTCGCCTGTGATCTCGGCGTACGAGTACCAGGGCGAGTCCTCGTCGATCGTGACGATGAGGGTGCTCGTGTAGCCCAATATGGTCCCGGCGCGATCGACGGCGACGAAGTGTCCCTCGGGGAACGCCTTGAGCTGCAGCTCGATCAGGCGCGGCGTGTTGAGCGCCGCCTCGGGCAGGAGCCCGTACGCGGCGCGCTGGCACATGTAGATCCCGGCGACGTCCGTCAGCTTGGCGCGACGGATCCGGATCGCGCCGCGCGGCGGTGAGGCCGCGGGTGCGCCTTTGGTGGATGTCACGCGCTGAGCGTAGCGGGAGCGCCGTTCAGCCGCTCCATGCGATGCAGCATCGCGGACGGCAGAAGGTGCGGGCGCTCCGCCCAGCGCTTGAGCAGGCTGGGCCGACGGATCAGCGAGAGGAGCGGCTGGACGACCTCGTTCGAGTGCTCGACCGCGCTCTGGAGCTTCGCGTCCCAGGTCGGGACCATGCGATCGAAGTCGTTCGGGAAGATCGTGCCGCGGCACTCGGGCACGCCGCACAGGCACTCGAACGGCTCGTCGATGTTGAGGGCGCCGTAGTCGCCTGTGATCTCCTGCCCCGGCTCCACGTCGGTCACCGCGAGCTCGAAGTCGACCCCCGGGCTGAGCGAGATGGCGGCGCAGCTGTGGTTGATGAAGCGTCCGTGGTCCCAGCAGAGCACGTACTCACCGTGCCGGTTGCGGAACGTGTACTTCTCGACCACCGGTGCGACGGCGCGTCCGATGCGACGAACCTGATCGGGGCTGAGGCGCTGGTCGAGCGGATCGAGGACCCAGAGAACGGTGCCCTTCGGAATGCGCTCGGTGGCGAAGACTCCAAAACCGATCTCGTCGCTGACCCACCGGAGCTCGGTCTTCGGGTGAAGCATGGCTCGACCCTTCTCCTTTGTTCGAATGGCTCGGCGCGCAATCATGCATCGTGCCAATTCGGGAGCCGCGCTCAGGGGTCAGGCGATCCCCGCGAGCGCGCAGATCTCGCGCGGTCGAAGCGCGCAGGTTTTGTGCGCAGCCGCGCGCGGCGCTCTGCGGCCGCGCGATCTCGGTGCCCGCCGCGACGTGCGGACGCTACGATCGCGCCGTGGAGCTGGCGCAGATCGTCGAGTGCTCACGCGACGTCGCGGCGACCCGATCGCGCAACGCGAAGGCGACCCGACTGGCCACGCTGCTGCGCAGCCTTCGCGCGGACGAGGTCGCGATCGGCGTCAGCTACCTCAGCGGCATCCTCCCTCAGGGTCGGATCGGGCTCGGGTGGGCGACGCTTCGCGCGCTCGATCCGGGGCCCGCGCCCGCGTCGGGGTCGATCGCGCTGACCGAGCTGCACGCGCGGATCGACGAGCTCGCCGCCATCGCGGGAGCGGGCTCGAACCGCCGGCGGCTCGACGCGCTCGGCGCGATCTACGCACGTATCACGGACGAGCAGCGGGAGTTCCTCTCGCGCCTCGTCCTCGGCGAGCTCCGACAGGGCGCGCTGCTCGGCGTGATGGTGGAGGCGGTGAGCGAGGCGACGGGCCTCGACGCGGGCGCAGTGCGGCGCGCGGCGATGCTCGCGGGCGCGCTCCACGACGTGGCGACGGCGGCGCTCCTCGAGGGCGCGGCGGGCCTCGAGCGGTTCCAGCTGCGGCTCTTCGCGCCGGTCCTGCCGATGCTCGCGTCGCCGAGCGACGGAGTCGAGGCGGCGCTCGAGCGGCTCGGCGAGGCGGCGTTCGAGCTCAAGCTCGACGGGGCGCGCGTGCAGGTCCACAAGGCGGCAGACGACGTGCGGGTCTACAGCCGCCGGCTCCACGAGGTGACCGATCGCGTCCCGGAGATCGTGGAGGTGGTCCGCAAGCTGCCCGTGCGGGAGCTGATCCTCGACGGCGAAGCGATCGCGATGCGACGGGACGGAACGCCTCATGCGTTCCAGACGACGATGCGGCGCTTCGGGCGGAGCAAGGGCATCGACGCGGCGCGGGCGAGCCTCCCGCTGAGCCACGTCTACTTCGATCTCCTCCTGCTAGACGGTGAGACCTGGCTCGATCGTGCGGGTCGCGAGCGCGCCGAGCAGCTGGACGCGCTGCTCCCGGAGGCGCACCGAGCGGAGAGGATCATCACGAGCGACGTCGAGGTCGCCGAGGACTTCTTCGCGCAGGTCGTGGCGCGGGGCCACGAGGGCCTGATGGCGAAGAGCCTCTCCGAGCCTTACGCGGCGGGGAGCCGCGGGTTCTCGTGGCTCAAGCTCAAGCCGTCGCACACCCTCGACCTCGTCGTGCTCGCGGTGGAGTGGGGCTCGGGTCGGCGCACCGGGTGGCTGAGCAACCTGCACCTCGGCGCGCGCGATCCGCGGGACGGTTCGTTCGTGATGCTGGGCAAGACGTTCAAGGGGATGACGGACGAGATGCTGCGCTGGCAGACGGAACACCTGAAGCAGCTCGCGATCGGCGAGGAGGGTCACGTGGTGCACGTGAGGCCGGAGCTGGTGGCGGAGATCGCGTTCAGCGACGCGATGGAGAGCCCGCAGTATCCCGGCGGCATCGCCCTGCGCTTCGCGCGCGTGAAGCGCTATCGGACCGACAAGGACGCGAAGGACGCGGCGACGATCGACGAGGTGAGGGCGATCCACCTGAAGGGGCACCGCGCAGACTGACCGGGCTCGGGGCTCAGGGTCAGAATCGGGCACGAGCAGAGCACGGACTCGGACTCGGACTCGGACTCGGACTCGGACTCTGATGGATCCCCTCAAATCTAAGCGTTAGGCGCTGGAGATTCTCTGCTGCATGTTGTGGACGTCGAGCTCGTCGAACGATTCGTGCGATGACCGTCTCAGGATGAGC
>JBFWYI010000043.1:0-78251 GCA_050186575.1 Sandaracinaceae bacterium | reverse complement strand
CCTTTCCCAGGCTTGACCTGGCGCACCGAAGCGACGAAGCCAGCGCATCGCGCTGGGGGCGCAGCCCTCCTTGAGGCGGTGCGCGCCCGTCCGGCACCCTGGGGGCACCACGAGGACGAAGCCCCCGCCTCCGACGCCCTCGCGATCTCCGACTCAGCGATCACTGAGGAAGCGAGGAAGCTCAGAAGCGAGGAGGTGCGTCCGCGACGCGAACGCGAGAGCAAGGCGACTTCCGATTCCGATTCCGATTCCGATTCCGATTCCGATTCCGATTCCGATTCCGATTCCGTTTCCGTTTCCGTTTCCGTTTCCGATTCCGTGTCCGTTTCCGTTTCCGTTTCCGATTCCGATTCCGTTTCCGTTTCCGTGTCCGATTCCGTGTCCGATTCCGTGTCCGATTCCGTGTCCGTGTCCGTGTCCGTGTCCGATTCCGTGTCCGATTCCGATTCCGATTCCGTGTCCGTGTCCGATTCCGTGTCCGATTCCGAGTCCGTTTCCGATCTCGTTTCCCCGCTACTATCCCCCGGTGTCTCTCCTCCCTCCCGCGCTCGTCTGCGCCGTCGTCCTGCTCGCGACGCCCGCACACGCGCAAGAGAGCTGGACGTCTCGGTGGACCGGACCGGCGGCTCGCCGCGGGCTGTCCTCCGAGGATCCTCTCGCCCGCGTGGAAGCGGCGCGGCGGCTCGGGCGGTTCGGCGAGGCCTCTCAGAGCACGCGGGCGCTCCTCGAGCGGCTCGATCACGAGGAGGATCCACGCGTCGTCATGGCCATCGTGAGCTCGCTCGCCGAGCGCGATGCGCGGCCGGCCGTGCCCGCGCTCGCGCGCTGGATCGAGCTCGACGGACGATCGGTCGAGGAGCGTGCGGAGATCGTTCACGCGCTCGGCGCGATCGCCTCCGAGCCCGCCATCCGCACGCTGTTGACGCTCCTCCCGCGCGCCGACGTCGGCGACCTCGCGGCGCACATGCTCGGCGAGATCGGGCCGCCCGCGGTGCCACATCTCTTGCGTGCGCTCGACGAGCCGAGCCAGACCGCGCGCGCCGCGCGGGCGTTGGGTGTGATCGGGGACACGCGCGCGAGCGTACCGCTCCTCGCTCACCTGCAAGAATCGTTGCCACCCGCGCGCATCGAGATCCTGGACGCGATCGGCGCGATCGGAGACCCGCGCGGCGCGAGCATCGTCACCGGCTACCTCGATGACGCACACCCTGACGTCGTGGCGGCCGCGCTCCGTACGCTCGGTCAGATCGGCGAGCGCGCCGATGCGCCCATCCTGATCGAGCTGGCCGACCGCGGAACCGCGGAGCAACGCGCCGCCGCGCTGCGCACGCTGGTCCTCTTGGATCCGGAGCTCGCCGCGCCGCGCGCGCGAGCGCGGCTCAGCGGTGAGGACGCGGAGCTCGAGCCGCTGCTGCGCCACGCGGTGCTCAGCGCGATCCTCGAACACCCGAGCGCGCCGCTCGTACCCGTCCTGCGCGAGCTCGCCGAGCGCTCAGGCGACAGCATGGCGGCGGCCGACGCGCTCGCGCGGGTGGAGCGCGGCGGCGGGCTCGACGCGCTCCTCGGGCTGGCGGCGACACAGCGCAGCGGCTTGAGCGATCCGCCGCCCGCCCTCGACGTCGCGCTCGCGCTCGGCCTCCGTCGATACGCGAGCTCGATCGACGATGCGCTCCGCTCGCGGATCGAGCGACACCTCGCGGCGGCCGATCCGCTCGCGCGCTGCGCGGCAAATCGCGTCGACGGTGCGCTCGGAGAGACCCTCGAGGCGTGGCTCCGAGCCGACGAGGCGCCGCGACGCGCGCTCGCCGCCGCTTGCCTCGAGCTCGCGGGATCGCCGAGCGATCGCGCGCGACGCGGTCTCGCGGATGCGATCGAGCGCGAGCGAGACCCCGCCGCGTTCCGGGCCGAGGCGCTCGCCGCGATCGAGCTCGGAGCGCCTATCGACCCCGCCCGGATCGAAGCGCGGCTCCGCGATCCGGCGACCGCGCCAGAGGCGATGTGGCTGAGCGCCCTCGCGCGTGAGCCGGCCTCACCCCGTGCGCAACGACGTTTGCGGCAGTCCATGCGACGCGCGCTGCGCTCTCCGGACGCGCGCACGCGGGCCGGCGCCGCGATCGCGCTCGCCCTCGCGCAGGATCGGAGCGCGTGGCGCGCGCTGGTCGCCGCCGCCGAGGACGAGCACGACGCGGTCCGTCTCGCCGCCGCCCGCGCGCTCGCGGTGCTCGCGGTCCCCGAGTCGTTCCCCGAGACCGCGCGCCGCGCCCGCTCCGAACGGGAGCCGGAGGTGCGCGCCGCGCTCGCTCTCGCCGCGAGCGCCGAGCCGAGCCGTCCCCCTGCCGCATGGCCGCGCGGGGAGGACGCGCTGTTCGTCCGCATCGCGAGCGCGACGCCCTCTCCCGACGACGCAACGTACGTATCCACCGACATCATGCTGGCCGACGGCCGTTGGTTGAGGGTGCCCGCGCTCACGCACGGGTTGGTGCTCGTGCCGAGCCTCCCCGCGGGCCCGGCCGAGGTCCAGGTCATCGAGGCCCCGTGAGGACACCTTGCGTCGCTCCATCCCACCCACCCGCGACCTTGCGAAACGCAGGGGCCCCGCGCAGAGTTCGCCCGTGAGCGCGAGGATCAGCGCGGGCCCCATCGCCATCCTGGCCGCGCTCACCATCTCGTGCGCGCCGTCGGGCGACGATCCGATCAACCACATGGAGGAGTGGAGCCCCCTGAGCGGCGAGTACACCGTCCGCTACCTCAGCCCTCCCTGGGAGTTCGCCGGCGAGATGCCCAACGGCGTCCGCTTCCGCGTCCGCTCCAACGCGATGATCCACGGGATGACCGATGCCGGCCCCGCCAAGTACGACCTCACGGTCACGCTCGAGACGGGCACGCCGAGCGCGCGCATCGCGGGCGACGTCGCGGAGGCGAACGCGAACGCGCGCGACATCGTCGTCCCGCCGCGCGAGGTCATGACCCGCGACGGGATCGTGGGCATGGAGATGATCAGCTTCACGTCGAGCGCGGTGTTCGACCGCTATCGTCGCGTCGTCTACTTCCCGCTGGGCGACGCGCGGGTGCTCCGCTACGCGTTCGTGGCGACGCCGGATCTCGGCACGCCCGAGGTCGACGCGATGGTGTCGCTCCAGGTCGTGAGGCCGGCCGGTCCGTGACGCTCCGCGCGTGGATCGGCGGATGCCTCGCGCTGAGCGCCAGCCTCGTCGCGGCGAGCGCGAGCGGGCAGGAGAACGGCGACGGGCTCGGCCATGCTCTCGACCGACCGCTGCCCACCGCTCCCGAGCGCCCGGCGCCGACCGAGGAGGAGCCCGCGCCGACCGAGGAGCCCGTGGGCCCGTTCGTCGGACCGCAGATCCAGCTCGGCTACGGCTACACCAAGCTGGCCGACGGCTTCGGCGGCGGCGACGCCCACACCGCGGCGCTCCACGTCTTTCTCCAGTGGCCGATCCACCCGCTGCGCACGGGGCTCGTCGCCGAGATCGGCAGCCGTGACTACAGCCTCGGCGGTGACGATCTCTTCACCCGCGGCGCGCTCGAGGTCGGCGTCCAGCTCCCCGAGCTGATCGACCCGCTCGTCCCACACCTGAGCGCGATCCTCTCGGTGGGGGTCCTCGTCGGCGAGCGGTTCGAGACGACCGTCACCCACGTGTTCGGCGGCGGCGGGATCGAGCTGGGCGCCGAGCTGCGCATCTTCCGCAACTTCCACGCGACCGCCTCGATCGCGTACCAGCGGATGGAGCTCGCCGGGGCGGGCTTCGACCTGTTCATGCTCCACCTCGGGCTCGGTCTCTGAGAACGGTGCCTCCGAGAACCGTGCCTCCGAGCGCCGCGCCCGCGAGCATCACGGTTGACCCCGACCGCACGCCTGCGGCATCGTCGCCGCGTGGAAGGTGCGTCGCCCGATCGGCCGGAGCTCAGCTTCGAGCAGATCCTCACCCAGCTCCAGGATGTGGTAGAGCGCCTCGAGAGCGGCGAGCTGCCGCTGGAGCAGTCGCTCGCGGTGTTCGAACAGGGCATCCGGCTTTCACGGCTCGGCGCATCGAAGCTCGACGCCGCCGAGTCGCGCATCGAAGAGCTGCTCGCTGACGGTGAGCGAACGAGACCCCTCAACGACGTGCGGTCCGAATCATGAGCTACGAGATCAGCGTCCCGACGCCGTTCAACGACATCTCCGAGCTGGCCGAGAGCTTCCACTCACGCGTCGACGAAGAGCGGCTGATGCTGCCGAGCGGCGAGTCGGTCCCCGAAGGAGAGTGGGTCCAGTTCGCAGTGATCCTCGCGGACGGATCGGCGGCTCTCCAAGGGCAAGGTCGTTGCACCCAGTCGTTCGACAACGGCGAGGAGCGCGCGCCCGAGCATCGCTACGACGTCGTGATGGACTCGCTCCAGATGGACGACATGGCGCAGATCTACTTCGAGCGGATCCTCCAGGTCCGCGCCGCGTACGCGGGTGAAGAGCCGCAGACCGGTGAGGTGGAGGTCCCCGAGACCGCCGCCGCGCAGCCGGCGTACGAAGCGGATGTCGAGCCGGCGGACGTCGCAAGCGACATGGACAACCCAGGCTTCGACGGCGCAACCTACGATGCGGGTCACGCCGGGCAGGATGACGCCGGGCAGTACGTCGCTGGGCAAGACGACGCTGGCCAGTACGGCGCTGGCCAGTACGACGCTGGCCAGTACGACGCCGCCCGAGATGCCGCACCGTACGACGCCGCGCAGCTCGACGCTCCGGGAGACGCGGGTCCGTACGCCGCCGAGGTGGATGCCGCGCCAGCGGAGGTCGCGTACGAGGCACCCGCCGATGGGGCCGTCGCGGCAGCGTACGACGCGGAGCTCGACGCCGTGTTCGACGACGACGCTCCGGCGGAGGCGCCCGCGGCCTACGCGCCGATCGACGAGGCCGAGGAGGAGCTCGACTCCGGGTTGCTCGAGGCCACGTCCTCGGAGTGGTCGGACGACGCGGGCTCGCAGCCACCCTCGCACCGTCCCGCGCCGTCGCTCTCGGCGCCCGCGCAGTCCATGATCTACGAGCTCCCCGCGCCGCAGGCTCCGGCGCCGCTGCCGTCGCCGCACTCGGAGGCCGGGGCGGCGGGCCTCACGCGCCGCATCCTCCACGCGACGTGGTCGCCGCAGCCGGCGGTCCGACCCGACTCGCTCGGCGCGACCGGCTACTTTGCGTACGCGCAAGGCGCGCTCCCCGCACCGGGGCAGCCGCCGCGGCCCGACCTCGATCCCAGCCAGCGGGTGGGTCCCGCGCCTCGTCCCGGCGACGAGTTCGCGGCTCCGATCGCGCGCACCGCGCCTCCGGCCACCGAGGCCTATGACGAGCTCGACGAGGAGGACGACGCCTCCGAGTACGAGAGCGAGGCCCAAGGCGACTACGAGGGAACCCACCACGACGCGGAGGCGGAGCCCGAGGAGTACGAGGCCGAGGTCGAGGGCGGCTACGAAGCGGGCGCGTACGAAGCGGACGCGTACGACGACGATGGCTACGCGCAGCCCTCGGACGGCGGCGGCGAAACGCGCCAGGTCGACGTGACCGGCCTCGACGACGACGAGAACGACGAGCAGGCGCGCTACGGCTTCGAGGACGACATCCCGATCGGCGACGAGACGTTGCAGGTGGAGATCCCCGAAGAGGAGCCCGGGTGAATCGGGCCCGGCCTCGCCCGTCCATCCGCGAGCAGTCCATTGCGCGATGAGCAACGAAGCGCGCACGTCGAGGGAAAGCAGGGCCAACGTGGGATCCCGATCCGGTGAACGATGGACGCTCGCGCGGCGAGCGATCGCGCTCGCGCTCTTCGTCGCCGCGCCGTTCGCCCTCGCGATGGGCATGCCGCCGCCGGCCGCCGCGCAAGCTCCCGTGCAGATTGAGGTCAGCGGTGGAGAAGCGGAGGTCACGCTCGCGGCCGAGCAAGGCAGCGAGACGTTTCGGTGCCGCACGCAATCCGGCCGCTGCCAGATCGCGCGCGTGACGGCGGGTGCGTACATCGTCACCGCGACGCCGATCGGTCCCGGCCGGGCCCCCCTGCCGCGGCGCGTGATGATCGCGGGCACCGGCACGGTCACCGTGCACGTCCGCTTGCTCGACTGATCGCGGCGCCGCGATCCGACGCGCCCAGAGCGTCGGACAGCCCCGATCGGCGACGCGCTAAGCGTGCGATCGTGTTTGTGATTCCGCCGGGTCCGTTGTATGACTCGCACGCCCCGGAATGGGGGTGAAATCCGACCCCAGGACCGCTCCTCGAGCGGTCGTGACGAGGAGCGGCGATGCGCTTGAAGGACCTTCTTCCCCTGTCCCTTTCCGCAGTCCTGAGCGCCGGGTTGGCGCTCGCTGCCGCTCCCGCATCCGCGCAGGACGACGAGTTCGGCGATCTGGAGGACGAGTTCGACGACCCTGAAGAGGGCGGCGGCGGAACGAGCGACGGCGGCGGCAGCGGCGACGATGAGTTCGACGACCTCGAGGACGACAGCCTCGGCGACGATGGGGAGGGCACCGGCGGCGGCGCCACGGGCGGCCTCCAGGACGGCGACCTCGACGACGAGACCCCGCCCAGCGGCGACGACCAGGACGACGAGCCGCGGAGCGACGACGACGAGCGCGCCGCGCGCCGCGAGCGCCGGATGCACCTCCACAACACCTGGCAGGGCTCGGTCGGCGGCATCCACGTGGTGGACGCGGGCTCGGGCGCCGATGCGGCGTTCCGCGCGCAGCTCGGCCTCGACTTCTTCTTCGTCGACGGCTGGCTCACCCTCAACGGCGTGTCGCCGGATCGCTCGACGAACCACAGCCACATCGGCGGCTCGCTCTCGCTGAGCTGGACCCCGTTCGAGTTCCTCGAGATCTACGCGTCGATCGCGAGCTACGCGAACAGCAACGAGCAGGAGGATCCGAACCTCTTCCAGGTGCTCGGCGACACGCTGTTCGGCGTCAAGGCGTTTTACAACTTCGAGGACCTTCGTTGGCTCACCCTCGGCGGTGACGTCAGCCTGATGTTCCTCAACACGGTCGGCGACATCGGCCTCGTCGGCGACAGCACGGGCTTCGGCATCCGCGCCAACGCGACGATCGATCTGCGCGAGCTGCCCGATCGCATCCCGTTCATCGCGCGCCTGAACCTCGGCTACATCCTCGACAACTCGTCCGCGCTGGTCAGCGACGTCGAGCGCCGCCGCTACGCCGCGCTCGCCGATCCGCGTCCGTGCCCCCCGGATCCGGCCACCGGCGACTGCCAGGAAGACCGCCACCTCATCACGCGCGTCGAGCGCTACTCGCTCCAGATCGATCGCGTCGATCGCTTCCGCATCGGGATCGGCCTCGAGGCGCCGATCGTGGCGATGGAGAACGTGGGCGACGCGGGCGCGGACTTCGTGATCAGCCCGATCGCGGAGTACACGATCGACATCCCGGTCAACCGCCAGGGCTACAGCTGCCTCTTCATCCCCGGCGCGGGCACGCCCGACATGCCGGCGGTCGGCGAGGACGGCTGCCTCGACAAGCAGGGCGGCTCGGCGTTCGAGTCGCGGCTCACCCTCGGTGTACGGGTGCTGCCGCCGCTCCAGGGCATGAGCATCTTCGTCGCGGTGGACATCGGCACGACGGGCGTCAACACGTTCGTCCGTGAGCTGAGCGGCCAGGAGCCGTACGACGTCCGCCTCGGCTTCGGCTACGCGTTCGACACCGTGCCGCGCATCGAGGAGGTCGAGCGCGAGGTCATCCGCGAGGTCGATCGCACGCCCCCGGCGGCGCCGCGCGGTCGCGTGATCGGCACCGTGGTCGAGCAGGGCGCGGGCACGCCGGTGGCCGGCGCGATCGTGGAGTTCCCCGGTCGCGAGCTCACCGCGCAGTCGTCGAACCCGGCCGGTGGCTTCACCAGCTACGAGTTCGATCCGGGCGAGGTGGCGATGGCGATCAGCCACCCCGAGTACCACCAGGGCACGTGCGCCGCGACGATCGCGCCCGAGGGTGGCGACGTCGAGGTGCGCTGCGAGCTCGAGGCGCTCCCGCGGCTCGGCAACATCCGCGCGCACGTGGTCTCCGACTCGGGCGGCCCGGTGGGCAGCGCGACGGTCAACCTGACCGGACCGGCGAACCGCAGCTCGGTCACCGGACCGGACGGGTCGCTCAACGTGAACGACCTCCAGCCCGGCACGTACACCGCGCGCGTCGATGCGGAGGGCTACCTCCTCAGCCAGACCACCATCGAGGTGCGCGCACGTGAGACGGCGGAGCCGACGATCACCCTGATCGCCCGGCCGTCGCGCTCGCAAGTGGTGTTGCAGCAGCGTCAGATCATGATCCGGCGCCAGGTGAACTTCGCCACCGACAGCGCGGACATCCTGCCGGACAGCACGCCGCTCCTCACCGAGATCGCGGACGTGATCCTCCGTCACCCGGAGCTCCTCCGGATCGAGATCCAAGGCCACACGGACGACCGCGGCGGCCGTCAGCACAACCAGGACCTGTCGCAGCGCCGCGCCGACTCCGTGCGTGACTGGCTCGTCCGCGCGGGGGTCGACGCGGGTCGCCTCGAGGCGCGCGGCTACGGCCAGGACACCCCGCTCGTGCCGAACATCACGGCCGCGAACCGGGCCCGCAACCGCCGCGTGCAGTTCGTGATCTCCGAGCGCAGCGAGTAGCGCGAACGACGCGGGCGTCGCTCACCGCGCGAGCGGTGGCGTCGCCCGCTCGCTCCGAGCCGTGCGCCGCCCCGCCAAGCCCGCGACCCGCCCGTACCTCGAGCGGGTCGCGCTGCACTATCTGGAGCGCTACCCGGGATCGGAGGCCAAGCTCCGCCGCACCCTGATGCGTCGGGTGCAACGTTCCGTGCGCGAGCTAGGCACCGACCCCGCCGAGGGCGAGGCCGCGGTCGATCAGGTCGTCCTCGCGATGCGCGAGCGCGGCTACGTCGACGACGCACGCTTCGCGCGCGATCGCGCCGCGTCGATGAGCCGTCGTGGCAAGAGCCAGCGCGCGATCCGCGCCGCGCTCTACCAGCACGGCATCGGCGGCGAGGACGCCGACCGCGCGCTCGGCGAGCACGACGACCTCGAGGCCGCGCGCGCGCTGGTCCGGCGCGCGCGCCTCGACGCGAGCGATCCCGAGCGGAGGAACAAGGCCCTCGCCAAGCTCGCGCGCGCCGGCTTCTCGTTCGACGTGGCGCGCCGCGCCCTCGAGACGGACGAGGAGTAGACACGCGCCACGATCCGGGGGAGGAGATGGTCGGCGGGACGATGAGCGCCGGTCGATCCTCGGCCTCGACCCCGCGGCCTCGACCCGCGGCCTCGACCCTGCGGCGGCTGCGCGCGTGGTCCGCCGATCGCGTCCTCAGCCGGGGCGGCGTCGGGAGAGCACCAAGGCGAGGGCCGCGACCACGACGAGCAGGGGGCCTCGCTCCGGCGCGCCGGGCGCCCGTACCGAGCACCCCGTGTTGCAGGTGAGATCGAGCCCGCCGCGCGGCGTGTAGTCGCACTCCGCCGGGAGGCTCCCGGCGGGGTAGACCTCGCAGAGGCCCATTACGTCGTCGGCGTCGAGGTCGCGCTTGATCGTCTCACCCGCCACCGCCGACGCGAACATCGTCGAGTCCATGTTCGTGCTGTGCGCGAGGCCGAAGTAGTGGCCCATCTCGTGGGTCACCACGTTCTCGAGATCCACGCCGCGGTCCTCGGTGCAGCCGGCCGGCGGGCAGATCGCGTACGGCCCGCGGAGCTCGTTGATCTCCATGTCCGCGTCGAGGATCTCGCCCGTGCTCTTGCGGTGCCACACCGTGGTCAGCGCGAACGCGGCGGGGTCGTTCATGCGCTCGGTCCAGTCGGCGACGAACATGATCGTGCTCACGTTGCCGCCCGAGTCGCGGTAGAGCGGCCGCCCACACGTGCTCAGATCCTGGAGCACCTGGACGTCGAGCCCGACCGGCGCGCCGCCGCAGGTCACGCTCTCCCACGTCGCGATCGAGCGCTCCAGCACGCCGAGCACCTCGGACTCGGTGAGGTCGGCCGACGCGTTGGTGGCGCTCAGGGTGATCGATGTGCACGCGCGTTGCCACGCGAGGAAGTGCTCCGGCGGGTCGGCGTCCATGTTCGGCAGGATGCACGGCTCCGTGATCGACGGCGCGCGCAGGCTCGTCGTCATGCGGCAGTACGCGTGCGCGCGCGACGCGCCGAGGCACGCGCCGACGAGGGCGAGCGCGGTCAGCCAACTCGCTCGCCTCACGGTCGAAGCGCTCCGTCCGCCCCGTCGCTCGTGCCGAGCTGCCTCGCCACGATCCGATCGATGCGCTCGCGCACCGCGTCGAGCGCCTCGGGGTGGAGGAGCGCGGAGGGCGCAGGTCGGAGCCCGCCCGTCGGGTCGCGCTGCACCAGGGAGAGACCACCGCCGCCGGGAAGCACGCGGAGCACGCCCGCTGCCTCCTCGATCCGCAGGACCCCTTGGCTCATCCCGACCGGTCGGTCCACTCCGCCGTCGAAGCGGCGGAGGAACACGACGTAGCGCTGCCCCGGGACGAGCCCTGGCTCGCCCTCGATGCGCATGCCGATGTCGCCGATCTCGCCGCCGAGCCGGCGCATCGTCGCCCGCGACGTCGCGGCGCCCTTGAGCACCTCCTCCACCGCCAGGGCGTAGTCGGTCACGATCCGCTGCCGATCGTCGTACGAGGCGCGCTCGTCGGTGCACGTGACCACCGCGACGAGATCCGACTCCGCCACCAGCTGCTCGAGGGACATCGCCTCCATCAGCGTCGCTTCGGCCAGCGAGGGGACGAGCGTCAGCCCGAGGAGGATCGCGAGGGTCGGAACGGCTCCCCGTAAGCGCATGGCTAAAGATGGGCGGGCGGCTCGGGCGGCGTCAACCCCATCCTCGGCGCCCGTCGGTGCGGCCCGTGTTGACAGGCGCGGCCCCGGTTGCGTAAGCACGCTGCCATGAATCGCTCGCGCTGGCTCCTCACCCTCCTCAGTGCCCTCCTCCTCGTCTCGCTCGGACCGGGCTGCGATCTGACGCGCTTCACCGCGAACTCGTCGGCGTCGCTGTTCACCCGCGCCGCGGGCGGCCTCGAGGGTCACTTCGACTACGAGCTCGCCGGTGACGCGATCCCCGGCAGCATCATGACGATCGAAGGCCTCTTCCGCGTCATCCCCGACAACGAAGAGCTCGGCATCACCCTCGTGCGCGCGTACGTCTCGTACGGCTACGGCTGGGTCGAGGACGAGATGGAGCAGGCCCAGGACCGCGGCGACCTCGAGGAGGAAGAGCGGCTGATGGGCCGCGCGCGCCTCTTGTACGAGCGCGGGCGCAACGTCGGCGTTCACCTGATGCGCGTGCGCGATCCCGGCATCGACGACGCGCTCCGCGGGGGTAACCCGGAGTTCGTCGCGTATCTGCGCGAGCACTACACGCGCCCCGAGGACGTCCCGCTCCTGTTCTGGACGGGCTACGCGTGGGGCTCGGCGGTGAACGCGGGTCGTGATGATCCGGAAATGATCTTGACGTTGCCGACGGCGCGCGCGCTGGTCGAGCGCGCGGTGCAGCTCGACGAGAGCTACTTCAACTACTCCGGCCTCACGTTCCTCGCCGTCGTCGACGCGAGCCTCCCCGAAGCGCTCGGCGGCAATCCGGATCGCGCACGTCAGGGCTTCGAGCGCGTGCTCGAGCTCACCGACCGCCACTTCTTCACCGTGCAGCACAGCTACGCGCGCACCTACGCGGTGCAGACGCAGAATCGCGACCTCTACATCCACCTCCTGCGCGAGGTGGTGGACGGCGGCGATCCCGAGCCGAGCGCACGCCTCGCCAATCGGATCGCGAGACGGCGCGCGATCCGCTGGCTGCGGCGCACCGATCAGTTCTTCTGAGCAGGTTGCGGCACAGCGATCCTCTGTGAATGTGAAGGGGGACCGCCCGTCTTACCCCCACCCCCATGCGTGCTAGGCTCGCAGCCTCCGAAAGGACGCTTCGATGAAGAAACGAACCCTCTTGATGGCGCTGCTCGCAGCGGCGCTCTTCACCCTCCCCGGCGCCGCGCCACGGCCGGTGGACGCGCAGGACGGGGCGATCCAGCTCCGCCTCGCCACCCTCGCGCCGCGCGGCTCGTCGTGGATGCGCGTGTTCGACGCGTGGAACAACACGCTGCGCCAGCGCACGAACAACCGGCTCTCGCTCCGCATCTACGCGGGCGGCTCGCAAGGCGATGAGCGCGACGTCATCCGGAAGATCCGGATCGGACAGCTCGACGGCGCGGCGGTCACCTCGACCGGACTGAGCCTCGTCGTGCGACCGGTGCTCGTGCTCCAGGCGCCCGGCGTCGTGACCACCTACCAGCAGCTCGATCGCGCGCGCAACGCGATGAGCGCGGAGTTCGGCACGCAGTTCCAGCAAAACGGCGTGCACTTCCTCGGCTGGGGCGACGTCGGCGAAGGCCGCATCTTCAGCAACCGCCCGATCGAGCGGCCGCGCGATCTGCGCTCGGTGCGCCCGTGGGTGTGGCGCGACGACAGCATGTTCGGCGAGTTCTTGAGCGTGGTCGGCGCGAACGGCGTGCGCCTCGGCGTACCCGAGGTGCTCCCGGCGCTCAGCACCGGTCAGGTCGACACGGTGGTCGCGTCGGCGACGGCGGCGAGCGCGCTGCAGTGGCACACGCGGTTGACCCACGTGACGCAGCAGGCGAACACGTTCCTCATCGGCGCCACCATCGTCAGCGAGGAGAAGTTCAACTCGCTCCCCGCCGATCTCCAGACCGCGCTCACCGAGACGGCGGACCAGGCGCACAGCACGCTCGTCACGCGCATCCGCCGCGACGACCGTCGCTACTACGAGGCGCTCACCACCCGCCACGGCCTCACGGCGGTCGACATCTCGGCCCACGAGGCGGAGTGGCAGGAAGCGGCCACGCAGACGCGCAACCGACTCGCCGGACGCCTCTTCCCGCGCGAGCTCATGGAGCGCGTGATGCGCGCCGCCCGCGGCGGCTGAGCCTCTCACGTTCGACGTTCGAGCCTGCGCCCCGCCTCGCTGACCGCGAGCGCGGGGCGCGCGCGTTTCGGAGCCGCGTTGATTGACGCCCACGAAGCTCGACCCCAGCCTCCCGCGAGTCGGAGGCATCGCATGGCGATCGTGGCGTACGAAGACGAGCTCACCCTCCGCGCGGCGCGCGATCGCTACTTCGCGGCCAACGAGTTTGGACCGGACGGCGGCTACGGCGCGTCGTGGGTCAAGGTCGAGCTCGGCCCGATCCCCCTCGCGATCCCGAACTCGGCGGCCCGCGTGCGCGCCGTCCGCTACCACGACCTGCACCACGTCTTGACGGGCTACGACACCGACATCCTCGGCGAGCTCGAGATCTCGGCGTGGGAGATCGGCGCCGGCTGCAAGGACTTCGCCGCCGCGTGGGTGCTCAACCTCGGCGGGCTCACGGCTGGCGCGATGGCGGCTCCGCGGCGGACCTACCGCGCGTTCGTGCGCGGCCTCCGATCGCGCACGCTCTACGGCCAGGCGTACGAAGCGCTCCTCGATCGGTCGGTCGGCGACGTGAGGGCGGAGGTCGGGCTCGACGCCGCGCGCGAAGAGCCCTCGAACGCCGGCGACGTCGCGCGGTTCGCGCTCGCCGCGGTGGCGGGGTTCGTGGTCGGCATGGGGACCCTCACCGTCGCGCTCGTGGTCTCGCCGATCGCGCTCCCGACCCTGCGCGTCGCGCGCGCCGCGACCTCGGGCTGACCGCGCCGACGCGCAAAGCGCGATAAAACGCGGATGCGCGACGGACACCGCGCCCGCGTTCGGTAGGTTCTCGCGTTCCTCGGCCCCCCTCGGGTACGCTCCTCGGCCAACGGGCGGACCGAACGAGTGGATGCGCTGAAGAAGCTCGATGATGGGATCGCGCGCGGAGAAGCCGCGCTCGCGACGCTGTTCCTCCTCGCGATGATCGTCGCGGCCTCGATCCAAGCGATCTTCCGCAACATCGCCGGCTTCGACGTGGCGTGGGCCAACGCGGCGCTCGAGAGCCTCACGTGGATCGATCCGTTCCTCCAGAAGGGCACCCTCTGGCTGGCGTTCCTCGGCGCGTCGCTCGCGACCAAGGACGAGCGCCACATCGGCGTGGATCTGTTTCCGCGGCTCGTCCCGTACAAGGGAAAGCTCGTGATGCGCGCGATCACGGGGATCGGGTCTGCGGTGGTGAGCTTCTTCCTCGCGCGCGCGTTCTGGGCCGCGGTGCTCGTGAACGCGGGCGAGCGCCCCGCGAACATGGAGGTCTACGGCGACGCCGGCTCCATGCACGTGTGCGACGCCACGCTCGCGCAAGTCACGGACGCGGGCCTCGAGATGCCCAGCGTGTTTTGCGGGATCCGATCCGCGTTCAGCGCGCTCTCGATCCCGGTCGAGACACCCGCCGCGGCGCTGCAGCTGATCGTCCCCGTGATGTTCGTCGTCATCTCGGCCCGGCTCCTCGCGAGCGGCATCGGCTCGATCCTCGCGATGAACAAGGCGGAGCCGCCCAAGGGGAAGACCGGCTCCGCGACGAAGCCGGAAGCGGAAGGGGACCTCTGATGGATCCCCTCTACGTCGTCATCCTCCTCGTCTTCGCGTTCCTCGGCGCTCCGCTGTTCGCGATCTTCGGCGCCGCGTCGATGATCCTGTTCAGCGAGAACGGGACCATCACATCGGTCGCGGTCGACGTGTTCAGCGAGCGCTTCGCCGACTCGCCGACCCTCGTCACGCTCCCGTTGTTCACGTTCGCGGGCTACCTCCTCGCGGAGAGCGGCACGCCGCGTCGCCTCGTCCGCGTGAGCCGCGCCCTCTTCGGTTGGCTCCCCGGCGGTCTCGCGGTGGTGTGCCTGGCCGCGAGCGCGTTCTTCACCACGTTCACCGGCGGGAGCGGCATCACGATCGTCGCGATCGGCGGGCTCCTCTTCCCCGCGCTGATGAAGGAGAAGTACCCCGAGAGCTTCTCGCTCGGGTTGGTCACGACCGGCGGCTCGCTCGGCCTCTTGTTCCCGCCGAGCATCCCCATCGTCCTCTACGGCGTCGTCGCCGGCATCACCATCGACAATCTGTTCCTCGCGGGCCTCGTGCCCGGCAGCGTGACGGTCGCGATCCTCGTGGCCTACGCGGTGGTGGTCGGATGGAAGCAGCGCCCCACCGGCGAGGCCGCGCGCCAGGGGTTCGTTCAGTTCCTGCGCTTCTTCGCGGGAACGCTCGTCGCGGCGCCGGTCATCGCGGTGGCGGTCGCCGGGATCGCGATCGCGTTCGGCTGGGGGACCTCCGGCGAAGGCTACGTCGCGGCCGGCGGCGGGCTGGGCCCGTGGATCAGTGACAACGCACGTTACTTGATGCTACCGCTCAGCGCGACGTTCTTCGCGGGGACGTTCGCCACGTCGGGCGAGACGCGCGCCGCGCTCCTCGAAGCGGCGATGGAGATCATGCTGCCGGCGGTGTTGCTCGCCGGCCTCGCGAGCGGCGCCCTCCGCATCCACGAGGCGTCCGCGTTCACCGCCCTCTACGTCGTCGTCATCGAGGTGTTCTTCTACAAGGACATCTCGATCCAGAAGGATCTCCCGCGCGTCGTCAAAGAGAGCATGACGATGCTCGGCGCGATCCTCGCCATCCTCGCGACGGCGCTCGGCTTCACCGGGTTCCTCATCCAGGCGCGGGTGCCCGAGCTCATGGTCGAGTGGATGGAGCAGTTCATCAGCGAGCCGTGGATGTTCCTCCTCGCGCTGAACCTGTTCCTGCTCGTCGTCGGCATGCTCATGGACATCTTCAGCGCGATCGTCGTGGTCGTGCCGTTGATCGTCCCCATCGCGCGCCACTTCGGCATCGACGACTACCACCTCGGGATCGTGTTCCTCCTGAACCTCGAGATCGGGTACCTCACGCCGCCGGTCGGCCTGAACCTGTTCATCTCGAGCTTCCGCTTCGAGAAACCGGTGACGCGGCTCTACACCGCGGTGCTGCCATTCATCTTCCTGCTCCTCATCGCGCTCGGGATCACGACGTACCTCCCCGTCCTCTCGACGTTCCTCGTCGAGAAGTTCGGATCCGCGACCGACATCCGCCTCGATGACGAGACGCCGACCGACATGGGCGAAGGCGTCGACATCCTCGAAGGCTTCGACGACGACGGCGCGACGCTCGACGACCTCGGCGGCGGCGACACGCTCGACGACCTCGACGACCTCGGTGGCGAGACGCTCGACGACCTCGGCGGCGAGACGCTCGACGATCTCGACGAGGGCGGCGGCGAGACGCTCGACGATCTCGCTCCTCCGAGCGAGGGCGGCGACACGCTCGACGACGAGGGCGAGGGCGGCGGCGAGACGCTCGATGCGCTCGACGACGAGGGCGAGGACGAAGAGCCGGCCCCCTGATCGCGTGAGCGTCTGCCGCGCGGTAGACTCGTTCACGTGAGCGAGCCCGCCCGTCGACGCGCGACCTATCAGGACGTCCTCGACGCACCCGAGCACCTCGTGGCCGAGGTGTTGGGCGGCGAGCTGTTCACCCATCCGCGGCCGGCGGGGCCTCACAGCGAAACCGCGTCCGTGCTCGGGATGGACCTCGGCTCCGCGTTCCATCGTGGCCGAGGCGGCCCGGGCGGTTGGATCATCCTCGACGAGCCCGAGCTGCACCTCGGCGAGGACATCCTCGTCCCCGATCTCGCCGGCTGGCGGCGCGAGCGCCTCGGCGCCGTGCCGAACGCGCCCTACGTAGAGCTCGCGCCGGATTGGGCATGCGAGGTGCTCTCTCCGTCTACCGCGCTGATCGATCGACAGCGCAAGTTGCCGATCTACGCGCGCGAGCGCGTGCCCTACGTGTGGTTGGTGGATCCGCGTCAACACACCGTCGAGGTGTTCCGACTCGAGGGCGAGCCGTACGTGTTCGCCGGCGCGCACGGCCGGGACGAGCGCGCGCGCATCCCTCCGTTAGACGCGATCGAGCTCGAGCTCGGCGCGCTCTGGCCCAACCGCGACCAGGACGGCTGATCAGTCGGCCGAGGGCGATCCCTCGGACGCGTCGAACCACTTCGTCCAGCCGTGGGTGACGCGGAGGAGCTTCGCCTCGTCGACGCGCACGACGCGCTCGCGCCCGCGCTTCTCGACGACGACGAGACCGGCCGCCTCGAGCACCGCGAGGTGACGCGACGTCGTCGGCCACGCGCAGCCGAAGCGGTCCGCGATCTCGCCGGCCGTCATCTCCCCGCCACGAAACTTGATGACCAACAGAATCTGCCGGCGCGACGCGTGCGCGAGCGCCTTGAACACGCGATCGAGCTCATCGAGCTCGGACGTGGCATCGCGCGCGACCGGCTCGACCTCGGACGGATCCTCGCGCTCGGCTCTGCGCTTCTTGGTCAGGGAGTGATCCGCTCGAAGTGCGGGAACTCCATGTGCTCGCAGATCGCGCCCATCGGCTCCCACACCTTCATCACGTCGGGGCTCTCGTGCGCGACGCGCGAGCTGTCGCCGGTCCGCCACGAGAAGATCTCGATGAACACCCCCGTGCTCCGGCCGTGGCGCTCCTCCTTCTCGTCGTCTCCCGGAACGCCGGAATAGATGAGCGCCGGCTCCTCGGTGACGAGCCCGGCCCGCCGGAGCGTGGGGTAGTGGTCGGCGAGGAGCGCGCGCATCTCCGCTTCCTTGCCGGGCTTGACGACGTACTTGCAGATCACGGTCACGGGCTTGTCGTTGGTCATGCGCCGACGATTAGCAGTTTCGCTAATCGTCGTCAAGCTTAGCCAACTCGCTAATCATCTGGGCGCGGCGATCGGGCGGTCTTCCCGGGGTTCGATGCCTACTGCGTCAGCTCGCGGAGGCGGTCGTTGGCCAGCGCGCTCCCGCCGGTGGTGCGGCCGTCGAGCGAGCGGAGATCGATCGCGCCGAGCTCGATGCGCGCGGCGAAGAGCTGACGATGGACCTCCATCGCGAGGCGCTGCGGCAGCGTCAAGTCGGCGTTCGGATCCTCAGGCGGCTCCTCGACGTCCTCGTCCTCCTCGCCCTCGGACGAGGGCGGTGTCGGCGGCGGCGTGGTCGGCTCGGCCGGCGGCGCCGCTGTGACGCAGCGGATCTCGTTGCCCGCCGCGCTCGCGAGACACGCGCGCATGCCGCCACGCACCGACTCGATGCGCAGCTCGAAGTAGCCGCGCTCCTCGTGGAAGCGCGGCGAGCGAGACAGCCAGTCGGCCGCCTCCTCGGCGTCCGCACCGCTCGCGGTGAACCGCACCGGGAGGCTCAGCCCGAGGCGACGGATCACGGACGGGTCGACGTCCATCGCGAGCTGATAGAGCTCGTTCGCACGCTGCGTCCGCCCGTCGTCCTCCGCGGCCTCCGCGAGGACGCCGGCGAGCCGCGCGCGCACCATCGCGGTGCCGCGCTGACCTTCGAGCGCGGTCAACGCTTCTTCCCCGACCCGGAGCGCGCGCGACGTGTCGCCACGGCGCCCCGCCAGCTCGGCGTCGAGCGCCTGATAGTAGGGCGTCGCCGCCGCCTCCTCGCGATCCGCGGTCTCCGCGCGCTCGAGCGCGACCGCGAACACGCCGGGGCCCACCACGTCGATGAGCTCGCCGACCATCCAAGGGCTGAGCCCGTCGATCCCGCCCGCCATGTAGGGCCTCAACGTGTCTTGCAACCGGCCCGAGTCGCTCAGCACCGCGACCAGCCGCTCGTCGTCGGTGAACCCACCGAACCAGCGATCCCAGAGCCCGCTCACCCATTCGCTGAGCTGCGCGCCTCGCCCGAGGAAGCTCGCGCGCTCGCGCCGCTCCTCGATCCGAGCGCGCTCGACCATCCGCCGCAACAGCGCGTGCCGACCGCGCGCCTGCTCGGCGCCGTCCGTCGTGAGGCCGCGCCGGTCCGGCCGATCGAGGGCGCGATCGATCCGCGTCTCCGCCTGCTCGGTCTCGCCCGCGATCAACAGCAGCATCGCGACCTGCGCCTCGAGGTCCGCGCGGCCCTGATCGCGGAGCGAGGCGGGGATCCGATCGTTCCACGCGAGCATCTGCACGAACGAGTCGAGCGCCTCGCCGGTGCGGCCGTCGCTGAGCTGGAGCTCCATCACGAGCGACCACGGGTTGGCCACCGTCGGCTCGAAGCGGCGCGCGCCCTCCTGGGCGAGCGTGATCGCCTCCTCGATCGAGAGGGCCGACGCCGACGCGAGCGCCGCGTTGTAGGCGTCGACGGTGAGGCCCGCGCCGACGTCGCCCGTCTGACGATCCGCCACCTCTTGGCGCGCGCTCTCGAGCGCGTTGATGCACGCCGTCCGATACGCGGTCCGCGTGCGCGCCTCCCCCTCGACCGCGCAGAGCGCGTTGAGCCCGGCCGAGCGTTGCCACGAATCCGGCGAGGCGGCGGCCGTCTCTGCAAACCGACGTGCTTCATCCATCCGGCCCAGCTTCATGAGCGGCCAGCAGCGCTCGGCGATCAGATCCGGGTCGTAGAGGTGATCGTGATAGCCGAGGAGATCGAGCTGGAACTCGTAGAGCTCCATCTGCCCAGCGAGCCGCGCGTTCTGATAGAGCAGCTCCTGATGGAAGTCGGGGTTCATCTGCGCCCCGCCCTCGTAGAGCTCGCGCGCTCGACCGAAGTGATAGAGCGCGCGGGCGAGCGAGCCCTCGGCGTCGAAGTAGGCGCGCGCGAGGACGTAGTGGCCGACGATCGATTGCGGGTCGCGACGCAACACTTCCTCGGCTTGCGTGCGCGCGCTGACGAGCCGACCGTCCTCGAGCGTCTGGAGCGCCTCGGCCTCCTCCGCGGTATGCGCGAGCGCGCCAACCGGGCCCGGCACGGTCTGCGCACGCGCAGAGCCGGCGAGCGCGAGAGGCGCGAGCGCGACGAGCAGAGAGAGGCGCAGCGTCACGACGCGGCGCCCAGCTTCGAGAGCGCGTCGAGCGGACCGCTCATCAGCTCGCGGATGAGCGCGTAGACCTCGCCCGCGCCGGGCGCGAGCTCGAGCCGGTGCGCGAACGTGTAGTACGCGAGCGCCTTGAGGTCCTCGTCGGTCACGTAGTTGCGGTGCTGGGTGAGCGCGCGCGCCTGGAGCGCGGGGATCATCAACACCAAGCTCCGCGTCGAGAGCCCCTGGAGCACGCGCGGGTCCTTGCGGGTGTTCTCCGCGACGTTGACGAGCGTCTCGCGGATCGCGGGCGCGAGGTGGACCTGCTCCTCCACGACTCGGCGCGCGTCGAGGATCTCGGTGCGCGTCATCCGCGCGAGATCATCCTTCGGCTCGAGCTTCTCGCGGCGCGTACGGATCGAGGCGAGCACCTCGAGCTCGGCCGCGCGGTCGATGTGGGTCATCCGGATCTTGAAGAGGAACCGATCGAGCTGCGCGCTCGGGAGCGGGAACGTGCCGCTGAAGTCGAGCGGGTTCTGCGTCGCGATGACGAAGAAGAGCGGGTCGAGCTGGCGCGTGCGGTTGTCGACCGTGACCTGCTTCTCGCCCATCGCCTCGAGCAGCGCGCTCTGCACCTTGGGCGAGGTGCGGTTGATCTCGTCGGCGAGGACGACGTGCGCGAACACCGGGCCAGGACGGAAGAAAAACTTATTGCTGTTCGGATCGAAGATCGTCGTGCCCGTCACGTCGGACGGCAACAGATCGGGGGTGAATTGGATCCGCCGGATCGCGACGATGTCGTCGTGCGGCTGATCGTCGATGATGCAGTCGCCGAGCGCCTTCGCGAGGGTGGTCTTGCCGGAGCCGGGGAAGTCCTCGAGGAGGACGTGACCGTCGGCGAGCATCGCGGTGATGATCGCCTCGATGACGTCGTCGCGTCCGCGCACCGCGCGACGGAGCCGCGCGCGCATCCGTGTCACCACGCCGTACGCGCCCTCGAGGTCGGTGATGGGCGGCGCCTTCTCGTAGGTGATGTGCTCACTCTGTTGGAAGTCGCTCTCGATGTTGCTCATGGGTCTTTCAATCCACTCAACGGGAGTCCAGGAACGAGAGAGGATGCAGGACGCCGAGCGCGCGACGCCACCACGGGATCGCGGCGCCGATCTCCTGCCGAACCTTGGCGCTCAGAGGCGCGAGCCCATCGGCGGGCGCCGCCTTCGGGACGCCGAACGCGACGTGGAGGATGTGCGCGGTGGCCGGGGCGAAGCTCGGGCTGAGCGCCCCCACGCGCTCCGCGAACTCCTCGCGCGTCTCGCCGTACTCGCGGCTCATCCCGACCTCGGCGAGCCGGTCGAGCATCAACCGATACGTCACCCGCGCGCGCGCGTCGCGGCCGGCGAACGCGGGGGCGATCCGCCGCCACAGCTTGTAGAGATAGAGCCCGATCAGGATCGCGAGGAGCGCGATCCCGAACAGCGCGAGCGCGGAGTAGCCGAGCATCTCGGCGGTGATCGGGTTCTCGTCCTCGTCGGGCTCCTCGACCTCGTCCTCCGGCTCGGCCGGCTGCTCGCGCGCCATTTCGCCGAGCATCCGCTGGAGATCCTCGTCGGCCGGCTGACCGGGAGGGTCGAGGTTCTCGTGCGCCGAGATGTCGAGGATGATCCAACCCGTCTCCTCGAAGTAGATCTCCGGCCAGGCGTGCGCGTCGCCGGTGCGCACGAGGAGCGCCGAGCCACCCTGCCGGTTCGCCTCCGCGGTCGCGTAGCCGACGCCGATCCGCGCTGGCAACCCGGCTTGCCTATACAGCATGGCGGCAGCGTGCGCGAAGTGGACGCAGTAGCCGATGCGGTTGCCGAACAGGAAGTCGCTCGTCGGATCGTCCACGTCGGCGTGGCGCTCGCGCGTCGAGTAGGTCAGCCGCTCATCGAGCCAGAGCTTGATCGCGACGGCGCGGGCGAACGGATCCGCGCGGCGCGCGGGCGGCAGCGACGCGAGGATCTCCTCGGTGAGCGCCGCGTAGCGAGGATCGGGGTGGGTGGTGAGGTAGATCGCGCGGACCTCGTCGCTCCACTCGGGGTTGCCCGGGGTGCTGCCGATCAGATCGCGATAGTCGACGGACTGGGAGAGGGAGGAGACGCGATACGCGCGCCGGAAGCGCTGCGGGTTGGGGTTCCGATCCTCGGTGAAGATCGCGGGCGCCTCGAGGCCGAACGGCTCGTCGTCGGCGAGGAGGAGCGCGACGCGCGTGTCGACGCGGGTGCGACCTCCGGTCGGCGGAGCTTCGACCGCGAGCCGCCCGGCCGGATAGCGATGCGCGACGTCGCGATCGAGATCGAGGCGCTCGCTCGGCACGAGGCGATGGCCGTCCCACTCCGTCCACGCGTTTTGCCGGAAGTAGTACGTGCCGGACGGGGGCGAGTAGTCGTTCTCGAAGATGACGATCGCGGCGGGCCGCGCCGCGGACTCGCCGGTCGGCGGTGGCGTGTCGAGGAGATCCGAGGTCTGACCGCTGCTCTGCCCGCTCGTGTTCTCCGTCTCGGAGACCTGCGGTGGTGGCGTGCCCGTCATGTCGTCGAGGCCGGCGTCCCAGCCCTCGAGCGGGTCCGCCCCCGCGTCGCCGCCGCTCCCGCCGCTCGCGCCCCCGTCGCCCATGCCGAGCCCGCCGCCACCGTCGCCGCCGCCATCGGCGCCGCCGCCTCCGCCGACGCCTCCGTCGCGGCCCGCGTCTCCGCCACCACCGCCGCGCCCGCCGTCGAGCCCGCCGTCTCCGCGCGCGCCCGCGCCGCCGTCGCCGCGTCCAGCCGCGCCGCCGTCGAGCCCGCCGTCTCCGCCTCCCGACGCGCCGCCGTCGAAGCCCCCATCGCCGCGTCCCGATCGCCCGCCGTCGAGCCCGCCGTCTCCGCCCTCGGGACGCGGTCGCCCCGCGTCGCGGCCGTCTCCATCGTCGTGGCTGCGTCCGGCGTCGCGCTGTCCGTCGGGTCCGACCCCGTCGTGATCGTCGGTCTCTGTCGGGTGCGCGTCCTCGCCGTCCTCCTCCGACTCGCCGGCCGCGCCCTCCGAGGGGCCGTCGCCGCCGCCCGCCACCTCGAGGCACGACACCGCGAGGAGCGCGAGCAGCGGAAGGAGCGGGAGCGCCGCGATGCTCAGTCGGCCCTTGCGCTCGAACATCATCAGCGACACCGCGACGAGCGCCGCCGCGATCCCGAACGCGATCACGACGTCTTGCGGGTCGACGCCGCGCCGCCACGCGAAGTCGCTGAGCCAGAGCGGCCGTGCGACGAAGCCGCCGCGGTGCGCGGCCAGCATCACCGCGATCGACAGCACGATGAGCCCGACCTCGAGCGCGAGCCAACTCGGCTTGCGCACCGCCGCTGCGCGCGTCGCGGTCACGAGCACGAGCGCGCCCGCCCCGTAGTGGAGGACCCCGATCGTGCGGAGCGACCCGGCCGTCCCGATCAGCGACGCGAGCATCTCGAGCCGGCCGATCAGCGCGGCGAGCCCGAACGCGACGACGAGCGTCACTGCGAAGCCGGCGGCGAGCCACCGCGCCTTGATGCGCGAGCGCCCGAGCACCTCGCCGAGGACGACCCCCACGATGGCGCCCGTCACCGCCGCGACGATCCCGGTGGTGAGCGCGACGTTGGCGATCAGCCCGTAGACCGCCGTCGCCATCGCGAACATGCGCAGCGGATGGCGGCTCTTGCGGAGCGCCGCGCCGATGAACGAATCGCGATCCGCGTCGTCCTTGGGCGTCGTCGAAATGGGGCGCGCGTGCCTCATGCGTTCCCCGCCACGTGGACGTGTCCGTCCCGCCGATCGACCACGATCACCCTCGCGCGGAGCTGCCCGAGGGTCTGCACCACGCGCTGGAGCTCCTCCGCCGCGACGCCCTCGTCGGGGCCGGGCTCGGGCCCCGCGATCAACGTCTCCTTGAGCCACGCGCGGTTCCGGCGCGGGCTCACCCCATCGGTGCACACCACGAACTCGAGCGGGATGCGCGCGTTCGGCGAGCGCGGAATCCGTTTTGCAGACTCGATCACACCGTCGAGCCACGGGCCCGGTCGGCCGGGGCAGAACACCACCGTGCGTCCGCCCGCCTCCTTGCTCGCGCGCTCGATGAACCGCGCGAGACCGATGCCTTGCTCTTCCGAGGTCGCGGTCGCGCTCTTCGCGAGCGCCTCGAACGCCGCGTCCTTGGTCGACGCCGGCTCGGGGACGCCGTCCGCCCCGAACGCCCAGTCGCCGCCGAGCGCGCCCACGTCGACCGCGACCCGCGCCGCGCCGGCCGCCGGCTCGTCGCCGCTCCCCGCGACGAGATACGCGAGCGTCTTCTTCGCCGCTGCGAGCGCGCGCTCGGGCTGACGCACGACGAGCTCGCGCGTGCGCGCGAACACGCGCCAGAGCACGTAGCGGATCGGATCGCCGGGCGCGTACTGGCGGAGATCGAGGCGGTCACCCTCCGGCGTGCCCTCGGGGTGCGACAGATCCGAGCCGCCCGCGAGCGTACGCACCACGTGCATCGAGCGCAGTCCGCCGACCGACGGGAGCATGCGCACGCCGACCGCCTCGGTGTGGTGCAGCGTCACCGACGCGAGCCCGAACGGATCGCCCAGCGTGATCTCGCGGGTGAGCGTATCACTCCACCCTCGTTGACGCGGGTGCACCTGCTCCTCGAGCCGCGTCCCCCCGCGCAGCACGCGCACGTCGGCGTTCGGCGAGAGCCAGCGCCAGCTCAGGCGCAGCCCGGGCATCCACCATGGCCGCGGCAACCCGAACCCGGTGAGCCGCGGTGTCCCGCACTCATAGAACCGCGTGCCCTCCGCGCTCACGAGTCGCGAGAGCGCGCGGCGCACCACCAGCACGCCGATCCCGACCGCGCAGAGCGCGTAGAGGATCGCGATCGCGACGATCGCGCCCGCGCCGAGGAGCACGAGATCGACGAGCGCGACGCCGTAGCCGATCGCGAGACCACACATCGCCGCCACGATCACCCCGAGGAGGGTGAGCGGGAACAGCTCGCCGAAGCGGTGGAGCCGAGCTCGAAACGTCACGCTACGTGGTCTGTGTCCGAGCGCTCAGCGCCCACAGCCGCCGGGGAGATCGGGATAGAACGCGGGCGGGGTCGGACGCACGGTCGGCGACTCCGCGTACTCGCTCGGCAGACACGCGATCCGCCGGAACACCGTCGGCACGTTGATGTAGCGACCCCCGTCGTTGTTCACCGACTGGAACTCGAGGATCGCCGGATCGATCGTCCCTCGGAACTGATCGAGGTTGTAGCCCGCCGGCCCCCGCCCGCAGCGTGCATCGATCAAACGCCATTGCCCCACCCCCCCGAAGTGGATCTCCACGTCGTTCTGGATCGTGCCCCGACCGTCCATCTCGACCGTCCAGTCCCAACCGTTCTGTCGCTCGCACGGCGGCGGCTCCGCGTCGTCCGGACCTCCGTCCCAACCGCGGCTCAGGATCCGACCGACCAGCTGCTCCGGGTGTCCGGGCACGCGGCGGATCGTCAGGGTGAAGATCCCCCACTCCTGATAGGTCGGGACGAACTGGTGCGAACGCCAGATCCCCGCCACGTTCTCACCCGCGCACTCGGCGGCGGGGGGCAGGCGCGCGCGTTGCTCTGCGATGGTCGCCGGCGCGCGGCTCGGGAAGAACCACAGCGCGAGCAGGCACGCAAAGGCGGTCACGTAGACGGCGCGGCGACGCGTTCGCATGCGCCCGACGATCTAGCACGGTTGGGCCATCCCAGCCTCGCTCGGCGGAGGTGTCGCAGTCCTTCCAGGCACGGTCGCGGAAGTGCGCACCGAGCGCCGCGGCGAGCTCGTCTTCGAGGGCCCTCTTCGCGCTCTCGTCGATCTCGTCCCCGAGAAGCGACGCGAGGTCGCGGAACATCGTATCGAGGGCCGAGCGAAGCGGCCGCGCGAGGCGTCGCGCCTCCGCGTCTTGCCCCGCCTCGGCCACCGTGCGCGCTCGTACCCCGAGGCGCTCGCGGCAAACCTGGAGCGAGAGCCGCGCGCTCGGGAGCGCGCGCACGGGAGCCTCCACCGGCTCGTCGAAGTCGAGATACACGCCGCGGAGGCGTACCGCGCGAAGCGGCGCGACAGGGACGCGAGCCGCTGTACCCAGAATCTACCCGGCCCGGAGCATTGAGCGGGCGTGCAGGCACCCGTAGCCTCGATCCGCGTCGCGCGCAGACGGCGTCGGGGGAGGATCGGATGAAGAGAGTCGTCTTGCTCGTCGCGTCGCTGCTCGTAGCATGCAAGGGGAACGACGAGGTCTGCACGAGCCACGGCGAATGCGATAGCCACCGCTGCTGCTACGACGCGGAGCGCTCCGTCCGCCAATGCGTCGAGGCCGCGTGCGACTTCTGCATCGGGGACAGCAACTGCAGCAACAACCCCGACGGGCGCACGTTCTGTTGCCTCGGGCGATGCACGTCGGCGGCCTGCGAGGGCCCGGACGGCGGCCGTCGCGACGCGGGTTCGACGCCCAACGACGCGGCGACGACCGACGGGGCCACCGGCGACGCGGCGACGGGCGACGGCGCGATCGACGGAGGACCCATCGTGATCGCGCCGCCGACCGATCCGGTCGCGACCGTAGAGGGCCCAGAGCGGCCGAATCGATCCATCGGGCCCGCGAGCGCGATCACCACGATCAGCGCCGACGTAGCCACGATCGCGATCCCGGGCGGCGGGGAGGTCGCGATCCACGACCTCGTGACCGGCACGATCGTGCATCGCTACCCCACGCTCGCGACGCCCTACGCGACCGAGCACCTCTTCGCGGGCGGCTTCGATCGCTTGGTCACCGTCGCCGCCGAGGGCGCGAACGCGAACGCGTGCACACCGACCGGGGTGAGCATGTTTGGGCAAGTCCTCTTCCTTGCGTCGGCCAACGTCACCGACGTGAGCCCGGTCGGCGCGGCGCCGACCAACCTCGCGATCCTCACCGACAACACGAACGGCGCGATCATGCGCCTCCTGTTCAACGAGACGAGCTCGCTCTTCGAGCTCGATCGCGTCACCTCGATCCCACTCTCCACCGGCGGTGGCCGCGCGGTGAGCGCGGAGGCGCCGATGGGTGACTCGCCGGTGCTCGTCGCGGTGGACGGCTCGCCCGGAGAGCTCTTGTGGATGGATTGGGCGGCCGGCCCGGCATCGTTCACCACCGTCGGCGCGCTCGGGGACGGCCCCCGCATCCTCGACTGCTCGCCCGATGGACGCGTGTGCTTCGTCCCCAACTTCGGGAGCGCGACGGTCACCGTGGTCGACACGGTCACCTCGCCCCCGTCGATCCGCGAGACCGTCTCGGTGGGCGCCGGACCGATCAGCGTGCACGTCGCTTCGCTCGACGGGACGAACGTCGGCGTGACGACCGGGTTCAGCGACGGATCGATCTCGTACCTCGTCGACGAGGGCACGAGCGTCCGCGTGGCGACGGCGGCCTTGAGCGACTGCGCGAGCCCCGGTCACGCGCTGCTGATCGAGGAGCTCCGGTGGGTCGTCGTGACGTGCAACGCCGACGACACCTACGTCGTGCGATCGATCCCATCCGACGTGCCCTGAGGCGCGAACGGCAGCCGCAGGCGCACGCGCACACCGTCGTCGTCCTCGATCTCGAGCGCGCCGCCGGCGGTGGCCGCGCGCGCGCGCATCGAGGTCAGGCCCTTGCCGAGGTCGACGCCGAGGTCGATGCCGAGATCGTTGCCGAGGTGGGGGCCGAGGTCGGGGCCGAGGTCGGGGCCGCGGCCGTCCGCCTCGCCGCGCCACCCGCGGCCGTCGTCGTGCACCGTGAGCACGACGTCTCGTGATGACACGGCGAGCTGGATCCGGATCGCGTCGGCGTCCGCGTGCTTGATCGCGTTCGTGATCGCCTCGCGATGCACCCGGGTCAGCTGCAGCAGCGTCGCCACGTCGGGGCGCGGCGCGTCGTCGGCGACCTCCGCGGTGAACGCGTGCTCGATGGGGTGGGCGTCGATCATCAGCGCCCCCGCGCGCCGGAGGTCCGCCGCGACCTCGCGCCAGCTCGGTGGGAGCGCGTCGAATCCGCTCACCAGGGTCCGGAGCTCGCTGATCCCGTCCGCCGCGAGCGCCGAGATCGTCGCGAGCACGCCTCGCTCCGGATCGTCTGCGCCACGCTCGGCGAGCATCCGCACGTTGGTCACGATCCCGCCGATCCCGTCGTGGAGGTCGCGCGCGAGGAGCTCGCGCTCGCGCACGAAGCGCTCGAGCGACTCGGCGTACTCGGCGCGCTGTCGCTGCACCTCGGCGACGCGGTGCCGGAGGAGCGCGACCAAGAGGACGCCGAACCCCGCGTACCCGTACTGCGTCCACGTATCGGGCCCATCGAGCCAACCGAGCGAGACGGCGATGTCACGCAGGACGGCGGCGAACGCGACGCTGAGGCCGACGAGGAACCCGAGGGCCGCCCGATCCCCGCGGCGCGCGAGGCGCGCGACGTGGACCACGACGAGGATCACGCCGACGAGGATCGTGCCGCGCCCGGCGACGAAGATCGGCGCGGCGACGGCGTGGAATGCGTCGTCGTCGAGGCTCAGCGAGAGCGCCGCGCCCACCGTCACCACGAGGAGCGCGATGCGTACGAGCCGGATGCCGCCGCGCGGTCCGGGGCCGAACAGGCCCTCGACGAAGAGCGAGACGCCGGCACCGGTCGCCGGCACGGAGATCCACCACGCCGCGAACCAGAGCTCCATCGTGGGCAACCACAATTGCTTCGACCGCGTGTGGAACAGCGTCCAGAGCGCGAGTGAAACGCCGTAGAGGGCGAGACCGAGCAGCGCGCGGCGATCGTTCGTGCCGAGCGAGAGGATGGCGCCGCTGAGGCCGATCACGAGGAACACGATCGCGAGGACGATCCGGACCGCGTCCCGCGCGAAGAGCGAGGCGATCAGCGCGGCGTGCTCGCCGGTCAGCGGCGGCTCGGGGAACCCGATCTGCGTGTAGCGAGAGGTGACGCGGAAGACGACGTGCGCATCACATGCGATGGGCACCGCGTAGAACGGGGTGCCGCTCGCGAAGCGGTAGCTGCGGCGCGGTCCGACGCGCTGGCCGGCCACGTACGCGTCGAGCCCCACGTAGACCTTGGGTGCGAGCACGATCGGGTCGCGCCAGCTCGCATCGCATCGCGTGCGCGCGCGCATCCACATCGCGCGCTCGGCGGTGGGGAGGAGCAAGTCCGACCCGTCGACCGCGACCCATCGGAGACCTTCGGGGACCGTGTCCGGCGACGGCGCATCGGGATGCGGCGCCGCCGCGCGCTCCCATCCCTCGAGCGCGCGGGTCGATGGCTCCGCCGCGCACGCCGTCAGCGCGATCGCGATCACGGTTCCCCATGCGCCGCGCGACACCGCGAGGCGCACGGCGCCGTGGGGCCGCCGTCCCGAGCACCTCACCTGGCCATGATAACGTCAGGAGCACGTGGCCCGTCCCACGCGAGTCCTGATCGTCGAAGACGATCCCACCTACCGCGACGAGCTCGAGCTCCTCCTCGCCGAAACGGACGACTTCGTGCTCGCCGCGAGCTGCCCCGAAGGCGCGAGCGCGCTCGCGTTCGACGGAGAGATCGAGATGGCGATCGTGGATCTCGGCCTGCCCGACGGCCCCGGCGCCGACGTGATCCGGGCGCTGCGCGCGGAGCGGGAGACGCTCGAGGTGATGGCGTTCACGGTGTTCGAGGAGCGCGACGTGGTGTTCGAGGCGATCGTCGCGGGGGCGGGGAGCTACCTCCTCAAGGGCACGCCGCGCGAGGAGATGATCGCCGCGCTGCGCGAGCTGCGCGCCGGGGGTGCGCCGATGAGCCCCAAGATCGCGCGCGCGGTGGTGGAAGCCTTCCAGCAGCAGGGCAGCGTCGCCGAGCGCTACGTGCTCAGCCCGCGTGAGCTCGAGATCCTGCGCTTGCTCGAGGAGGGCTACCTCTACAAGGAGGCGGCCGCGACCCTCTGCGTGAGCCCGCATACGGTGCACACGCACATCAAGCGGATCTACGAGAAGCTCCACGCGCGCGGGCGACGCGAGGCGCTCACCAAGGCGCGCCTGCGCGGCATCCTGCGCTGAGCTCCTCGCGCCCCCGAGCGTCCCCGGATGGTGCGTTGCGCTCGCGCGCGGATCGATCGACCCTCGAGCCTTCGCGAACGGGGGAGCCATGGCGAACGACGACACGCAGCCCGCACCGAGCAAGGTGCACCCGCATCGACACCTCGCGTACATGCGGCCCGACGCGACGATGACGCTGCGCGAGGGTCTCGAGGAGTACTACGAGACGATCGACGGTCTCATCACGAACGACAACGCACCCGCCGACGTCGCCGCGCTCTTCCACTTCCACGACGTCTGCCATGTGGTGTTCGGCTGCGACACGTCGATGCGCGGCGAGGCGCTCGTCGACACGTGGTCGATCTTCGGGACGACGGTGACGCTCAAGACCTACCAGAGGTACCTCTCGTTCCAGGAGACGCAGAGCATCTTCGAGTCCATGACGTTCAAGGAGATGCTCGAGGCGCTCGGCGAGACGTCGACCGCCATGCCGGTCGCGTTCTGGCGGGCGCAGCACATGACCCACAAGTGGCCGTTCCGCGATCATGAGAGGTACATGGACACGCCCCTCGACGCGATCCGCGCCGAGTACGGGATCGAGGTGGTGGAAGAAGACGAAGAGTGACCCGCGACCGTCGCGGGGGCTCCGCGCACACGCCGTCGGACCGACGGGTGCCGCGGACGAGGCGACGGTCCCCGGTCGAATCGATCAAAACATCACCCGGCCCCGGTGACTAAGCGCCGTGGGTGCCCTGCTCGAGGAATCGCCGCCCGCCGCCGCCGAGCCGATCGAGCGGACGGCCGCGGCGACCCTCGCCGACGCGTTCGATGCCCACGCCGCCTATGCAGGGCGCAGCCTGCGCTGCCTCGGGGTGCGCGACGCGGAGCTGCCCGACGCGATCCAGGAGGTCTTCCTCGTGGTGCACCGGCGCGCGGCCGAGATCGAGCGACCCGAGGCGCTCCGGTCGTTCATCTATGCGGTGTGCGTGCGCAAGGCGATGGCGCTCCGCCGTACCCACGCGCGACGTCGCGAGAACCTGCCCGGCGATCTCCCGGAGCGGAGCACGGATCAGCTCGCGCCGGACGAGGAGCTCATCAAGACGCGCGCGCTCCGCGCGGCGCTCCAGCTCCTCGACGAGCTCGACGACGACAAGCGCGCCGTGTTCGTGCTCTACGAGGTGGAGCAGCTCCCGATGCGCGAGGTCGCCGACGCGCTCGGCTGCCCGATGCAGACCGCTTACGCGCGGCTGTACGCGGCGCGCAAGTGGCTCGACCGCCGGCTCAAGGCGCTGCGCGCGCGGCGCGAGGTGGAGCGATGAGCGCCCCCGAGCGACCGCAAGCTGCCGCGCTTCCTACCGACGTCGACGAGCTGGTCTCGATCCTGCGCGGCGCCCAACCGTCCGATGCGTTGATCGGGACGGCGCGCGCGTCGACGCTGACGAAGGCGGCGAGCGCCTCCTCCGTCGCGACCGCGGGCGGCGCGAAGCTCACGCTGCTCGGCCTGCTCGCGCTCGGCGCGCTCACGCTGGGCTCGCTGGCGCTCGAGCTGAGCGCGACGACCGACGTGGTCCGACGGAGCGAGGCTCCGAGCGGATCCGGAGCGACTCCCTTCACCGACCGCGTGTCCGATTCCGACTCCGACTCCGACTCCGATTCCGTGTCCGATTCCGATTCCGATTCCGATTCCGATTCCGTGTCCGTGTCCGATTCCGATTCCGTGTCCGACTCCGATTCCGTGTCCGATTCCGATTCCGATTCCGTGTCCGATTCCGTGTCCGATTCCGATTCCGTGTCCGATTCCGTGTCCGATTCCGATTCCGTGTCCGTGCCTGGGTCCGGTTCGCGCTCCCGATCCTCCGACCCGATCGCTCGCTCGCGGGACGCCACCCTCGAGACGCGCCCGACGAGCGCGCTCTCCGATCCGCGCCCGGTGGACGGACCGCTCCTCCTCGCGACGACGCGCGCCGCGATCGAGCGGCGCGACTTCGCTGCCGCGCTCGAGCCCTCCGCCGCGCTGATCGACGGAGCGGACGCGGAGCTCCGCGCGTTCGGCGAGCTCTGGTTCGCCCGCGCGCTCTTCGAGCTCGGGCTCCCCGCCTCGGCGGCGCGTGCGTTCGAGCAGGTCGCCGGCTTCGGCCCGGCGCACCCGCGCTTCGCCGACAGCTTTCCGTACGTCGTCCAGCTCGCGCGGGACGGCGTCGCCCCCGAGCTCGTCGTCCCATCGCTGGCCAGGTTCGATGTCTCGTCGATCGAAGGCCTCATCGATCTCGACGACCCTTCCGCGTACGAAGTCTCCGTTCAGCTGCTCGCCCGCGCGCGCTACGAGGCGCACGATCACCGGCGCGCGCTCGAGCTCTTGGCCTCGCTCCATCAGCTGAACGGCGAGGCCGCCCTCGACGCGCGGCTCTTGGAGGCGGCGACGCTGGTGCAGCTCGGGCGCACCGGCGGCGCGATCGCCGTGTTCCGAGACGTCGCGACGAGCGAGCGCGATCACGGTGCGCGCGGGCGTCGCCTGCGCGATCTCGCGTGGCTCAACGAGGGGCGGCTCCGCTACGGCCTCGCGATGGACGCGCCCGACGGATCGGCGGCGCGTCGCACCCAGCTCTCGAACGCGCTCGGCGCGTACGCGCGGATCCCGATCGACTCGCCGCACTGGGTCGACGCGCTGATCGGCGAGGCGTGGGCGCTCTACGTCGGAGGCGACGCCTCGCGCGCGCTCGGTCGGATCCACGCGCTCCGCTCCCCGCGAACGCGCGATCGCGCCGACCCGGAGGCGCTCGTCCTCTACGCGATGATCCAGCACGATCACTGTCAGTGGGACGCGGCGGAGCAGGCGGTGACGCGCTTCCACGAGCGCGTCGGCCCGATGACGGCCGGCGCCCAGCGCGCGCTGCGGATGGCCGACCGTGACCCCGACGCGCTGCGCATGCTCGTCGCGGTGCGGCGCGGACGCTCGCGCGTGCCGGCGCCGATCGCACCGGCGCTCCGCGCGGCCTACTCCGACGACGCGATGAGCCGGCGCGCGGAGCAGCTCCGCGCCCTCGAGGGTGAGCGCCTCCGTATCATGCAAATGTCGCTGTCCCCCGCGGCGCGCGTGCGCGTGCTCGAGGTGTTCGGCGACGCGCGCGCACGGATCGAGCGCCGCGCGGCCGACGAGGTCCGCGAGCGGACGGACGCACTCTTGCGCTCGCTCGAGGCGACGGAGAGCCAGATGGACGCGGTCGAGCTCGAGGTCGAGAGCGCGCGGCGCCGCGAGCTCGCGCGCCCGAACCCGCGCCCGATGGATCCGGCAGAGGGAAACCCGGTGTTCGCGCACACCGGCGGACAGCGCTGGCCATGGGAGGGCGAGTGGTGGCCCGACGAGGCGACGCGCTACGAGCAGGCGGTCAACGATCGCTGCGATGATGCGGGGCGTCGGCGTCAGGACAGGTAGAGGCAGGCGAGCGCGACCGCGCCAGCGAGCCCGAGCGCGGCGAGCGCGGGGCCGTTCCACCGCGCGCGCGACAGCGCGTCGATCGTGAGGCCCGACACCGCGAGGAAGCACGCGGCCACCGCGAACACCAGCGCGATGCGGAGGTCGGTAGCGTCCCAATGGGTGCGCACGGCCCCGCCGAAGAGATCGAAGAAGCCGAGGTGCGCGGGCGGCTGGGCCGCGGCGAAGAACCCGATCGCGAGCACGCTCATCGCCCACGCGCCGAACGCGAGGTACGCGCTCGGAGGTCGCATCGGTGCCGGGGTGGGTCGAGAGGGGCGCACCGAGGACGTGGGAGCGCCGCCGTACGGCCCACCGGCCAGCGGACCGCGGTGCGAGACGCCACCCGCGCGCGCGCGGGGCAGCGGCGGCGGCACGGGCTGCGGCGTCGGCTCGGCCGGCGGCCCGAGGCGCGGCGGAACGCTGGAGTACACCCGCTCGATCGGGTGCTCCATCAGGTCATCGATGGAAAGCGGTTCGCCTCTCATCTCCGAAGGTCTTCGGACGATCGGCGGAGAACTTTACCCGGCGGTCGGGCGCTCAGAGCCGCATGAGGAGGAACGCGGCGCCCGCCCCGATCGCCGCCATGATCACGGCGAGCAGGACGAACCCGAGGTAGCCGAGCGCGGTGCGCAGCCCGCTGCGCTTCCCGGCGGACGTCTCGGTGCGAGGCCGCGGCTCGTCGTCGGTGTCGTGCGAGAACTGGACGAACTGCGCCGAGCCCCCCAACGCGGCGAGCGCGCCCTCCTCGGTCAGCGCGGCGAACGAGCCGGTCAGCTTGCGGCTGCCCGAATAGAGCGGCTCCTTCTCCTCGCCCTTGAACAGCCCGTCGAGGAAGAGGGCGATGCGCTGCTGGCTCACGATGTGTCCGCCCGAGCGCAGCATCTGCCGGAGCGCGGCCCCCAGCTCCCCGGCGCTCTGGAAGCGATGCGCGGGATCCTTCGCGAGCGCGCGCTGCACGATCTGATCGAGCGACTCGGGGAGCTCGGGTCGCTCAGTCGAGAGCGAGGGCACGGGCTCGCGCACCACCGCGGTCAGCGTCGCGAGCAGCGTCGGACGGTCGTAGAGCGCCTTCCCGGTGAGCGCCTCGAACAGCACCACGCCGAGCGAGAAGATGTCGCTGCGCGCGTCGACCCGCTGCGACTGCGCCTGCTCGGGCGACATGTAGCCGTACTTGCCGACCGTCGCGCCTCCCGTCGTCGTCTCGGTCGACGTCTTCGCGATCCCGAAGTCGAGGAGCTTCACCGCGCCGGACCAGCTGAGCATCACGTTGTGGGGGCTCACGTCGCGGTGGACGATGCTCAGCGCCTTGCCGCCCACACCCTTTGCGTTGTGCACGTAGTGCAGCGCGCCCGCGATCTGCGCGCAGATCTCCACCGCCACCGGCCACGGGATGCACGAGCCGCGGCCCCCGATGCGCTCGATGATCGTGTGGAGCGACGGACCCCACACCCACTCGAGCGCCATGAACGTGTCGCCGTCGATCTCGCCGCACTCGTACACGTGGCAGACGTTCTGGTGGTAGAGCCGCGTCGCGATGTTCCCCTCGTCGAGGAACATCTTCATGAGCCGCTCGTCGTTGCGCATCTCCGGGAGGATGCGCTTCACCACGAGGTGACGGGCCCGGCCCTGCTCGTCCCACTCGCGCGCGAGGTAGACCTCCGCCATCCCGCCGCGCGCGAGGCGACCGAGGATCTCGAAGCGACCGAAGTGCGCGAGCGGCGGGTAGTCGGGGACCTTCGGTTGGTTCCAGAAGCTCGTGTCGACGACCGTCGCACCGTCGCCTTCCCCGTCCTCGTCGAACAGGTCGGCGGTCGCTTCCGGCTCGTCGGTCATCCCAGGGCCGCAGTCTAACAGAGGGCCGGTTCGGTTTGCCGAACCGAGATCGTGCGCGGCGCCCGCTCGCGGGGCCCGAGCGCACCGAACGCCGAGGGGCGCGCCGATACGGAGATCGGCGCGCCCCTCGTCACACGAATCCGTGATCAGTAGTTGCGCGAGTAGCTACAGTACTTGACGGTGCTGCATGAACACTGATAGTAGTCTTGTCCTGGGATCGTGCTCCCGGCACGGCTACAGCTGAAGTCCTGCGTCCCCTGGCTCTCCCGCAGACGGCAGATCCATCCGGACGCCGGGCACGCTTCTGCGTTGCTGTACGCGGTCGCACAGAGGGTCGCGGCGGTCACGCCGTGCGGTTGGCCGGCGGGGACCGAGACGTTGAGGAATGCGTAACCCGTACGCTGGACGTCGTATCGGCTGCAGTAGCCCTCCCCCGGGTCGCCGCCGCCACCGCCGCCGCCACCGCCGCTGCACAGCGCGGCTCCGCTGGCGTACGAGCACGACCCGCACTCGGGCGCGCATCCCGTGCCGGTGTTGGTGCAGCCGTCACCCCAGCCGCCCCAGCCACCCCCACCTCCGCCGTCGTCACACTGACTGAGCAGGGCGTTGCCCTCGCCGCCGACGACGTCAGGCAGCTCGCACTCGAGGCGCGCGACGCCATCGATCACGACTCGCTCGCAACCGGACGGCGGCTCCTTGAACACGCCGTTCACCAACCAGCCGGCGGCGAGCGCGCGTGCGCACTCCCCATCGGTCATCGTCTCGTCGTACCCGATCATCGTGAGCAGCCCCGGTCCGCGCGCCGGCCCCGTGGCCGCGTGTCCGTCTTGGCACTGCCAAGAGAACTCTTCGCTCGTGTACTCGAGCGACGCCTCGAATCCGTCGAGGCTCACCGCGAAGCCGCCGTTGGCCAGCATCTCGACGGTGCCGATCGCGACGCCATCCGCGTCGAGCATCGCAATGTTCGTTTCGCCGGGCTCCACGGCGTAGATGCCCAGCGACTCGAGACGCTCGCGCTCGTTCTCGCTCAGCTCACCCACCGCCCCGCCGGCGTTTGCCATGCAGCCACTCAACGCGGCCGCCGCCGCCAAGGTCCCGATCGCGCTCCGTGCGTTCATCGCCGTCCTCCCAAGCCGCGTTCCTCGCGACCTCCGGCGACGAGTTCACGACCCGTGCCAGGGGAGCCGCGCACCGCTCCCGCGCGCCGACGTGCGGTCGAGAGCGCGACTCGGCGCCCGACCCGCGCTGGCGAGAGCGCGATCGAGGCCGACCGACCGCCGCCCTGCGCGTTACCCTTCGCGCCGTGACCTCGCCCTCCCTCGCGCGTCGCGCGATCGCGCTCGCCCTGCTGCTGCTCGGATGTGACGACGCGCCGATCACCGATGCGGGAACCGACGCTGGCGTCGCGCGTGCGGAGTGGATCGTCGACTTCGCGAGCCCCCACGACACGCGCGAGACGTTCTTCGACGCGCCCTTCCCCTCCGACCTCCGCCTCGTCGACGGCCGGCCGGACCTGACCGGCTATCCGAATCCGGGCGTCCGGATCGTCTCCGATCTCCTGCCCGTCGCCCAAGATCGACCGGGCTGGCCCGTGATCCCCGTCGGCTACTTCCGCTTCGGCGCGCCGGTCGCCGAGCGCGTGCTCTCCGAACCGATCGCGGCCGAGCCGAGCTCGCCGGTGTTGCTCGTCGACGTCGATCCCACCTCGCCGGATCGCGGCGCGCTCGTGCCGACGATCGCGATCGCGTTGGCCGAGGACGGATTCACGCGAACGAACCTCGTGGGCGTCGCGGCGTACCCGGGCATCGTGCTCCACCCGCATCGCACGTACGCGTTCGTCATCCTGCGTGCGTTCGGCGACGCGAGCGGCGCGCCGCTCGAGGTGGCCGCGCCGATGGCCGACCTCGCCGCGGATCGCGCGCCGCCCGGAGGGGAAGCCGCGCTCGCGCTCTACGCGCCGATGTTCGAGACGCTCGACACGCTCGGCGTACCGCGCGCCGACGTCGCGGCGGCCACCGTGTTCACCACCGGCGACGTGGTCGAGGCGCTTCACGACCTGTCGGATCGTGTCCTCGCGCGCGAGGACGTGACGATCGAAGGCCTCGCGCTCGACGGCGACGGAGACCACGCGCGCTACTGCGAGCTCGTCGGCACGGTCTCGATGCCCCAGTTCCAAGTCGGCACCCCGCCGTTCGACAGCGAAGGCCTGTTCGAGATCGGCGCGGACGGACTGCCGATCGAGCAGCGCCGCGAGGTGAGCCCGATCGTGTTCGCGATCCCGAAGGGCGAGATGCCGGAGAGCGGCTTCCCGCTGATGGTCTACTTCCACGGCAGCGGCGGGATCGCGTCGCAGGTCGTCGATCGCAGCCCGGAGCCTCCCGGCGGCGCAGGCCTCGGTCCCGCTCACATGATCGCGGCCCACGGCTTCGCGAGCGTCGGCGCGGCGCTCCCCCTCAGCCCCGATCGCCTGCCCGGCGCGAGCTCGATCGAGTACCTGAACTTCGGAAACCTCGCGGCGTTCCGCGACACGTTCCGGCAGGGCGTCATCGAGCAACGTCTCTTGATCGAAGCGCTCCGTGGTCTCCGGATCGATCCCGCGACGCTGGGCGCATGCACGGGCGCGACGCTGCCCGCCGGTGAGACGGCGTTCCGCTTCGACACCGACGCGTTCGTCGGCCTCGGTCAGTCGATGGGCGGGATGTACACCAACCTGATCGGCGCCACCGAGCCGTCGCTCCGCGCGCTCGTGCCGACCGGCGCGGGCGGGTTCTGGAGCTACTTCATCCTCGAGACGACGCTCATCGAGAACACGCGCGGGCTCCTCTCGGGCCTCCTGCGCACGCAACCCGAGGCGCTCAACCACCTGCACCCTGCGATGCACTTGCTCGAGCTCGCGTGGGAGCCGGCCGAGCCGATGGTCTTCGTGCCGCGCCTCTCGCGTCGACCGCTCGAGGGCTTCTCGTCGCGACCGGTCTACGAGCCGGTCGGCAGGGGCGACTCGTTCTTCCCGATCCAGCTCTACGACGCGATGGCGCTCGCCTACGGGCACCGCCAGGCCGGCGAGGTCGTCTGGCCGAGCATGCAAGCTTCGTTGGCCGTCACCGGGCTCGACGGCGTCGTCGACTATCCCGTCGCGAACGAGCTCACGAGCGAGAGCGGCGAGACCTACACCGGCGTAGTCGTGCAGTCGGCGGGCGACGGGTTCAGCGACCCGCACAACATCTTCGTGCAGGTCGAGGACATCCGCTACCAGTGGGGCTGCTTCCTCGAGACCGCGATCTCGAACGGCGTCGCGACCGTCCCCGCGCCGGCGGCGGAAGGAACGCCGTGCCCCGTCGCGGAGTGAGCCTCGAGAGCGACCTCTCCGACCTCCACCGACCTCCACGCAGAACGGCCCGCGAGCCGGAGCTCCGCGGGCCGCTCGGCGCTACCCAATGCGTCCGGCGTCAGATACGCCAACGATAGTTGCATCGTCGCGTGATGTGGACCGACACGCCGTAGTTGCTCACGTCGGTGCACGCCCCGATCGACTCCGTCTGACTGTAGGTGCACGTGAGGTAGGAGGGGCAGCTCCCGAGGTTGGAGTTGGCCTGCCGCTGGGCCTCGGTGCACGCCCGAGCCCGATCGCCGCCGTTGTACTCGAGGTAGGCGAATCCGTCGGCCGAGGTCTCGTTCGTGAAGTTGCACCAGCCCGAGTCGCCGCCACCGCCACCGCCACCGCCGCCGCCGCCGCCGCAGAGGGCGAAGCCGCCCGAATACGAGCACGACCCACACTCCGCAGCGCACCCCGTCCCCGTGTTGGTGCAGCCATCACCCCAGCCGCCCCAGCCACCGCCGCCACCGCCGTCGTCGCACTGCGAGAGAAGCGCGTTGCCCTCGCCGCCGACGATGTCGGGCAGCTCACACTCGAGCCGGGCGATTCCATCGGTCACGACACGTTGGCATCCCTCCGGGGGCTCCTTGAACACGCCGTTGACCACCCAGCCGGCGGCGAGGACGCGCGCACACTCGCCGTCGGTCATCGTCTCGTCATAACGAAGCATGGTGAGCAGCCCCGGACCACGCGCCGGCCCGGTCGCCGCGTGCCCGTCCTGGCATTGCCAAGAGAACTCCTCGCTCGTGTATTCGAGCGACGCATCGAAGCCGTCTAGGCTCACCGCGAAGCCGCCGTTCGCGAGCATCTCGAGCGAGCCGATCTCGGCGCCCGCCGCATCGAGCATCGCAATGTTCGTTTCGCCAGGCTCCACGGCATAGACACCGAGTGACTCCAGGCGCTCGCGCTCGTCGGCGCTCAGCTCGGAGGCGACGCCGCCCGCCTGCGCCATGCAGCCTCCCAACGTCGCCACGGCCAACATCGTCCCGATCGCTTCGCTTGCTCTCATTCCATCCTCCTGTGCGCCGCCGTTACACGACGCGTGCCATCGAGCTCGCTTCGCGATCGGCGACGCGGCGCGCAGCATCCAGCGCAGCGTGCGAGCGAGGTGCGCTCGTGACGGCGCACGCGGCATCGACGTGCCCTCGACGGGGCCTCAACGAATGAGACTCCGGGGGGATCGAGGCGCGCGGGCCGGGCGACATCCGCCCGTCCCACGGCTCAGTGGAGGTCAGTCCGACGATGAAACCCGCGGCTCGTCGCCGCGAAGCCGGCGTCCTTGAGCGCCGTCGCGATCGCGCTCCCGCTCGGATCGGCGCCGTCGACGCGCTTCAACAGTACCGCGCGCGCGTGCTTGCCCTGACCCACCGCGCGGCGGAGGCCCTGCACGAGCGCCTCGGCCGCGCGCGGGTACTCGGGGTCACCCTCGTCGGGGAGGAACGTCAACACGCTGTGCCCCGTCTTGCCGACGAAGCCGACGAGGCGACCCTCGAAGAGCACCACGCGCGCGCCCGCCGTGCGACCCGGCCGCGCGCCCTCGCGCTCGGGCCATCGCAGCGCCGCGCCGTACACGTTCGCCGGATCGTCGGCCGGGACGAGGTGGACCGACTCGGCATCGGGATCGACGTCGCGGTGCTTGCGCAAGAGATCGTCGGCGCCCGGGATCGCGAACTGCGTGGCCCCGAGGCCGGCCACGAAGTAGCCGCGCCGGATCCGACCCGCTTCCTCCATCGCGCGGAGCACCGGGTAGATCGAGGAGAACCCTCCCGGCAGCCCCTCCGAGGCCGTCGCCTCGCGCGTCAAGATGCCATGCCTCTCGAGGAGCTGCGTCACCAGCGCCTCCGCGCGCACCGTGTCGCTCAGGCTCGGGTCACGCGGAGGGAGCAACGACCAGCGGCCCTCCGAGCCCTCGGGGCCGCGCCGATTCGGGCGGAGCGACGGCCGGCGCGAGGCGAGGCGCGCCGGGCCTTCGCCGCGCAACGAGCGCAGCGGGAGCAGCGTGTCGTTCGTGAGCTCGCCCGCCCACACCATCGTCCACAGCGTCTCGTGCACGTCGTTCGAGAAGCTGCCGAGCTCGGCGCACAGATCGCGGAAGAACATCGCGCCCTTCTGCGCGAGCAGCTCGCGGATCCGCGCCGCGAGCTCGCCCTCCACCGGCGTCGTCGTCGGCGCGAGCAACGGGTAGTGCTCGCTCAGGTAGAGCGCGACGCGACCGTCCTTGGGACCGAGCGATCCCATCCCGCGCCAGATCAGCTCGCCGCTCGCGCAGAGCTCGTCGAGGTCGCGCCGATCGTAGCCGTCGAGGCGCGCGCGGAGCGTGTGCGACTCGAGCGTCGACGCCGGGATCGGCGCGCCCTGGAGCTGCTCGATCACCGCCAGCAATGACTCTTGCCCACGTCCACGCCGCCCGACCGGGGAGCGCCCGATCCCGTGCCAGTCCATGGCGAAGCGCGCCAACGCGTCTTGCGACACCGGCTCGACCTCGGCGCGGAGCTTCGCGAGCGAGCGCTGCTTGATCTGGCGCAGGACGTCGGTGTCGACCCACTCGCGCTCCTTGCCGCCGGGGAGGAACTCGCCCTCGAGCACGCGATCCTTCTGCGCGAGCTGGCCGAGCGCCATGCGCACCACGTCCACGCTGAGCCCAAATCGCACCGCCGCCGTCCGCGGAGTGAACGGGCCATGCGTCCGCGCGTAGCGCGCGATGAGCTCGAACACCGGCTCGCGCACCGGTTCGAGCAGCGCGATGGGCAACCCCGGCGGGGGCACGATGCCGAGCCCGTCGCGATAGCGAGCCATGTCCTCGACCGCGATGAAGCGCGCCTCGCCGCCGATGCTCACCGGCACGATGCGCCGCGCGCGCACGAGCGCCTCGATCCAGCCCGCGGGGTCGCTCTCCGATCGCTCCGCGATCTCCTCGGCGCGGAGATCACCGAGCGCGAGCAAGAGATCGTGCAGTCCATCGACGTGCTTGACCTTGTAACCGGTGCGCCGCTGGAGCCGCGCCTCGACCTCCGCGATCGCATCGAGATCGAGCAGCTGCCGGAGCTCCGGATCGCCGAGCAGCTCGCGGAGCTGCGCGTGATCGAGCGAGAGCATCTGCGTGCGTCGCTCGGCGAGCGGGACGTCGCCCTCGTAGATGAAGCTCGCCACGTAGTTGAAGAGGAGCGAGCTCGCGAACGGCGAGGGCGAGCGCGTCTCGACCTCGCTCACCACGATGCGCCGATCGCGCACGTCGGCGAGGATCTGCATGAGGCCCTCGAGGTCGAACACGTCGCGCAGACACTCGCGGTAGGTCTCGAGGACGATCGGGAAGTCGGCGAAGCGCGACGCGACCTTGAGGAGCTGCGCGCTCTTGCGCCGCTGAGCCCAGAGCGGCGTGCGCTGGCCCGGCCGGCGCTTGGGCAGGAGGAGCGCGCGCCCCGCGTTCTCGCGGAAGCGCGCGGCGAACAGGCTCGTCGAGGCGAGCTGGTCCGTCACGAGGCGCTCCACTTCGTCGGGCTGCGGCAAGAACAGGGACGCGTTCGGCGGCTCGTCCGCGTCGGGCAGCCGGAACACCATCCCGTCGTCGGACCACATCGCGTCCGGATCGAGGCCGAGCTCGTGCATCAGGCGCTGCGTGATGGCGGTGCTCCACGGCGCGTGCACGCGCGCGCCGAACGGGCTGAGGATCACCACCACGTGATCGCCCACCTCGTCGATGAACGTCTCGATCACGATCGTGCGATCGGTCGGGAGCGTGCGCGTCGCCTCGGCCTGCTCCGCGAGGTACTGGACGAGGTTCTTCGCGGCGCGCGGGTCGAGGTAGTGGCGCGCGGTCAGGCGATCGATCGCGTCGGCGGGTGCGCTCTGACTGAGCTCGCGGGTGAGCTTGCCGATCGCGCGGCCGAGCTCGAGCGGGCGCCCCGGCCGATCGCCGTGCCAGAAAGGCATCTTGCCCACTTCACCCGGCGCCGGGATCACCATCACCTTCTCGTGGGTGATCTCCTCGATGCGCCAGCTGCTCGCGCCGAGGAGGAACACGTCGCCCTCGCGCGACTCGAACACCATCTCCTCGTCGAGCTCGCCGACCCGGACCGGCTTCTTGTCCTCCTGGCCCGCGAGGAACACGCCGTAGAGCCCGCGGTCCGGGATCGTCCCGCCGTTCGCGATCGCGAGCATCTGCGCGCCGCGCCGCGGGCTGAGCGTGCCGGCGATCCGATCCCACACGAGGCGCGGGCGCAGATCGCCGAGCTCTTCGGAGGGATAGCGACCGCTCAGCATGTCGAGCACGCCCTCGAACGCGCGCCGAGGCATCTCCGCGAACGGCGCCGCGCCGCGCACCATGTCGAACACGTCGTCGACGCGGCTCTCGGCGTCCGCCACCGTCGCGACGATCTGCTGCGCGAGCACGTCGAGCGGGTTGCGCAGGTAGAACGTCTCCTCGACGTGACCCTTCACCACGCGCTCGGTCACCGCCGCGCACGCGAGGAGATCACCGCGGAACTTCGGGAACACCACGCCGCGGCTCACCGCGCCCACGTGGTGTCCCGCGCGGCCGATCCGCTGGACACCGCTCGCGATCGAGGGCGGCGCCTCGATCTGGATCACGAGGTCGACCGCGCCCATGTCGATGCCGAGCTCGAGCGAGCTCGTCGCGACGATCGCGGGGAGCGTCCCGCGCTTGAGCCGATCCTCGATGTCGGCCCGGATGTCCTTGGCCACCGATCCGTGGTGCGCGCGCGCGATCTCTTCCTCGGCGAGCTCGTTCAGCGCCTGCGCGAGGCGCTCGGCGAGCCGTCGCGAGTTGACGAAGATCATCGTCGAGCGGTGCGCGCGGATCAGCTCGACGAGGCGCGGGTGGATCGACGGCCAGATCGAGGTTTGCGATGGACCCTCTCCGCCGTCGCGCGCCGGAGCCAGCCGGGCCATGTCTTCGACGGGGACCTCGACCTTGATCTCGAACGTCTTGTCGTGGCTCGCGTCGACGATCGCGACGGGCCGCGGCGTCGCGCGCTCGCGCTCCACCTCGTAGCCACCGAGCAGCCGCGCGATCTCGTCGAGCGGCCGCTGCGTGGCGCTCAGCCCGATGCGCTGGAGCGGAGCGACGTTCGGATCGCGCTGGCGCCGGAGCTGCTCGAGCCGCTCGAGCGACAAGAAAAGGTGCGCGCCGCGCTTGGTCGCGACCATCGAGTGGATCTCGTCGATGATCACCGACTCGACGCCGGCCAGCGTCTCGCGCGCGCGCGACGTCAGCAAGAGATACAGCGACTCCGGCGTCGTGATCAGGATGTCCGGCGGGTGCTTGCGCATCCGCTCGCGCTCGCCCATCGGCGTATCGCCCGATCGCACGCCGACCTCCGGCACGCGATGCGCCGCGCCCTCGCGCTCGGCCATCACGCGGATGCCGTTGAGGGGAGCGCGCAGGTTGCGCTCGACGTCGACGCCGAGCGCCTTGAGCGGCGAGACATAGAGGATGCGAACCCCCTTGTCGGCGCGCGCTACGGTCGAACGCCCCGCACCGAACATGAGCCGATCGATCGCGACGAGGAACGCGCTCAGCGTCTTGCCGCTGCCGGTCGGCGCGAGCAGCAGCGTGGAGGCTCCGGCGGTGATGCTCGGCCAGCCGAGCGCCTGCGGCGGCGTCGGACTCTGGAACGAGCTCTCGAACCAGCGCCGCGTGCACGCGTGGGCGAACGCGAGGGGGTCCTTCGCCATCGGGTGAGCATGGCATGCGCTCCCGCCAGCGTCGTGTCAGGAGGCCGTCGCGCGATGGTCGAACGAGGCGGCGGCGACCTCCCCGAGTCGGCCATCGAGGCGCTCTACCAGTCGCGGCCGCGAGCCCGCCACCCCGATCGTCCGGCGCGCGCACGGACCGGCGAGCAGGAGGCCATGGGACGACGACCCCGAGCGAAGCCGTCGCGGACGCCGTGCTAGCGTTCGGCGGGTGAGCGAGAGCTGTACTCACTGCGGACGCGCCCATCCGGACGGTCCGCGGTGCCCGATCACCGGCGCGCTCATCGGACGGCCCGGTCCGTGCGGCTCGGTGATCGATCGCTACCGCATCGATCACTGGCTCGGCGGCGGCGGTTTCGCGTCGGTGTACGAAGCCACGCAGCTGGTGACCGACCGGCCGGTCGCGATCAAGCTCCTCCATCACGAGCGCCTCAGCGATCCCTCGCACGTCGAGCGACTGCTGCGGGAGTCGCGCGCCGGCGCGGCGATCCGCCACCCGCGCGTGATCGACGTCTACGATGCGGGCCTCAGCGGCGAAGGTCAGCCGTTCGTCGTGATGAAGCTGATCCGCGGGATCGACCTCGGGACGTTGCTCAAGCGAGAGCGCGCGCTGCCGCCGGCGCGCGCGGTGAAGATCGCGCTGCAGATCCTCGAGGCGGTCGCGGCGGCGCACGCGGCCGGCGTCCTGCATCGGGACATCAAGCCCGCCAACGTGATGCTCGGCCCGGGCGCGGAGGCCGGCGTCGACGACGTGACGTTGCTCGACTTCGGGATCGCGAGCCTCCGCATGACGACCGGGCTCGGCCGCCTCACGGAGTCCGGCGCGACGCTCGGGACGCCCGGCTACATGGCGCCCGAGCAGCTGCTCTCGTCGCGCGGGGTCGACGAGCGGGTCGACGTATACGCGGTCGCGGTGATCCTCTTCCGCATGCTCACCGGCGATCTCCCGTTCGCCGGCGAGACCTACGCGCAGCTCGTCTTGCAGGTGTGCACGCGCCGTGCGCCCCCCATCGCGTCGTTCGTGGCCGGTCTGCCCGACTGGCTGTGCAACACGATCGATCGGGGGCTCGCCACCGATCGCGACGCGCGCTGGGCGAGCGCGGAGAGCTTCGCGACGGCGCTCAACACCGCGTCGGTCGACAGCGTCGACACCACCAAGATCCTCGCGCTGCCGGGGACGGCGGCCGCGGATGGCGACACGATCGTCGAGCCCTTCCAGCGCTCGGCGACCCGCGGCGCGTTCGTCGGACGAAAGACCCAGCTCGCGGTGCTCGGCGAGCGCTTCGCCCGCGGAGCGCGGCTCGTCACGATCCTCGGAGCCGGAGGGATGGGCAAGACGCGGCTCGCTCAGCAGTTCATGAGCGACCGCCCCGACGCGGTGTTCGTCGACCTCAGCGAGTGCGAGTCGCTCGTCGACGTGTGCGGCGTGATCGCGAGCGCGCTCCGCGTGACCCCGGGTTCGGATCCGGTGACCACCGTACCGGAGGTGCTCCAGCATCGGAGGAACACGCTGCTCGTGCTCGACAACTTCGAGCGCGTGGTCGAGGTCGCACGCGAGACGCTCGGGGGCTGGCTCGACGCGTGCCCCGGCGCGCGCTTCCTCGTCACGTCGCGCCAGCGGCTCTCGTTGCCCCACGAGGTCCTGCTCGAGCTCGCGCCGCTCGGCCTTCCCGACAGCACGCAAGATCCACTGACGAGCGACGCGGTGCGCATGCTGCTCGATCGCGTGAGGAGCCTCGGCGGCGCCGACCCCGACCCGCGCGCGCTGGCCGAGGTCGCGCGCGCGCTCGACGGCATCCCGCTCGCCCTCGAGCTCGCCGCGCCCCGGCTCGTGGCGGTCGGTCCGACCGAGCTGCTCGCGCGGCTCCGCGAGCGCCTCGATCTGTCGTCCGACGAACCGCGCACCGGTCGGCACCGGACGCTCGAGGCGGCGATCGCGTGGTCCTGGGAGCTCCTCGATCCCGGCGAGCGGCTCGCGCTCGCGCGCTGCTCCGTGTTCCGGGGCGGCTTCACCCTCGCGTCGGCGGAGCGCGTGCTCGGCACGACGAGCGAGGCGCGCGGGGTGCGCGAGACGCTCGGGCGCCTGCGCGACAAGTCGATGATCTATCAGTGGCCGAGCGATCCGCTGCGACCCGTCGCCCGGCTCGGCCTCTACCAGAGCATCCGCGACTTCGCGGCCGCGCGGCTCGACGAGGCGGACGAGCTCGACGCCACGCGGCGCCGGCACGCCGAGGCGACGATCGTCGCGTGCCATCGCCTCGCGGAGGTCGACGACCCCGCGATGCCGGAGACCGCCCGCTTCCGCGAGCTCGCGCTCGAGATGGACAACCTCATCGCGGCGATCGAGACGGTCGGATCGCTGGATCCGCTCGAGGGCGACGACGCGATCATCGGCGCGATCGGGCTGATGACCCTCGCCGCGGCGCGCAAACAGGCGCGCGACACCCACCGCCTGCTCCACGTGTTCGAGCAGGCGCGCTCGCGCATCGAGCCGGCCGCGCCGCGACACCTCCGCCCGCGCATCACCCGCGCGCGCGCGTTGCTCGCGATCGAGCGAGGGGACTTCGCGGTCGCCGCGCGCCTCAGCGAGCAGGCCTACGAGGGCGCGATGGCGCTCGGCGACTCCGAGCTCGCCGCGCTCACGCTCCTCGAGGGCGGCCTCGCGATCAGCCAGATCGGTCGCACCGACGAAGGGATCGAGCGCTTCGCGCGATCGCTCGAGCTGATCCAGTCACGCGAGGACCTCGTGGGCATCGAGGCGTTCGCGCTCGCGCGCCTCGGGATCGTTCACTTCGTGCGCGGCGATCTGTCGCTCGCGCGCGCGCTGTTCGAGGAGTGCATCCCGATGCTCCAATCGGCCGGCAAGACGGAGCTCTCGGGGATGGCGACGGTGAACCTGGGCGTCGTTCTCCAGGCGCAAGGAGAGCTGTCAGCCGCCGAAGAGCCGTATCGCCGCGCGATCGAGATCGCGCGCGAGATGAGCAACCCGGTGATGGGCGCGTTCGCGATGGGCAGCCTCGGCAGCCTGCTCCACGCGATGGGTCGCCTGGATGAGGCGGAGGCCTGGTTCAGGGACGGAGCCGCGTTGGCCGAGCCGCACCCGACGTACCACCGGCGCGTGGTCGCGGGCTATCACGCGCTCCTCGCGATCGAGAGGGGCGACGTGGCGCTCGCGCGCGCGGAGCTGGACGTCGCGCGGCCGAAGGTGGAGGCGGAGGGCGATCGCGATCGGTGGACCTATCGATCGTTCCGCGCGGTGCTCCTCGCCATGGAGGGGAACCCCGCGGGCGCCGACGCGGAGCTCACGCGCCTGCTCGCCGCGATCGACCCCGCCGACCTCGTCGATCGACGCGTGGTCGAGGCGCAGCGCGCGCACGTGCTGATCGCCGAGGCGAAGCTCCGCCCTGCCGACGCGAGCGCGCTCCTCGCGCGCGCCGAGGAGCTGGTCGCGCCGCTGCGCGCGCCGGGACCGTCCGGCGAGCCGGCGCCCATCGAGTCGTACATGGAAGCGAGGCTGACGGACCGGATCGCGCGCCGCGCGATCGCAAAGGCACGGGGCGCATGACGTTCGACGACTCTCTCCTCTACGGCGCGTACGGCTGCGCCGCGGTGATCGCGGTGTGCTGGCTCCTCGGCGTCGTCACCAAGGAGCACTCGTGGGTGGATCGCATCTGGTCGATCGTGCCGATCGGCTACGCGGTGTGGTTCGCGTCGCGCGCGGACTTCTCCGACGCGCGCACGATGGTGATGACCGCGCTCGTGACGCTGTGGGGCGTGCGGCTCACGCTCAACTTCGCGCGCAAGGGCGGCTACGCGAAGGGCGGCGAGGACTATCGCTGGCCGGTCTTGCGCCAGCGCATGACGCGTTGGCAGTGGGAGCTGTTCGCGATCCTATTCATCGCCGGCTTCCAGAACGTGCTGCTCTATCTCTTGAGCTGGCCGATCTGGGTCGCGCTCCGGGGCCGCGACGTCCCGTTCGGGATCGTCGACGCGCTGCTCGCCGCGCTCTTCCTTTCGCTGCTCCTCGGCGAGACGGTGGCCGACCAACAGCAGTGGGAGTTCCACCGACGTAAGAAGGCGATGCGCGAGCGCGGTGAGACGCCCGATCCGCCGTTCCTCACGACGGGCCTGTTCCGGTACTCCCGACACCCGAACTTCTTCTGCGAGCAGGCGCAGTGGTGGGTGCTCTACGGGTTCTCGGTGGTGGCGACCGGCGAGTGGCTCAACGTCTCGATCGTGGGCCCTACGATCCTGCTCGGGCTCTTCCACGGCTCGACGCGCTTCACCGAGGAGATCACCCTCGGCAAGTACCCGAGCTACGCCGAGTATCAGAAGAGCACGTCGCGCCTGATCCCCTGGCTCCCCGGCTGATCACTCGCAGACGGTCGCGCCCATCGTTCGGCGATGAGCTTCCGCTCGGGCCGCGCCGCGACGGCCGCGCCGATCCTCCTGATGAGCGGACACGCACGGCCACGCGCGCGTCGCATCGCCTCGCTACTCGGCGGGCTCTTCGTGGACCGTCTGGGTCGACGCGGGCGCGGTCTTGTGTCCGCTGAACACGCCGTCGAGCTTCCGCAGCGGCCAGGTGAGCCAGTAGCCCACGGTCTTCGGCAGCCAGTGGTGCGCGATGTCGTCGAGCCACGTGTAGGCCACCGGCGTCGCGATGAGGGTGAGCACGAGCGCGAGCGTCTGACCGCCAGCGACGAGCGTGCCGATCGAGCGGTTGGTGCCGGCGCCCGCGCCGCTCGACGCGAGCAGCGGGATCATCCCGGCCACGAACGCGATCGTCGTCATGAGGATCGGGCGCAACCGGTCGCGGTTGCCGAGCATGACCGCGTCGGCGCGAGAGAGGCCCTTGCGCCGTAGGTTCCGGACGTGGTCGACCTGAAGGATGGAGTTCTTCTTGACGACGCCGAACAGCACGAGCGTGCCCAGCATGGAGTAGATGTTCAGCGACTGCCCGAACACGAACAGCGCGAAGATCCCAAACGGAAGCGTGAGCGGGAGCGAGCTGAGGATCGTGATCGGGTGGATCCAGCTCTCGAACTGCGCCGCGAGCACGAGGTACATGAACGTGAACGACAGGAACACCGCGAAGAGAAAGCTTTGGAGCGCGCGGCCCAGCTCGCGCGAGCGACCGGTGAGGCTCGCGCGGTACCCGGGCTCCATGGTGAGCTGATCGCGGAGCCGATCCAGCTCGGCCGTGATCGCGGTCTCCGACGCGCCGGGGTTCACGGTGCAGTAGATCATCACCTGACGTTGACGGTTCAAGTGTTGGATGACGGCCGGGCCGGTCGTCGGCTCGATGCTCGCCACGTCGGCGAGGCGTACCGAACGACCCGGCGTCGAGCTGGGCACGGTCATCCGTCCGATCGCGTCGGGCGAGTCGCGCTCCTCCGGCAGCGCCTGGAGGTAGATGTCGAACTGCTCACCGCCTTCGGCGAAGTCGCCGACGTCCACGCCGGCCACGAGCACCCGCAGCGTCTGCGCGATGTCGGACACCGAGACCCCGAGATCGGCCGCGCGCCTCCGGTCGATCCGGACCGAGTAGGCGGGGCGACCGGTCACGAACGTGTGGCCCGCGTCGGCCACGCCGGGGAAGTGCTCGATGCCTTCCACGATGTGGTTGGCGTACTGCTCCAGCAGCGCGAGATCGGGGCCCGACAACACGTATTGAATCGGTGCAGACTGCGCGCCCGAGCCGCCGAACACGTTCACCGGCGCGACGATCGGCTCGAGATCCTGGTCGGCGAACCGCGCGAGCACGTCGCGCCGCACGCGCTCGATGACCTCTGCCTGCGAGAGGTCGCGGTCGTCCGGCGACACGAGGCCGACGTAGATCGACGCCTCGTTGGGCCCCCGGCCGCTGCGGTCGCCGGCCGGGCTGCCCACGGTGGCGACGGTGTGATGCACGCCCTCCACCGCGCGCACCGCGCGCGCGAGCCGCTCCGCGACGAGCTCCGTCTGGGCGAGCGAGGTGCCCTCCGGCGCGCGGATCGAGATCTCGAAGCGCGACTCGTCCTCGTCGGGGAGGAAGCCTTTCGGGACGGCCTGGACGAGCGGGACGAGGCTCCCGAGGATCGCGACGAGGAGGATCGCGATCACCCAACGGTGCCGCATCGCGTGGGCGAGCAGCCAGAGGTAGCTGCGCTCGATGAACGCGTAGAGGCCCTTCGACGTACCGTGCTCGCCGATCAGGTTGCGCTCACCGCGCGCCCACGCAAGGTACTGTGCGCGCTCCTCGGAACGATCGCCCGGCGGGGGATCCGCGATGGTGAGGTCCGCCTCGCTCGGCTCGAGGCTCAGACGGTCGCCGCCCTCCTCGTCCTTCTTCTCGCCCGGCTTCATCGCGCCCTTGATCCAGCGCGAGCTGAGCATCGGGGTCAGGGTGAACGAGATGAACAGCGAGATGAGGATCGCGAAGCTCATCGTCCAGCCGAAGCTGCTCATGAAGCGGCCGATGATCCCGCTCATGAACGCGATGGGCATGAACACGGCGACGAGCGACAGCGAGGTCGCGAGGACCGCGAGGCCGATCTCGCGCGTCGCCACCACCGCGGCGCGCTTGGGCGAATAGCCCTTCTCCTCGATGAAGCGGACGATGTTCTCGAGCACGACGATCGCGTCGTCGATGACGATGCCGACCGATAACGTGAGCGCGAGCAGCGTGATGATGTTGAGCGTCAGCCCGAGGGCCGCGATGAGCGCGAACGTCGCGATGATCGAGCTCGGGATCGCGAGCGCGGCGATCACGGTGGAGCGCCCGTTCCACAGGAACAAGAGGACGACGATCGACGCGAGGATGCCGCCGAGCACCAAGTGCTCCTGCACCGCGTGAACCGCGTTGCGGATGAACTCGCTCTCGTCGCGGACCACCTCGATGCGGTAGCTCGGCGGCAGCTCGGCCTGGATCTCGGCCACCCGCTCGCGCAGCGCGTCGACCACCGCGACGGTGTTCGCGCCCGACTGCTTGTTCACCTCGACGAGCACGATCTCGCGCCCGTTCAGCGCGGCGCTCGACGCCGCCTCCGCCTCGCCGTCGCGCACCTCCGCGACGTCGCCGACCCGCACGACCCGGCCGCCGATGTCCGCGATCGGGATGAGCTCGAGCTCGCTCGGCTCGGTGACGCGCCCCTGCACGCGGAGCTGGAACGTCCGCGAGCCCTCGTCGACCGAGCCGCCGGGGACCTCCGCGTTCTCCGCGATCAGCGCACGTTGCACGTCGCGCGCGGTGAGGCCGACCGCGGCGAGGCGGCCGGGATCCACCGTCACGCGGATCTCGCGCTCGCGTCCGCCGCGGATCGTCACGCCGCCGACCCCGGCGAGCGACTCGATGCGGCGACGGATCACGTGATCGGCGAACTCGGTGATCTCGCGGGTCGAACGGCTCGATGTCACCGCGATCTGCATCACCGGCGCGGCGTCGGGATCGATCCGCTCGACGCGGGGCGCCTCGATCTCGGGCGGGAGCAGGGGGAGGATCCGATCGATCCGATCGCGGACCTCCTGCGCCGCGGCGTCCGAGTTCTTCTCGAGCTCGAACTGCACGATGACGACGGCGAGGCCCTCGAACGAGTTGCTCGACAGCTGATCGAGACCGGAAATGGAGCTGACGGCCTCCTCGATCGGCTCGACCACCTCCGTCTCGACCTGCTCGGGCGAGGCGCCGGGGAGCTGAACCGTGACGACGACGGCGGGGAAGTCGATGTCGGGGAAGCGATCGACGCCGAGCCCGAACACGCTCGCGCCGCCGACGACGACGAGCGAGAGGACGAGCACCCACGTAAAGACGGGTCGCTTGACGCAGACCTCGGCCAGCCATTGCATCGTGCGCCTCCCGGCTCTCTATTCTCTCGCCGCCTGCGCGGGGGTTTCGGTGGTAGGCGCGGGCGCGCCATCGACGGTGAGACCGTCGGCCAGCGTCTCGAGGTCGCTCGTGGCGACCGCCTCACCGGGGCGGACCCCGTCGGAGACGACGACGTGCTCGTCGTCGCGATCCGCGATCGCGATCACGCGCTCCTCGATGCGACCGTCGCTCACCACGAACACGCGGCTGACGCCCGCCGCGGTGAGCACCGCCGAGGACGGGATCACCGCCGCGGCCTGGTTGCGACCGGTCGAGATGCGCGCGGTCACGAACAGCCCCGGCCGGAGGACGTTGTCGTCGTTGGGGACGATCGCCTCGACGGTGAGCCCGCGGGAGGTGGTGTTCACCGCGGCGCTCACGTAGCGGATGGTCCCCGTGAACGTGCGGTCGGGGACCGCGTCGACGCGCACCGAGACCTCCTGGCCAGCCCGGACGTCCATCAAGCTCTGTTGCGGCACCTGCATCTCGAGGCGGAGGGGGTTGGCGCGCACGAGCGTCACGAGCGGGACCTGCGGCGACACGAACTCACCCACCGAGACGTCGCGGGTCGCGATCTCGCCAGCGAACGGAGCCCGCACCACCGACTCGTTCACCGAGGTGGACGCCTGCGAGAGCTGGGCGCGCGCGCTCGACAGCGACGCGATCTGGGCGCGCACGCCGTTCTGGGCCGTCGCGAGCTGATCGCGCGCGCTCGCCGCGCGAGCCCGCGCCTCGTCGAGCGCCTGTTGCGCGAGGGCGCCGCGCTGCGCGAGCTCCTCCGAGCGTCGCAGGTTGCTCTCCGCGAGCTCGAGCTGCGTCTGCGCCGCGCGCACCTCGGGCGTGTCCTCGGGCCGCGGGATCGAGCCGCCCGAGCCCATCCCGAGCCGGGCCTGCGCCTGATCGACGGCCGCGCGCGCCGCGCGTGCGTTCAGGCGGAAGTCGACGTCACGGAGCCGCACCAGCGGATCGCCCTCGGCCACCGTCGTGCCGCGCTCGACGAGCACCTCCATCACGCGACCCGAGACCACGCTCGTGACCTGCGACTCCTCGTCGGCCGCGAGCGTGCCGTCGAGCGAGAGCGTGACGGGGACCTGGCGCTCCTCGGCCACGACCGTCGTCGGCATCGGCACCGACGTCGGCCCTTCGAACGAGTTGCTCGCGCTCGACTCGCCGCCGCACGCGCTCAACGCGAGCGACGCGACGAGGCCCACGCCGATCCAGACCGCGCGACGGCGACCTCGACGCTGCTTCCGATCACGCACCAACGGGGTCACCCGCATGGACTCTCCTCTCGAGCGCGAGGCTCGCACGTAACTCGTTTTCCGGAGCGCGAGGTCATCGCCTCCGCCCTTCTCCCGCTGCGCGCTTCGAGCGGGCTTTGGCGACCTGAGGACGCGGGCTCGCCGCGGACGTGGTGCCGGGAAGCAGGAAGCGCAAGAGGGTTTCCCGCGACGGGACCTTCATGTCGAGCTCGTCCATCTCGGGTCCGCCCATGCATCGCGCGTGAGACAGGATCGCGAGGCCGCGAAGCGCGCAGAGCAACACGGTCGCGAGCTCTTCGGCGCTCGAGTCGCGCGTGATCTCGCCGCGACGCTGGCCTTTTCGGAGGAGCTCGATCCACTGGTGGCGGATCTGCGCGGCGTCTTTCGTCATGGCCACGCGCACGTCATCGGGGATGCCGCCGAGCAGCATCACCTGACTGAGGAGCAGCCCGATGTGCGGCGCGCCCGCGACCCGCTCGAGCGCGCGATCCACGACGCGCTCGATCGCGGCGAGCGGCGTCGGCGCATCGCCGGTGAGGTCCTCGCGGATCGTGGCCATCGCCGCCTCGACGATCGCGGCGAACACCTCGTCCTTGCTTCGGAAGTAGTGATAGACGAGCCCGTGGCTCAAGCCGGCCGCCGTCGCGATGTCCGCGATCTTTGCGTGGCCGTAACCCTTCTTCGCAAACACCTCGGCCGCGGCGGCTACGATCGCCTCGCGTCGTGCATCGCGAATCTGACGGTTGTCTTCCGGGGATCGCGGCATCAGAGTCCCGCCTGCCAATCGTTGATTGACTGGCCGGTCAATCGTAAACGGCGTTATGGATGCGCCGTTGAGGGGCGTCAAGACCTACTGGAGCAGGTGATGCAGCGTTGGAGTCAGAGCGTCCTCTCGGCGGTGATCGTGTGGCTGGTCGGCGGCGCGACCGCGGCGGCCCAGCAGCCGCTGGCCCAGTTCCTCGAGGCGGCGCAGCACGGGTCGTTGGATCTGCGTGAGGCGCGCGCCACGCTCGATCAGGCGCGGTCCCAGACCGACGAAGCGCGCGCGCGCCTCTTGCCGAGCGCGATGGCGACCGCCGGCTACGCGCGCAACGAGATCGAGGTCGCCCCGAGCTTCATGGCCGGCGGCATGACCGTGCAAGCCGTCATCCAGCCGTACGATCAGCTCGACGCGCGCTTCCAGCTCACCGTGCCGATCCTCGACCTCGCCGCGTGGACGGCGTTCTTCCAGTCGGAAGAGCTGGGCAACGCGGCCGACGCGCGCGTCGACGTGGCCGAGCAGGGCGTGCGCATCGCGGTCGTCCAGCTCTACTACCAGGTGGTCGGCGCGCGCGCGCTCGTCGACGCGTCCGAGCGCAACCTCGCCGCCGCCCAGGAGAGCCGCGACGCGATGGCGGCGCGGGTCGAGGTCGGACAGGCGGCTCCGCTCGAGCTCGCGCGCGCCGAAGCGGAGCTCGCGCGCGCGCGTCAGAGCCTCGCCGCCGCGCAGCTCGGCGCGACCCTCGCGGCCCACAACGTCGAGGACCTCACCGGGCTGACCCCGAGCCCCACGAGGGTCGAGCTGACGGACGAGCTCACGCCCGAGGCGCCGCTCGAGACGTTCTCGCGCAACGTGAGCTCGTTGCCCACCGTCCGCGCCGCGCAACGTGACGTGCAGGTCGCGGAGCGCGGCGAGACGGCGGCCTGGCTCGCGCTCCTCCCGACCGTCGCGGGGACGGCCACCGAGCGCGTGACCAACGCGGCCGGCTTCGGCCCCAACTCGCAGTGGACGCTGTCGATCACCGCCACGTGGCAGCTCGACTTCGGGCGCCCCGCCGCGATCGGAACCCGCGGCGCGTCGAGGACGGCCGCCGAGGTGCGCCTCGAGCGCGCGCAGCAGCAGGCGCGCACGGCGATCTTCGAGGCGTGGCACCGGGTGCAGGCCGCGATCGCCAGCGCGGAGGCGGCGCGCACCGCGGAGCAAGCGAGCCGACGAGCGTCCGAGGACGCGCGCGCGCGCTTCGAGAGCGGGGTGGGCACGCAGCTCGAGCAGATCCAGGCCGACCGCGATCTGTTCTCGTCCGAGGTGCAGGCGATCCAAGCGACGGCCGATCTGCGCGTGGCGCGCGCGGTGCTGCGCCTCCGTTCGGGACAGGACCTCTGAGCGCGTCATCGCCGCGCGATCCCGGGTCGGACCGGCCCGGCGAGCCTGCTACGCTCCGACCCATGCGCATCGACTCGAAGATGGTTTGCCTCGCCGCGCTGATCGTGGCGGGCTGCGGGGACGGCGGCGGCGAGGACGCGGGCGCGGCGATGGATGCGGGCGCGCGGTCGGACGCGGGCCGGAGCGACGGGGGTCGCGATGCAGGACGCAGCGACGCGGGCTCGAGCGACGACGCAGGCTCGAGCGACGACGCGGGCTCGAGCGACGGAGGCACGGGCGACGCAGGCACGAGTGACGCGGGCGCGAGCGACGCCGGCACGAGCGACGCCGGCACGAGCGACGCCGGCACGAGCGACGCCGGCGCGATGAGCGACGCGGGCGCGATGGACGCCGGCACGGACGCGGGCGGCATGAGCGACGCGGGCGTCGACGGTGGGTCTTCGTCGGCCTGCGGGTGCGACCCCACCGAGTATTGCGAGTACTCGACGCCCTACTCGTGCGGGGGGCCGGGCACCTGCCTCCCTCGCCCGTTCGTCTGCTCGTTCATCTACGCGCCGGTGTGCGGGTGCGACGGCAACGTCTACAGCAACTCGTGCATCGCGAACTCGGCGGGCACCGACGTCAACAACGACGGCATGACGTGCGACTGCCGGATCGCCGGCTGCTCCGGCACGAGCACGTGCCAGGCGTGCCTGTCACCGACGGGCATCGCCTACGCGTGCATCCCGATGGGCGCGGCCTGCTGATCGAGCTCGACGGCCGCGCGCGGACCATGAGCTTTGCGTACCGCGAAGCCGTGTAGGTCGTGTAGGTCGTTCGGTCGTTCGTTCGACCGCGCGCCGACTCACGCGCCCTCCGACGGCCGGGGCCGCAGCGAGAACACGATGAAGGGCGCCACCGCCGCGAACGCCATCCACGCGATCGCGAGCTGGATCGCGGACCCATCCGTCTCGACCACCTTGATCGAACCTTGCACCGTACAGTGGAGCACCGCGGCCGGCCAGACCGCGCCACCTCCGCGCTCGAAGAGCCAGCTCAACGGGATGCTGATCGTGATCGAGAGCAGCACCGCGACGAGCGCGACGGAGGCGTCCATCGAGAAGAGCAGCACGACGTGGGCGAGCGCGAAGGGCAAGACGGCCCGCGCGGCCCCGCGCGCGAAGGACCCTTCCCCGCGCACGCGTCGAAACAGGAAGCCGCGGAAGAGCACCTCCTCGGCGATCCCCGCCTGCGCGAACAAGCCCGGGAGGAGGGCGAGCCAGTCGTCCCGCACGCGCAGGGTCTCCCCGCTGAGCGCGGCGTAGGCGGGGAAGAAGCCGAGCATCGCGAGCGACAACGCGACGCTCATGCCGAGCGCGCGAGGGATCGGCGCGCCGAGCCCGATCGCGCGGAGCGAGGCGCGCAGATCGCGGCGCGACAACGACCACTCCATCCACACCGTCGCCACGACGACCACGGCGCATACGGTGAGCCCGCGCTCACCGCGCACGCTCCCGAGGTACGAGGCGACGCGATCGAACAACACGAAGATCGCGACCGTCCCGATGACCGTCCAGAACCGCGCGTCGACGAGCACGGCCCTCCACCCCCGCGCACGGCGCACCTCTCGCGTCACCGGGTCGCGATCCTCGCCCGCACCATGTCGGATGGAGTCACTGCGCCCGCCGGTACGGTGTGTGACGGTAGTACTTGGGTCGATCGTCGAGCCGCGCGTGGAGCCACGCGACCCCGAGGCCAGCCGTGCTCACGTAGAGCGCCGCCGGCCGGAGTCGCTGGGTCACCGAGCGGCCGATGTGGTGCCAGAAGGATCGCACCTGCGCGGGCGGCGCACGGCGTACGAACGCGGCGAGGTGCGCGTAGGCGTCGTCCGGGCCGTCGGGATCGATCGGGCGAGGCACGATCAGATGCGCGTCGCCACCCAAGTTGTCAAACGAGACGACCGGTCCGTCGCTCGCGGCGAAGTGCGCGGCGAACGGCGCGCGATCGGCGTCGAAGCCCGCGAGGGCGGGGCCGTCGATCAGCGCGAGCTCGTACGGGTTGTCGAAGCGCGCCGGGGTGAGGGCCGGGTGCTCCCAGAACAGTCCGTCGAACGGCACCTCGGCGATCCGCGCGGTGTACCAATCGGCGAACGCAGGGTCGGCCTCGAGCGCCGCGAACACGGCGCGGAAGGAGAGCGCGCGGTCCCCTTCGAGCAACCGCATGGAGAGGCCGCCGGTGATGGGCTCGCGCTGCGCGTTCCACATCGCGCGAGGGTACCCGGGTCCGCTCAGATCGTGCGCGCCCACTTGGCGAGCTCGTCCCACATCGGGCGGGCGCGCGGTGACGCGACGAAGCCCATGTGGTCGAGCGAGCGATCGTCGATCGTGCGGTGCTCGACGCGCGCGGCGCGCATGCACGCGAGGTACCCGGCGACGCATGGAGGTCGGGCGAACAGCGCGTCCCCGGTGGACGAGTACGCGAGCACGGGGAGCGCGGCGCGGCCGAGGGCGGCCTCGTAGTCGATCGCGCCGTCCATGCTCGAGAGCCGGTCGCGCTGCCACATCCGCCGGAACTGCTCGATGTACGGCAGCGGCTCGGCGTCGGCGCCGATCCGGAACGCGCGCGCGTCGAAGTAGCCCATCGCGCGGGTGGCGCGCGCCCACGAGGAGAGCAACGCGCCTTTCATGATGCGGCGCGGCCGGCTCGGCTCGAGGCGAGGGGTCCACAGGTTGGGGGCGAGCGCGATGATCGCGTCGGCGGTCCGATCCGGCTCGAGGCCCGCGTGGATGAGCGACGCGTGCGCGACGAGGCTGTGGCCGAGGAGGATCACCTTGCGACCCTCGGCGATGCGGCGCGCGGCGAGGATGAGCGCGGGGACGTCGCGCTGGACGATGTCGTCGTACGACCACGACGCGCCCTCGTCCGCGCCCGGCCGGCTCTCGCCGTGGCCGCGCACATCGAACGTGAGCACCTCGCACGACGCGGCGAGCGCGCTCGCGAGCCCCCCACCGCGCGGGCGATCGAGGCTCCGTCGATCGACCATCATCGCGTGGCCGCAGACGATCACGCGATCGCCGGCGCCGCGTCGATCGCCGCGGAGCAACCACCCGTCGCTCGTCCGTACTTCGATCGGTCGTACTTCGATCGGTCGTACTTCGATCGGTCGTGCTTCGATCGGTCGTGCTTCGGTCGACCGCGCGCTCATGCGGGGCCGCGCGCGACGGAGCCGACGCCGCCCTCGACCTCGAGCCACGGAACGCCGAGCGGTCGCTCGTCGGTGAGGATCTCGAACGCCGCGCGGTGCTTGGCGACGAGGACGCGCGGAGGTCCTCCGTTCCGGCGCACGCTGAGATCGCAGCGCGCGATCTTCGAGTTGAGGCACACCTTCGTCCCGCCGGGCGGGTTGCGATAGGGGAGCGCGACGAACGCCTCGGGCGACGCGGCGACCGTGCCCGACACCGAGACGCCACCCCGCTCGGCGGCGAACGCGAAGTGGAACGGCTCGTAGCGCCCGTGAGCGCGGAGCGCGCGCGGGATGCTCGTGCTGAGGCGATGCTCTTCGCCGTCGAGCCGGAGCGCGAGCACGGTCATCGGCGGCGTTTGGACGGGACCGAGCGCGAGCCGCGCGCACGAGACCTCGAGGAACGCATCCGGCGCGTCGTCGAACCCGGCGACCTGACACCACGCGTAGCGGTCGGTCTGGCGCGTGCCCCAGTTGTGGTTCTGGCTGCCGATCCAACCGTCGACCATGATCGTTGCGCCATCCACCCCGAGCGTCCCGTCGAAGCGCGCATTCGGCGCGGACACGAGCGCCTTCGCACGAGGCAGCGCGGTGCCGTAGAGCGGGCGATCGAGGAAGAGGAGTGGCGGCTCGCCGACGTCGTAGCGCATGCGCCACGCGATGCGGTGATCGGCCGTCGGGATCTCTCCCTCGAGCGCGCGCTCGTCGAGGCGGGCCTCGTCGATGCGCACGTCCAGCTCGCTCGGTGAGAAGGCGCAACGTTCCGTACTGATCTCACGCTTGGTGGCGACGACGGTGTCGCGCTCGCCGTCGAAGTAGACGGCCCAGAGCTCGCCTTCGGCGGCGCCCGCGCGGCCGTCCGCCTCGAAGATCGTGTATCGGATCCAGAAGCCGAGCGGCCGACTCGGATGGTTGGCGCGGAGGAACCACGACTCATAGAAGCCGCGACCCGGACGGTAGCGGGTGGCGTTCCACGCCGCGCGGTCGAGCGCGTGTGCGTCCACGGCGGAAGCTCGTCAGTTGCGGAAGAAGAACCACCACACCGCGCCGGCCACGACGACGGCGAGCACGATGGCGAGCGGCCAGAACATCGGCCCCATCGCGGACTCTTCGGCGGGCGCCGCCTTGGGCGAGTCGCTGGTCTCGGGCCGCGCCTTGGGCTTGGCGCTCGCCTTGGCGGCGGGCTCCTTCTTGGCGGAGCTCTTCTTCTTGGCGGCGTCCTTCTTCGAGGCGCCCTTGCTCGCAGCCGGCTTGGACGGAGCGGGCTCCTCGACGGCCGGCGCGACGGCGGCGGCACCGGGCGCCGCCGCGGGCTTGGCTTCGTCCTCGCGACCCTTCCTACGATCACGCTTGCGCGCGCGGGCCGCCTCGCGACGTTCTTTCTTCGAGCGCTTGCCGCGCTTCTTCTTGCCGCCCTTGGCGTCCGGCATCGAGTCGCGAGAAGGCTCCGGCTGAGACAGCCGAGCGGCCTCCGGTTCGGAATCGGATTCGGATTCGGAATCGGACTGGGATTCGGATTCGGATTCGGATTCGGATTCGGATTCGGATTCGGACTCGGACTCGGATTCGGACTCGGAATCGGATTCGGTGTCGCGCGGCGCCTCGGCCTCCGCCTCGGTCGCCTTGGCGGGCTCGGCCTCCGGCTTCGCCTCGACCTCCGGCTTCGCCTCGACCTCCGGCTTCGCCTCGACCTTCGTCTCTTCCGCCTCGGGCTCGGGCTTCGCTTCCACCTTCGCCTCGGCCGGGATGGCCGCCGGCGCGATCACCGGCACCTCCATCTTCGGCTCGACGTCGGGCTTCGGCGCCGGCGACGTCGACGACGACGCGGGCGGCATGATCGATGGCGAGTTGCGGAGGTGCATCCCCGCTTCGAGGTGGTTGTCCGCCGAGCCTCGCTCCGTCACCAGCGCGCGGATCTGCACGACGCCGTCGTCGCCGATCTTCACGAACTTGATGCCCATCCCGGCCGGCTCGCCGTCGCCCGCCTGGCCGGCGCGCCGGACCCATACGACCCGGCCGACCGCCGTGACCGGCGAGGCGGGGTCGAGGTCGAGCTCCATCTTCACGAGCGTGCTGCGCTTGAGCGGCTCCTCCGTACGGACGAAGACCCCCACCTCGGAGACGTTCGCGAGGTGACTCTCCACGAAATCCGTGTCGGTAGGGCTGCGCAGCCGCACCGTGGCCGCCACCTCGGCCCGCCGGGTTGAGCGTTCGTCGTCCATCGGGGGGACTCAGTAACACGCAAGTCGAGGCTTGAGCAAAGGACCAAGGCGATCCTCACCCCCGCCCGTGGAGGGGGACAACCGCCGACGCCACACGGTACATTCGCGCCGTGAGCGAGTCCTTCGTCTCGCGCGTCACCGCGATGGTGCGCGACTCCGCGCTCGGCGAGCTGAACATCCACGACGGCGTCGTCCGCATCACCGTCCCTCGCACCGAGACGGAGACCGTCCACGTCTACGTCCGCCCGTGCGGCGAGATGCACGGCAAGGAGGTCCTCGAGTTCTCCTCGGCCGGGCTCGCCCTGCCCTCCGACGACGCGAACAAGATGCCGCTCCTCATCCTCGCGCTCCAGCGCAACGCAGACGTCATGCTCGGCCACTGGGGCCTCGACGAGACCGAGGAAGGCTCGTTGCTGCGCGTGTTCCACAGCCAGATCACCGAGACGATGGATCTCCCGGAGCTCCGCGGCGCCGTCCTCGGCGTCGCCGACGAGTACGCCACGCTCGCGAACGCGTTCCGCGACATCCTCGCGCCTTGAGCGGTCCATGACGGTCTTCGTATGAAGGTCCTCGTCCTCGCCGCGCTCGCGAAGGCCACGGGGAACGCCGTCACCGCGCGCCGCATCGCGTCGCACCTCTCGCCCGAGCACGAGGTCCACCTCGTCGACACGCTGAGCGCGCAGCCGACCGAGCTGAAGACGCTCGTCGAAGATCGCGGCATCGACATCGCGATCGGTCTCCACGCGCTCCTCGGCGGTCCGTTCCTCCGCGGCCTCGGCGTGCCGTACGGGCTCGTGTTCGGCGGCACCGATCTCTACGAGACGGTGCACGAGCTCCAGCAGCGTCAGATGGCGCGAGCGGTCGCCGGCGCGGCGCGGCTCATCGGCTTCAGCCCGGAGAACATCGCGCGCGCCGAGTGGATGTGGCCGCACGCGCGCGGGCGCGTGACGCGGATCCCTCAGGCCGTCGAGGCCCCCCTCACCGAGCCGGACTACTCGCTGCGACGCGAGCTCGGGCTCACCGCGGACGACGTGCTGTTCGTCCTGCCCACCGGCATCCGTCGTGTGAAAGATCCGTTGCACCTCGTCGACGCGTTCAGCGCGTGGCACGAGCGCGATCCACGGATCCATCTCGCGGTGGTCGGCGCGCTCCTCGAGCCGGACTACGTCGAGACGGCGCTCCCGATCCTCGAATCGCGACCCGGCGTGCGCTACGTGCCCGCGCTCTCGCGCGAGCGGATGCTCGCGGCGATCCACGAGGCGGACGCATGCCTCAATACGTCGCTCTCCGAAGGGATGTGCGGCGTCCTGCTGGAGGCGATGTGCCTGCGCACGCCGATCCTCGCGCGGCGCAACGCGGGCAACGAGTCGCTCGTCGCGCACGGCTCGACCGGCCTCCTCTACGACCACCCGAGCGAGGCGGTCTACTGGGCTCGCGCGCTCCTGATGTCGGGCGACCTCCGCGAGCGGCTGAGCGCGACCGCGCGCCGGCTCATCGAGGACGCGCACGGAAACCGCCGCGAGCGCGACGCCTACCACGCGCTCGTCGCCGAGCTTGCCCGCGGTCAGCGCCCGAGCCAGCTCCCGCCTCCGCAAGCGCCGCCCGACGAGCTCGCGAGCGCGCGGGAGACCGCCGAGCGCCTCGGGATCCAACCGCCGCTGATCGCCGCGCTCGACGCGCTCATCGAGACGATCCGCGCCGAGCCGTCGCTCGCGTCGCTGCGCAAAGAGCTCGGCGGGCTCCTCGGCACCGCGCCGCCGAGCGTGGCCATCGCGACGATCGCGAACAGCGATCTCGAGGGCCGGCTCGGGGTGGACGGTGCGCGCACGTTCCTCCTCCTCCTCGCGCTCGGTCAGGTCCCGAGCGCGGAGGCGCGCCACCGCGTGCGCGGGATCGACGAGGCGATCGTCCGCGCGACGATCGAAGAGGTCGCGCTCTGGGCCAACGAGCTCCACGCGCGCTGGGGCGCGCCGGGGATCACCGTCGAGCTCCTCGAGTGGCTGCAACGTTCGTTGCGAGGCGACCTGTTCCGCATCGGACCTCTGCAATACGAGCTACGGCCGTTCGACGCCGACGTCGCGGTGTTCCGCCACCGGCGCGATCGATCGCTCCGCGCCCAGACCGACGAGCTCGCCGAGCCGCGCGCCGTCGATCTCGAGACCGGAACGTTCATGGACGGGCCGGCCCCGGCGCTCGACGCGCGGAGCTGGCAGCTCGCCCTCGAGCCGGGCGCGCCGATCCTCGAGATGTGGATGCCCGGTCCGATGAGCTTCGTCAGCCTCGCCGAGATCGGTCGGAGCGCGCGCGAGGCGTGGGCGCTCTTCGCGCGGCTCGCCCCGGAGACGGATCCGCTCGGGATGATGGGTCGGAGCTGGCGCCTCGATCCGCAGCTCATCGCGCTCGTCCCCGACGCGCCGGGCGTCCACGACATGCGGCGCGCGGTGAGCCTCTTCCCGAGCGAGACGCCGACCGAGGCGCAGACGATCCGGCGGCTGTTCGGTCCCGACGTGCGTCGTGAGGATCTCGGCGCGATCGATCTGGCCGAGCTCGATCCGTTCCGGCGCACCATCGCGCAGCTCCTCCGCGACCCGGCGCGCACGCTCAGCGCGCGCGGTGGCTTCGTGCTCCGCGAGGAGCTGGAGTCGGCGCCCGAGTGGCACGACAGCCTCCGCTCGTGCCTCGCGCCCGGCGCGCGCGTCGGGCTCGACAAGGACGCGCTCGACGCGCTCTCCGCCCTCGCGTCGAGGCTCGAGCAGGACGAGGACCTCGCCGCTACGATCCGCGACGCGCGCGCGAGCCTCCTCGCGGACGAAGAGCTGGCCGACGTCGTCGAACGGGTGCGCGCGGCGACCCAGCCGGACGAGCGCACCGCGTACCTCCTCCTCGCGCTGCTCCTCGTCCCCGCGGCGGAGGTGCGGCACGCGCGGCGCGGGATCGATCCGGCGGTGACGCGCCGCACGATGCGCGACCTCGCGGTGTGGGCGCGGCACTTCAGCAAGCAGACGGGCGTCCGAGGCATCACGGCGGAGATCCTCGGATGGTCTCAAGAGTACTTGCGGCACGATCTCCTGCGCATCGGCGCGATCCAGACGCGCGTCCACGCGTTCGACGGAGACCTCGTCGTGCATCGGCACCGGGACACGCGGGCGCTCGCGGGGCGCACGGAGGACGGGCGCGCGATCGATCTCGCGACGGGCGTCGCGGGCGGCCCGGCGGAGGAGCTCGATGCGGCGTGGGAGGTCGCGCTCGCGCCGGGGATGCCGGTGCTCGAGCTCCACATCCCGGCCGACTCGTTCGTCTCACTCACCCGCTTCGCGGCGAGCCTCCGCGAGGCGCAGACGCTCCTCGCGCGGCTCGAGCCGGACACGGCGCCGATCGGCGTCGCGGGCGAGGCGTGGCTGCTCGATCCGCAGGTCGCCGATTTCCTCCCGCGCCCCGAGCGCCTGCGCGAGCTCCAGCGCGCGTGCTCGCTCTACCCGTCGCGGCTCCCCGAGGCGAAGACGATCCGCCGCCTGTTCGGCCCGGACGTGACGCGCGCGGATCTCGCCACGCTCCCTCGCGACGGCTGGAGCGTCTTGATGAGCGCGGTCGCCGACTGGATGCTCGAGTCGGAGCAACACACCTTGCGAGCCCGCGGCGGGTTCCTGTTGCGCGAAGAGCTCGCCGCGCTCACCGGACGACTGCTCGACGCGTAGCCCCGGCGTCCTCTCCGATCAGGTCAACGCGCCGGCCGCGGCGAGGGCGCCGAAGTCGCTGAGCCGCACCTTCCCCTCGCGCACCAGCGCGCGAAACGGTTGCGCCAACAGCACCCGCAGCTCGTGCTCTCGCTCGGGCGAGCGGTTGAAGTCGTCCCACGTCTCGCCCGGATAGCCGGGGTGGCACATCAGCTCGATCGACGCCGCGTCGTCGACGCGCGCCGCCACCGCGCCGTGGAGGCCCGCTTCGCTCGACGCGGCGCCCATCAGGTCGAGCCCGACGAACGCCGCCGTCGAACGGATCCCGCGCGCCGCGTAGATCGCGCGTGCCCTCGCGCCGTCGTCGCTCACCCCGCGATAGAACCGCGCCTTGTCCGGATCTGCGACATGCACGTCGCGTTGCTCCGGGATCCGCGTGCTCTCGACCCCCGCCTCGGCCAACACGCTCGCCAGGGTCTCCGCCAACGCGGGGACGCAGTGCGCATGTTGGTGACCGTCCACGTGCCGCGGGCTCGCTCCGATCAGGGACGCGAACGCCTCGATCTGCGCGCGCGCCTCGACCGCGACGTGCTCCATGTCGATCGCCCCCGCCGCGAGCGCGTCGCGCAGCCCGTGCTTGCCGCGCTTGTTCCCCTGCGCGTCGAGGAGCGACGCGATGCGGCTCGGATCGGCGGCCGGCGCGGTCTCCGTGAGATCGAGGTGCAGCCCGAGCGGCAGCCCGATCGCGCGCGCGAGCTCGGCCGCACCTTCGGCGCTCGGCCCCTTCACCATGAAGCTCGCCTGCGTGATCGCGCCGGCGCGGAACGCGTCCGCGATCCCCGCGTCGCGGCGCGGGTCGAGCCCGAGGTCGTCGGCCACGATGATGAGGGCGGTCGGCATCGCGCAGAGTCTAGCCAAGGCCGGCGACCGGAGGGGAGCGGCCGGCTGCGAACGCCGCCTCCCGTGCCCTTCCCCATGCCCTACCCGCACTTCCGCGGCGAGTCTCCGACGCAAACCGCGCTCGTCCCCGGCCGTCTTCAGCGCGAACCGTCTCTGTCATCGGCTCCTCTACCCGCGGGCAGGGGCGCGGGCACGGGACAGTCGCTGGGCGCCCTTAGGGCGTTCCGCAGCTGCTACGGTCCGGCGATGTCGACGATCGTCGTGCGACCGGCCGAGGGGGAGAGCGACCGCGCGGCGCTCGACGCGATCCTGCGCGAGAGCTTCGGACACCCCGCGCTCCCGTGGGCGACTTGGATGGAGCGCATCGGGCACGAGAACTTGCGGGTCGCGACGGTGGGCGGCGAGATCCTCGGCGGCCTCGGGTTCTATCGGTTCGGTCAGTACTGGGGCGGTCGCTCGGTGAGCCTGATCGGGCTCGCCGGCGTCGGGGTGGATCCGCGCGCGCGCGGCCGCGGCATCGCGAAGCGCTTCCTCGTCGACACGCTCGCGGAAGCGAGGGACGAGGGCGTGCCGTTGGCCGGGCTCTACGCGTCGTCGGTCAGCGTGTATCGCTCGGTCGGGTTCGAGCAGACGGCGGCGATGATCCAATACGTGGCCCCGATCGCCGCGTTGCCGCCCGGAGACGGCGCGCTCGCGTGCGAGGCGTACGATCCGCGTGAGGACGGAGCGACGCGCGCGCTCTACGTCGAGCGCGCGCGCGGTTGGAACGGTCACCTCGATCGCAACCCCGCGATGTGGGAGCGCATCGCCGCGCCGTACGACGCCGTCCCGCGCGCCTATCGCTTCGGCGACGCGGCCGCGCCCGAGGGCTACGTCGTCTACCAGGAGCTGCCCGCCGCGGGCGCGCTCCACTTCCGCGTCCGCATCCGCGACTACGCGCTCGCCACCCCGGCCGCCGCGCGCCGCGCGTGCGCGCTGCTCTACGGTCTGCGCTCCCTCGGCGAGGAGCTCGAGTGGTTCGGGTGCGGCGCCGATCCCTGGGTCTCGCTCATGCCGGAGGAGCGCGCGCGCGCCGACAAGTACGCGCGATCGATGACGCGCATCCTCGACGCGCCGAAGGCGCTCGCCGCGCGCGGCTACGAGACGAGCGGCGAGGCGCGCTTCGATCTCCGCGATCCCTTGTTCGGCGACGTCGGCCTCCACGTCCGGGTCCGAGACGGCCGCGCCGAGGTCGCCGTCGAGCCGTTCGGCCGCGCGAAGCTCACGCTCGACCCGCGCGCCCTCGCCGGCCTCTACGCCAACAGCATGCATCCCTCGACGGCGCGCGCGATGGGCCTCCTCGATGGCGACGAAGCCGCCGCGCACGCGCTCGCGCGCCTCTTCGCCGGACCCGAGCCGTGGGTCTGCGACTGGTATTGACAGCGTAAGCAGCACGGCTCCCTTGCCCGTGCCCGTGCCCGCGGATCGCGACCGAGCGGGCTCCTCACGATCTCTCCCGCCGCGAGCGATCGCTCGCGCCCGCGCCACGGCTCTTCTTCCGCTGCGGTCCTACGCGCTCGCGGCGAGCGCCTCGATCCCGTGGTCGCCGGTCCGCGCCTGCAGCCGCCGCGCAAACTCTCCGCGCCGTGACTCGAGGTCGCTCTCGAGGCCGGAGATCACCGTCGCGATCCGCACCCCGAGCTTCACGAACACGCTGTTCTCGAGCACCACGATCTCGGCGATCCGAGCGCGGTGGGCGCGGTGCCACTCGCCGAAGAGCTCGTGACACACGCCGTCGAAGGACGTCATGCCCAGCGTGTCCGTGTAGAGGTCCATCGGCGCCATGCCCTCGATCGAGCTGAGCACGCCTTCCTGACAGGCGAGCCACGCCACCGCGAGCTCGCGCGTGAGGTGACCCACCACCCGCGCGTAGCGGACGCCGGGCCAGAACCGGAGCGAGACCTGGCTCGCGCCATGGCTCAGCAGGATCTCGCCCTCGGGGGTGATCCGCTCCTCGACCGGGTCGCTGCCAGCCACGCTGGAGACCAACGGCAGACCACGAGCGGCCTTGATACGGGTATGCCCGATCGCGGCGTAGGCGAACGGCCTACTCGGCGCGGTCAGCCGTACGGGATGTCGCAGGGCTCGGGCATCGGATCGAGCCGGAGCTCGAAGTGCCACCACTCCTTCTCGTACGGGACGAACCCCACGGTGGTCATCGCCTGTGCGAGCTCGCGCCGAGCGGCTCGCGCGGCGCCGGTGGCGTTGACCACGTAGCTGGACGGATCGAACGCATCCCACGCGCTGCCCATGTCGAGCGGCTCGCCGCTCGCGAGGTGCGCGAGGCCGACGTCGATCGCGACGCCGCGGTTGTGACGCGAGGTCCGCCCGACCCAGCCATCGAGCAACCACTCCTGCCCCTCGCGCTCGCAGTAGTCGACCATCGCCCGGGTGGCGCGGAGCGGTCGGTACGCGTCGTACACGACGAACGTGAGCCGCCGGGACCGGAGCGCCTCGGCGGCGCGCGCGAGCGCCTCAGCGGCCGCGCGATGGAGCCACGCCGCGCCGGTCTCGTATCCCGGGAGCGGCGCACCCGTGAAGTTGTCGTGCGATGCGTAACCGATCGCGAAGCGCAGGCCGACGATCGATCGCAGGTCGACGAAGTCGGGCGGCGGCCCGGAGCTCAGTTGTAGCCCGCGGCCGCGAGCAGCTCCGCGTCGCTCGCCGCGCTCATCGTGCACGGCACCTCGAACATCAGGTAGACGTGCGCGCTGTCCGAGATCTGCGAGGGCAGGTGCTGATCGTCGTAGTAGGTGCTGCCGTTGACCTCGATCGGCTGGCCGTCGAAGTGGCGCTCCTCGACCTCGGGGCGCGGCGCGGAGCCGTAGTAGGCCTCGGTGCCGTCCAGCTCCACGAAGCACTGGCCCGACGCCGGGGTGAGCACCTCGAAGTAGCCGCTGTCCACGTCGAGCGCGTGGTTGCCGCTCACGCCATCCGCGCGCTGGAGCTGGATCTCATGGTCACCCTGCGCGAGCTCGATCTCGCTGTGACCACCCGCGTTCACCGTGCCGCTCGGCGCGCCGTCGATCAGGATCGTGACCGCGCTGTCGAGCGGAGCCACTACGTGGACCGTGCCCTCGCCGCTCCACCACTCCACGAGCGCCATGACGCCCGCGATGATGGCGAGCGGGATCCCGATGACGGCGGCGATAACCAGGCGGATGTTCCGTAGCCAACGCATGCCCGTTCTACGTATCACAGCTCCGGTCCTCCCCCGAGCCCCCTTCGACCCTTGACGGGGGCCGCCCTCACCGGGCAAGAGCGAAATCGTGTTGGATCTCGGCCTCTACGACCGCGTCTGGCTCAGCCGCCGGCCCCCCGCGCAGCGGCTCATCGCGGAGCTCTTTCTGCGGTTCGATTACCGCAACGTCGACCTCCGGCTCGAAGGGGTCGAGCGGCTCCCCGAGCACCCCGTCGTGCTCGCGATGAACCACACGGACAACTTCAACTATTGGCCCCTGCAATATCAATTGCACAAGCTCGACCGCTACACCGCGACGTGGGTGAAGGGGAAGAACTACGAGCACCCCGGGGTGAGCGCGTTCATGCGCGTGACGAACAACATCCCGATCGCGTCGCGCGGCTACGTGATCACGCGCGACTTCCTCGGCGTGATGGGCCGCCGTCCCGAGCCCGAGGAGTACCGCGCGCTGCGCGACGCGGTGGATCGCGGCGAGGCGGTGGAGCGCGAGGCGGTGGAGCGCGGTGTCGTGCCGCGAAAGGTGCTCGAGCAGGGCCGCGACATGCTCGGGCGCCGCTTCGATCCGGCGCGCGAGCGCTACGACCAAGCGGTGCAGCGTCTGATGGACCGCTTCACCGAGCGCTTCCTCGATCTGAACCGCGAGGCGTACCGCATCGGCTGCGACCTGCTCGTGTTCCCGCAGGGCACGCGATCGGTCCGCCTCTCGCGCGGACACATCGGGCTCGCGCAGATCGCGTGCGTGCTCGGCGCCGACATCGTGCCGGTCGGGTGCAACGGGACCGACGGCGTCTACCCCGGTCGCTCGTTCCGCGCGCGCCCGGGCCGCGCCGTCTATCGGATCGGCGCGCCGATGCCGCTCTCGAGCTTCGCGGACCTGTTGCCCGATCCACCGCGCGACGCGTTCAGCCGCGAGGCCGAGCGCGAGCACCGCGCCGCGTTCCAAGCGATCGTCGATCGCGTCATGGATCGGATCGACGGCCTCCTCGACGAGCCCTACCGCTACACGCGCGACAAGGAGTCGGAGGGCACGCGCGAGACCGAGCGCTTCGTGTAGCGCCGCTGTCTTCGCTCCGTCACCGACGACGACGCCGGAACGCGAGCCCGAGGCTCGCGAGGCCGAGGAGCGCGAGCCCGATCGGCCACGCGGTCGGCGTGCCGCGCGTCACCGCGCAGAGCCCACCACCGCGCAGCACGTTGCCGCGCGACGACGCGATCTCGCGGAGCTGATCCATCGATGCGCCGGGATAGAACCCCGCGCCGCGGTCCTCGCAGTACTGCGAGTCGGTGCCGTAGTACGCGACGCCGTCGGACACGTGCTCGTCGCGGCCGCTCGCGAAGCGGATCGAGGTCGGCGCGGTCCACTGGAAGTACTCCGGCCCGCAGTGGAAGACCATCGTCGCCTCGTGGCGGTTCGACGACTCGCGCGGCAGCTCGCCGCTCACCGCGAACGTCGGGTCCTCGGTCATCTCGCTCGGGCTCAGCGTGGTGAAGAGCCGCGTCAAGTGACCGTGCGACGAGAGCAGCGCCTGCGCCTCCTCGCGCGGGGTGATCACGCCCTCGTTCAGCTCGTCGACGAGCCGGCTCGGATCGAACGTCAGCCCGTTCACGTACGCGTCGTACTCGGTGCACCACTCGTTGACGAGGCAGTTGTAGAACGACTGGGGATCGGTCCCCGTCGGCGGCGGCACGTTGCGGAGGAGGATCGACAGCAGCTGCGAGTCGCCGCGCAGCCCGGTGGAGAGCAGCGCTTCGAGGAAGCGCTTCGCGTTCGTCTCGGTACGGAGGTGCTCGATCGAGCCCAGCGTGATGTCGATCGCGGGGACGTCGCCCGCGTAGTCGGTCACGAACGCATGCCCGCCCGCGTCGTCGACCGCGCGCGAGACGGCCGATGCGTAGGTGCTCGTGCCGGTGTAGAGGCCCGCGTCCTCGAGGTCGGGGTTCACCAGCATGTAGTTCATCGGCCGGTAGCGGCTCTCCGCGAGGAAGTACGCGGTCACCGGCATGTCCGGCGTCGCCGCGATCCGCGTGAGGCGGATCGGGATGCACGGCTCGTCGTTGTCGGAGCGCAGGACGATCGGCTGGATCTCGCCGGTGTCGCGATCCTTCTGCAGCTTCAGCGCGACGAAGTAGTTGCCGAGCGCGACGTAGTAGTCGAGCTCCGCCGAAGCCTCGGCCGGGATGAGGTAGCCGTTGTCGCCGAGCCAGTCGCGGAGCGCGACGGGATCACCGGCCGCGAGCACCGCCACGTCGTACGGACCGACGTTGCCGCGAAACCGCACGTCGACCCCGGGGTCCGGCGACGCGACGCCCCCGTCCTGGAAGCTCCCCGCGCCCGAGCGATCGTCCTCCGCGCCGAACCACGGGCCGTTGTAACAGCTCGGCTCGGCGCGACACTCGCCCTCGGTCTCGTATTGCAAGTAGAACTGCGGAGCCGTGGACTGCGATAGCGCGGTGAACAGCGCGTCGGTCCCGACGCTGACGGTGGGCTCCGCCGGCACCGGGAGGATCCACGCGAACGTCTCGGAGGGACCCTGGTATTGGATCTGGACGACCGTGCTGACCGTCCCGTCGGCGTTGATGGAGAACAGGATGTTCTCGCCCGACTGGTCGATCCCGGAGTTGTTGCAGAAGAACCCGCCGCACGCGGCGGCGCGCGGCGTGAGCGCGAAGGTCGTCAGGCCCGAGAGGGCCGCGGCGGCGACGATGCCGGAGATGCGCCTGTCCATCGTTGGTTCCTTTCGCGGTGCGCGCGCGGCTCTGCGAGTCGCAGAGGCGGGGCGCGGGGCGTTCTTCCCCGGGGCGCATGCAGCAATCGCCATGCCGGTGCGACCGAGCCACGGCGCGGTCGCCGGCTCGCGCGATCGCGCCAGCGTGTCTCAGGCCCGTGTGCCACCTGCTGCCACGGCGCGGAGCTTCACTCGCGGGCGCCGAGCGGCCTCACCTCGATGCCGGGTTGGTTGCTCAGGACGAGCGCGAGCCCCGCGCTCAGCCCCGCGATCCCGATCGCGCCGGTCACCCCGCCGATCATCCCCGCCATCATCTGGTTGTACGGATCGTTGGCCGCGCCCTCGAGGATGAAGCCGACGAACACGGCCCCGAGCACCACCGACGCGGCACCGAGCGCGGTGAGGATCCAACCCCACGCGTGGGCGGCGCCGCTCGCGGCGTTCAACCGCAGCTCGGCCCCGTCCGGCGGGACCAGGATCGCCTCGCGATTTCGACGGACGCCGTGCGCCTCGCTCTCGACGAGCCACTCGCCGGCCGAGAGCAACAGGCGACACGGGGTGAGACAGCTGGCCGAGCCCACGCTGGAGCTCACGGTGACCTCGAGCTCGGCGCCGGTCGACGTGACGTCCATCGGCGCCATCTGAGCGTGCGCCGCGGGCGCGAAGACGAGCGCCAGGACGACGCCGAGGGCCCCGCCCAGGGGGAGGAAGAGCGCGCGCGTGATCATGCAAGGTTCCTTTCTTGCCGCTGGCCTCGGGCCGCGGCGCGAGCCTTCCCCGCGCGCGCCCTGAGCAATCCGCGTGCCGCGTCGAGCGTGCCGCGACGACCGGACACGTCCGCGTTTCGGATCGATCGCAGCGGACCCGCCGGTGGCCTCCCATGCCATGCTCCGGTCGGATGCGACCCGTACGCGTCGGCTCTTCGATCCTCGCGAGCGCCGCGCTCCTCGCGTCGGTCGCGGTGGGACAGCGCGGCGGCGATCCGTCGCCGTCGCTCCACTACACCGTGTGGCTGAACGACACCGTCGAGCACATGACGGTGCAGGCGTGCTTCGACGACGGGCTCCCATCCCGCCTCGGCCCCGGCGTCGACGCGGCGTCGGTGGCGCTCGAGGGCGCGTGGGTGAACCGCCGGCGCGCGCGCGTGGTGGGAGGACGCATCGTGCTCGACGGGTACGACGCGCGCTGCATGCGCTATCGCGTCGACCTCGAGGCGGCGCGCCGATCGTCGCGCTTCGGCGGTCGGTTCGGCACCGATCTGGTGAGCTCGCAGGGCACGTGGCTCTGGCGCGACCGCAGCGCGCCGCCGCGCGGCGGGGCGACGCTGCGCTTCGTGATGCCGGACGGCGTCCACGACGCGGCGCCGTGGCCGGTCGTCAACGATCGTTACGTGCTCGAGGAGTCCGCGTTCCGACGCCCGGGGTTCATCGCGATCGGACGCTTCACCCCGATCGCGGTGGAGGCGCACGGGGTGCGCGCGCGCGTCGTGCGCCTCGGCGAGGGCTGGGCGCTCGACGACGCCGAGACCGAGCGTTGGCTCAACGACGCGATCGAGGGCGTCTCGCTCGTGCAAGGTCGCTTCCCCGTCGACGAGATGGTGGTGCTCCTCGTCCCGCGTCCCGGGCGCGGGCTGGGGTTCGGGATGGTGCGCCGCGGCGGCGGCTTCTCCGTCGCGTTCCAGGTCGGGACCGACTCGAGCGTCGAGGACATCGAGCGCGACTGGGTCGCGTGGCACGAGCTCAGCCACCTCCACCTCCCCGCGCTGCCCTCGCGCGACGCGTGGATGTACGAGGGGCTCGCCACCTACTACCAGGAGATCGTACCGACCCGCCTCGGGATCCAGACGCCCGAGCGCGCGTGGGACGCGCTGAGCGACGGGTTCTCCCGCGGCGCGCGCCAAGCGCGAACGCGCAGCGCATCGGGCCCGCCGCGGCCGACCGTCACGCTGGCCGACGCGTCGCGCACGATGATGCAGACGTACGGCTTCACCCGCGTCTACTGGGCGGGCACCGCGTTCATGCTCGAGGCCGACGTCGCGCTCCGCGAGCGCGATAGCTCGCTCGACGCCGCGATCGCCGGCGCGGCGCCCGCGTGGCGCCACGATCTGTCGGAGTGGACGAGCGAGCGCGTCACCGCCGCGATGGATCGCACGCTGAGCGACCGGGTGCTCCGACCGCTCCGCGACCGGTACGCGTCGTCGGTCGGGTTCCCTCGCACGCCGCAGCTCCTGCGGCGGCTCGGGGTGAGCCGCCCGGGAGGACGCATCACGCTCTCGCCCGCCGAGCGCTCCGCCGTGCGCGACGCGATCATGCAGCGCCGCACGTCGCCCTGACGCCAGCTAGCGCGCCTCGCGCGACGCGATCTCGGAGACGAGCTCCGCGCCCTCGAGCGCGCACACGTCGCGCCGATCGGGCTCCCACGCGGCGAAGCCGATGCAGAGGAGCGAGCGTCCGGGCAGACCGGCGGGGGTGGGGCGCGAGGAGAAGCTCGTGTTCGTCTCCCCGTTCGAGAGGCGCACCTCGAAGTACTGGCCGATCAGGCCTTCGAGGCTCCGCACGCGCACGACGCCGGTCGCATCCACCGGGGCGCGCACCTCGGTGCGGGTCACGCTCCACGCGAGCTCCTGCGACGCCGCCGGATCCTCGATCAGGAAGATCTCTTGCGGCAGAGTGGCGCCCGGCGCGACGTCGAGGACGAGCACGGGATCGAATGCGCTCTCGTAGAACGTCCCGACGATCGCGACGCCGCCGATCAGCGCGCCGACGACCGCGAACGCGACGCCGACCCCGAGCGCGCGGCCGTTGCTGCGGTGGCCGTCCTTGTCGCGGCGCCGCCCGATCAACACGCCGAGCCCGCCGAAGAGCAGGACCGGCGCGAGGACCATGCACGCCATCGCCAGCGTGATCGCCATCGCGAGCCCGCTATCGGGCCCGCTCACGAGCTCACCGGCTGTCGATCGCGAGCCGAGCCCCGTCGACGCACTCGTGCACGTCCTCGTGCACGTGCACGTCCTCGTGCACGTCCACGTACACGAGGACGAAGACCTGCAGGAGGACGAGCACGTCCACGAGGGCCCTCGCCACGCTCCGCTCGAACCCGCTCACCGCGACGCGGCGTCATACAACCCCTCGCGCACGTCACCCGGATAGAGCGTCGCGAGCGCCTCCGCGATCTTGGCGCGCGTCTCGTCGTCGCCGCCCTCGGGCAGCACCACCTCGAGCGTCACCAAGAGATCGCCGGGCTCGCCCTTCGCCGGCGCGATGCCCTTCTTGCGGAGCCGCAGCTTGCGCCCGGTCTGCGATCGCGGCGGCACCTTCACGCGGAGCTTTCCGTCGAGCGTCGGCACCTCCACCTGCGCGCCGAGCAGCGCCTCCGACACGGTGATCGGCACGGTGAGCGCGAGGTCGAGCCCGTCGCGCGAGAACACCGCGTGCGGCTCGACGTCGATGCGCACGAACAGATCGCCCGACGGTCCGCCTTCGGTGCCCGGCTGCCCCTTGCCGCCGAGGCGCAGCCGCTGCCCGTTCTCCACCCCGCGCGGGATGCTGAGCGTGATGCGGCTCCGCCCCGTCTCCGACGGGATCTCGACCTCGGTGCGCGCCCCCTTCGCCGCGTCGCGGAAGCTCACCCGCAAGCTCGCTTCCACGTCCGCACCGCGCCGCGGGCCTCGCCGGCCGCGCTGCCCGCGCTGTTGATTGAACAGCTCGTTGATCAGATCCTCGAACCCGCCCGCTCCGTCGAAGCCAGCGAACCCGGGGAAGCCCTGCTGCCCGCCGCCGCGCCGCCCGAAGCCCGCCGCCTGCTGCTGCTGCCAGGCGCGGTACTCCTCGGCGCGCTTCGGATCGAAGCCGAGCTTGATCGCGTCCTCGCCGAGCTCGTCGTACATCGCGCGCTTGTCGGCGTCGCTCAGGATCTCGTACGCGAACGAGATCTTCTTGAACGTGGCCTCCGCCTCGGCGTCGTTCGGGTTGACGTCGGGGTGATGCTTCTTGGCGAGCTTGCGGTACGCCTTCTTGATCTCGTCGGCGGACGCGCCGCGCGCGACGCCGAGGGTGGAATAGAGATCGTCAGCCATGGGGGTGGGTTCTCCGTGCGCGTGGCCTCGCGGTCATGCGCGCCAAATCTACACATCGTTCGCGGATCCGCTCGCCCGAGTTTCACTCTCGTCCGGGCTCAGGCCGTAGCGTCGCAGCCTGCGGTACGTCGTCGCTCCGCTGAGCCCCGCGCGCGCGGCCGGGCGGGTGACGTCCCAGTCGGTGTGAGTCAGCGCATCGAGGATCCGCGCCTTCTCCCGCGCCTCGCGCTCGGACCGCCTCGACGCCCCCGCTCGGACGTTCAGCGGCACGTCCGCGTCCACGTACCGACGCGGCGCTCCCCTCCCGCGCGCGCTCAGCAAACGATCTTTCGCTCCAGCGCCGCGTGCCGCAGCTCCGCCCGATGATCCGGATGCGCGATCGAGATCAACAGCTCCGCGCGCTGCCGCAGGCTCCGCCCCTGGAGGTTCACCGCCCCGTGCTCGGTCACCACGTATTGCACGTGCCCGCGCGTCGTCACCACGCCGGCGCCGGGCGCGAGCCGCGCGCTGATGCGCGAGATGGTGCCGCCCTTCGCGGTCGACGGAAGCGCGATGAACGCCTTGCCCCCCGCGCTCCGCACCGCGCCGCGCGTGAAGTCCATCTGCCCGCCGATCCCGCTGAAGATCCGATCGCCGAGCGAGTCCGCACAGACCTGCCCCGTCAGATCCACCTCGATGGCCGAGTTGATCGCGTGCATGAGGTGTTGCTCGCTGATCTCGCGCACGTCGTTGACCACCTCGCTCGGATGGAACTCGACGAACGGATTCTGATCCACGAACTCGCTGAGCCGCCGCGTCCCCATCGCGAAGCTCGTCACCACCCGCCCCTCGAACCGCGTCTTGTGTCGCCCCGTCACCACCCCGCGGTCCACCAGGTCGATCAGCCCGTCGCTGAACATCTCCGTGTGCACCCCGAGGTGCTCGTGCCGATGCAGCGCCCCGAGCACCGCGTCCGGGATCGCCCCGATCCCCATCTGGATCGTCGCCCCGTTCGGGATCTGCAAGGCGATGTGCTCCGCGATCGCGCTCGACACCGGATCCGGCTCGGCCGCCTCGATCTCCGGCAGCGGTCGATCCACCTCCACCCCGTACGCGATCTGACTCACGTGGAGCGCCGAGTGCCCGAGCGTGCGCGGCACCTGCGGGTTGATCTCCGCGATCACCGTCCTCGCGTGATCCACCGCCGCGCGCGCCGTCGCCACGGACAGCCCGAGCCGACAGAACCCGTGCGGGTCGGGCGGGCTCACCTGCACCAGCGCCACGTCGAGCGGCAACACGCCGTTCGCGAACAGCGAAGGGATGTCGCTCAAGAACACCGGCGTGAAGTCGGCCCGCCCGTCCTGCACCGCCTCGCGCACGTTGGGCCCGCAGAACAGCGCGTTGTGCCGGAGGTGCCCCGCCAGCTCCTTTGCGACGTACGGCGCCGGCGCGTTCGTATGGAGGTGCACCACCTCCACCCCGCGCACGCTCGGACCATGCGCCGCCAGCGCATCGATCAACGCCCGCGGCGCCATCATCGCCTCGTGCACATACACCCGCATCCCCGAGCGCACGCTCAGCGACACGGCCGTCTCCGCATCCACGATCTTCATGCCGCGCACTCTCGCACGTCGGCGGAGCTACCCTCCGTGACATGAGTGAGATCGCGACCTACTGCGAGATCTGCCGCATCTACCACGCCCCCCGCCCGCGCGATCGTTGCGAGGCGCACGTCCGCCGCGACAGGTCGGGCGCCGGCCGCCCGCTCAGCGCCATCGGCATGTCCATCGTCCTCGCGATCGGCGCCGATCCTCTCCTGACGGCTCCGACGCTTGCTGTCGGCCGAGTACCTCGGACGGATCCCTCTTCTCCGCCGGTCGGATCCTCTCAGCGCAGCCGAGGCCGAGGCGTCAGCTCGTCATGACATTCGCCTTGGCCATCTTCATGAAGAGGTGATCCCCGGACGTCGTCCGCTCGTAACGGGCGGGTCGATCTGCGGTCACGCAGCTCGGCAGCGTGATCACCTCGGCGTCGTAGTTGGGCTGGTGGAAGAAGGCCAAGCTCTGGCGGCGCGTGCTGCCGACCGCGTCGCGAGGCGGGTTGACGACGCGGTGGAGGGTCGAGATCCACACGTCGTTCGTCCATTGCGCCATGAGGTCCCCGAGGTTCATGACGAGCATCCCGGACGGTACGTTGACATCCTCCCACGTGTCGCCGCCGCGGTGAACCTGGAGGCCTCCCGGGGCGTCCTGCATGCTCAGCAGGGTGAGGCTGCCGAAGTCGGTGTGCGCGCTGGCGCGCAGCTGGTCTGGACGTGGCGGGGTATCTGGATGCGGGTAGTTCAGCGCGCGGAGACCGGTGATGTTCTTGTCGATCTTGTCGTCGAAGAAGTGCTCGGGCAGATCGAGCGCGAGCGCCATGACGCGCATCAACGTCGTCGCGACCTCATCGAGCGCGCGGTAGAGCGGCATCCAGCTCTCTCGGAGCTCCGGCACCTCGGTCGGCCACGGGTTCGGCTGGAAGAACATCTGGCCCAAGGGAGACATGAAGTACGGCTCGTCTCTCGTGTCGAAGCGCGTGACGGTGAACGTCTCCTTGAGGTCCGGCGGCGCGACATGATCCATCGAATCCGTGAGCGTCTCGCCCTCGATGCCTCGGAAGCCGAGGTAGCCCCGTGGCGGCGGGAGGTA
>JBFWYI010000042.1:0-78348 GCA_050186575.1 Sandaracinaceae bacterium | reverse complement strand
CGGTCTGACCCTTGGCCGGGCGGGGCTCTCACCCGCGGGGTTCCAATGAAAGGTTTCAGCTCCTCAACTCATCGCATTCCCCTTTCCCAGGCTTGACCTGGCGCACCGAAGCGACGAAGCCAGCGCAACGCGCTGGGGGCGCAGCCCTCCTTGAGGCGGTGCGCGCCCGTCCGGCACCCTGGGGGCACACGAGGACGAAGCCTTTCCGAACCCGTCGCATCCTCCGACTCAGCGATCTACAGGGAGACGAGGAGACGACGGCCGCCAAACGAAGAGGCAAGACGACTACCGAACCCCGATTCCGATTCCGATTCCGATTCCGATTCCGATTCCGATTCCGATTCCGATTCCGATTCCGATTCCGATTCCGATTCCGATTCCGTTTCCGATTCCGATTCCGTTTCCGATTCCGATTCCGTTTCCGATTCCGATTCCGATTCCGATTCCGATTCCGTTTCCGATTCCGATTCCGTTTCCGATTCCGTTTCCGATTCCGTTTCCGATTCCGTTTCCGATTCCGTTTCCGATTCCGTTTCCGATTCCGTTTCCGATTCCGATTCCGAGTCCGATTCCGAGTCCGAGTCCGATTCCGAGTCCGAGTCCGAGTCCGAGTCCGAGTCCGATTCCGAGTCCGAGTCCGAGTCCGGTTCCGGTTCCGATTCCGCCCCCCCGAATGCGCTACAGTCGATCCCGAAAGGCGGAAGGCATGCAAGCTCGATTGCGGGTCACGGTGGTGACGGCGGTGGTGGCGAGCACGATGACCCTCCTCGCGGTGGCGATGGGCGCGTGGATGTTCGGGTCGCACCCGGCGGGCGCGCAGGCGCCAGCGGGCCGTGCATACCGGGAGTGCTTCTTTGCCCACCAAGAAGGGGTGGACATCAACGATCAAGGCCTCGTTCAGGTCCCAACAAACAACAACCGGCGCATCCTCATCCCCTCCGGCTGGGAGGTGGCAGCCGGTGGAGGCATCGCCGGCGAGTGGCAAGGGAACGTCTTGCTCTGCCGCTGACCGAGACGATCCGTCCAAACGGCCCCGAAACCCCCTCCAGCGACGGAAAACACCCCTCCGGACCCCCTCCGACGCGGCACCCCCTTGCGGGCGCCGAGCCGGCCCTGCTAATGCAGCCCGATCGCGCGCTGAACAGGTCATCAGCGCATCGATCGACGACGGAGGCGACACGGCGTGGGACGGAAGCGAGGCGAGGATCAGCTCGACTTCTTCGACCCCTTCGCCGCGGCGCCGCCACGCACGCCTGCCTCGCACGGAGGACCCCCCTCGATGAATGGATTCGTGGACGCCTCGCTCGCCGAGGAGACGCAGAAGCGATACCTGAGCTACGCGCTCAGCGTGATCACCGCGCGCGCGCTGCCCGACGCGCGCGACGGCCTCAAGCCGGTGCAGCGCCGCATCCTCTACACGATGCTGCGCGACCTCCACCTCCGGCCCGACGGTCGGTACGTGAAGAGCGCGCGCGTGGTCGGCGACGTGATGGGCAAGTACCACCCGCACGGCGACCAAGCGATCTACGACGCGCTCGTCCGCATGGCGCAGAGCTTCACGCTGCGCGCCCCGCTCGTCGACGGCCGCGGCAACTTCGGCTCGCCCGACGATCCGCCGGCCGCCATGCGGTACACCGAGGCGAAGCTCACCGAGATCGCGATCGAGCTCCTCGAGGAGCTGAACCAGGGCACCGTCCCGTTCCGCGACACCTACGACGGCCAGCACGTCGAGCCGATCGTCCTCCCCGCGCGCTTCCCGAACCTCCTCGTCAACGGGAGCCAAGGCATCGCGGTCGGCATGGCCACCTCGATCCCGCCGCACAACCTCGGCGAGGTCATCGACGGCTGCGTCGCCCTGATCGACGACGACAAGCTCACGATCAGCCAGCTCATGAGCCACATCAAAGGCCCGGACTTCCCGACCGGCGGCCAGGTGGTGAGCAACAAGCGTGAGCTCAGCGAGATCTACGAGTCGGGCCAGGGCACGATCAAGCTGCGCGGCGACTACAAGGTCGAGCAGCCCAAGAGCAAGCGCGACAACCCCGCGATCGTCATCACCTCGATCCCCTACATGGTCTCGCACGCGGGGTTCATCGAGAAGGTCGCGGAGATCGTGCGCGAGCGGAAGCTCGTCCAGCTCCTCGACGTGCGCGACGAGTCGACCGAGGAGTGCCGGATCGTCCTCGAGATCAAGAAGGACGCCGAGCCCGACCTCATCATGGCGTACCTCTACAAGCACACCCCGTTGCAGAGCAACGTAGCGGTCAACCTCACGTGCTTGGTCCCCACCGACCAAGAGGACATCGCGGCGCCCGCCCGCCTCAACCTCAAGGAGATGCTCAAGCACTTCCTCGACTTCCGCATGGACGTCGTGACGAAGCGCCTCGAGTTCGAGCTCAAGAAGCTCCTCGAGCGGATCCACATTCTCGAAGGCCTCATCACGATCTTCGACGCGCTCGACAAGGCGATCCGCATCATCCGCCAGTCGGACGGCAAGGCCGACGCGGCGAAGAAGCTGATCAAGGCGTTCGAGCTCAGCGAGATCCAGGCCGACGCGATCCTCGAGCTCAAGCTCTACCGGCTCGCGAAGCTCGAGATCAACATCCTCCGCGAGGAGCTCGCGGTGAAGCGCGCCGAGGCGGAGCGCATCGAGAAGCTGCTCAATAGCCGCGCCGCGCGCTGGAAGCTCATCCGCGCCGAGCTCCTCGAGCTCAAGGTCGACTTCGACGATCGGCGGCGCACCAAGATCAGCGGCGCGACGAAGGAGCCCGAGTACGACGCCGAGGCGTTCATCGTCGAGGAGGACGCGTTCATCATCCTGAGCGCGCAGGGCTGGGTGAAGCGTCAAGGTCGCGTGACAGATCTATCGGCGACCCGCGTGCGCGACGGCGACCGCGTGCTCGACGTGGCGGCCGGCTCGACGCGAGCCTCCGTCGCGTTCTTCTCGTCCCAAGGCTACTGCTACGTCTCGCGGATCGCCGACGTGCCGGCGACCACCGGCTACGGCAACCCCGTGCAGACGCTGTTCAAGCTGGCCGACGGCGAGCGCATCGTGCGGATCATGAGCTTCGACCCGCGCATGCTCGAGGTCCCGCCGCCCACCGAAGGCAACGAGGAGCCCGAAGAGCCGTGGGCGATCGCGGCGACCGCGGGCGGCATGACCACGCGATTCTCCTTGCGCCCCCACCGCGATCCGAGCACGCGCAGCGGGCGCCGCTACATGCGGCTCGACAGCGGCGACGAGGTGCTCATGGTCGACCTCTCGGACGGCTGGGCGAAGATCGCCTGCGCGACGAAGAAGGGCCACGTCCTGCTGTGCGGCGACGAGGAGGTGCCGATCCTCGGCGGACCCGGCAAGGGCGTGAAGCTGATCAAGCTCGGCGCGGGCGACCGCGTGATCGGCGCCAAGCTGCTGCGCGACATGAACGATCAGCTCGTGGTCGAGAAGGAGAAGGGCGGCGCCACGTTCGAGATCACGATGCGCCGCACCGCGACGAGCCGCGGCGGCAAAGGCACCGCGCTGTTCAAGCGCGGCGAGCTGGCCGGCGAGGTGGCGAGTCTGCCGCCGGTCCCCGAGCTCTTGGGCGACGGCGAGGGTTGACGCTGTAGATCGCGATTCTTTTTTACCGGGAGACGAGGAGAGTGGGAGAGGAGGACAGATTGAACGGATCAATTCTATTTCTCGCGTCGGCGCAGCCGACGCACCTCCCCGTCTCCCAGTCTCCTCTTCTCCCGGCCGCTGCCGCAGGCGCCGCAACGAACGCCGAAACCGCGACGGATCCCGAACCCGCGACGAACGCCGAAGCGATGACGATCCAGGAAATCTGAGAGATGGCCAACTACACATCCGACGAGATCACCGTCCTCGAGGGCCTCGAGCCCGTCCGGCAGCGGCCGGCGATGTACATCGGCGACACCGCGAAGGCGGGCTACCACCACCTCCTCTGGGAGATCGTCGACAACTCCGTCGACGAGGCGATCAACGGGCACGCCAACACCATCGAGGTCGAGCTCGATCCCGATCGGCAGGGCGTGAGCGTCCTCGACAACGGCCGCGGCATCCCCGTCGACAAGCACAAGAAGCACAAGCGCTCGGCCCTCGAGCTGATCCTCACCACGCTGCACGCGGGCGGGAAGTTCGGCCACAAGAGCTACGAGGTCTCGGGCGGCCTCCACGGGGTCGGTAGCTCGGTCGTCAACGCGCTCAGCGAGACGATGACGGCGGAGGTGTTCCGCGACAACGAGCACCACAAGCAGACCTACAAGCGCGGCAAGCCGACCGGGCCGGTCAAGAAGGTGGGCGCGACGCGCGGCAAGCGCGGCACGCTGATCCACTTCCGGCCCGACCCCGACGTCTTCGGCAAGAAGATGTCGTTCGACCCCGCGATGATCCGCGCGCGCCTCGAGGCGAAGAGCTACCTCCACAAAGGCCTCAAGATCGTCTGGAAGGACCCGAGCGCGAACGTGCGCGAAGAGCTCCATCACCCCGGCGGGCTCGAGGAGTACCTCGGAAAGCTCGTTGCGGAGCGCACCAAGGGCACCATCCCGCCCTCCCCGTTCCTCATGACGACGACCGAGATCCCGCGCGTCGAGCTCGCGCTCACGTGGACGGAGGCGCCCGAGGAGCGGCTCGTCACGTTCGCGAACGGCATCCCCACGAGCTCGGGCGGCACGCACGAGGCGGGCCTGAAGGCCGCGCTCAACCGCGCGGTCCGCACGTTCATGACCGCCAAGAACATCAACCCCAAGGGCGTGACGATCACCGCCGACGACGTGCGCGAGGGCGTGGTCGCGGTGCTCAGCGTCTACGTGCGCGACCCGCAGTTCCAGGGCCAGACCAAGGACCGGCTCAACAACCCGGAGATCGCCGCGCCGATCGAGACCGCGGTGCGCAACGAGCTCGAGCACTGGCTCCTCCAACACAGCTCGGTGGGCGAGTCGATCGTCGCCCGCATCGTCACCGCCGCGCGCGCGCGCGAGGCGAGCCGCGCGGCCGTCCAGCAGGTACGCCGCAAGACGGCGGTCAGCCACCGCCTCAACCTGCCCGGCAAGCTCAGCGACTGCTCGAGCACCGACCCGTCGGAGAGCGAGCTCTTCCTCGTCGAGGGTGACTCCGCGGGCGGCTCCGCGATCCGCGGGCGCGATCGTAAGACGCAAGCGATCTTGCCTCTCCGCGGCAAGGTCCTCAACGCGGAGCGGGCGAGCACCGCGCAGGTGCTCTCGAACAAGGAGCTGAGCGACATCGTGAGCGCGCTCGGCTGCGGGATGGGCAAGAGCTTCGACATCGAGAAGCTCCGCTACGGCCGCGTCTTCTTGCTGATGGACGCGGACAGCGACGGCCACCACATCGCCACGCTGCTCCTCACGTTCTTCTACCGGATGCTCCCCGAGCTCGTGAAGAACGGGCACGTCTTCTTGGCGCAACCTCCGCTCTTCCGCATCGACGCGGCGAGCGAGACCTACTGGGCGCTCGACATCGCGGACCGCGACCGTATCCTCGCGGAGCTGCCGGGCAACGTGAAGCCGAAGATCAGCCGCTTCAAGGGCCTCGGCGAGATGAACCCCGAGGAGCTCAAGGAGACGACGCTCGATCCGAAGCGCCGCCGCGCGCTCCGCGTGACGATCGACGATCAGCTCGCGACCGACCAGCTCGTCAACGAGCTCATGGGCAAGGACCCGGCGCCTCGCTACCAGTACATCATGGAGCACGCGCCCTCGGCGGCGAGCGACGACCTCGACGTCTGAGCGATCGCGATCGCGGCACGACCAACGCGCGCACGCAGGACGGCGAGTCCTCCTCGGAGACGACGCGCCGATCGCGCTCGTCGGCCACCGCGCAGATCCAACAGAGGTCACGGCAAGACGGGGACCGCGCTCGGGTGTCGAGCCTCACGATGCCGCGACGCGGATCGGCCTGCCGAAGAGCGCCGCGAGCGGGTCGCGAACCACCTCGGGTGGGACCTCCGCGATGCGGACCCGACCGCGGCTCACCGTGAGGGTCGCGTCGGCGATCCGCTTCGCCAGCGCCTCGTCGCCGCTCGCGTGCACGAACGCGGCGAGCGCCGTGCGCACGTGATCCGCGTCGGTGCGATCGAGCCGGCGTCGAGGTTGGTCTCGGTACGCGCTGGCGAGCGGGCGTTCGGTGAGACCCCACTCGAAGCGGAGGTCGATCACACTCGCCCCGATCACGTCGTGCGCGACCGCGGTGATCGCCTCGATCACCGCGTCGTGGACGGACGGCGAGGACGAGATGAGCCCGAGCGCGTAGCCGTCGACGAGCGCGCGCAGATCGACGCCGTGGACCGTGCCGTCGCTCGACTCCCAGTCGCCCGCCTCGCGCTCGAGCACCTCGAGCTCCGCCCTCCTCAGGACCTCGGCCGCGCGCGGGCTCCGCATCGACTTCACCCGCGCGAGCGCCGCGCGCCGGAGCTCCCCGCTCATCGACGCGCTACTTGGTCCGCCGAGTGGCCTTCTTCGCCTCGACGCCGACCTCGTCGAGGAGCTCCTCGACATCCTCTCCGGCGTCGACGCGCGTCCGCAGCTGATCCGCGAGCGCGGTCGCCAGCGCGACGGTCTGCTTCTGATCGTCGGTCGGCTTCGCGAGGTCGAAGATGATCTTCGTGTTGCCCTGCGACGTGATGCCCTGGAGCGCCTCGAGGCGGCGGAGCTCCAGCGCGCCCGGCTGCTCGCCGAGCACCCGCGCCGCCTCGGCGAAGTTCTTCGCGCTCTCGAGGTCGGCCTGCGACTTCGTGATGACGACCTGCTTCTCGCGCTCGGCGATCGCCTTGCGCGCGATGGCGTCCGAGATGTTGTGCGGGAGCTGGATGTCCTGGAGCGCGATGAGCTCGAGATGCAATCCCCATTGCGCCACGAACTGCTCGACCTGCGCCCGGACCCGCGCCGCCACCTCGTCGCGCTGGGCGAGCAGCTCGTCGAGCGAGATCTCACCGACGATGTCGCGGAGCACGACCTTCGCGCGGTCCTTCACGGCGAGCTCGTAGTTCTCGACGTTCAGCATCGCCTTCACCGGATCGACGACCTTGTAGTAGACGACGGCGTCGATCTGCGCGGTCACGTTGTCGCGCGTGATGACCACCTGCCGCGGCAGGTCGCGGTTGCGGATGCGCTTGTCGATCCGAATGAACCGCTGGACGAACGGGACGACGAGCCGCAGGCCCGGCTCGAGCCGGCCCGAGAGGCGGCCGAGCGTGAACTTCAGTCCGACCTCCCACTCGTTGATCTGTTTGATCGAGAGGACACCGATCACGGCGGCGAGCGCCAACCCCATGATGAGGAGCATCGGAAGCATGGCCGGAGCATCGCCCATCTCGGGGCCGGCCGCGAGGGAGCCGAGATGCCCTCTTCGGCGCTCGACGCCGCGCTGAACGAACGGTGAGCCCGACCGTGGGCGCCGCCTACTTCACGACGAGCGTGAGGATGCGGCCGGGGACGAAGATGCGCTTCACCAGCGTCTTGTTCTCGAGCTGCTTCGCGACGCCCTCGTCGGCCATCGCGGCCGCGACGGCCGTCGCCTCGTCGGCGTCCTTCGGCAGCGTCACGCGTCCACGGACCTTGCCGTTGATCTGCACCGGAACCTCGACGACCTCGTCCTCGCACCGCGCGGGGTCGAACGCCGGCCAATGCGCGAGCTGGATCGACTCGGCGTGCCCGAGGTGCTCCCAGATCTCCTCCGCGATGTGCGGGGCGAACGGGTGCAGCAGCTGCGCGAGCGCCTCGACGCTCGCCTTGGGCGGCGCATCGAGCGCGGAGAGCTCCTTCTGCATCACCATCATCGCGCTGATCGCGGTGTTGAACCGCATCGCCACGATGTCGTCGCTCACCTTCTTGATCGTCTTGTGGGTGAGGCGCTGGACCGCGTCGTCGCCCTCACCTTCGGCGAGCTCGCGCATGGCGAGCGCGTAGACGCGGTCGAGGAAGCGGCGCACCCCGTGGATCGAGTCGCCGTTCCAGGGCTTGGTCGCCTCGAGCGGTCCCATGAACATCTCGTAGAGACGCAGCGAGTCGGCGCCGAACCGCTCGATGATGTCGTCCGGGTTCACCACGTTGCCGAGCGACTTGCTCATCTTCGGCGCGCGTGACGTGACCACGATGTCCTCGCGCCCCTCGAGCACGAACGAGGGACCGACCTTCTTCGTCTTCGCGGGGTCGACCTTCTTCGCCGTCACCTCGGCGCCGTCGCGCCGATCGCGATAGAGCCCGCCGTCCAGCGCCTCGACGTGCTCCGCGCTCACCGGCTCGCCCGCCTTCTCGTAGGTCTGAAACTCGATCTCGCCGAGGATCATCCCTTGGTGCACGAGCTTCTGAAAGGGCTCGTGGCACTTCACGAGGCCCGCATCGAAGAGCGCCTTGTGCCAGAACCGCGCGTAGAGGAGGTGCAAGACGGAGTGCTCTGCTCCACCGACGTAGAGGTCGACCGGCAGCCAGCGGTCCGCCGCCTTCTCACTCCACGCCTCGTCCGCGTTGTGCGGATCCATGAAGCGCAGGTAGTACCAGCACGACCCCGCCCACTGCGGCATCGTGTTCGTCTCGCGGGCGTACCAGCGGCCGTCCTTCTGGAAGAATCGCCAGTCGAGCGCGCGCGCGAGCACCCCGGCCGGATCGGTGCCCGGCTGATAGTCCTCCAGCTCGGGCAGACGCACCGGCAGCTCGCTCACCTCGACCGCGATCGGCTTGCCGAAGTCGATGCGGAAGTCGTCGCCATTGCGGGGATCGCCGCTCGTCTCGACGGGGAAGTAGATCGGGATCGGCTCGCCCCAGTAGCGCTGGCGGCTGAACACCCAGTCGCGGAGCTTGTACTCGATGCGCCGCCGGCCCTTCCCCGCCGCCGCGAGGTCGTCCGTGATCCTCGTCTTGAGCTCCGCCGTCGGCATGCCGTCGTAGCGGCCGCTGTTCACCGCGACGCCCTCGTCGGTCATCGCTGCCGTCAACGGTTCTTGCGAAGCTTCGCCCGCTCTCGAGACGACCTCGATGATCGGGATGCCGTACTTCGTCGCGAGCTCGAAGTCGCGCTCGTCGTGCGCGGGCACCGCCATGATCGCGCCGGTGCCGTATCCCATGAGCACGTAGTCCGCGACCCAGATCGGCACCTCGGCGTCGTTGACCGGGTTGATCGCGAAGCCGCCGGTGAAGACGCCCGTCTTCTCCTTCTGGGTCTGGCGGTCGAGATCGGAGCGGTTCTTCGCCTGCGTCACGTACGCCTCCACCTCGGCGCGCTGCGCGTCGGTGGTGAGCGTCGCCACGAGCGGGTGCTCCGGCGCGACGACCATGAAGGTCGCGCCGAACAGCGTGTCCGGCCGGGTGGTGAAGATCTCGAACGAGCCGCCGCCCTTCACGTCGAAGCGCACCTCGGCGCCGACCGAGCGGCCGATCCACTCGCGCTGCATGGTGACGGTGCTGCTCGGCCAGGCGACGTCGTCGAGCTCGTCGGCGAGGCGGTCGGCGTACTGCGTGATCTTGAGCACCCATTGGCGAAGCGGCAGCCGCTCCACGGGGTGACCGCCCCGCTCGGAGAGACCGTCGATCACTTCTTCGTTCGCGAGCACGGTGCCGAGCGCGGGACACCAGTTGACGCTCACCTCGTCCTGATACGCGAGCCCGCGCTCGAACAGCTGGAGGAAGATCCACTGCGTCCAGCGCACGTACGCCGGATCGGTGGTGTCGACCTCGCGCGACCAGTCGTAGCTGAACCCGAGGCGCCTGAGCTGCCGGCGGAACGTCTTGACGTTCTCCGCCGTGGTGATCGCGGGGTGCTTGCCCGTCGCGATGGCGTGCTGCTCCGCCGGGAGCCCGAACGCATCGAAGCCCATCGGGTGGAGCACGCGCGTGCCCTTGGCGCGGAGGTAGCGCGAGACGATGTCGGTCGCGGTGTAGCCCTCGGGGTGGCCGACGTGGAGACCCGCGCCGGACGGGTACGGGAACATGTCGAGGACGTACGCCTTGGGCCCGTCGTCGTGCTCGGGTGTCCGGAAGGTCTGGTCCTCTTCCCAGCGGGCCTGCCACTTGGGCTCGATGACGGAAGGGTCGTAGCGGTCGCTCATGGGTCGTAACTGAGGTTGAGCCGTACAGGCTCGACTGCGGACGGTTCGATCGTGGTAGGAGCCGAGCGGCCTGCATAGCACGCCGCGGGACGCGACGCGCTGTCGCGGGAGGCTACTCGCCCCGGACGGTGCCGACCGCGGGGACCATCCGCGCGTGCACGATGCGGTCGCGATCGGTCTCCAGCTCCATGCGCCGGTCTTCGTAGCCGGGCGCGCTGATCACGAGGACGTGCTGGCCGCCGCGACGGACCCGGAGGGGGCTGCTCGCGGGGAGCTCGTCGAGGCGCATCCGCGCGCCGGGCGGCAGACCGACGATCCGGATGCTGACCCACTGCGCGTCGCCAGGGTTGTTCGGGTGCGGCGACGGATCGGTGATCGGATCGGTGACCGGCAAGCTCGTGCCCGTCGCGTCCCCGACGGTGTCGGGACGGTCGAACGCGATCCGGAGCGCGACGACGATGGCCGCGATCGCGCCCACCAGGATGAGCCCGTACATCGCGTAACGCCGCCACGCCGGGGGCTCGTCGTCGTCGTACGCGGGCGCGGGCGTCGAGAGCTCCGAGAGGCGCGGCGGCACCGAACGCAGCCCCGCGGTGGGCGGGACGCTGATCGTGCCCGCGCTCGACGCGGTGGCGGCCGGTCGCGTCCCGCTCGACGAGGGGTTGGGCGACTCGACCGCGCCCGCGCTCGATCGAGAGAGCACGCGGTATTGACCGCTCGAGGACGCGGTTCCCACCGCGGCCGAGGCCGCCGCGGCGGGGCGAGGCGTCGGATTCGAGGCGCGCAGGGCCCCCTCGTCGAGCTCGAGGTCGAGCGACGAGCGCGGCGAGAGCGGCAGGCCCATGTCGATCTCGACCGAGCCGCTCGGCGGCGGCGAGCTGCTGGGCGCCTTCGACATCTGCGCGAGCGTCGGGCTGATCTGCCACTGGTCGGAGATCTCGTCCTCCACCCCCGTCGGTGGCTGATCGGGTGGCGGGGGCAGGCTCGGAGGCCGATCCGAGGAGCGCCACGCGGTCGGGCTCGACAGCGCGGCGGGAGGAGGAGTCGGGAGCGAGCCGGCGGGGCGGCGCAGCGGCGCGCCCTCCGGCTCGCCGAGGTCGAGCTCCACGTCGATCACGCTGTGCCGCGGCGTGTACGGCGGCGACTCGCCCTCCGCCGCGCGGATCAACCAATCGCGCAGCTCACGCGCGCTGGGGATGCGCAAGTCGCGCTGCTTCTCCATCGCCCAGAGGATCACGCGCTCGACCTCGGGGCTGATCTCGGCGCCTCGCTCGCGGGGCGACGCGGGAGACTCGTCGAGGATGCGACGCAGCAGCTTGTTGTAGTTCGGCGCGTCGTACGGGACGTCGCCGACCACGCACTCGTAGAGGACCACGCCGGTCGCGTAGAGGTCTGCCCGATGGTCGAGCTGCGTCTCTCCCATCGCCTGCTCGGGCGACATGTAGTGCGGCGTGCCGAGCACCGAGCCCGTCATCGTGAGCTTGTGCTCTTGCGGGGTGGACAGATGGCTGATCCCGAAGTCGAGGATCTTCACGATTTCGCCGCGGCGCCCCGCCGGCACCACGTAGATGTTCTCCGGCTTGAGGTCGCGATGGATGACGCCGTGGGAGTGCGCGGCGTCGAGCGCCTCGAGGAGCATCCCGCCCAGCCGCAGGAGCTCGGCTTGGTCGAGCCGGCCGCGCCGCTCGATCCGCCGCGCGAGGGTCTCGCCCTCGAGGAACTCCATCACCATGAACGGGATGCCCGCGTCGGTGTTGTCGAGGTCGAGCACCTCGACGATGCCGGGGTGCTGGATGAGGCTCGCGGCTCGCGCCTCGCGCCCGAACCGCGCCGCGACCTGCCGGTTGCCGACGTAGCTCTCGTCCAAGACCTTGATCGCGAGCTTGCGGCCGGTCATCGAATGGCGCGCGCGCCAGACCGCACCCATGCCGCCTTGGCCGATCAGGCCTTCGATCTCGTACTTGCCGAGGAGCGTGTGGCCCGTGAGATCCAAACGAAGTCCCGGCGCGACACGCTCTGCCGCTCACTCCAGCGCCGCGCGGGGGAGATCGTAAACGATTTCGTACGAGGTGGCTCAGTTCCAGTCGACGCCGTAGAGGTCCTGCCGATCCCCTAGCGCCTCGGCGGAGATGAGGGTGACCTCGACCTCGTGCGCGCCCGCCACCCGCAGGGCCTCGCGGACCAGCCCTCCCATCCAGCCGGCGAGCTCGAGCGCCGGGCTGGTTTGTCCGACCACGCTGAGGCGCGCCGAGCGGTGCCCGGTCCGACGCACGAGAGCCCGCCCGTCCTTGCTGATCCGGGACCAGAGATACGGAAAGCCGTCGACGAGCGCGTCGGGGGTCAGCGGCTCCGGCAGCTCGGGGAACAGCTTGTGCAATCCGCGTTGCGCGACCGCCTCGCCGAGGTCGGCGACCAGCGCGAGGTCGCCGCGACCGGCGACCTCATCCGCGACCGAGAGGATCTCCCCGAAGAGCGACGTGAGGACGCCGCGCTCGAGGTGCACCGGCGTGTTGCCGGCCCCGGGGAGGAGGCTGTCGGCGCCATGCACCCGGCTGCAGAGCTCCCCCCACACGTCCTGTCCGAAGCGGCGGTAGATCGCCTCGATGCTCAGGAGCACCGGGAGGAGCTCGACCCGCGAGTCGGCCTCCGCGTGATCGCGCGCGCCGTGCCGGGTCGTGCGGCGGAGATGGAGGTAGACCAGGTCGGCGCAGAGCGCGTCCTCCGGCGTCGGGAGCTGCTCTCGCTCGAGCCGATCCTCGGCCGGCAACATCAAGGACACCGCCTGAAGGAACCCGTCGGCGTTGGAGAAGCGCTCGTCCGGATCGTCGCAACACGAGCGCGCGAGCGCGCGGCGCGCGGTGTCGGACAGCGTCTGATCGTCGCCGCGCGGCCTCCCGGTGAGGAGCTGCCGGAGCAAGACCCCGACGCTGTAGAAGTCGACGCGCGGATCGAGACCGGGATCGCCGCGCCGAAGCTCGGGCGCGAGGTGGTGCGAGTACGCGCCGCTCCCGAGCGGGTTGGCCCCGCCTTCGATGAGGAGCGCCGCCCCTGGGTTGCTGCGGATCTTCACCAACTCCTCGACCTCCGCCACCGGCTCGAGCCGAACGTCGGACGGTCCGAACGTGCGCAGGACCACGCCCGCGTCGTGGAGGGCGCGCAGCGCCTCGAGGATCTGGATCACGATGCGCGCGGCCCGCTGCGGATCGATCCCGCGCGGGTTCGTCGCGATGAGCGCCGCGAGATCGTCGCCGCGGAGCGCCTCGTAGACGACGTACGGCCGACCCGACTCGTCGCGACCGCTGTCGATCACGCCTTGCAGGTTGCGATGGGTCGCGCCGCCCAGCACGCGCGCTGCGCGGACGAGCAGCTCCGCCGCCTCGCCGTCGTCCGCCTCGTCCGGTCCGATCGTGTGGAGCTCGACGCTCTTCCCGATGCCGGTGTGCTCCGCGAGGTACCTCGCGATGTGCGCGTCCCCGCCGAGCCGCCCGACGATGCGGTACTTGCCGACCCGTGTACCACCGAGAGAAATCGATCCCCCCACGCCTGCGTCCCAGTTCGCCTCGGTGTCCCAGCTAGCCCCGTCTCGGGTGGCCCGCGGCTGCGTGACTCAAGGGGTCGTGCGCAGCTGGTCCTCGGCCCAGTCCAGCACGGACTGCGTGTCGGGTCGAGCCGGATCCGGATAGACCATCGAGCGGATGTCCTCCACCACGTGGCCCCCCGCGCCGACCGCGATCAGCTCGCGGACCCGCTCGATCAGCGGATCGAGGGACTCGTTGCGCATCCGCGGGAGCACGAGCGCGTAGCGGCGGCGATAGAGGAAGACCATGTCCGTGCTTCGGAGCCGCTCCACCACCGCGTCGAGGACGCTCTGGTAGGTGCCCGCCTGCCCCTCTTCCTCCAGCCGGATGACGACGATGGCGAACGGGTCACCATATCGATCGGCGAGCGCGCACTGCTCGCGAACCCGCTTACGGAAGTAGCGACCTTCGACGATGCGGACGCCGTGCTGGCCGCGACCGCGGATCGCGGCGTCGAGGATGTCCCGGAGGTCCTCGATCGACCACGGCCCCCCCGGGAGCGCGTCGCCCGCGGCCCCCACCACGAGGTTCGCGAAGCGCTGCGCGAGCAGACGGTCGTGACAGATGGTCGCGAGGTCGGCCTCCTCGAGCTCGGACAGGTCGAGTCCGTCGCCGAGGCGTTTCGCCGTTTCCGTCACCGTCGTCACGACCGTCCGAGTATAGGGGTCAGTGAACGATCGGTCACGCTTACGCGGCGAACGCGGCGGTCAGGGACACTCCGCCCGCGTCCCGAGGCCCGAGTGGCTCGCGGTCGGGTCGGTGTAGACGGTGCCGCTGAACTGGGCCGATGGATCGAACGCGTCCGAGCCGACGGTGTCGCCCATCGTGATCGCGCAGGCGCGACGCAGCACGTAGTCGGCGGTGCTGAGCCCACCGCCCGTCCACGCGGTGCCGGGGTTGAACCCGATCTGCCCGAACGTATCGACGACCGCGCCGTCGCACTCGAGCGCGTACGCGTCGTTTCCATTGTGATCGATGGTCGCGGTCATCGCGTCGCAGCGCCCGGTGCCGACCACGATCGATGGATGACACACGACATGTTGCGCACGCACCGCGAGGGTGCCGCTCAACGCGATGTTCGTGCTCGTGCTCGCGCCGTTCGAGTACCGGCGCAGGATGCAGCGCGAGAGATCGAGCGGTGCGGTGCCGAGGTTGGTGAGCTCGACCGCCTTGTTGAACGACGTGCCCTCGACGTACTCGCTGATGATGAGCCTGACGACGCCCGGGGGGCCCCCGTCGAAGCCGCCGTCCGGTCGACCGGCGTCGAGGCCCGCGTCGCGGCGCCCCGCGTCCATGCCGCCGTCGCCGCCTCCGCCACCGTCGCGTCCGCCCGCGTCCGTGCCGCCCGCATCCCGACCCGCATCGAAGGCCCCTGCGTCGCGGCCGCCGGCGTCGACGCCACCGTCCGTCTCGACCTGGGCGCACACGCCGGCCACGCAGTCAACGCCCATTCCGCAGTCCACCCCGAGACAGGCGGCTTCGATCACGACCGGGACGTGCACCGCGGTCCCCCGCGTGAACGCACTGCGCACCACGCGCTGCGCGACGAAGCCGCCGCCCTGCGTCGCTTGGACGGTGATCGTGACGCCGAGGTCGTCGCTCGAGCTCGGGAGGATCGAGAGGCTCTGCGGCAGCGAATCGATGGGAAACGCGCGATCGACCCGGGTTCCCCGGTCGCTCAGCGCGATGAAGCGCAGCCCGTCGACCTGCGCGGGCACCTGGATGCCGGGCCCGCTGACGTCCACGACGATCGCGGTCGTGTCGGCGCAGCCCACCGCGAGCGCGAGGAACGAGAGAGGGAGCACGCGTGCGCGCATCGGCGAGCATCGTAGCAGCCCGCCGAGGCGCGGCATGGATCGGATCGGTGAACGCGCGGGGGAAGAAGTCAGCGGGTGCGGCGTCGGGGCGGTGGGGCCGCCGTGCCGTTGCGAGCGCGGCTGCGGGCGGGCGGCACGGGGAACGGGACGAGGCTCCGGCTCGGACCGCGCATCGCGCGGCGGACCATCCCGTACGTCTGACCCGGGTGCCAGAAGAGGAACCCGTCCGCGCCGGCGCGGCGGGCCGCGCGGATCTGCTGGTGGATGTAGTCCTCGTTGTATTCGGTGCCCGCACCCTGCGCGAACGCTTGGAGGAACGGGCGGATGACCGGCGCCGCGCCGACGCGCTCACGCAAGCGATGGAGCCCGTTGTAGACGAGCGCGTAGGCGCGGTTCTCCTCCCCGACGCGCCAGTTGCGCATCGAGTTGGTGTAGAGCATCGGCGTATAGACCTCGACGTACTGCGACCACGCGTCGAGATCCTGACCGAGCCGGCTCGGGTCTCCGTCGCGATATGCGGCGAGACCGAACACGTCGACACCGATCGGGATGTGGATCGCCTCGTCGACGGCGCGCAACAGACGCAATAGAACTTGCGCGTGCGTCTCGTCGGTCTGGCCGGGGAAGTGAGCGAACGGCACGCCGTCGTCGACGGGGAAGCGCACGTAGTCGAGCTGCACCTCGTCGAACCCCATCGCTTCGGCCTCGCGGGCGAGCTCGACGACCAGGCGGTGGTTCTCCGGGTTGTACGGATCGAGCCAGGTGCCGCCGGTGCCCCAGCTCACCCACAACCGCGGACGGTGGCGGTCGCTCTGGATCGCGCGGTCGGGGACGTGCTCGGGCAGCGAGCGGTCGGCGAAGCACACGATGCGGCCGATCGCGTACATGTTGGCCTCGTGGAGCGCGCGGGTGAGCGCCCGCGCGTCGCCGAGCCAGCCCGTCCGCATGTCGGCGAGCTCCGGGATCTGGGTGTCGTAGTGGACCCGCCCTTCGGCGTCCTTGAGATCGATGACGGCCGCGTTCATGTGTGCGTTGCGCACGGCGCTGACGACCGCCTCGTGTCCGTGGCGCTCGACCAACGAAGCGCCGAGGTAGAGCCCCCGCGCCGCCTGTCCCTGCTCGCTGACGCGGTCGACGAAGCGCTCGTCGGTCTGGGCGAGCGCGCGCGGGATGGAGATCGCAAGCCCGTAGAGGACCAGCGCGCAAACCGCCGCGCGTTCGAGCGAGCGCCTGGTGACGAGAGGGTGACGTCCTCCAGGTCGCCGGTCGGCGTCGGCTCGCGCGCGCGATCGTTGCATCCATCCATGATGCCGGCTCGCGCGCCCGACCACGAGTTCTTGGAGTACGCTGTCGCCCATGGCCCAGGTCGCGCTGAGCATCGCGGGCTCGGATCCGTCGGGGGGCGCCGGCATCCAGGCCGACCTCAAGACCTTTCATCAGCACAAGGTCTACGGCGCGACCGTCATCACGCTCATCACGGTGCAGAACACGCGCGGCGTGGAGCGCGTCGACGTGCTCGATCCCGATCTCGTGGTGGCGCAGCTCCGCGCGGTGGTCGACGACCTCCGGCCGAGCGCAGCCAAGACGGGCGCGCTCGGGAGCGCGGCGGTGGTCGAGGCGGTGGCGGCGGAAGCGGCGAGCTTCGAGTTCCCCCTCGTCGTCGACCCGGTGATGATCAGCAAGCACGGCGCGGCGCTGCTCGACGAGCCGGCGCGCGTCGCGCTCAAGGAAATGTTATTGCCACGCGCGACGCTGGTCACGCCGAACGCCCACGAGGCGGCGTGGCTGAGCGGCCGTGACGTGTTCGACCGCGCGAGCGCCGCGGATGCCGCGCGCGCGATCGCCGATCTCGGAGCCTGGGCGGTGCTCGTCAAGGGCGGCCACCTCGGCGACAAGGAGGCGGTCGATCTCCTCTTCGCGAATGGACAGCTCCACGAGCTGAGCGCACCGCGGATCGACACCGTGCACACGCACGGGACCGGCTGCACCTACTCGGCCGCGATCACCGCGCGCCTCGCCGGCGGCGAGCCGCTCCTCGCGGCGGTGAGCGAAGCGAAAGGTTGGTTGACCGAGACGCTGCTCAGCCCGCCGAAGGTCGGTCACGGCATCGGGCCCGTCGATCACATGACGCGGGTCGCGCGCCAGAGCCGCCCCCCGGGACCGCCGCGCGATCCGGAGCGCGGCTGACGCGACGGCGCTCCGGTGAGCGGCGAGAAGCGATCGAAGCACACGCGATCGAAGCGCGGTTCGTCGAAGCGTGGGCGACCGAGCGCGCGCGCGTCGGTGGCCGCCAGGACCGACTCGTCGACGACGGCGAGTGCGACGGCGAGCCCCGCCCCGAATCGAGCGATCCTCGCCGTCGCGCTCCTCTCGGCCGTCGCGGCAGGGATGCACGAGATCGCGTGGTCGCGCGCGCTCGGCCGCGCGGCGGGCAACACCACGTGGGGGACCGGGCTGGCGCTCGCGCTCTTCATGCTCGGGAGCGGCGCTGGCGCATGGCTCGTCCGGCGCGTCGCGCGCGCGTGGGCGCATCCCGGGCGGAGCGTCGCGATCATCGAGGCGGTGATCGGCGTCGGCGGCGGCGCTGTCACCTTCGTGTGCTTCGCCGCTCCGCCGGCGAGCGCGGTGTTCGGCATCGCCGGCGCGGCGGGGACCGTGGTCGATGTCACGGCGAGCGTCGGGCTCGGGCTCGCGCCCGCGCTCGGGCTCGGGATGACGGTTCCGCTCCTCGTGCACGCGATGGGCGAGGGCGCGACGGACGGCGGCGTGCGGCGCGTCTATGTCGCCGGCCTCGTCGGCGCGATCGGCGGCACGCTCGGCGCGGCGACGGCGCTCGTCCCGTGGTCCGGCTACGTGACGACGGGGCTCGCGGCGGGCGGGCTCAACCTCGCGGTCGCGCTCGTCGCGCTCGTCGCGCTGCCCCGCGACGCGAGCGCGCTCGTCGCATCACAACTCACGTTGCGGTCCCTTCCCTCCGGCACCGCCACGTTCTGTGCCGCGTCGGTGCTCGGTCTCGGCGCGCAGACGGTCTGGGCGCGGACGCTCCCGCCTTACAGCGGTGTCTCCGTCGTGAGCTTCGCGCTGATCGTCGCGGTGTACCTCGCGGCCCAGTCGCTCGGGTTCGCGCTCCAGCGCGCCGTCGAAGATCGCGCGGCGCGCGTCACGCCGCGGCTCGGGCTCTCTCTGGGATCGGTCGCGCTCCTCGCCCTCACCGCGCTGAGCACGGCCCGAGAGCCCGGCGGGCGCGACGCGGGCGCGCTCGCGTGGCTCCTCCACGGCACCGCGGTCGTCTCCGTCGCGGTGCTCCCCGTCGCGATCCTGCTCGGCGTGATCCAGTCGTCGGTGCTCCAGCGCGTCGAGCGCGAGCGCGATCGAGGCGCCACCACCGCCGTGCTCCTCGCGCTCGGCTCCGCGGCGGGCGCCCTCGCCTCCGCGGTCACCGCGTTCGTGCTGCTCCCCTCCTTCGGTCCGCGCGGCGCGTTGGCGGCGCTCGCGCTCCCGCTCCTCCTCGCGTCGTTCTGTGAGCTCCGCGCATCGAGGACGCGCGCCGCGATCGGGATCACGGCGGCGTCCGCGCTCGCGCTCGCGGGCCTCGTGGTGTACGGCCCCGGCCCCGCCCGCTTCCTCGGACCCGCGTACGATGACGAGCCGGTGCTCTACTCGGCGCACGGCGTCCAAGACACGATCGCGATCACGGAAGTCGACTTACCCAACGAGCGCGGCGTTCGCCACCTCGTCGCGAACGGCGTCTCGTACAGCGGCGACTCGGGCTTCGCCGAGCGCTACATGCGCCTGCTCGCGCACCTGCCCGCGCTGGCGGCCACGCGACGCGACCGCGCGCTCCTGATCTGCGTCGGCACCGGGATCACGCTCGACGCGCTCCGGACCGAGGGGTTCGAGCGGATCGACGCGGTCGACATCAGCCCCGACGTCGTCGCGACGCTGCGCTTCTTCCGCCGCGCGAACCACCATGTCTCCACCGACCCGCGCGTGCGCTGGATCACCGACGACGGTGCGCGCTACGTCCGCACGACACGCGAGCGCTACGACGTCATCACGCTCGAGCCCCCGCCCCCGCGCGCGCCGGGGGCCACGTCCCTCTACACGCGCGAGTTCTACGAAGCGGCGGCCGCGCGCCTCACCGACGGCGGCGCCGTCGCGCAGTGGCTGCCGCTCCACGGGATGACGGGAACGGAGGCCGCCGCGATCGCGGCCACGTTCCTCGGCGCGTTCCCCGACGCCGCGCTGCACATCGTGGAGCGAAACGAGGCGATCCTCCTCAGCCGGGGCGGCGCAATGAACGTTGCAGCGTCGCCGGACGCCGTCTCGGACCTCGCGCGGATCGGGGTCCCCGCCGACGCGATCACGGACACCACGACGTTGGGCCCCGACGCGCTGCGCCGGATCGTCCGCGACGCGCCGATCCTGAGCGACGCGCGACCGGCGCCCGAGCTCCTCCCGTTCGGCCCGGCGCCCACCGCCTCGCTCGATGCGTGGCTCGAGCAGGTGGCGCGCGCGAGCCCAGCGGGCGATCCGCGCAGCGGCGCGATGTTCGGCCGGCTCGCCGCTTCCTTCGTGCGCGTCCGCGAGGGGATCGGCGCCGACGCGGATCGCACCCGCGTGCGAGACGAGCTCACCGCATGGCGCGAGCGAAGCCCCGACGACCCATACGTCGCGTACGTGTTCGAAGGAGGCCGCCTCCCGCCGCGCGAGTGAGCACGCTCCGTCGCGCGCGGCGGGTCGCGCCGAGATCACCGGCGCCGCCGCGGCGGTCGACGCTCCCAGGCTACTCGGTCGGTCGCTCGCAGTACGCGGTCGCGGTGCCGCAGTCTCCCACGCACGGGATGCAGTCGGTCCCGTCCGGACACGAGTCGACGCCCAGCTCGCATGCGATCCGACACATGCAAGGACCGTTGCACGTCTCGAACTGCACGCACTCTTCGCCCGGATCGCAGTCGACCTGCGTCGTGCATTCACGTCGGCACTGCTCGCGATCGCAGATGTCGGGGTAAGGGCAGTCGCTGTGGTAGACGCAGAACGGCACCTCGCGCTCGAAGCACTGGGTCTCCTGACACGTCTCGCCGAGCGAGCAGTCGATGTCCTCCTCGCACTCGGGGAGGCAACCGCCCGGCATGAAGCAGACGAGCGGCGCGGTGCAGTCGCTGGCGAGCGAGCACATCGCCTCGTCCGGCAGCTGACAGACGCCCACGACATCCGGCAGCTTCATGCACCGGAGACCGAGCGCGCAGTCACGTCCAGACGTGCACTCCACGCGACAGCGCCCGAGCGCGCACACGAGCGGATCCTGACAATCACTGTTGATGGTGCACTGATCGCCGACGATCGCGAGGGGCCGCGCGGTGAAGCAGCCGGTCACGCCGAGCGCGAGCGAGAGGGCGAGGAGAGGCGTTCGCATGAGTGGGCTCCGCATCACGGGGTCGCCGGGAATTCGGGGTGGTCGGTGGGCACCGTCCACGCGGACGGGTCGGTGCTGCCGTAGTCGGTGCCGTGCCCACCCCAGCACGCGACGGCGCCGTTCGCGCGGAGGACGCACGCGCGCCGGTAGCCGACGGAGAGGCTCGTGGCGTCGGTGAGGCCCATCGCCTCGACCGGCATGAAGCCACCGGCTCCCGTCGTGCCGTCGCCGAGCTCTCCGTCGTCGTTGGCGCCCCAGCAGCTCACGCGTCCTCCCGTGCGGAGCGCGCAGCTCACGCGCTCGTCGACCTCGACGTCGATCGCGTCCGTGATCGAGGCGACGCCGACCGGCGTCGCGCTCGTCCCGCCCGACACCGACGCGCCGAGCTGCCCGAGCGGGCCCTCGCCCCAGCACGACACGTTGCCGGTCATCCGCCGCACGCACGTGTGCGTCCGCCCGGCCGAGACGTGGGTCGCGTCGCTGATGCCCGGCACGACCACCGGGGTCGGCTGATCCGTCGGGCCGTTCGGCCCGAGCCACGCGCCGCCCGCGCCCCAACACACGACGGTGTGATCCGTACGTACCGCGCACACGTGCCGGTGGCCGACCGAGACGTCCATCGCGCTCAACCCCGGCACCTCGAGTGGCATCGCCGTGTTCCCCGAGCCGCCGTCGCCGCGCAAGAGCTGGCTCCCCGCGCACCACACCGCGCTCGTGTCGTCGAGCCCGCACGCTCCGCCGATCTCCACGACGCGGGTCGGCGCGCCCGAGCCGTCGCGCACGTAGTCCCCTCCCGCGCTGACCGACACGAACGTGCCAGTCCCGGTCGTGAACGCCGCGCTCAGCGAGGTCACGGCGCTCGCGAAGCTGCCGTTCCCGATCTGTCCGTACGTGTCATTGCCCGCGCAGGTGTAGAACGGGTCGCCCATCCCGATCGTGCACGTGATCGCCGCGCCGAGCTCGAGGACGGCCGGCGCCGAGGAGAGCGTGCTCGTCGCCACCGGCCCGAACGTCGTCGCGTCGGCCGACACCATGCCGCGGGCGAGCTCGCCGTAGTCGTTGCTCCCGATACACGTGAGCTGGTTGTCCGAGCGACCCACGCAGAGGTGCGCGGCGCCGACCCCCACCGCCGTGACGACATCGCACGTGCCGCTCCTGCACGTCCCGATCGCGCCGCAGTCGTTGCCGCAGCCCCCGCAGTTGTCCGGGTCGGACACGACGGCGAGCTCGCATCCCGTCGTGAAGTCGCCGTCGCAGTCGTCGTAACCGCTCTCGCACGCCGCGATCACGCACGCGCCCGCCGGACACGCCGCGCTCGTGACGTGCGGAGCCGTGCAGTCCGAGCCCATCGTGCACGGTACGCCCGCATCGGAGATCCCCCCGTCGCTCGTCCCGGCATCGGCCGTCGCCGCGTCGGCTCCACCGGCGTCCGCGGCGCCACCGTCGAGGCCCACGCCGGCGTCACGCGGGCGCACCACGCAGTCTCCGTCCACGCAGACCTGACCGAAGTCGCAGTCGCGCGCCTCGCGACACGGCGGACGACATCGTCCGTCGACCGCGCATCGCAAACCGGCGCCGCAGTCCGAGGACTGGAAGCACTCGGCGGTCGCGTTGTCGACGCACCCGCGCGCGCCCGGCTCCCCGACGCACGAGGCGCCGGACGTACAGTCGGAATCCACCGCGCACTCCTCCGTGCACGCGGCGTTGATGCAACGCAGCGGCGCAGCGCACTCGCTGTCGAGCGCGCACGTCGCCTCGTCGTCCAGTCGACACGCTCCGATCCCGGACTCGTCGCGGACGCACACCGCGCCGATCGGGCAGTCGCGTCCCGACCGACACTCGCGCCGGCAGCGCGCGAGCCGACACACCAGCGGGGTCGCGCACTCGGAGTTGCGCTCGCATTGGAGCCCGAGCGCCCCCGGCTTCGGGTCGCACGCGGCGAGCGAGGCTCCGAGCGACACGAACAACCCGAGCGATGCGAGCGCCCTCATGGGATCCCCGCCACGCGCGTGTAGGTCGTCACGGGCAAGAACGGGTAGAGCCCGCCGTCGCCGAGCTGCCCCTGCGCGCCGACACCGGCGCACCAGACGCCACCGCTCGATCGAACGATGCACGAATGATTGCCCCCGACCGCCACATCGGTCACGTCAGCGAGGCCCGCCGGACCCTCGGGGGTCGTGATGAACGCGTCGGTGCGCCCGAGGCCGCAGATGCCGTTGCCGTTCTGTCCGAAGCAGCGGATCGCGCCTCCGCCGAGGCGCGCGATCACCGTGGTGGGGCCCGCCTCGATCTGCGCCACGCCCGTCAACGTGGCGAGCCCGATGGGCGACGGCAGGTCCGTGCCGTCCGTCGGACCGCACAATCGATCATGACTGCGACCCCAGCAATACACCGTGCCGACGCTGTCGAGGCCGAACGTGAGATCCACGCCACCGCGCAGCCCGTGGAGCGTCGCGGGCGTCACCAGCGTCGCGTCGGTCGCCACCGGCGCGAGGGAGCTCGACCCGTTGCCGAGCGCGTACCCGCCACCACCCCAGCACTGATAGTCGTTCGCGCCGATCCGCGCGCACACGTAGTCGTCCGCCGTGGTGACGAGCTCGAGCGCGCCGCTCAGGCCCATCACCGGCGTGGGCGTGGTGATCGGCGCCGCCACCGTCATCCCGTTGCCGAGCCGTCCGTTGCCCTGCTCGCCCCAGCACACCACCGTCTCGTCCATGCGACGTGCGCACGTGAAGCGCGCCCCCGCGGCCAGCTCCACCGCGTCGGTCAGACCTGCGACGGTCACCGGCGCGCGCTCCCCCATCGTCCCCGGACCGGTCGACGTCTGCCCCGAGCTGTTCGAGCCCCAACACACGACCGAGCCGCCGCTGCGCAACGCGCAAACGTGACTGTCGTCCGCGCCCCCATTCGCCGCGTGGCCCACCGCAATCTGAGTCGCATCGGTCAGACCGAACACGAGGGCGGGCACCGGCCGCGCCGGCGCGGTGAACGCGGCCGTGTTGTCGCCGAGCTGCCCGATGTTGTTCGCACCCCAGCACACCACGTTGCCGGTGGAATATCGGACGCAGCTGATCGCGCGGCCGAGCTCGAGCTCGGCCACCGTCCCGTTCATGCAGCTCCCCGCGCAGAGCTGCCCCGTCGCGCAGACGTTGCCGCAGGCGCCGCAGTTGCTCGGATCGGTCGGCGGGTGACTCTCACAGCCGGTCGCGTAGAGGCCGTCGCAGTCCTCCATGTACGTGTTGCACGCGATGATCTCGCAGAAGCCCCCGTTGCAGGCGCGACTCCCGAACGCGACCCCCGGACAGTCCGTCACCGTCGTGCACGGTGGACCGGACGGCGCGCCCGCGTCCATCGGACCGGCATCCGGGGGGCCCGCGTCCAGAGTGGGCCCCGCATCGATCGGCGGCGAGCCGGCGTCCGGAGGTCCCCCGTCCATCGGGGCCGTCCCCGCGTCGGGCGGGCCCGCGTCGCGCGTCCGCACCACCGGCGCGCAGGTTTGCGTCGCGTCGCAGTACGCACCGGGCCGACAGTCTCGATCGTCGACGCACTCGTCGCGGCAGCGATGGTCCATCGCGCACACGAGCGGCGCGACGCACTCGCTGTCGTAGTCGCACGCCCGCTCCGCCACGTCGACGCACGAGCCGTCCTCGCAGGTCGCGCCTGCCGGGCATCGCCGAGCCTCGTCACACTCGTTGGCGCACGCGCCGCGGCGACACGAGAGCGGATCGGGGCAGTCCGCGTCGGACGCGCACGTCGCCTCGTCCGGCAAGCGGCACGCGCCGACCCCCCGATCGTCCACCACGCACATCGAGCCGATCGGGCAGTCGCGCTCGGTCGTGCACTCGCGCCGACAACGCGTCAATCGACACACGAGCGGGGCGCGACACTCGGAGTTGCGCTCGCATTGGAGGCCCTCGTCGCCCGGCGGCGACGTGCACGCGAGCGCCAGGCAGGCGCCCGCGACGCCCAGCCACCAAGCGCCCACAAGAGAGTTGCGCCCCCCCATCGGGCGCGACCGTATCACGCAGCGATCCGATGTTGCGGGCGAATTCCCGGCGACCCCGTCGACATGCACAACGATCCTTGCCGCCGCGCACGTCGAAAGAGGCCGGTGGCCGTGGCTCGGTCGTCTCCGTACGCGGACGGCCCCTCCGGGAAGTGGACGACGGTCGACGCGTCCTCACAAGATTCGTTGCATGGGCGCTCCCCCCGATCGTCATGCGCGCATCCGTCGACGGATCCGCACCGTGTGCCTCAACTGCGTGTTCCTCCTCATCGCGACGCTCGTCGCGCTCGTGCTCACGGAGCCCCCGTCGCCGCGCGATCGGCCAGCCGACGCGTCGTACGGGGTCGGCGCGGCCGTGACCTGGCAGCTGCCGCGCGACCAGGCGCACCTCCTCTGCATGACCGGGTGGACCGCCGATCCTGCCGCGTGTCCGAGCGCGACGCGGATCCCCCCGAACGCCACCAAGACGAGCCCCCGCGTCGACGCGACCCTGCGCGCCAAACTGCTCCGGATGGCGTTCGTCGCCGAGATCTGCCGCTCGGTGCACGCCGCGCTGATCTTCACCGTGCTGTTCGCCGCCGTCATCGTGTGCATCGCGTGGCTCCTGTTCCGTTCGCCGATCCCGATCCGCTCGTGGGAGCGGCTCATCATCGGCGGCCTCGTCATCGCGGTGATCGCGGCCGACTGCGTGGAGAGCCAGTTCCTCCTCGACTTCCTCTCGAGCCCGCCCGCGAAGGTCGTCGACGCCCACCACGCGCCGGTCATCGAGGCGCTTGCGATCGTCAAGTGGTCGCTCACCGGGTGCCTCTTCCTGTCGCTCGGCGTGATCGCCGCGCGTCGGCGCGCGGTGATGATCGAGCTCGGCGCGTTCGCCAGCGCGCTCCTCATGTTCGTGGGGGTCGTCGGCGCGGCGGTGCCGGGTCTCCCCGAGTCGCTCCCGCTCGCCGTCCTCGTGTCGGGCGTCGTGTTCGGCGCGATGACCGCGCTCGGGGTGGCCTCCGCGTGGAACGGCGCGACCGACCTGGCCACGACGCTCCTCCACGGAAACCAAGGCTGGTCGAGATCGATCGACGAGCTCATCGCGCTCGAGCTGGGCGAGAAGGACCTCGACGCGCCGCGGGTCGGGCTCGCCCTCTCGGGAGGGGGCATCCGGAGCGCGACGTACGGGCTCGGCTTGATGAGCGCGCTCGACGAGGCCGGCTTGCTCCGCTTCGTCAGCTACCTCGCGACGGTGAGCGGCGGGGGATACATCGGCGGCTTCTGGACGCGCTGGCGCCACTGGAACCGCGACGCAAAGGACGTGGACCCGAAACACGTCTTTCCTCATCGATCCGACGCCGGCGGGCATCGCGCGCTCACCCACCTCCGACAGTTCTCGCGCTTCCTGTCGCCGCGCCTCGGCGTGCTCAGCCTCGACACCGGTCGTCTCTTCGGCGCGGTGATCGGCGCGATGGTGCCGGGCCTCGTCGCCGGCGGGTCCGTGCTCGTGCTCGCGCTCACGGCCTGGCTCGGCGTCGCGTCCTACCTCGTGTCGAACGGGATGCTCAGCCTCGTGCTCGTGCCGGCCGTCCTCGGCGTCACGCTCGGCGCGCTCGAGCTCAGCGGTCTTCGCCGGACGCGCGGTACCCCCGCGTTCGGTCAGCGCCTCGTCTCGTACGCCGTCGCGACGACGCTCGCGTGCGTCGCGGCCGGCCTCCTCTGGGGGACCGTGTTGCTCACCGAGGCGCAGGGCGCGTTCGCGGTGCTGCGACTGGGCCTCGAGGGGGCCACCCGGGGGTTCGACGCGGTCTCGAGCGGCGGCCGGCTCGCGATCCACCTGCGCACCCTCCCCTCCCTGTCGTGGGTGTTCGCGGTGGTACCGCTCGTCGGCCTGCGCTTCCTCCTGAGCGGCCTGATGAGCACGTACGACGGTCTGAAGTCGCCGCGAAGCCAGAGCACCGCGCGGGAGGCGATCTCGGCCGTCGATCGCGTGACGACGCGAAGCTTGCTCCTCGGAGGCGTGTGGGCGGTCACCGGGCTCGTCTTCTGGCTCGCCGAGTGGATCCACGAGCAGCACCTGACGCTGGAGGCGGTCACCGCCGCGGTGACCTCGAGCGGGCTCTTCGCCTACGTGCGCAGCCTGTTCGGCGCGCGCGAGGGCCGCGACGTGGAGACCCACCCGCTCGTCACGCTCATCCGTCCGAAGCTCCCTGCGCTCCTCGCCGGCCTCACCGTGTTGGCCACCGCGGTCGCGATCGCGGCGATGCTCGCGGAGGTCGGTCGGGTCGGCAACGAAGCGCAAGTCCTCTTACCCGCTGGGATCGCGTTCGGTGGCCTCGTCATCAGCCTGATCTTGCTCGACCCGAACACGGTCGGCCTCCACGACTTCTATCGCTCGCGGATCGTGCGCGCGTTCCTCGGCGCGTCCAATCCGCGTCAGAAGTCTTGGCAGACCGAGGAGGGCGCCGACGATGACATCCTCATTCACGAGATCCCCGAAGGCGCCGGTCCGCTCCATCTGGTGTGTTGCTGCGCGAACGACGTGAGCGGAGATCCGCTGCTCAACCTCGGCCGCGGCTCACGCAGCGCCGCCCTCTCGCGCGTCGCCCTCAGCGTCGGCGACGACTGGGCGGGCTGGGAGTCGTGCGAGGACATCCCGACCCTGGGCCGCGCGCTGACCGCGTCGGCCGCCGCGTTCAACTCGCTCATGGGGAGCGCGTCGATGCACCTCGGTCCCGCCGTCGGCTTCCTCATGAGCACGATGAACCTCCGGCTCGGGACGTGGCTCCCCCACCCTCGCGCCGGCGCGCCACCGCTCCGGTGGCCGGTGGGGCTCCGGTACTTCCAGGAGATGTTCATGCGCGCCCGCGCCGACGGGATGGAGGTCCACCTCTCGGACGGCGGGCACTTCGAGAACATGGCCGTGTTCGAGCTCCTCCGCCGTCGCTGCCAGTACGTCCTCGCCGCCGACTGCGGCGCCGACCCGAGCTACGTGTTCGCCGACCTCGGCAACCTGATCCGGCGAGCGCGCGAGGCGCTCGGCATCGAGATCGAGATCGACGTCGACGCGCTCGTCCCGCGACGCCAGGAGGACGCCGAGGCGCCGCCTCGCGCCGAACGTCACTTCGCGGTGGGCACGATCCGCTACCCCGACGGACCGCCAGGAATATTGCTGATCTTCAAGCCGACGCTGACCGGCAACGAGCCGGTCGACATCCTCAACTACTCCGAGCAGAACCTCCGCTTCCCGCAGGAGACGACGGGCGACCAGTTCTACGACGAAGCGCAGTGGGAGTCGTACCGCCGGCTCGGCGAGCACGCGGTCCGCGACCTGATCCCGCGCGACAAGACGTTCGCCGATCTCGAGATGTGCCGCGCGATGTTCGAGCGCGCGCTCGCGGCGGTGCTGATGGCGCCGGGCGAGCCGAGCGTGCCGGTCGCCGCGAGCCCGCCCAGGCGTCCGCACGCGCTCGCCGCCCCGCCGCGCCTCTCGGGAGCCGCGAAGCGCACCGCCGCCCGTCGACGCCGCGCGCGCGCGCAACGACGCCGCGCTACCGCCACGAGCCGATCCCCCGCCACGCCGACCGAGGGCTGACGCGGCCCGCCTACTCGCCGTCGCTGGAGGAGAAGCTCTCGTGGCTCACCCAGCGGCTGTTGGGGTGACGCCGCCGCCGGTCGCAGCGCATCCGCTCGGGCGGACGCTCGGGGTTGGTCCACGGCGCGTGCGCGATCGGGCTGAGGTGTCCGTCGCGATGGCGGATGCCGGGGCGGAACAGCGTCGAAGGATCGCAGTTCTCGTTGTCGAACATCAGCTCGAAGTGGACGTGCGGTCCGCGGCTGATCCCCGTGCTGCCCACCTCGGCGAGGATGCCTCCGCGAGGGACGCGCTCGCCGGCGACCACGGAGTTTGCGCTGTTGTGGGCGTACATCGTCACCCAGCCGCCCGGGTGGATGAGCATCACGAGGTTGCCGTACCCGGGGACCTCGTCGCCGGAGTACCCGACGATCCCCGGCGCGGCGGCGCGCACGTTCCAGCCGATGCGTCCCATGATGTCGGTCGCGAGGTGGTAGCCGCCCTCCCCCGAGCCGTAGCCGCGCACGAACCAGCCGCCCGTCACCGGCCAGCGCAGGTAGCCGGGCAGGCGGTTCGCGTTGCCGCCCGCCGCGCGGATCCACCGCGGCTCGACGCGACCGCGCAAGAGGTTCGTCGCGGTCTGCCGTGTGCCGAGGCCGAGGCTCCGCGCGCGCCGCATCGCGGCCTCTTGCGCCCGCGTCACCGTGCGGCGAACCCGGCCCCCGCGGTCCTGCTCCACGCCCGGGATGTAAAGGCGCGTTCCCTCGCGCAGGTTCGCGATCCCCTCCTCGTCGAGCCCGTTCGCCGCCATGATGCGCGAGACCGAGACGCCGAACGTGCGCGCGAGATCCCACATCGTCTCGCCGCGGCTCACCTCGTGGCGGAACCCGCGGCTCTCTCGGCTCTGCGCGAGCGTCTGCTCGCGGCCCCGCGTGGCGCGCTCGACGTCGCGCTCGCTCACCCCCGGCACGAGGATCTGCCGACCCGGACGGAGCGTCCGCACCGACTCGTCGTCGAGCTCGTTGATCTCCATGAGGTCGCCCATCGCCACCTCGTAGAGCTGCGCCACGTCCCACAGGGTCTCGCCCTCGATCAAGCGATGGTACGCGCCACCCTCGGCCGGCGGCGGGGGCTCGTCGGTCGTCTCCTCCGCGCTCGCCTCCGCCGCGAGATCGACCACCGCCTCGGCGCCGGGGATGCGGAGCGTGTTGCCGGCGCGTAGACGACGCACGTCGCGTGGACGCAGGCGGTTCGCCTCCATGATCTCGGAGACCGACACGTCGTACGCGCGCGCGATGGCCCAGAGCGTCTGCCCTTCGGCGATGGTGTGATCGATCCCCGGCGGCGGGCCCTCGGGCTCGGGCTCCTCGAGCGGCTCGGGAGGTGGAGCGTCCACCACCGGCTCCGGCGCCGCCTCGGGCGGAGGCTCCTCGCCGCACGACGTCGCGAGCGCGCACGCGATCGAGAGGCCGCTCGACAGCGTGAGCAGCCTCCCGAGGATCGTCCGCGCTTTCGACGAAGAACGCGTCACGGGGCCGGGGTTGTACGATCCCTCGTCGCGCGCGCCACCCGCAGCTCAGAGCGCCTGCGCGATCCGCGCGAACGCGGGGGCTGCCACGGTGCCGCCGGCCTCGCTCGCGTCCACGTCGACGCCGACGTAGATCACGAACCGCGGCGCCTCGGCGTCGACGATACCGACGTAGCTCGCGAAGTGTCGGTCGCCCTCGGGATCGGCGACCACGGCGGTGCCGGTCTTGCCCGCCACGCGCTGTCCGTCGATCCGCGCGCGCTGGCCCGTCCCTTCCGACGTCGCGGCCTCCAGCATCGCCACCACACGGCGGGCCGTCGCTTCGCTCATCACCCGCGTCTCGTGGTGGTCGCCCATCGTCGTCGGATGCGCGTACATCCCTCCACGCGCGAGCGCGAGGTACGCGGCCGCGATGTGGAAGGGGCTCGCGGTGATGTCGATGCCCGCCGCGAGTCGAAGACCGGGGCCGCCGACCCACTCGTCGGCGGGAGGAAAGTGGCCGGCCTCGCCGACGTTGCACGGGCGATCGAAGCCGAAGCGAGTCAACATCTCGTGCACGCGGTGCGGGCCCACGCGCTGGGCGATCCGCGCGGTGCCGACGTTCGACGAGTGGACCAGGACCTCGCGCGCGTCGAGGCTCGGCCGAGGCGACCAGTCGGTGAGCTCGACGTCGCCGTCGCGGAACGGGCTCGGCGTGTCGAACCGGAGCTCCGGATCGAGCCCCGCCTCGAGGGCCGCCGCGATCGTGAGCGGCTTGAGCGTGGATCCCGTCGGTACGGGGTCTCGCGCATCGTGGTGAGCGAGGACCAGGCCGTCCTCGACGCGGAGCACCACCACCGCGACCCGACGCGCCGACGTCTCGCGCTCGAGCCGCGCCACCTCGGTCTCCACCGCCTCGCTCGCCACGTCGCCGATCCACGGCGCCTCGGAATCGGCGCTCGCCGCGTCGTGCGCGGTCGTCACGTCGCGCGTGTTCGAGCCAGTCTCCGCGCATCCCATCATGAGCGCGAGCGCGAGCGCGCTCCGCCCCATCCACGCATCCGTGTTTCGCATGGGCCGCCGAACGGATCGTGCGTCGGCGGCTATTCCTGCCTCGCCGCGCGTTCGGCGGTGCGATGGCGCGCTTCGATAAGCACATCGCGAAGCGCTCAGCGAAACGGCGTTCCGCCTTCGCGCCCCACGATCAGTCGCGTCTTATGGCCCTCGCTGATCGGCACCGACTCGGGCGCCAGCACGAAGTGCTGCGCGTAGCCGCAGCTCCGGCAGAAGTAGATGCGAAGCTCGCCGTGGCCGTCGTTCGGGTTGCGGCCGCTGAACATCCAGCGCGGGTCCGCGGTGACGACCGACGGAACCTCGATCTGCTCGTCAGCGAAGTCGGGCGGCTGCGCCTCGACGATCTCGTGGTGGTCGCAGAGCGGGCAGTTGCCGGAGCGGATGTCTCGCATGCCCGCGAGGATCCCCGAGGTCGCACCCGCGGTCCACCCCCGGACCGCGCCGCACGACGCCCGGGGCGATCAGCGATCCACTCGCGCGAGCGTCCACGCGGGGAGCGGATCGCTCGAGAACGCGACGGCCAGCACGCTCGCCCGGAGCTGCGCGGCCTCGTACTCCTCGAGGGTGCCCATGGTCACCTGGATGTGATCGCGGATCGCGCTCTGTACGATCGGCATCGAGGTGACCTCACCGTCGATCGTGATCGCGAGCGGCTCGCGCAGGTGCGCGCTCGTCGCTCGGAAGAAGCGCTCGCCCGCGCTCTCGGTCAGCGTGACCGCGAGGAGGGGCTGCCCCGTCGTCGGGTCCGCCGTCACCCGCGCTTCGACGACGTCGCGGTTGGAGACGACGACGTCGCTAGAGAGGCAGAGCACCGCGCAGTACGGCTCTGCGCCTCGGTCGACGTCTGCGTCGACGTCGTGGGGCTCCACCGCGTAGACGCAACCGTCCTCGGGCGCCTCGTTCGCGACCCACGCGCGCATCGCGTCGCATTCGCCGCGGAACACGCGCGCGGGGTGGTCATAGGCACCCTCCTCGTCCATCGCGGCGCCGGGCGGCGGCTCGGCCCGCACGTCGCCCGCGAGCCAGCGCAGCGCGAGCCGAGAGGGCCGGAGCGCCGCGAGCACCCCGTCTACGTCGCTTGCGGCATCTACTCGGAGCGTGATCGAGCGCGCGTCGGCCGCTGCCACCGAGGCCTCGGCGCCGAGCGAGCGGAGCCGCGTCACCATCCGCGCGGCGTCCGCGTCGTCGAACGAGTCGCCCGCCTCGAGCGTGATCGAGAACGCGGCCGTGCCCTCGAGGGGACCTGGCTGAGGAGAGAAGCCACCGCTCGACGCGAACCCCGAGAGCAGAGGCGCGAGCCCGGCGAGCGCGACCGCACCCGCCAGCCCGACGGGGCCGAACGAGCGCTCCCCCTCCGGCTTCGCGCGCTGCCACGCGCGGACCCAGACGACGAACAGGGCGAGCGTGCCGATGTTCGAGAGCAGCACGGCGCTCATCGGATCGCCGATCCGTTCCGGCAGGAGCAGGTTCACCGTCCCGAACAACGTCGGTGCGAGCCCCCCGAGCGCGACGAAGCCGAGCCCGTCCCACGGCGATCGGATCGCGAGCGGCCCGATGGGCACGGGGTACGCACGAGCCGACAGGGCGAGCCCGGCCGCCGCCACCCACAAGAGGGCGGGCACCGCCGACGCGAGCGCGACCCCCGGCGACACGTCCCCCGCCCCCGCCGCGGCGCCGAGCGACCAACCGCCCTCCGCGAGCTCGAGGCCGGACGCGAGCACCCACACGAACCATGCGCCGTGCAAACGTTCCGTGCGATCCAACCGATCGGCGACCCACCACAGGAGCGCGGCGCCCGCCGCGAACGTCACCGCGGTCTGGATCCGGAACCCCCACCCGGGCATGAGAACCGCGTCGCCGTATGGGAGCGCGCCGTTGAGGCCCTCGAGCCAGATCGCGATCGCGAGACCCTGGAACGCCGCGAGCAGCGTGTAGACGGCGAACGCGAGCGCGCCCGGACGACGTCGCGCGACGACCTCCACCGCGAGGAACACGGCGACGAGCAGCCCAGCCGACCCGCCGAGGATCGACGTCGGCGGAGGGCCGCCGAGGTTGAACATCCCCAGCAGACCATCGTGCGAGGCCACCTCGTCGAGCAGCTCCCAGTCGACGCCGAGCGGTGCGAGGAAGCGCCCCGCGATGAGCGCGACGGCCGCCGCGGTCATCCACGCCCATGCGCGTGCGCGCTCTTCTCTCGACATGGGCGGCACTCTACTCGCCTCGCTCGGCGCCGCACCTCGACGCGCGGCCGCGCCGACGGCCAGTGCAGGGAGTGGTCTCGCGCGGGGACGCTCAGCCCTCTCGGGGCAGCGGCTGCAGCATGCTCACGCGGTTCCTCTCCGTGTCGAAGAACGACACGTAGAGCCCGACGCCGGGGATCGCGTGCGGCTCGCCGAGGACCTCACCGCCCGCGTCTCTGACCTTCGCCATCGCGTCGCGGACGTCGTCGACGCCGATCACGATCGAGGGAACTTGCGCGGGCCATCCGGCCTTCTTCTCGTAGAGACCGCCGTTGATCGCGCCGCCCGGTGCACCGGGGATCGCGTCGCGCTCGGCGGTGGTGACGACGACGTAGTTGCCCATGTCGTTGCCGAGGCGCTGGGTCTTCCAACCGAACGCACGCTCATAGAACGTCGCTGCGCGCTCAGCGTCGTCGAAGGGGAGCTCGAAGTGGACGACGGGGTTCATGCTCGCCTCCTTCAGCCCGCCGCCGCGGCTTCGAGGGCCGCGATGTCGATCTTCGCCATCTTGAACATCGCTTCGCGCGCCCGCGTCGCGGCAGCGGGATCCTTCGCGCCGAGCGAGCGGAACAGCGCATCGGGCACGATCTGCCAAGACATCCCGAACCGATCGACGAGCCAACCGCAGCGGCTCTCCTCGCCCCCATCGGCGGTGAGCGCATCCCACAGCCGGTCCGTCTCTTTCTGATTCGGCGTGACCACCATGATCGACGCGGCCGGCGACAATGTGAAGTGCGGACCCGCCTGGAGGATCATATAGGGCACTCCACCGAGCGAGAAGCGCACGACCACGGTGTCTCCCGGGAGGTGCTCGACGGAGTCGATGTGGCTGTGCGGCACGAGCGAGACATAGAAGTTGGCAGCCTCCTCGCCGCGGTCGTGGAACCAGAGGCAGGTGCGGACGGGGAACCGGTCGGTGGGGACGCTCTCGTTCATGACGTGACCTTTCGTTGGTTCGATTCGGGTGAGAAGAGCAGCTCCACGTACCTCCGGAGGTGCTCCACGCTGTCTAGAGCGATCTCCGCGCTGTCCTTCGCCTTCGCGAGGATGAACGCACCTTGCAGCACGGCTTGCGTATGTGCAGCGAGGCTCGCCGCGGTCCACGACGGCGTCATCGCCCGCTCGCGCATCGCCGCCTCGATGTCCGCCTCGAGCGTCTCCGCGTGCCCGAAGATGGTCGCCGCGCACGCGTCGCGGATCGAGGGGTGCGTCGCGTGGGTCTCCTGCACCATCGTGCCGACCACACACGTGAACTCGGGCGGAGCGCCGCGCAAAAGCGACTTGCGAAACTCGATGTAGGCGAGCACCCGCTCCAGCGGATCGCTCGGCGCGTGATACGGGGCGGCCTCGAAGATCGCACCCGTCACGCTCGCCCAGTGCTCGGCGGCCGCGACCCCGAGCGCGTCCTTGCTCGCGAAATGATGGAAGAACGCCCCTTTGGTCACGCCGGCCCGCGCGCAGAGCTCGTCGACCGTGGTCGCGCCGTAGCCCTTCTCGCGGATCAGCGCGAGCGCGGCGTCGAGGAGCTTGTGCTTGGCGACCGCGACCCGAGGCATGGGCGGATACATACCAACCGGTTGGTATGAATGCAGGTCTCTCGATCGGCTTCTTCATTCGCCCGCGATTTCGCGGCCCGAAGCCACCATGGCGACGATCTCCAGCGCGCGATCCGTGCGGGGGCCATTGAGCGTGTCGCCGAACCAGGTCACCACCACCTCGCCCTCGCGGACGACCAGCGAGACCGGGGCGCGTCGCGCGATCGCCACCAACTCCGCTCGTGCGGCTCGAGGCAGCGCGCCCGCCACGTCGATCGCCGACGCCTCGGTGACCACGCGGAACGCCGTGTCGAAGTCGGGATCCCCGAGGCGAACCGTCGGCCCTTCGGTGGGCCCGCCCGCGAACAGGCTCGGCCCGCGCGGTGGCTCGCGCGGCACCATCGAGGCATCGGCGAGCCACGCCGCCAACTCCGGCACGCCGGCTCTCTCGATCGTCGCGCGCACGCGGATCACGGGCGCCGGCCCCCGGCCCACGCGCTCGTAGATGCGATCGATCACGAAGGGAACGCCTCGCACCGTGCCCTCGACGGTCCGCGAGCCGCTCGCGCGCGCGGCCGGCGTGAAGCGGAGGCCGCGCTCCGTCGCGAACGCGTCCCAGTCGGCGTCGAGCCGGCGTCGCGCACGCGAGACGACCAGGCTGAGCACGAGGAGCAACGCCCCACCGCTGACCACCACGACCGCGATCATGACGAGGACGTTGTGGGGCATGGATGGCCAGCCTAACCCGGCCGCGACGCGAGCCTCGCGGCCCCGAGCACGACGCTCACTCGATGGTCGAGTCGGTCACCACGATCGGCGTGTCGTCGTGGTTCGAGATCTGCGGGTACGTCGGGTACCACGAGCCGCCGGTGTTCAAAGTGATCACGGAGCGATCGATGCGGATGTCGCCCGAGTGGTCGTTGCTCACGAAGAAGATCGCGCTGCCGTGCTGGACGACGTCGTTGTGCTGGATGCGCGTCCCGCAGAGCGAGAGCGTCATGGTGTTGCCGTCGTTGTAGATCGCGCCGCCGCTCCCGCCGCCCGGGGTGCCGCTCATCATCGGGTTGCCGCCGTTGCCTCGTGCGGAGTTGTGCGTGAAGAGGCTGTTGAGGATCGTCCACGACACGCCGATCGAGCTGATTCCGCCGCCGTTGCTGCACACGTTGCCGAAGCCCTCGTCGCCTCCGAACGTCGTGTTGACGACGTAGACGGGGCGCCCCTCGAACTGGCTGAACACTCGGATGCCCGCCCCGCCCACGTCGGGGCCGCTGTCCGCGCAGCGGTTGTTGAAGAAACGGGAGTTGACGACCTTGAAGCGCCCTCCCCGCACCCAGATCGCGCCGCCGCCGTCGTACTCGGTCTCGCTCCGCGAATCGCCGTCCGCGAACGTGATGTTCTGGACGGTCAGCTGCGGGTGGTCCTGGTCCTGACAGTGCGACGTCGTCCAGTGCTGCGCCTCGTCGCACGTGTTCATGTAGAGGATGCGCGAGGTGCCGCCGCCGCTCAGCGTCACGAGACCGCCGCCGTCGATCACGATGCGCGGGCCGGTGTCGTTGAAGATCCTCGCCGGGCGGTCGAGCGTGATCGTGATCGGATCCGGGCCGCAGTCGAACGTGATCACGCCGCCGAGCGCGACGGTGTCGATCACCGCCTGGGCGGTGCAGCTCGCGGGCGTCCCGTCGCCGATCACGTGATCGGGGCTCGAGGTGTCCTCCGGTCCCGCCTCCGCCGGGATCGCGCAGTCGCCATCCTGGTTGCCGGCCGGCGGTCCGTCCTCCGGGTTCGTCAACGGGTTGTGCGGATCGACGGGCGGGCCCGCGTCCGTGCCGGGCGCGGGACCGCCTCCGTCGGAGTCTGCGCTCGGTCCATCGCAGCCCCACGTGAGCGCCACGGCGACGACCACGCAAGAGCGAACCGAACCTCGAAGGAATGCGCGCACGACGGCCTCCTCTCGCTCGCTCCGCGTACAGTACCGCGAGCGAGGCCGGTTCGACGAGGCCGGCGCCGAGGGATATAGGACGGCGTCGTGCGACGGCTCGTCCCGCTCCTCTGCCTCGCGCTCGGCGCGTGCGATGGCCCCGCCCCGAGCGACGCGGGCCCCGAGCTCGCCGACGCGGGCCCCCTCGGCGTGGCTCCCCCGGCCGAGCCGGCCGCGATCGCGCCTGCATGTCCCGAAGGATGGACCTCCGACGCGCGCTGGCCGGTCGCGTCGCCGTGCCTCGCGTTCGCGGCCGACCCGCCCGCCGACTGTCCGCTCGGCGCGTTGCGCGTGCCGGGCCACGCCGAGTGCGTGCCGAGCGGACCCACGTGCCCGGCCGACTTCCCCTCCGATCTTCCCGCCGGCGCGCCCGTCGTCTACGTGTCGAGCGGCGCCACCGGCGGAGACGGAACGCGCGCGCTCCCGTTCGGCACGATCGCCGAGGGCCTCGCCGCTGCGACGGCGGGCACCACCGTCGCGGTGGCGCGCGGGACGTACACCGAGCTGATCGTCGTGCGCGCCGGCGTGAGCGTGATCGGCGCGTGCACCGAGGCGACGGAGATCGTCGCGCCGACCCCCGACGAGCAGGTGCCCACCGTGCAGGTGCTCGGCGGCTCGCTCGCGAACGTCGTGATCCGCGGCGAGCGCCCCGCGATCGTGACGTCGGGCGACGCGCGCCTCGAGCACATCGCGACGCGCGGCACGCGAGGCATCGCCGCGGTGTCGGTGTCGGGCGGCACGCTGAGCGCCGATGGCCTCTCGATCCAGGACACCGCGCAGGCCCCCGAGATCCCATTCGCGATCGGCCTCGCGGTCGTGCGCGGCGGCGCCGCCACAGTGACGAACCTCGAGATCCTGAACGGCGGTGATCTCCCCGTCGCCGTCGAGCCCGGATCGACCGCGACGCTGCAAGATACCTTCCTCGGCCCGACCTACTTCGTGAACCACGCGATGGAGGCGAGCGGGGAGGTGACGGTCGAGCGCGCGTGGATCGAGCGCGGCGCGGTCCTCACCAGCGGCTCGTTGACCCTGCGCGACGTGCACCTGCGCGACGTCGACGTCCAGGCGCGCGAGGGCGCGCCGATCACCATGGAGGGGGTCTTCCTCGAGCGCGCCCTCGACGTCGCGCTCAACGTGCTCGACGCCGGCTCGACGATCACGCTCACCGACGTCGTCATCGACGTCGGCGGCGACGCGACCGGCGTCGGGATCCGAGGCGCGACGACGACCGCGCGCGGGCTCATCGTGATCGACTCACTCGGCTCGAGCCTCTCGTTCTTCGAGGGGCGCGCGACGATCGAGGACGTCGTGCTCGAAGGCTGCGCCGCGTCGCCGGACGGCTACGCGATCGGCTTCCTCGCCGGCGAGGGCGCCGAGGTCGACGCGGCACGGATGCGCGTCACCGACAGCGCGGGCGTCGGCATGTTGGTCTCCGGATCGACGTTGCGCGCCGAGGACGTCACCGTCGCGCGCTTCGGCGGCGCCATGCTCAACGGCGAAGCCGGCGTCGCGGTGGGCGCGGGCGGGACGCTCGAGCTCACCCGCGCGGACATCTCCGACGGCTATCAGGTCGGAGTGCTCAGCGCGCTCGCGGGCACCACCGCCACGCTGCGCGACGTGCGCGTCGCGAACATCCGCTCGTGCAGCCATTGCACCATCGACGTCCCGATCGGCGTCGGCCTCGCCGCCGATCAGGCGACGCTCAACGCGACGTCGTTCTCCGTCGAAGGCGCGGAGGTGTGCGGCGCGCAGGCGGCCCCCGGCGCGTCGCTGCGGCTCGAGCTCGGCGTGATCCGTGACAGCCCGATCGGGCTGAACCTCCAGGCCGAGGAGCTCGACCCCGCGGTGGTGGCGCCGAGCGTGACGTTCATGAACACCGCACGTAACATTGCGCGAGATGTGATCGCGGTGCCGGTCGTGTCGGGGATCTAGGCGCACGGTCGACGGTCGACGGTCGACGGTCGACGGGCGACGGGCGACGGTCGACGGATGACGGGCGACGGTCGACGGTCGACGGATGACGGGCGACGGTCGACGGGCGACGGTTGACGGGCGACGGTTGACGGGCGACGGTTGACGGGCGGCGCTGCGCACGGTTCAGACCGGGAACATGGGTGACGAACACGATGCGCGAACGCGCCGCGCGCGAGACGCCGGAGGCGGCTCGGGCGCGCCGGTCGAGACACCGGAGGCGCCGTAGGCGCCGGAGGTGGCTCGGACGGAGCGGAGGGAGACCGACGAAGCGCGAGGGCGCAAGCCCTCGTGCGCAGGACGGGCTCCCGGAGCGCGCGCAGGAGACGCGGCGAAGCGCGCGTCGCCCGCGCAGCGGGCGCCGCGCGCGGAGCCGCGGCTCCGGAGCGCACCGGCCTCCGCAACACTTCTCTCACCCATCGAGGCGAATCGGAATCGGAATCGGAATCGGATTCGGAATCGGATTCGGAATATTCGGAATCGGAATCGGAATCGGAATCGGAATCGGAGTCGGAATAGTCGGAATAGTCGGAGTCGGAATCGGAGTCGGAGTCGGAGTCGGAATCGGAATCGGAACCGGGACCCGTGAGGGCCCTTCGTTCAGAACGAAGGGGGCGACCAGTCGCTCGGGCGCTCGAGGCCGACGACGCGGAGCTCACCGCTCGGGAGCTCGTAGAGGTGGACGCGCAACGGCCGCGTGCGCTCGCGCCCGGGGCTCTCCGCGACGATGTCGATCGCGCGGTAGAGCGGCTCCTCGATCGGATGGTCGGCCTCGGGCACCGTGAGGCAGGCGCGCTCGCCGTACGCGCGGGCGCCCGCCGTGGGGCGCCTCACGCCGGGCCAGCCCTCGAACGCGCGCACGTAGTAGCGGCGCTCGAGCCGAATGCCGGTGGCGAGCGCGAGATCGGTGAAGCAGAGCTGGCGGTCCATCGTCTCGGGGTCGGTGAGCGGGCTCAACCTCGTCAGGTAGCGCTCGAGGATCCGCTCGCGGCGACCCATCAGGATGCGCAGGAGCTCGTCCGAGACGAGAGGCTCGCTGAACCGTCCCGCGGAGACCGCAGCACGCAAGTGATCTTCCGTCATCCGCGCGATGATGCGGGCCATCCACGCGTTGTCGCGCTCGGTCGCCTCCTCGAACGCCGGGTTCGGGTAGCCGTTGCGCCACTGGTCCGCCTCGAATCGCGCGACGTCGTAGTAGCCGAGCACATGACCCGCCGGTCCGCGCTCGGCGCCGAAGTACGGGCGCTCCGCGATCCCGAGCGAGAGGAAGTCCTCCATGATGTGCTGGAAGTCGATGTAGTGGCTCGACCCGAAGCTCTGGCTCCAGAGGTGCGAGTCCGGGAACACCTGGCCGAACGAGTCGCCGACGTCGAGGACGTAGTGCCGGATGTACCCGCGCCCCCCGCCCGTCTGGATCCACACGTCCTGGTTGTTCTCCGCGCGCGCGTCGATGTGGTTCAGCCACGCGCTCAACAGCGCCATCCCACGTACGTCGCGCCGATGCTCGTGCGGGATCACGTCGTTCGGGTCGTCGTCGCGCAGCCCCTCGAAGCGCCAGCCGCCCAGCAGGCTACCCTCGAGGAACTCGCTCACGCTCCCGCGCAGCATCCCGCCGGGCGCGGGGCCGGCCGCATCGATCAACCTCTGCACGTCTTCTTGCGCGGGTGGATCGTGACCATCGACCGGCTCCGTCGCGAGCGTCAGCTCGTCGGGAGTGAAGTTCACGACGTGGTTGCACGGCGTGTAGTACCCGGCCGCCCACACGATGCGCGTCGCGATCGCGTCGGCCGCGGTGCCGCGCTCGGGGAGGTCGAAGTCGATCTTGAAGAGGAACATGCGTCCGTCGGCCGCGCGCACCACGAGCCCGGGGCTCGTGCCCGCCGGCTTCGCCCGGATCACCGTCCATGGGTGCGGCGGCTCTTCCGCATCGCGGCAGGCGCCCTGTCGGATGCGCGCCGGGCTCATCGGGGCGCGGCCGATGCGGTTCACGAACCAGCTCGAGTCGGGGACCTCGTCCCACGCGTTGACGTTGATCGCCTCGCGGTCGAGCTCGTAGAGCCACACCTCCGAGATCTGCCGAAAGATGATGTGATCGATGCGATCCCACTGCGGCGGATTGAAGAGCTCGGACGGCTCGCGCGCGAACGCGCGCTGATCGGCGTCGACCCACATCGGATCGCGGAGCGGAAAGCGGCCGGCCGTCGTTGCGCCGCAGCCGAGCACGAGCGCGCACGCTAGCGCCGGCGCCGCGTAGAGCACGCAAGACGCGAAGCGTGAGGTCCCGCGGAAAGCACGGTGCGACGACTCCGTGCTCACAGGCCGTTCCTCGCGCCGACGAAGAAGCGCACCGACTCGATGCCGGCGCCGTCGCGGAACGGCGCGGTGCCGAACGCGAGGCCCATCTCGAACAAGTGATCGCCGCCCCAGCGCGGGGCGAGCGAGACGCCGAACGACATCCGCAGGAGCTCGACGTCGAAGTCGGTGAACGTGTCGCCGAACACGTTGCCGACGCCCCAGTGGAGCGTGCCGTCGAGGAGCGCGAAGAGCGGCCACTCGTAGCCGAGGCGCACCGCCGCGATGCTGCGGCCGCGCACGTAGCCGAACTGGAAGCCGGGGAGCGGACCGTTCACGCCGCCGAGCTCCGGGAGATCGATGAACGGCACCACCGCCTCGCCGGCCGGGCTCACTCCCTGCACCGCAGCCGTCACGCTGAGGACGCGGCCGCTCCCGAGCACGTCCGTGGCGAGCCCGAGCTCGAGCGACCAGTTGATCCACGTCGCGAGCCGCGGCCCCGACGGTGAGACGTGGAGCACGACGTCACCCACCGCGCGCACGCCGCCCGTCAACAGATCGGTGGTGGGCCGGCTGTCGACCACGATGTGGAGATCGAGGTCGACCGAGGAAAACCCGCTGTCGAAGAGCCCGGGACGCTGATCGGGGCCGTACACCTCGCCGATCGACGGGTTCTCGTCGTAGCGCTCGTCGATGAAGCCGACCCCGCGGTACTTGGCGCCCCACCCGATCACGTTGCGCGACCAGGGCCTCCACTCGAAGCGCGCGCCCGCTTCGACCGTCTCGATGCCATAGCGCGTGAGCGGCGGACGATCCTCGGGCAGCGGATTCTCGATGACGCCGAGCTGCTGATCGGGACGCTTGAGGAGCGCGAGCCGGAGCGTGAGGCCGACGTCGTCCTCGGGGCGCCATGTGTCGGTGACGGTGAGCGTCAACCAGTCTTCCCCACCTGTGGCGGCGTGGAGGCGCGCGTGGTTCTGATCGAAGAGGAACCCATCCCAGAACGCGTAGAGCCCCGCCGAGGGCGCGAGGCCGAAGTCGAAGAACGCGGTGGGGAACACGCCGATGCTGCGATCCGGTCCGAACACGAACACGTCGAACAGGAACTCGAACGCGCGCGAGCGCTCGAGCTCGGTGGTGAGCCAGCCGAGCGGCGCGCGGATCAGGTACTCGCTGATCACGTACAGCGGCGACGTGAGGATGCGCGGGATCCACAGCAAGGACTCCTCGGGGGACGGACCCGGATCCGGGCGTCCGTCGTAGTCGGGCACCTCGCGCCGTCGCAGGTCGCCGGCCTCGTCGTGCGCGTCACGTCGCTCCTCCGCCTCGACGTCGTCCTCCGTCGCGGCGGGCTCGCTGGGCTCGTCGGCGCACGCCGGCGTGGCGATCAGCCATACCGTGAGCGCCGAGACGGCGAATGGATGAACGGAGCGCACGCGGTGGCGAAGATGCCACAGGTCTCGCGGGATCGAGCCCCCCAACCTTCGCGCTTTCGCCGCGCCGTCGACGTGAGTAACGTCCCTCCGGCGCGGCGCGCGCGCTCGCCGATCGCACCGCATGGCTGACGACGCGAAGACCACCGACGCACGAGACCGAGGATCGCTCCTCGATCGCTTCCTGCGCGTGTTCAGCGACGTGCGTCGCGGCGAAGGCGCGAACGCGGTCCTTCTGCTCGCGACGATCTTCATGCTCCTGTTCTGTTACTACGTGCTCAAGACGGTGCGCGAGCCGCTCGTGCTCGCCTCGGCGACGGCGGATCTCCAGCTCGTTCGGACCACCGGCTTGCCCGAGTGGCTGAAGCAGATCCTCATCGAGCAGGAAGGACCGCAGCTCAAGGCGTTCGCCGCGGGCCTGCAGGCGATCGTGCTGATGCTCTACGTGCCCGCCTACTCGTGGGTCGCGTCGCGGGTGTCGCGGGTGCGCCTCATCGTCGGCGTCTCGATCTTCTTCATCGCGTGCATCCAGCTGTTCTTCTTCCTGCGGCTCGCCGGTGTGCCGATGCTCGGGTTCGTCTTCTTCATCTGGGTCGGGATCTTCAGCGTCTCGATGGTCGCGCAGTTCTGGTCGTTCGCGAACGACGTCTACACGAAGGACCAGGGCGAGCGGCTGTTCCCGATCATCGGCGTCGGCGCGACGGCGGGCGCTCCCGTCGGGAGCCAGGCCGCCGGCGCGTTCTACGACTACGTGGCGGCGGGCGGCGCCGAGGGCGCAGAGCTCGACGGTCTCCAGCGTTGGCTCGTCGAGTCCGACATCGATCCGTCGTTCATCCTGCTCCAGGTCCCGGCCGTCCTGCTCGCGGTGTTCACCGTGATGATGGTGATCGTCGCACGCCGGTTCGACGCACCCACCTCGTCCTCGCCGGCGGAGGAGCGTCCCCCCGGATCCGACGGGAAGGCGAAGGGCGGGCTCGGGCTGATCTTCGAGAGCCCGTACCTGCGGCTCATCGCCGCGGTGATCTTGATCCTGAACGTGGTGAACACGCTGGGCGAGTTCCTCCTCAGCGATCTGGTGAGCGACGCAGCGAGCGCGGCCGTCGCCGCGGGGGAGGCGAGCGACGAGGGCGCGTTCATCGGCGGCTTCTACGGAGACTTCTTCACCTACGTCAACGTCATCGCCTTGCTCCTCCAAGCCCTCGTGGTCTCGCGCCTCGTCAAGCACGTCGGGATCAAGGCGGTGCTGTTCGCGCTTCCGCTGGTCGCGCTCGGGTCCTATGCGATGTTCGCGGCCGGCCTCGGGCTCGGCGCGCTGCGCTGGGCGAAGACGGCCGAGAACGCGACCGACTATTCGATCATGAACACGGGCAAGGCGATGGTGTGGCTCCCCACCCGCAAGGCCGCGAAGTACGCGGGCAAGCAGGCGGTGGACACGTTCATCGTGCGGATCGGAGACATGGTCTCGGCGCTCGTGTTCCTCGTGGCGACGAGCGCGCTCCACCTCGGCCTGACGACGCTGGGGATCATCAACCTCGTCCTCGTGGCGGGCTGGCTCGGGCTGACGTTCCTCCTCGTGCGGCGCAACGCGGCGGTCAACGAGGATCCCACGATCGATCCCGCGACGCGCGGCGCGACGGGCGGGGCCGGCTGATGCGCGCTCGGGCCTGGGTGCTCGCGCTCTCTTGTGCGCTCTCTTGTGCGGGGTGCGGCGCGTCGATGCCGCGCTTCCCCCTGCGCGACGTGGTGTGGCAGGACGTGGACACGCACCCGTTCGCCGGTCCACCCGAGGGCTTCTACAGCTCGTACAGCTGGGACGGGGCCGACAACGCGGTGTTCCGGCCACTCGCGGAGTTCTGGCTCTTCGAGACGGACCGCGAGGCGCTCAACGTGAACGCGCTCGACGAGGTGCCGAGCTCGAGCTGGTACGTCAACCGCCTCTCGCGGCGCCGGATGTCGACGCGCGAGATCGCGCGGGGCGCGTGCGCCGATCTGAACGACGAGCTGCCCGGCCCGTGGACGATCGTCGGTGGCAAGCCGGACGGCGCGAACCCGGGGTTCCAGATCCGCGACGCGACCGGCCGGCGCTACCTCATGAAGACCGACGGAACGCTCCAGGCGGAGCGCCCCGGCGCGGCCGACGTGGTGGGCGCGCTCATCTGGCACGCGGCCGGATACAACGTCCCTTGCAATCGCATCGTCGTGTTCGATCGCTCGATGCTCGAGCTCGATCCCGAGGCGACGATCGAGCGCACCAACGGCACCGAGGAGCCGCTCACCGAAGCCCACATCGATGCGGTGCTGGAGAAGGCCACGCGGCTGCCCGATGGGCGCTACCGCGCGAGCGTGAGCCAGTTCGTCGACGGCCGCCCGATCGGACCGTGGCGCTACCACGGGACGTACGACGGCGATCCGAACGACGTGGTCCCGCACGAGCATCGGCGCGATCTACGCGCGCAATACGTGTTGAGCGCGTGGACCGACCACATCGACGCTCGCCAAGAGAACACGATGCAGGCGTGGGTCGAGACGAGCGAGTCGCGCGGGTACGTGCGCCACTACATGATCGACTTCGGCGACTGCTTCGGGATCATCCACGCGTGGGACACCCTGGTCGACCGCTTCGGACACAGCGGATACCTCGACGTCCAGCACATCACCACCGACTGGCTGACGCTCGGGATGATCGACCGTCCCTGGTACCACGCGGAGTACGGCGCGGCGGGGATCACGCTCGGGCACTACGACGTGCAGCGCTTCGTGCCCGATCAGTGGCGCCCTGGCTACGCGAACAACGCGTACGATCGGCTGACCGAGGCGGACGCGGCGTGGATGACGCGCATCGTCGCGCGCTTCGGCGACGAGCACGTCCGCGCGATGGTCGCGCGGGCGCGGTTCAGCGATCCGGTCGTCGCGAGCGAGCTGACGCGGATCCTGATCGGTCGGCGCGACGCGATCCTCGAGCGGTGGCTGACGCGGCTGTCTCCGCTCACGTGGCCGACGGTGGTGCGCGCGCGGGGCGAGGCGCGGCTGTGCGTCGAGGACCTCGCGGTGAGCACGAGCCTCCGCGAGACGAGCGGCCGACACTACGGGGCGCAGCCGTACGCGGGCGATCCGCTCCAGCCGGTCGATCCGATGGGCGTGGGGCGCGCCTCGGACGGCCGGATCTGCGCCGGCCCGCTCCCGGTGCACGACGGCGCGAGCCCCGAGTCTCCGGCCTATCTGGTGGTGGATCTGATCGCGGCGAGCACGGGGCGTGAGACGACGTTCCCGCTCCGTGTGCACCTCTACGCGGTCGGCGCGGACGAGTACCGGATCGTCGGCCTCGAGCGTCCATCGAGCCACGAGGCGCCGCGGTGAGCGCGGAGCGATCCGCCATACGACGTGCGTTCCTCCACATCGCGCTGACGATGTCGGCCGCGTGCCTGATGTCCCCCGTGCAAGCGCAGGAAGACGAGGACGAGCCCTCGACCGACGTGACCGATTCCGAGTCCGATTCCGACTCCGAGTCCGAGTCCGAGTCCGAGTCCGAGTCCGAGTCCGATTCCGATTCCGATTCCGACTCCGAGTCCGATTCCGAGTCCGATTCCGAGTCCGAATCCGAGTCCGAGTCCGCATCCGAATCCGATTCCGATTCCGATTCCGAGTCCGACGCCTGGTCCCTCGCTGGCCCCAGCTCCGAGCCCTCTCCTTCCACTCCGCTCGCCGCCGACGCCCACCGCGACGCCCCCGACTACTCCGGCCGCGGCGAGCCCCCGCGCGATCCCGCCGACGACATCCTCTGGATCCCGCGCATCCTGTTTGGCCCGCTCTACCTCCTCAGCGAGTACGTCCTCCGCCAGCCGATCGGCTTCCTCGTCACCGAGATCGAACGCAGCAACTTCTTTGGACAGTTGTTCGACACGTTCACCTGGGACGACCGCAACGCGGGGCTCGTGCCGACCGCGTTCTTCGACTTCGGGTTCCTCCCGAGCGTCGGCCTCTACTTCTTCTGGAACGACGCAGGCGCCGAGGGCAACGATCTCCGCGCGACGGTCGGGTTCTGGGGCCCCGATTGGATGCACGCGCGCGTCACCGATCGCATCCGCTTCGATGAGCAGAACGAGCTCTCGTTCGCGCTCGAGGCGACGCGCCGGCCCGACTTCATGTGGCATGGCGGGACCTGGGACGCCCCGCAGAGCTACCGCTCGCGGTTCAGCCGCAACTGGTATGGCGGCGGCGCGGCGTTCGAGAATCGACCGTGGCGCTTGAGCCAGATCAAGTACCGCGCGGACTTCTTCTACAACGAGCTCATGGACTCCGACTACGACTCCGACCATCCCGATCAGACGGGCATCGAGGAGTCGATCGCGCGCGGGCGCTACCCGACACCGCCGGGCTACACCCACGGCTACCTCGCGCTCACCCAACGGGTCGACCTCACCCTCGACACGCGCGAGGAGCGGCCCGCGCCAGGTCACGGCGTCCGCCTCTCGACGTGGTTCGGTCACGGCGTCGACGTGCTCCGGCCGGACCACGCGCACTGGCTCCGCTATGGCGGCGAGCTCGGCCTGTTCGTCGACGTCGGCAACCAGCGCGTGCTCTCGCTCACCGGCTACGCCGACCTCGTCGAGCCGCTCGGCGACGAAGGCGTCCCCTTCACCGAGCAAGTCTGGTTGAGCCGCGAGCCGAACCTCATGGGCGGGTTCCAGCCGGGGCACCTCGTCGGTTCGAGCGCGATGGTCGTCTCCCTCGAGTACCGCTACCCCATCTGGGTGTTCCTCGAGGGATCGGTGCACGTCTCGCTCGGCAACGCGTTCGACGTCCACTTCCGCGACTTCGACCGCCTCGACCAGCTCCGCATGTCGTTCGGGTTCGGTTTCGCGACGATCGGAGACCGTGACAACTCCGCGCGCATCCTCCTCGCATTCGGCAGCACGCCGCTCGGCGACGCCAACGGCTTCGAGATCACCTCCATCCGATTCGTCGTCGGCTCACAGTCGGGATTCTGATGATGCAGCCCCTCCTCCGCGCGCTCGCCGCCTCGACGCTCTTCGCGTGCTCCGGGCCCGCCACGACCACGGGGACGGGTCAACACACCATCGACCACGACGAGGCGCCGAGCGCGTCGCGGCTCGCGATCGACATCGAGCACACCGACTTCGCGCGCAATCCGCAGCTCCTCGGCCGCCTCCGCGAGAGCCCGCACGGGTACTTCCGATTCATCCATCGTCAGTTCCTCACCGCGGTGTGCACCGACTTCGCGGACTCGCTCGACTCGGCCCCACCTGTCAACCTCCATGGCGATGCACACCTCGAGCAGTACGCGGTGACCGACCTCGGCCGCGGGCTCACCGACTTCGACGGCGCGACGACCGGCCCCGCGCTCCTCGATCTCGTGCGGCTCGGCGTGAGCGTCCACCTCGCGATGCGCGCGCACGGCTGGACGGGTGAGGAAGACGCGGTGTTCGACGGGCTGCTCGACGGATATCGTGAGGGGCTCTTCGCGACCGACGACACCCCGATCCCCGACGAGCCGCGGGTGGTGCGCCGCATCCACGAGGGGTTCGTCGCGAACCCCCAGCGCCTCACCGACGTCGTCGACGAGATGATGCAGCCGGTCCCCGACGCGACGCAGCGCGCGATCGCGGACGCGATGGATTCCTACGTCCAAGTCCAACACGAGCAGGACCCGCACCTCGCGGATCGGTTCTTCGACGTCGAGCGCATCGGGCGCATCGACCTCGGGATCGGGAGCGCGCTCGACGAGAAGTTCCTCATCCGCGTGCGCGGAGAGACCGAGGCGCCGGAGGACGACGCCGTGCTCGAGGCAAAGGAAGTTATCTCCCTCGCCGGGATCCCGTGCATCCAAGCGAGCCCCGAGCCCGATCCGTTCCGCATCCTGTTGGGCCAGGCGCGCATCGCGTACCAGCCGTTCCCCTACCTCGGGTTCATCCGCGCGATGGGCACCACGCTCTGGATCCACGGCTGGACCAACCACTACCACGAGGTCTCGATCGAGGAGTACGAGAGCCCCGAAGAGCTCGCCGAGCTCGCGCACGACATCGGCGTTCAGCTCGGTCGCGGACACGTCAACGCGATCGCGTACCCGCTCGACCTCCAGCTCCGCCGCAGCCAGGGCCTCTACCTCGAGGAGCACGGGGCGCAGCTCCACGACGCGGTGCGCACGCTCGCGACGGAGACGATCGCCACGTGGGAGGCGTTCGTGCGAGAGACCGACGATCACCCTTCGCTCATCGCCACGTCCGGCGAGGAGGCGCCGTGAACGCGGCGCGCGCGTGCGTGATCGTCATCGTCATCGCGCTCGGTGCGAGCGCATGCACGGCGGTCGAGGGCAGCGGCACGCCCGGGGCGGCGCCGCTCCGCGTCGTGGATCGCGAGGACGGCCCCCTCGACGCGCTGCCCGAGATCCGCGGCCTCGCGGTGGAAGGCCCGTTCCACGTGGAGGCGACGATCGCGGACGCGGTCCCCACCGCGGTCGTCGAGGGAGACGACAACCTCCTGTCCCGGATCGAAGGCCAGATCGATGAGCACGGTTACTTGACCATCCGACCGCGCGAGGCGATCTTCCCGACGCTCCCGCTCGTGGTGCGCATCGAGGCTCGCGCGCTCGAGTTCGTGACGGCGCGCGAGGAGGGCTCGAGCGCCCGCGTCAGCGGGATCGTCGCCGATCGCTTCGGCCTCTCGGCGTCGGTCGGCGCCGACGTCACGGCCGACGGAACCTGCGCGACGCTCACGCTGGTGGCGTCGGGGGACGCTCATGCGGACGCCAGCGCGCTCACGTGCACCGACGCGTCCATCGACGCGCAAGGCAGCGCGCGCGTCGAGGCTCGGGTGACCGGGACGCTCTCGGTCACGGCGAGCGGCGAGAGCGCGGTCGTGGTGAGCGGCGAGCCGAACCGGGTCGATCGCTCGCTGAGCGACCGCGCGACGCTCGAGCTCGAGTAGCGTCGAGACACACCGAATCGGGGCGACGACGCGGCGGTCCGGTCGTAGGCTGCGGGCCGATGTTCGTCGGCGTGATCCTGAATCCGCAGGCTCGGCGCAACCGCCGAGCCGGACGGAACCGGCTCGCGCGGCTCCGCGATGCGATCGGTCCGTGGGGTGAGCTCACCGAGACCGCGTCGGTCGACGAGCTCGGCGGGGCACTCGAGGCCATGCTCCCGCGCGCGACGCACCTCGTGAGCGACGGCGGCGATGGCGCGCTCAACTGCATGATCCACGAGGTCCGCGCGCGCCGACCCGATCCCGCGAGCTGGCCCGCGTTCATCCCGACGAACGGCGGCACCATCGACTTCGTCGCCCGCAAGGCGGGCGTCGAAGGCCGCGCGCTCTCGATCCTCCGCGCGCTGCGCCGCAACGCGGAGGAGGGCCGCGCCCCGATCGAGGTCGCGCTCGACAGCCTCCACCTCGTCGGCCGACACGCGGACGGCGCGCCGTTCGATCGGATCGGCTTCGCGCTCGCGGCGGGGGGCATCGGCAACCGCTTCTTCGACAAGTACTACGAGGACGACGATCCCTCGCCGACCACGATCGTGCGCATCATCGCGCGGACGATCGCCGGCTACGGGACGAGCGTGATCGCGGGGCGGCCCGACCCCTACGCCGCGCACCTGTTCTCGCCGACCCGCGCCCGCGTCTCGATCGACGGCGCCGAGGTCCCGTCCGACGCGCACGCCGGCCTCCACGCCGGCGCATTCGACGTCAACCTCGGTGGCGTGGTGCGCGTGTTCCCACAAGCGCGCGCGGCGGGCGTGCTCCACTTCCAAGCCGGCTCGCTCACCCCCGCGCAGATCATCCGCAACTTACCTCGCATCGTGTCCGGCGCCGCCATCATGGGGCCCGGCCTCCGCGACACGGCGGGGGAGCGCATGCACATCGACGCCGCGCCGGGCGAGCGCCTCGCCCCGATCCTCGACGGCGAGCGCTTCACCGACCTGGTGGAGCTCGACGTCTCGCGCGGCCCCACCGTCCGCATCGCGCGCCCGCGATGAGCGCTCGCGTGCCACGCCCGCCGAATCCTCGGTGGCGCGCGAGGCTAGGCCTGCTCATCGCGCTGGCGATCGGAGCGATCGTCGTGGGCGTCGCGATCGCGATCCGTTTCGCTCCCTCGGTCAGCGACGACGAGCTCGAGAACGCAAGGCGCGTCGTCGACGCGGCCGACATCCGGAACACCGTCGCGTCGTGCCGACGCCCCGTGCTCGAAGGGGAACCGATGCGAGGGAGCGGGTCGAGCGAGGCGCACGCGCTGATCCGCGCCGACGGTGAGCTCGCGACGTGCTTGGCCCTCCACGGCCGCGTTCGGGAGGCGTTGGATGGTCGGGTCGGATCGCACACCTGGGGGTGGGCGATCGATGGAGGACCGATGCGCTCGGACTTGTCGACCGAGGCGAGTCACCTCGTGGGGCAACTGGCGCTGAACCCGCCTCCGCTACCTCGCGACGACCTCCCTCCGGTCATGGAAGAAACGGCCCGGGCGTGCGGCCGCCTCCCCGAGCTCATCCATCACGCAGTTACCCACGAGAGCCTGTGCGCGTGGGACGACGACGGCCCGCACGGGCTCGAGGACGCAGCGATAGGGACCTGGCTGAGCACGATGCGACTCGTGCGGGTCGTGGCGCGCGACCGAGCCGCGCGCGGTCAACCGTACGAGGCACTGCTCTCGCTGCTCGACGCGGCGCGCCTCGCGCAGGACCTCGGTCGCGGCCGCGTCCCTGCGGTCACCCGCCTGAGCGCGATCGCAGCCGAAGCGATCGTGCTCTCCGAGGTCCAAACGTTGCTCGCCGCCGAGCTGGCGCTCGACGACATGCAGATCGTCGAGCTGCGCCGCCGCCTCGAGGTCCTCGCGCAGACGGTCCCGCCGCCGCGCGACATGTTGGTAGGCGAGATCGTGTATGGCGCGCAGTACCTCGCGGCTCCCAACCTCGGTGGCGGAACGAGCCCGATCCCGGGCACGGGGGAGGCGGCGGAGGCGGAGCGGCGTTCGCGACAAGTGTTCGTGCTGGCCGCGCAGAACCTCCACGACCCGCGCGTGACATGCGAGCCGGTGGGGGACGTCCACGCATGCCTCGACACGCTCGCGGCGGTGGTCGCCGACCAACCCGACGCTCCCGATCCCATGTGGGTCGAGGTGTTGGGCGAGCGCTTCCTCGCGGCGCGGGTCCACGGCGCATTCCGCAAGCAGTGGCTCGAGTCGATGATCCGCTACGTGCAGGTGATCGGGACCGAGCGCGCACGTTTCCTCGCCCTGCGCGCCCTCGTCGGCTTCCACGCGCGTCGGCGGGCTGGACCCTGTCCGGGCGTGGGAGGCTTCGCACCGGAGGATCTCCGCTCGCCCGAGCTCGGCGGCGATCTCTTCGCGTACGAGCTGGTCGACGATCAGCAATTCGAGATCCACGCACCCTCAGCGCTGATCGGGCGGCCGGGTGAGCGGATCGCGCTGCCCCTCGTGCTCACGGTCTGTCCCGGACTGCCGCTCGATCAGGCCGGCCGGTGGAGCTCGGAGGAAGCGTCGCCTCGATGATCGGAAAGAAACCTCCCAAGGACGTCGCGCCTCGGGCTTCCAAACGGCTCCGTCCCCAACCCGAGGAGCGTCCCCGATGCCGTCGATCATGCCCATCCGTCGCCGAGCCGGGCTCGGCGAGGTGCCCGCGCTCGCCCTGTGCCTCGTCATGTTCGGTTGCGGTCATACACCCCCTCCGGTCACCCCTCCGGGCCCCGGCACGGGCACCGGCCCACCGAGCCAGGGGGAGATCGTCGCGTTCGAAGCGGCGAGCGCGATCTTCGCGCGCCACGACGCGGCGGGGGTCTGGGACGCCGGCGCCTGCCGCGAGACGCTGGCGGGCTTCGAGCGGGTGAGCGAGCACCGCGAGGGACAGAACGCACGCGCCGTCTACATGATGGGCCTCGTCGCGACGCGGTGCGGGAGCGACGAGCGCGCACACGATCTCTACTCGCGCGCGCACGAGCTGGATCCTGCGCTCTGCGAGGCGAGCGTCGCGCTCGCCAACGAGCAGCTCGCGAGCGGTGACGCCGACGCGGCCCGACGCGGGTTCGACGCGGCGATCGCGGCCGACAACCTGTGTGCCTCCGCCTACGTGAACCTCGCGATGCTCGACGCGCGCGAGCCCTCGCGCCGCCCCGCGGCGATCGCGAACCTCCGCCGCGCGCTCTCGGTCCGCGCCGACTACCTGCCCGCGCTCGACCAGCTCGCGCTCGTCTACCTCGCTTCCTCCGACGACGAGCCGCAGCTCCTCGATCTCGCGGAAGTCGTGTGCCGGCAGGCGCAGCTCATCGATCCCGCGTACGCGCCCATCTACAACACGTGGGGTCTGATCGACATCGCGCAGGGCGACATCACCGGCGCGGCGGCCAAGCTCGCCCGCGCGACGGAGCTCGACCCGACGTTCTACGAAGCGTGGATGAACTTCGGTCAGCTCACGCTCTCGCAGCGCGCCTACGAGGACGCGGCGCGCGCGTTCCATCAGGCGCGGGCTCTCCGCGGGCACAGCTACGACGCCGCGATCGGCGAGGGCGTCGCGCTGCGCGGGCTGACCCAGCCGGAGGCGGCGGAGCGCGCGTATCGGGCTGCGCTGGAGCTCGACGGTGATCGGCCGGAGGCGTACTTCGACCTCGCGGTCCTCTATCATGAGCACCTCGACGGCACGGCCGAGCACCTGAACGAGGCGGAGGAGCTGCTCCGACGCTTCGTCGATCGCGCCGGCGGACGCCCACACTTCAGCGAAGAGGTCGAAGACGTCTTGCGATGGTGCAACGACGCGCCTTCACGCGGTCGTCGCGGCCGCGTCACGTGTCGTCAAGGCCGCGTGCAGACGATCCGCAATACGCTCGAGGTGCTCGCGGGGCGCATGCCGGCGAGCCCCGAGCCCGCCTGGGTCCGCGAGGCACGTGCCGCGCACCGCATCCGCTGATTCGGTCACGTCGTCGCACGGCGATCGGACCGACAGCAGCGCGCCTCTCCAACGTGAGCCGGGGAGGCGTGCCTCATGCTCGGAACGCGAACGCGGTCAGCCGGGCACCGGCGTCGCGTACGCGGTCCACACCCCACCCTCGCATCGAACCCCGCGCCAGCCGCACGGGTCGAACGAGCACGAAGCCGATCCGGTGCACGCCGTCCCCGCCGTGTGGCACGGAGGCCGCGGTCGACGACAGATCCACTCCGCCGCGCGATCGGGGGGCGGGGCTGGACCGACGCACCACGCCGCGACGTCGCAGCTACAGACGCCCTCGGGGTAGGCGCAGTCTTCCGGAGCGTCGCCCCCGACGCAGCGCGGTCCCGGCTGGGCGTAGCGCGCCGGACACTCGCCGGGCCGCCTTCCGTCGACGTCCGCGTCCTCGCCACGCGCCTCCGCTTCGCGGTTCGGATACACCTCCGTGCTCCGCGCGCCGTCGCCGCTCGACGCCGTCGGCGGGGTCACGCGCGTCCCACACGCCGCCACCCCGAGCGCGACGACGAACACGACGATGGACCTCATCGGGGTGCCGTGCGCAGCGCCGTGCGCGGCCGATTCACTCGTCCTCCGGGAGCCCCGAGGTCTGCGGATACCCGTGCTCGACCCAGTATCCGATGCCCTCGTCGAGGACCATCGTGTTCTCGAAGTGGGCGGCGCGGAGCGCGTCCACCACGTGACCGCTCGCCGCGTGCGGGCACGCGCAGTACGCGATCATCGGCGTTCCGTCGCGCGGGAGCGCCTCGACGAGATCGCTCATCTCGTAGAACGGAACCGGGAGCGCGCCGGGGATGCGCCCGGCGAGCCAGTCGCTGGTCGCGCGCGCGTCGAGGAGGATCATACGCTCGCCGCGCTCGAGCGCCGCGTGCACGTCGTCGGCCGGGACGAAGCGATCGTCCCGCAACGTGAAATGCGCGTTGCGCCCCTCGGGATGGATGACGAGCGGCAGCTCCTCGAGGGAGGGGAGCTCGGGCGCCGCCGGGAGCTCGGGGGCGTGGGGCGCCGGCGCGAGATCGGTCGACGGCGCGAGCGAGCGCACGTACGCGACGACGTCGTCGATCTGCTCGGGCGTCAGCTGCCCGCTGAACGCCTCCATGCGCGTCCCGGTGCGACCGTGCGACACCGCGTACTGGAGGAACCCGTCCGAGACGGTGCGCAGGAACGCGGGGTTGCCGAGCGCGATCGCGTCGACGCCCTCCCCGCGCGCGCCGTGGCATCGCGCGCACTTGATCGCGAACACCGATTGGCCGCGCAGCGGGTCGCCGTGCACCTCGACCTCGTCGACCACCGCGCGCGGCGCGCGCTGCCAGCTCCGGAGGTACCGCACGATGGACGCGATCTGAGACTCGGCGAGCGGCCCGCCGTGCTGGACGCTCCACGCGCTCATCGGCGTGCCGGGGCGACCGTCCGCGATCGCCGCCGTGATCATCTCGTCGCTCGCGCTGCGCAGCCACTCCTGGTTCGAGAGCATCGGCGCGTTGTCCGCCGCGTAGCCCTCGCCGTCGCGCCCGTGGCAGAGCGCGCAGTATCGCGAATAGGCGCGCTCCCCCGCGCGGACCTCCGCGGCCTCGCGCTCCTCGGCGCTCGGCGGGGCCGGCTCGTCGCTCGCACGATCGCCGCAGCCGACGAGCGCGAGGCCCAGCACCAAGAACGACAAGGTCCGGCGCAGCATCTCTACTCCCGCAAGAGGAGCTGTCTCACGCTCCCCGCGTTGACGTGATTTCCCGAGCTCGAGTCGGTCACGATCCACCCGCTCGGGGCGCGCGACGTCCCCGCGCCGAACAACAGATCCGCGCGCGCGGACGGCGCGTCGTAGCCCTGCGTGTTGCGACCGATCGCGGCGCGGGCCGAGCAGTCCGCGTAGCAGAACAGCGCCTGGCCGGACTCACCGCCCGGCAGCCCCTCGCGCGGAACGCATGCCTCCGCACCCTGGCGCCCTTCCTCGGCGCGCACGCGGATGTAGAGATCGACGCGGCGCGCCTCGGAGCACTCGCCCGGCTCGGCCGGTCGGCTCGGACACGCGCGGCCCGAGTGACGTCGGCGGTACTCGCGCAGCCACTCCGCGCCAGCGCCCATCGCCGCGAGCGAGTAGCGACCTCCGACCGTACGGGCCATCCCCTGGCGCAGCTCCGACGCGCTGAACGCGGCGCGACACCAGCTCAGTCGCTGATTCCACAGCGAGCGGCGCTCCGCGTCGCTCGGCGGCGACGTCGGCACGTCCCAGCGCTGATCCTGCGGCAGTCCGAGCTCGTTCTGGAGGCCAGGGCACGGCTCGGTGAGGAACGCGCTGTCCGCCGCGACGCGCTGCTCGTCGACGCTCCCGACCGACGCGATCTCGACGCCGCTCACCTGCCCGCTCAATCCACCGCCGAGCACGTTGCTCGCGAGGATGCGCCCGATGCACTCGAACGCGGTGTCGGCGCGCCCGCCCGCGCAGGTGACCGGACGATCCGCCGGCGCGAGGTAGTGCCCGCTCCGGAACGTGGCGTCCGATCCGCACCACACGTGCCAGACGAGCGGGTCGTCGTCGACGATCTCGATCGCGCAGAGATCGACGAGCGCGTCCGCGACCTGATCGACGGCCTGGAACGCGGCGGACACCGCGCGCGGGCTCAGGCCCGACAAGCACCGTTGCTCCGCTGCGCGGATCGTCTCGCGATCCCCCTGATCGGTGCGGCCCCACGTCGTCGTGCTCACGCTCGCCGCGCTGCGCGGCGGCGGCGCAGGATACGGCTCACGACACGCGGTGAGCCCGGCGAGCACGGCGAGCGATGGCGCGGCCACTCGCATCGCGATCGTCCTCATCACTCAGCGGCCTCCCGCGAGATCGATGAGCGTCGAGAGGTTGAGCCCTACGAAGAAGCTCGGCACGACCGTCTCGAACGTCAGGTTCCGCATCGACGTATACGTATTGGCCTGCACGTGCAGCATCCCGCCGACGGTCAGGATCCGCGGTAGGTACTCGGGGATCCCGAGCACGACCCCGTACGAGAGCGAGCCGCCGAGCAGCGCGGGCTCTTCGGGACCGAACGCCATCGCGCCGACGAGGTTGACCGCGACCTCGATCGCGACGAACCGGATCCCCGGCGTGATCCGCGCCCACGCGAGCGGCAGCACGAGGCCGAGCGCGTTCACGTTGTTGGTGCTGTAGAAGTAAGCGACCTGCGAGTCGCCGAGGACGCCGACCTCGAAACCGATGAGGTCCTCGACCGTCGCCGTCACGAGCGCGCGGCTCGGGTGCACGCGGAACGACGCGCGCGCGAGGCACGTCGCGGTGCTCTCGAGCCCCGTCGCGCCGAGGAGGAACACGTGGAACGTCGCGTCGACCAACAGATCGTCGACGTCGACCGGCGCGCGCGCCGCGAGCTCGCTCAGCGGCACGTCGGCGGGGCACGTGTCCTCGCGCGAGACGTACGCCACCAGCGCCGAGCCACGCGCGCCGCCGAAGCGACCGGTGGTCCCGCTCAGCACCTCGACGTCCTGGCTGAGCTGCACCTCGCCGCCCGCGCGCCCGTTGATCGCCGCCGCCACCGGCGCCGACGTCGAGATGCGGAACTCGAGCTCGTGCCGCGCATCGACGTACGCGAAGTGGTCGCGCTCGTCGTGATCGATCGCGTTCCACGGACAGAGCACGTCGCTCTCCGCCGCGTCGCCCGTGCAGCGCATCGCGTCGGGCGACGCCGTCGTGTAGAGGCCGACCGGGTGCCACTCGTGCACCGGATCGAGCACGGGCAGCCGCGTGAGCGCGATGCCCTGGCGACCCGAGCAGCTCTCGCCCGCGCCCTGCCGGATCTCGAGGAGCCCGGCCGGGAGCACCATCTCGCCGCTGCCCTGCTCGGGCGTCAGCGGACGTCCATCGACCGCCGCGCAGAGCCCCGCGCCGCTCAGCGTGATCCGATCACCGGCCACCGCGAACCGCTCCGGCGCGCGATCCAGAGAGCCCGCGGCGGGGAGCGGGAAGCAGTCGGGCTCGCCGAGCTCCTGTCTCGCGCCCTCGCTCGTCACGACCTGCATCCCATGCCGCAAGCACAGTTGCGTTCCTCCAGCGGCCCCCTCCGCCGCTGCCTGCGCGACATCCGCCCCCGCGTCCGACTGTGAGAGCACCGCGAGCCCGCTGAACGCCGCGCAGGAGTCCGCGCTCGGCGCCGGCGATCCGGCGGACGCCGTCTGGGCGGCGTGGTAGCTGGGCGTGAGGCAGAGCGCGAGGCCACCGAAGATCTCGCGCCAGTCCTGGTTGTCGGGGAGCATCGACTCGCCCGCGTCGCCGTAAGTCGCGCTCATGTACGCGCGTACCACCCGATCGGGCAGCCGCAACGCGCCGCGATCGTCGGTCGCCTCGAGCTCCGCGTTGCCGAGCACGACCGGCGTCTCCTCGCCATTGCGACCCGCCACCCACAGCAGCCCCGCGTCGGACGCGGTGCGGAGCTCCGCCCAGAGGAGCGCGCGGCTCAGCGCGTCCTGGGTCGGATGAAGGAGCAGCCCGGGGCCCGACGGATCCCAGCGCGCGGCGAGGAGCGGTGGCTCGGCGCTCGCGCCGCGCAGCCCCACGACATGCAAGTGGTTTTGCAATGGCGTCACGACGCGCTGGCTGCGGAACACCCCGATGCGGAGGCCCGCCGAGCTGCCTGGCCGCGCCGCGTACACGCTCCAGTCGCCTTCCGGCAGCTCCAGCGTGCGCTGGCTCGCGCCGAGCGTCTGCGCCGACTCGCGCGACCAGATGCGCGCGCGCTCCGCCCCCGTCACCGCGCGGAGCTCGATCCGCGACGAGTCGCAGCTCGGGCTCGCCACGCGCTCGATGCGGAACCCGCCCCCGCTCGTCGCGGGCACGACGTGGAAGCCGAGCTGCTCCTCGAGCAGGTAGTGCGCGCAGTAGCGCAGCATCAAGGTGTGTTGCACATCGGCCGCGCCCCGCGTCGTCGGGCGCGCGTAGATCACGCGCGGGTCGCCGCTCGCGTGCGCGTTCGGTCGCTCCTCGATCGAGTGGAAGATCTCGAGGAAGTCCGTGTCGCGCCCGGCGAGCTCCCCCGGCCCGAAGTAGGGGCCCTGCGCCGCGATCGCGATCTCGCAGCGGTCGCTGACCCGCACCACCGAGTCCAAGCCGACGAGCTGCTGCGGGCGCGCGGTGCGGCTCGCCTGACCGGCCAATGTGAAGCACGCGTCCTGCGCGGAGGCGGGCGACTGGGCGAGCGCGAGGATCGCAGACGCGACGGCGGCGCATGCGGAGAGGCTTCGAGGGGGCGCCGTCACGGTGCACGCGCGGCTCAAACGGAGGTGTCGCCTTCCCATGGGTGGGCGTATCTTCACTTTTCTTCGGCTGTGAGCAAGCCCGTGAGAGGGAACGCGCACATGGAAGAGACGATCGTTCGCGAGGCTGCGCGCCCGGATGCGGACGCGATCGTCGATGCGCTCAGCGCCGCGCTCGTCGACGACCCGTTCGTGGTGTGGCTCACCGACGCACGCGTGGCGAAGATCCCCGACTACGTGCGGCTGATGGTCGAGGAGGTCGCGTTCCCGCGCGGCCTCGTCCACGTCGCGGAGCGAGACGGACGCGTGGTCGGCGCGGCGCTGTGGGCTCCACCCCGATCGTTCGCGCTCGGACCGTGGGACACCGTGCGGCTCATGCCGCGCATGATCCGGATCGTGGGCTGGCGCCGAATGACCCACGTGAGCTCGACGCTCGAGGAGATCGAGGCCGCGCGACCTCCCGAGCCGTACTGGCTCCTCACCTTGCTCGGCGTCGTACCGGCGTTCCAGGGGCTGCGCATCGGATCCGCGCTCTTGGCACCGGTGCTCGCGCGCGCCGACGAGGACGGCCTCGTGGTGGCCGGAGAGACCGCCGCCAAAGACAACCTCCCTTTCTACCTACGCCACGGCTTCGTCGTGCGCGCCGAGCGCTCGCTCGAGCCGAGCTCCGCGCTCAGCCGCTCGCTCGCGCGCCCCGCGATCGCCGATCGTGCAGGCGAGAGCGGATGAACGGCGCGCTTCGGATCGTCCCCGATCGCGGAGGACCGCCCGGTCCGTCGAACCGCCTCGGCTCGGTGAATTGCCCACGAAGACGCGCATCTACAGATTGTTGCGGTCCGAGATAGCCCCGAAGCTCGCGCGAGCTATGCTGGGGCCGCATGGGAGTCTTCCGCGTGGGCGAGCTCGCCCGCATCGCGCGTAGCACCGGCGTCGAAGCGTTCGAGCGACTGCTCGGGCCGCTGGTCCTCATCGCCCCGCCGGAGCCGGACGAGGTGAGCGGGCAACATCGCTTGCAGGGTCGAAGACGCTTCCGCACCGAGGACGGAAGCCGCACGTGCGCGCCGCTCTCGTCGCTCCTCGACGGCATCGCGCACCCGGTGCGCAAGTCTCAGGAGGCCTGGGCGGGCGCCGACGACGTCATCCTCATCGGGCGCTCCGAGCCGAACGACGTTCGGCTGCCGCACGCCACGATCTCGAAGTTCCACGCGCACATCCGGTTGACCCCCGAGGGACCGGAGCTGCTCGACGCGGGCTCCACGAACGGCACGTTCTACGACGGGACGCGCGTGCGCGCGGGACACAAGGTGCGGCTCGCGGATGGCCACAAGCTGCGCCTCGGCGACGTGCAGCTCGACGTCTACGATCCCGGTCGGCTCCATCGCGTGCTCTCGGCGTTCACGCACGAGCCGCGCACGCGCCTCGGCAACGGTTGAGCGAATGCAGACGACGCTCGCGCCCGCGGTCCTCGCGATCGCCACGCTCGCGCTGAGCGTCTTCGCTGGCTGCGCATCGGGCCCGACGTGCTCCGACTCCCGCGACGCCACGGGCCGACCCATCACGCTGTGCGGCGCACGCCAGGTCGCGGTGTGCGATCTCGAGGGCGACGAAGCGCGCTTCGAGGACGACGGCACCGGCTACCAGCTGGTCGGCGGCGTCAACGCGCGGTGCTCCTTCGAGTTCCAGATCGAGTGCGGCCCCGGCGGCGTCGGCGAGGCCTACTGCATCACCGATCCCGAGCTGTGAGCCCTCACCGTGCGGCGGCGCCGCCGAACTGACGTCCGAGCATCGCGAGCCGACGCCCCTCGCCGGTGAACGGATCGATCTCGAGGAGGTAGCCCGCACAGGTGAAGCCGTAGAGCGACGGCCCGAAGGGGGCGAGGCCCCACACGCACGGGAAGCCGACCGAGCCGACGACGACGGCCTCGCCGCCGTCGGGCGGGACCTCGACGAGCACGTCGGGCAGGGTGCGCGACGACACGCTCGTGGTGGCGGTGATCAGCATCCGTCCCTCGACCGTCGCGATATCGCCGCTCGCGCTCAGCCCACCGGGGAACGTGGCGAACGGGGTGCTCGCGCCGGTCACGCGATCGAGCCGGCTGACGAGCCTCGGTCCGGCCACCACCAGGTCGCCGTCGGGCGTCACGTCGAGACCGACGTTGCGTGCGTCGAGCATCGCGACGAACGTGGCGAGACCGGTCGCCTGATCGATCGTGAAGAGCGACTGCGCGGTGATGCCGTACGCGGTTCCGTCGGGATGGAGCGCGAGGTCGGTGAGGTCGAGCTCGCTCCGCGTCAGCTCGCGCAACGCGCCGCTCGGGAGATCGATCTCGTAGAGGAACTGTGGATCATGGACGAGCGCGCGCGCCACGCAGCCCACGCTGAGGTCGCAGCGATGGCTGAGCGGACAGAGATCGAAGCGCGCCTCGTGTTGGCAGCCCCGCGCGGACGGATCGCACGAGTCGAGCGTGCACGCGACGGCGTCGTCGCACCGGTTGGGTTGGCTCGTGCACCCGAGCGTGGGGTCACATCGCTCGGCGACGGTGCATGGATCGTCGTCGGCGCATCGCTCGTCGCGCGTCGTGTGCACGCAGCGCCCGCCGGAGCAGCGGTCCTCGGTGCACGAGACGCCGTCGTCGCACATCGAGTCCCTCGCGCACTCGGGCGGCGCCGCGTCGAACGTCCCCGCGTCGGTGGGCGGATCGTCGAGCCCCGTACGCGCGCCGCAGGCCATCGCGAAGCAGAGGAGGAACGGCAGGGCCGCGCGACGCACGCCCCTCCATGCCACGGTTGACCCGCGCGTGGTAGCGGCGGCGCACGAGGCGCCGGGTGGTAGGCTGCGCGCCCCGATGGCGAACGAGCCGTACTACATGACGCCGGCCGGCTTCGAGTCGCTGGCGCGCGAGCTCGCCGAGCTCGGACAGGAGCGTCAGCGCGTGGTGAGCACGGTGGCCGACGCGGCGGCGGAGGGCGATCGCTCGGAGAACGCGGAGTACATCTACGGCAAGAAGCGCCTCCGCGAGATCGACAAGAAGATGCGCCGTCTCCAGCTCGCGATCGACGGCGCGAGCGTCGTCGATCCGACGCAAGACCGAGGCGACAAGGTCTTCTTCGGCGCGCGCGTCACGCTGGAGGACGAGGACGGCGGGCCGCTGAGCTATCAGCTCGTCGGCGAGCACGAAGCCGACGCGAAGTCGGGCCGTATCTCGTATCGCTCCCCGGTCGCGCGCGCGCTGATGGGCAAGAGCGAAGGCGACGAGGTCGAGGTGCGCACGCCGGGCGGCACGCGGGTGCTCACGGTGATCGGGGTGCGGTACGGATAATTCAATTCCGCCAATCGATCCGATCGATCGATCCGATTCCGATTCCGACTCCGATTCCGACTCCGATTCCGTTTCCGATTCCGTTTCCGATTCCGTTTCCGATTCCGTTTCCGATTCCGTTTCCGATTCCGTTTCCGAGTCCGTTTCCGAGTCCGATTCCGAGTCTTCCGAGTCCGAGTCCGATTCGGCGAGCGCCTCTCAGTCCACTCGACCGTCGAGGCACAACAGATACGCGACGAGGTCGTCGAGCTCGCCCGCGCTCATCGCGCTCGTGGTCCCGTGCCGGTCCGTCGCGTTGCGCGTCGTCATGACGTCGTGCAGCGTACGCGCCGAGCCGTCGTGGAGATACGGCGCGCTCCGGAAGAGGCCGTGCAGCGTGGGGGTGTCGAGGCCCGTCAGCGGCATCCCGAGACGCATGCCGGAGCCCGCGCCGAGGGTGCCGACGTCGTGCAGCACCACCACGCCCGGCGCGCTCAGCGCGCTGTCGGTGAGCCGCGGCCCCGTGTGGCACGTCGTGCATCCGCCGGCTCCCTCGAACAGCAGCCGCCCGCGCTCCGCCGTAGCCGTCAACGTTCCATCCTCGTTACGATGCGGGCTCGGCGGCTCCGTCGCGAGGCTCGACACGTACGCGGCCAGCGCGTCGAGATCCGCGGACACCCCCGCCTTCGGATCGCCGAGCGTCGTGTCGCGGGTCCCGGTGTGGAGCTCCGCGTCGCTCATCAACCCGAGACCGCGGAACGGGCCGCGCATGTCGTGCTCGAAGTCCTGCACCTCGTCGAAGTTCGCGCTCCAGTGGAGCGGCCCGTCGCCGATCCCGGCGCGCCCGATCAGCTCGATGGTGTTGCGCAGGCCCTCGCCGCGATCGGTGAAGTCCCACGTGCGTCCGTCGGCGAGCCCATCGAGGTGGCAGTGCGCGCACGCGATGTAGCCGTCGCGCCCGATCCGCTCGTCCGCCGCGTCGTTGAAGAGCTGCTTGCCGCGCAGGACCTCGGGCGAGAGCGGCTCGCTCGCCACGATCGGCAGCCGCGCGAGCTCCATCGGCACCTCGTTCGGGTCGTGGACGTCGTAGACGACGAGCTCGCGCGAGAGGTATGCGTCGACGAACAGCAGCCGATCGTCGGGGCTCAGCGCGACGCCCTGGAGCGCGTAGCCGACCTCCGAGATCGTGCCCGCCTGCGTCCCCGCCAAGAGATCGCGGCGCTCGATCGTCCGGTTCCCGCGCATCGCGACGTAGAGGAGATCGCCGTGCGACGAGAACACGCCGGCGCTCGCGAGCCCGCGATCGTCGAACAGCTTGCGCGCGCCGAAGTCCTCGACGCCGGTCTCGGGATCGAGGAACGACAGCGCGGCGCGCAGGGTCGTCTCGTGGGTCAGCGGACGACCGCTCACGAACATGCCCTCGCCGATCGCGGCTTGGAGCGACGGCACCGCGGCGAGGCGCCCCGTGGGGGACACCAACACTTGCTCGAGATAGCTCGGCACTCCGCCCGACTCGGTGTCCGAGGCCGCCTGCGGGTCGTACGCGAGCGACCAGGAAGCGAGGTCGCTCCCATCCGGCGCGAGCGAGGCGATGTACGCAGCGTCGTCGGGCGAGCGCCAACGCGTGACGGCGAGGCGACCGCCGGGGAGCACCGCGACACCCCGCGCGTCCTCGATCGCGGCGAACCGCGCGACCTCCGCGTATGCTCCGCCGCTCGGCTCGATCCGGGCGAGCTCGCCGGTCGCCTGCAGCGTGACGAACAGCGCGCCGTCCGATGCGACGACGCCGAACGGCCGCGCGGCGCCGAGGTCGACGCGCTCGACCGCCCCGTCCGGAGCGACGAGCGCCACCGCGCCGGCGTCCGGGCAGGCGACCGCCCACCGCCCGTCGTACACCGCCACGCTGCGCGGCCCGGCCGGTACGGCGTGACGCGCGACGAACGACACGGCCCCGCCCGCGTAGCCGAACACCGTGAGCTCGGCGCTGTCCGGGCTCACCACGGCGAGCTCCTCGCGCGACGGCCACACCGCGATCGAGCCGCTCTGGGCGGGGGTGTGTCGCAGCGGGAGCGTGACACGGATGTTGACGCCATCCACGCGGCGCCGCCCGAGCTCGTCGAACACCTCGAGCACCGCGCGGTAGAGCCCCGGCTCCGCGTAGCGCACCGTCGCGCTCGACTCCGCGCGCGGCGCGTCCCAGCCCGTCCCATCGCCGTATTGCCAACGAAACGCGGCCGCTCCGACGGAGCCGGAGCCGTCCAACACGACATCCTCGCCGACCAACGCGTAGCGGTCCGCGCCCGCGTCGGCGGCGAGCTCGGGGAGAGCGGCGTCCGCGCCGCCGTCGAGCGCGGCGTCCGCCCTCGCGTCGAGGCCCGCATCGATCGGGCTCGGCCCGTCGCAGCCCGCCGCGCAGACGAGCAGGACGGCCCAACGCGCCGCGCGGGTCATTCGACGCCGGTCGTGAACGACACCGAGAGAGGCGTCGCCACCGCGTTCCGGTTGAAGTCGGTGACCCCTCCCGCGACGACCTCGAGCGTGTACTCGGTGTTCGGCTCGAGCGCGCAGCGCGGGTGTACGTTCGCGATCGCATCTTGCGCGCTCACGACCGTCGGCACGCGTCCCTCGTCGGGCGCCATGTCGCTCCGGTAGAGGCGGATCGATCCCTCGTGCGCGCTGAGCACGTCGATCGCCTCGTCGAACGCGATGCCGATCCGCGAGGTGGTGCGGACGGAGCTCGCGCCGTCGGCCGGCCAGACCCATACCGGGCTCGGCGCGACCGCGTCGGGCTCGGTGGCGAACGGCACCACCGCGCTCCCCTGATCGGGCTCCGCCTCGTCGTCGACGCTCAGCACGACCACGTTGCCGATCGGCGAGGCGGTGTCGAGATCGCCCGTCAAGTCGAGTCGCTGGATCTCCACGATGTTCGACAGATCGGTGAGGTCGTAGATCGTCGCGAAGTTGGACTCGCCGACGAACGCGAGGTGGTGCTGGACGAACACGTAGCCACCGTTGCCGTCGCTGATGTTCGCGCCCGCGAACGTGGGGTGCTCGGGATCGCGAATGTCGTAGACGATGAGCCCGCCGCCGCCGTCCTTGTTCGCCGCGTAGAGGTGACCGCCGATCACGTTGGTGAAGTAGATCTCACGCGCGCGCCCCTCCGCCTCGAACAGGAAATCGCCGCCCGCGATCGGCTGCGGGTCGACCGGATCGGAGATGTCGAGGAGGAGCACCCGGGCGCCTTCCGCCTCGGTCACGACGAGGAGGTTCCCGATCGCTTGGACCTGGCCGACCTGCATCACCGGCTCGGGTCGATACTGCGCGACGAGGCGCGGCGTGCGCGGGTCGGTGGCGTCGACGATGTACACGCCGTTCTGCGCGAAGCCGACGTACACGTAGGGCGCCTGCCAGAACACGCTGAGGCTGACGCGCGCGTACGCGTCGGGGTAGAGGAAGCCCTCGAGCTCGAGATCGGCGACCGCGCTCGGCGCGCTCGGATCGGAGATGTCCCAGAACTGGATGCCGCCGCGATCGAACGCCAGCGCGGCGCCGAGCTGATCGACGACGGCCCAGCGGCCGCCCTCCTGCGAGAAGCCGATCGCGTGCGTCTCGCGCATCGTGCGCGAGTGCCCGGTGCCGACGACCCTCGGGACGCACGGATCGTCTACCTCCCAGAACGTGAGGCCGCCCTCGCCGAACTCCGGCGCCCACGGCATGAGCAGATACCCGTCGTACATCGTGACGAGGTTGTGGTGGTCGGTGACGTCGAGCTCGCCGCCGTCGAGGAACGTGCAGCCGACGTAGAGCTCGCTCGCATCGAACGTCCGACTCGGACCGCCCGGTCCCGCCCACGCGCCGTGCGCGTCGGGCGCGGGGAACGGCCCCGGATCGAGCGTCGGATCGCAGAGCTCGGTCGGCGGCGGCCCCGCATCGGGCGCACCCGCGTCCGACGGCGCGCCCGCATCGGGGACGCCCGCATCGGGCGTCACGCCCCCATCGCACGCGACAAGCCACGCTGACAACGCGATCGCGCGCAGCGCGGTACGACGGTTCGATCGGAGCGGCACCATGCGCGCCGCCACTATGCGCTACTCGGCGGTGGGGTGACAGCCTTGGCACGTGAAGTCGGGCATCCCGAGCATCGTGCCCATGTGCGCGGTGACCTCGGTCTCCATGAACGAGTACATGTCGGTGAGCACGCCGCGCGCGCGGTTGTAGCGCTCGCTCCCGGGCGCGGGGATCGGCGGCAGGTGCGTCGACGGCATCGCGAAGTTGCGCTCGCGCATGTCCGGCCCGTGGCACGTCTCGCAGCCGAACTCCGCCCAGCGCTCCGCGTCCTTGTTCTGGAAGACCTCGCGGAAGATCGGGTGGAAGCGGCCGATCATGTCGAACTCCCGCTCCTCGTGCGACATGTCCTCCCACGGCTGCTCCGGCGGGTTGAACCCGATGAGCTCGATCGCGCTGGCGTGGACCGTGTCCCCCGCCTCCGCATCCATGTCGGTGTCCTCGTCGCCGGCCGTGTCGTCGCCGCCGCCGCCCTCCGACCCGCCGCCGCCCCCGCCGCAAGCCACCAACGCCAGGCTCACCATCAACCAGCCGGTTCTCTTCATGGCGCGGAGGCTAACAAAACCGCCTGACCCTGCGAACGCCAAACCGCCACCCCCCCGAGCTGATTGTCGCATGCGATCCTCGTTGACGGTGCCGCCCGGGCCATCGCCCCCCGACGTATCAGCGGGGAACCATGTTCAAGCGGATGGGCCTGGTGTACGATGTTTGCCCTAGGCCGGGCGTGCGCCCGAAGGAGGCAGCGATGCGGCGACTCCTCAGATCAGTCATCGTCTCCGGAGTCTTGCTCGGATGCCAAGGCGTCATCTCCGAGCCCGGAGCGTCGCCGGTCCCCACCGGCGCGTGCGTCGGCGCGGCCTGCCTCGACGTCGAGGAGGTCCCGGTCGCGAGCGTGCGGTTTCCGCGGCTCACCCACGAGCAGTGGGAGAACACGGTCGCCGATCTCTTCCGGCTCGACGCCGGGCCCGGCCTCGGCGACCACTTCTTCCCCGATGTCGAGCTCGGCGCGTTCGACACGGATGCTCGGCGCCTGACCGTGACGGCCGGCCTCTGGGCCGACTACCAACGCGCCGCGGAGACCGTCGCGGAGAGCGCGACCGCCTCTGGGGCGATGGACGCGTGGCTCCCCGCCGACCTTCCGGCCTCGGGCGACGAGCGCCGCGACGCGTTCATCCGGGAGTTTGGGCTCCGCGCGTATCGCCGTCCGCTGAGCGACACCGAGGTCTCGCGCCTCGCGGGGCTGTTCGATGAGGGACCCACCCACTATCCGTCCGAGGATCCGTTCACCGCGGGGGTGCGGCTGACGCTCGAAGGGATGCTGCAGTCTCCGCACTTCGTGTACCGCGCCGAGCTGAGCAGCGAGGTCTCCGACGACGTCGTGGAGCTGAACGACTACGAGCTCGCGAGCAAGCTCTCCTACCTGGTCTGGGACACGATGCCCGACGACCTGCTCTTCGAGGCGGCGGCGGCGGGACGCCTCTCGGATCCGGACGTCCTCGCCGAGCACGCACAGCGCATGCTCGAGGACGAGCGGGCGTACGCGAAGATGGCGCGGTTCCACGAGCAGCTCTTCGATCTCGGTCACTGGGAGGACACCGATCACAACGTGCCGGGATGGCGCCCGGAGCTCGCGCCGATGGTCGTGGAGGAGAGTCGCCTGTTCCTCGCCAGCATCGTCTCCGGCGGCGGGACGCTCCGCGACGTGCTCACCTCCAACGTCGCGTTCGTCAACGAGGATCTCGCGGGCCTCTACGGCATCGAGGGGATCACCGGCTCCGAGTACCAGGAGGTCACGCTCGACCCCACGGTGCGCTCGGGGCTGCTGACGCGCGTGGGCTTCCTGACGAAGTACGCGACGCTGAGCGAGCCCGACTCGATCCACCGCGGCGTGTTCATCAACAACCGGCTCCTCTGTCGCAACATCCAGGCGCCGCCGTCGATCCCCGACAACCTCATGCCGACCGGGACGACGAACCGCGAGCGCATCACGAGCATCACCGGCCCCGGCACGTGCGGGGAGCGCTGTCACGGCGCCACGATCAACCCGGTCGGGTTCGCGTTCGAGGGCTACGACGCGATCGGCCAGTTCCGGATGGAAGACAACGGCCAGCCGGTGGACGCCGCGGCGACGTATCGGACGACGGAGGGCCGCCTGCTCCGCTTCGACGGCGCGATCGATCTGTCGGACCAGCTCGCCGACCTGGAGGACCCGCATCGGTGTTACTCGACGCGCCTCCTCGAGTTCGCGTACGGGCGGGCGGCGGCCACGGGAGACAGCCCGCTCCTGTATCGAGCGACGATCGGGTCGCAGAACGATGAGCTCGGGGTCCGTGAGATCCTCCTCGAGCTCGTGACGAGCCGAACGTTCCGGACCCGAGCGGCCGAGGAGCTGGCCGTGACCACGACGGGAGACATGTGATGAGCAAGAAGCTGCATCGTCGACGGTTTCTTCGTGGGCTCGGCGGCGCCGTGGTGGCCTTGCCGTTCCTCGAGAGCGTCATGTTCGTGGACAGCAGCCCGGCGCGCGCGGCCGGCTCGCGCGACGTGTTCACCGTGTTCGTGAAGCAGGGCAACGGCGTCCAGCAAGCCTGGTCGTCGGAGCCCGACCGCTTCTGGCCGCACGACCTCGGCACGCTCACGCGCGACATCCTCACCAACCGCGATGGAGATCGCGCGGTCAGCGAGCTCGCCGCGTACGCGGAGGACCTCCTCATGGTGAAGGGCACGCGCTTCGCGTTCCCCGGTGAGGGCTGCGGGCACTCGGGCGGCATCAATCAGTGCCTGACGGCGGGGCGCGTGACCGGGAGCGGGAACACCTCGCTCGGCGGCAACGAGTCGGTCGACTGGCGCATCGGCGTGGAGTGCAACCCGCCCGGCGTCGAGGCGCTCTCGCTCATCTCGGGCGAGTTCGGCTACGTCTCCTCAGGCCTCTCGTACTCCGGTTCGGGATCGCCGCGCGCCGCGCAGAACAACCCGTTCAACGTCTACTCGAACCTGTTCGGCACGGTCGGGATGGACACCGAGATCCAGAACGCGTTGGCCGCCCGACGGCTCAGCGTCAACGATCTCGTCCGCGGCGAGATGCGGGATCTGCTGGGCAATCCGGATCTCGGATCCGCGGATCGTTCAAGGCTTGAGACCCACTTCGACGCGATCCGGGACCTCGAGGTCACGATGTCGTGCGAGCTCGGGGGCGCCGACGTCGGCGCGATGATGACCAACCGGGACGCCGTCAACGACAACGGCAAAAGCCAGACCCTGACGCGGATGATTATTGTCAACACCGCGCGCGTCTTCGCGTGCGATCTGAACCGGTCGGTCACCATCCAGATCGGCGGCTGCAACGACGGCACGCGATACATGGTGGACGGTGTGCTGCAAAACACCTTCCATCGCATCTCGCACCGCATCGATGACGACGGCAGCGATGGCCCGCCCATCCCGAACGCCGACCTGCTTCATCACAAGATCGACCGGATCATGGCGCAGCAGTTCGTGCACCTCCTCGATCGGCTCAGCACGTACGCCGGCCCCAACAGTCCTCGCCTGCTCGACGACTGCATCGCGGTGTGGACGAACGACCTCTCGAACGGCCCGCCTCACTCCTACAACAACATCCCGCAGATCATCGCGGGCACCGGCGGCGGGTTCCTCCGAAAGGGCCAGTACATCGACGCCGGCAACGTCACGCACAACAAGTTCCTGAACACGATCCTCGCCGCCCATGGGATCATGGACTCCTCGGGCGACTACTACCGCTTCGGTGACTCCAGCCTCGAGCCCGGGATCATCCCCGGCATGCTCGCCACCTGATCGACTGACGCACAGCCACTCGTCGGCCTCGTCCAGCGCCCCCGCAGCGGCACCCCGCATGCACGAGCGCGTCCGGGCGTCTCGCTGAACCACCAGAGCGAGCAAGCGGAGCGCGGATCGCCGAACCGCCAACGCGAAGCGGGACGTCTCGCCGAACCGCCAACGCGAAGCGGGACGTCTCGCCGAACCGCCAACGCGAAGCGGGACGTCTCGCCGAACCGCCAACGCGAAGCGGGCAAGCGGGGCTGGGGCCCCGCGCGCGAGCGCGCAGCGCGGAGCGGCGGAGCGGATGCGCGCAGCGTCGAAGACGCGGAGCGCGGAGCGAAGCCGCGGAGCGCGAAGCGGAGTTGGGTGGGGGGCCCCATTGGGCTTCGCCCGATGGGGGGAGGGTTTGCATCAAACCCTCCAAAAAGAAAGAGCTCGAAGCGGAGTTGGGTGGGGGGCCCCATTGGGCTTCGCCCGATAGGGGGAGGGTCTGCATCAAACCCTCCAAAAAGAAAGAGGCGGTTCCCCGTCGGGAACCGCCTCTTTGAAGCTCGCGCTCTGCTTCGGGAGCCTCGGTCCGAAGACCTGCGCTCCACCTCCCGCAGGAGGCCGCCAGCGACGGGCGAACCCGTCGAGGGCGCCGCAGACGTGACGCGTGTACCGCGCGTCACTCTACGACCTGTGCTTGATGTGAGTCCCGGTATGCGAAGCACGAATGCTCCGCGGTGACCGGCGAGCGACGCGAACGCCGCCCGGCTTCGGTTGACCCGAGTCAAGACGCACCGCACCACCTCTCGGTGGCCGGGCCCGATGCCTCCCTGGCAAGCCAGGTGACACCGATGGAGCCTGACGGTCGAACCGAGCGATTGTCCTTTGAAACATCGCTTGGAGACCATTCGTCAATGAGCCCGGTCTTGGGAGACACGCCTCGCGGCGCATCCCTTTTCGATGGTGGGCCCCTGCGATGCTGTCGCATCGCAACTCCTCTTGCCGTTGCCTTCCTCTGACGCCGCCTGTCGTGTCCCGGCCGCCTGACGATGATGCCTCTCATCGCTTCGGCTCCTCCGTTCTTTCGCGGAGGCTTCGACGCCCTCACCCTTTCGCTCCCATCGCTGCCCTTTCGAGCGACGACGGAGCCCTCTCCTTTCGGAGCGGCTCGGTTGCCGACGTTCCGTTTCACCGAGGACCGTCGCGCCGAACGACACCGCGACGCCTCGTCGGCGCCCGTTCGTCCCTTGCGCGGCCCTGCCGCCTTCATCGTGCCTCTGCCCGCGATGCCGTCTTCCGGAAAGCATCACGCTGCGCGAGGGTCTGTTCGACCTCTCGCCCCGACTCGGTTTCGCTTACGCGGGGTTCCCGGTGGGACCCACGCCGCCTCACTCGGCGGTCAGCTCTTTCGTCCTCCGATCGCGGAGAAATCGATTTGCTGATGAGCTAGGAAGCCTGCGCCTCACGGCGGTTCGGACGGTGCTAGCCGCGCCCCGAACGTCCCGCATCGCGTGGGTGCGATGCAGCAGCTTCCCCGGTCAGTATCGACCGACGATTGCAACTCACGTTTCGTTTTTCAATCAAGCTGGGCACCCTTCGTCTCGGCACACTTCGCGGCGCTTCCCACGCGCTGCGAGACACCCGGTTCATGCCGGGCTGTCGCTTCGGCGAGCTCTCGAGGCCCTGGCGTCGATGCGCCTTGGCTGAGAGCGTACCTCTGATGCTTCGTCACCTCGCGGGCGGTCTCGGATCGATGTGCGCCGCGCTCATCGCGCGGCGGATTCGTCCAATGACTCGGCCCGCGGCGTTACGACGAATCGCAACGCTCAAGGTCGAGCCCCGCTGGTCAAGGCGTCTTCCCTCGCCGGAACATGAATTCCCGACGACTTCCGCACGCCCGAAGCACCTTCCGCTCCATCCCCTCTCGCCTCGGTCAACGTCTGACCGAGGTGTCGATCCCCGCGGTCCGCGGCGAGCCACTCACGAGGAGTGACCCGGACACGGATCGGCGTGAGCCGACGGTTCCGGAGCTTCTGCAGTGTCAACCGACCCTCGGCACATCCGCGTGCCTCGGTCCCAACGCACGCCGTTGACGCCATCGTGGCTCTCGCCCCGCTGACCCCGATCGCGCCACCGAAGTGGACACGGTCGGCACGGCGGCCCCCTCCGAAGAGAGGAGGCCCGATCCCCGCCCGAGCTTTTCACTCGCGACGAGTCTCGATCGCGCGCGTCGGCGCTCGCGCTGGTCGTAGGCTCGAGGTCACCCTCTCCCCTGACTTCCCGCGAGCGGTGGGACGGCCCGATAGAGCGCCTTCTCGGATGCGTTCCTCTGCGGAGGCGCGCATCTTCCGGCCCTCGTCGGTCTTCCGTCCCGGCGCCGTTGTCATCGACTCGTGATCGCTGCAGCATGGGCTATCCGCAGCTCTGCGAACCGATCGAGGCCACTACCAGCGTACCGTCCCGTGGACGGCAGCCTTCACGGCCAGCGCCTTTCCCCGCCGATGTGTGTCGGGCCGGAGCCTCCCACACCTCGTTCGCCGACCATTCGCTGACGCGAGTGACCAGCGCCCGAAACGCCTTCCTCCCCGCTCGCGCGGGAAGTAGACGACGCTCATGCGGACCCGCGACCGGGCTCCCCGCGTGAACGTCGCTCGGTGCCGTGCTTCCTGGCCAGCCCTCGCGAGCCGACCCCTCCGCACGGCGACCGCAGCGCCTCGACGGCTTCTGCGACTCGAAGGCAGCGAACTCGTGTTCCGCGACCTTCGAGGGGGATACTACCCAGCGAGCTTCTTCGCGCAAGAGAAATCATCATCTCAAACGCGCTTTTTCTTATACACAGCTCACCCACAGGCTGTCCACACACGCGGACGGCCTATTTCACAGGGGTTTTCCCCAACCCGTCCACAGGCTGGGGATGCAGAGAAGCTGATACTAGCGATACAGATCGTCCGGTCTATCTTCTATGTTTGTTGGACAGATGATCGCATTGAATCGGGCGATTCGGCGACCTCGCGAGCGTCGGATCGGCCTGCCCTCGCGGCCGACCGAACGCGCGGGGCGGAGCCGGCTCAACCGCCGAAGATCGGCTCGTGCCCGTCACCCAAACGACACGTATGCCCGCGATCCGACCCCGTGGTACGAGGAGCGAGCATGACGGTGCCCGCGATCCGGATCCGGCCGCTCAACGCGGCTCCGATGCGCGACGACGCCGGGTACGTCCTCTACTGGATGATCGCGGCCCGGCGCGTCACCCGGAGCTACGCGCTCGATCGTGCGGTCGAGTATTGCCGCGGGCTGGGCCTGCCCCTGTTCGTGTTCGAGCCGCTCCGCGCGGGCTACCTGCACGCCTGCGACCGCTTCCATCGCTTCGTCATCGACGGGATGCGCGAGCACGCCGAGCACGCCGCGAAGGCGGGGGTGACGTACGCCGCCTACGTCGAGCCCAGCCCCGGCGAAGGCGCGGGCCTGCTCGAAGCGCTCGCCGCGCGCGCCGCGGTGGTGGTCACCGACGACTATCCGACGTTCTTCCTTCCGCGGATGGTCGCCGCCGCGGCCGAGCGCCTCGACGTGAAGGTGGAGGCGGTCGACGGGAACGGGCTGCTCCCCACGCGCGCGCCGGAGCGCGAGCCCGTGACCGCGCGCGGGTATCGGCGCTTCTACCAGGGCATCGTGATGGACGAGCTCGCGCGCGCGCCGAGCCTCACCCCGCTCGACGACCCGGCCGCTCGCGGCGCCTCGATCCCGAAGCTCGCGCGCTGGCGGTTCCGCACGCTCGACGAGCTCGCCGCGCCGGAGCGATGGCTCGGCGAGCTCCCCATCGATCACCGCATCGCGCCGACCGAGGAGCGAGGCGGACGCGCCGGGGGGCTCAAGCGGTGGGAGGCGTTCCTTCCCAAGCTCGATCGCTACGGGGAGGACGGGCGACACCCCGACCTCGAGACGACGAGCGGGATCTCGCCCTGGCTCCACTTCGGACACGTCGCGGCGCACGAGCTGTTCGACGACATCGCCGAGCGCGCGGGCCTCGATCGAACGCGACCGCCGAAGAAGCCGACCGGCAAGCGCGACGGCTGGTGGGGCGTGGCGTCCGGCGCCGAGGAGCTGCTCGAGCAGCTCGTGTGCTGGCGCGAGCTCTCCTACGCGGTGGCGGAGGCGCGGCCCGATCACCGAGAGTGGTCGGCGCTCCCTCGCTGGGCACAAGACACGTTGACCGAGCACGCGAGCGACGAGCGCCCCTACGTCTACACCGAAGACGAGCTCGAGGAGGCGCGCACGCACGACGCGGTGTGGAACGCGGCGCAGCGCCAGCTCCGCGGCGAAGGAAGAGTGCACAACTACTTGCGCATGCTGTGGGGCAAGAAGATCCTCGAGTGGAGCCCATCGCCGAAGGAGGCGCTCGAGCGGCTCGTGCGGCTCAACGATCGATGGGCGCTCGACGGCCGCGACCCGAACTCGTACTCGGGGATCTCCTGGACGCTCGGCCACCTGGATCGACCGTGGGGTCCCGTGCGTCCGATCTACGGCACGGTCCGCTACATGAGCAGCGACGCGACGATCCGGAAGCTGAAGATGAAGCGCTACCTCGAGCGCTGGGGCGACGCGTGATTCGGCGACTCGCGTGCGCGGTGCTGGTCGGGACGGCGGCGTTGACGGCGTGCGGCGGAGCCACCGCGACGGACGACGGAGTGCGCGTGCCCGGCACCGAGCCGCCGGAGCGGAGCGGGCTCGTGTGGATGCGTGAGGCCGACGGTCGCGACGTGACGTACTGGGTCGCGCTCGAGGACGGGACGCGGCTCGCGAGCCAGCCGATCGAGGGCCCCCTCTTCGCCGACGGCGATGCGCTCTGGCAGTGGCACACGGAGGCGCGCTCGGTGCCGCTCTACCCGGAGCCCCCGGACGAGGCGCCCGGCGAGCCGACGTCGCTCGGCACGGTGAGCCGCTTCGCGCTGCGCGAGCTCGTCGCGGACGCCGACGTGACGGTGATCGCGATGCCGGAGCTCGAGGCCGCGCGCTCGATCCAACAGACGGTGTCGCTCGAGGGGCTCGTCGGTCCGTACCTGTTCGTGCGCGAGGACATCTATGTGGACGCCTGGGGCGCGCACGGATCGACGAGCGCGCGCGCGATCGTGTGGGACCTCCGCGCCGCGTCAGCGACCGACTTGTTGACCGAGCGCGAGCGGGTGGAGCTCGGCGGCGCGACGCTCGAGCGCGCGCGCGAGCGGTTCGAGGCGGAGCGCGACGACGGCGACGAGGAGCCGGGCGAGATCGATCTCGCGGCGGTCCACCCGCGCTGGGACATCGACGACGGGCTGGCGGTGGAGCTGCAGTTCATCGAAGCGGCCTGCTACGCGTGCGGCGATGGCCTCTTCGGCGACTACACGCGCAGCGTGACGCTCGACGCGCCGGCCGTGCCCGAGCGACTGCTCCGCCATCGGAGCGTCCCGCGCTGGGTCCGGGCTACCGCGGAGCGAAATCCGAGCGCCCGATTGATGGGGTTCTCGCGCGTCGAGCGACCCGAGCCCGCTCGGATCCTGGATACGTTGCGGCGCTGATCGCGCGCGGAGCCCCTCGCCGGTCTCCCTGCACGGTCGGCGAAAACAGGGCCCCCGGAACCGGACGTTGGTACCCTGGACGCTCGCCGTGACGGTGATGAGCACAGCTGCGTTCATCGGGCCCGCGCGCGCACCGCGGCGCGGGAGGCGGTAGCTCGGTGAGCGACCTCGACCGCCCGACCGTCCTCGTGATCGGGGGCCGGGAACGCATGCAGAAGGCGCTCGAAGTGGCGCTCGAGCGGCACGACCTGATGGTCGAGTCGGCCGCCACGGAGTCGATCGTCGAGGCCACCTTCGCGGCCGCGCCGGATCTCTTGCTGTTGCTCGGCGACGCCACGCAGGACGGCGGCACGGCCGCGCTCTCGCGCCTCGCCGGCCATCCGACCGCCGCGCTCGTGCCGGTGGTGCTGCTGCTCGACGAGGACCACGCGGACGCGGCGAGCCTCGGCGCGTTCCGCCACGGCGTGGTCGCCGCGGTGAAGAAGACGGCCAGCGCGGACGGGATGGCGCGGCGGATCGCGGAGCTCGCCCACGAGCTGCCCGAGCGCTCCGGCGAGGTCGCGGGCGAGCTCGGCGAGGCGACCGTCGACGAGCTGGTGTCGCTGTTCTCCCAGCAGCTCCGCTCCGGGATCCTCTCGGTGAGCAGCGGCAGCCCCGAGGGTCCCTCGACCCAGGTCGTGATCCGCGCCGGTCGCCCGGTCGAAGAGGCGATCCGCGAGCTGGTCGGCCGGCTCAAACCGCTCGTCCGTACTCAGCAAGGCCCGTTGCACTACGAGTTCCACGAGAGCCCCGACGCGCGGCTCAGCCTGTTCGACGAGCTCGGCGAGGGCGGCGACGCCGACGTGCTCTCGGGACGGCGCGTCCTCGTCATCGAGCAGAACCCCGCGCGCGCCGATCAGCTCGTGCAGGAGCTCCGCAACCGCGGCGCGCTCGTCGCGGTGGCCGACGGCGACGGCAAGGGCCTCGAGCGCGCGCGAGCCCACGATCCGGACATCGTCATCCTCGACGGCTCCGGCGTCGAGAGCTGGGCGATGCCCGCGCTCCGCCAGCTGCGGCGCGACCCGCGGCTGCGCTGGGCCTCGCTCCTCGTCGTCGACGCGTCCGAGCTCTGGACGGACCCGCTCCGACCGCCGAACCTCGAGCGCGTCGAACGCTCCGTCGCCGCGTTGATGAAGCCCGATCGCGACCTCACCGAGCGCGTGTCGAGCGACAAGAAGACGTTCGAGACGCGCCTCGAGCTGGTCGGACCTGGCCGCTTGCTCCGTGCGCTCGCCGCCACCTCGAAGGGGCTGAAGGTCACGACGCGGCATCCGCGCGTGCGGGTGGAGATCGATCTCGCGGAGGGGCTCGTCGCCGGCGCGACGGCGAAGAACGCGCGCGGCGACGAGCAGATCGGAGAGGGCCCGGCCGCGCTCGCGGCGTGGCTCGGGCTGGGCTCGGGCCGCGTGCGGGTGGAGCGCAAGGACGCGCCGAGCACCGCGAACGTCATGGCGCCGGTCGACGACGCGCTCGCCGCGGCGCACCGCGAGCGCTCGCCGATCCGCCCGTCCCTCCCACCTCCGTCCTCGGCGTCGGTGCTCCCGAGCCGACCGCCCGCGGCGTTGAGCGCATCCGTGACCGCCGCGACCGCCGCGAGCGGCGGCAACACCGAGGTGCTGCTCGGCCGGCTCGAGTCGCTGCTCGGCCAGCTCACGAGCGTCCTCCCGCCGACGGACGCCGCGTCGATCGGCCCGCCCGCGTCGGCCCGCCCCAGCTCGTCGCGCAGCTTCGCGAAGCCGCGCGGATCGGTGCCGCCGGCCGAGCCCACGTCGTCGACCGCACCGCACGCGATCTCGCCGCGCATCGTCCCGCCGTGGCAGGAGGTCGAAGAGGACGAGGACCTCCCCGTCATCGAGGCCACCGCCGAGCCGAGCACCATGCCGAGCTCGGCCCCCGAGCCGGTCGTCGAGGTCGACATCGACGCGGACCTCGGGCCTGCCGCGCCGATCCCGATCGAGTCCGCGCCGCCTCCGCCGCCCTCCCGATCGATCGCGTGGATCGCGATCCCGATCGCGCTCGCGCTGATCGCGGTGGTGTCGATCGGCGCGTACGCGCTGTTCGCGGACGGCGATCCGCCGAGCGATCCACCGGTCGCGGACGGCGATCCCGACGGCACCGAGCCTCCCGACCCGACCACCGTGCTGAGCGAGCGTCACGACCCGCGCGACGACGACGCGGGCGCGCCGACCGAGGACGCCGGCGCGGCGGACGCGGGGACCACCGACGCGAGCGCGACCGACGCGGGCGTGGACGCAGGCGCGCCGGACGCCGGCGCCCCCGACGCGGGCGGCGAGGCGGCGGTGGCGATCGACGACGGCCCCGACGAGGTCGACGACGACGACGACGACGTCGACGATCTCGACGACGCACTCGATGACACAAGTGACATTGCGGCCCCGGACGACGAGTCCCCCGAGGCGCGGGCGGCCCGCAACGAGCTCGCGCGCCATCACATCCGCGCCGGCAACTACTCGCGCAACCGTGGCGAGCTGCGCGATGCGGAGCGCCACTACCTCCAGGTCCTCCACCTCCAGCCGCGCAACCCGCGCGCGTTGGCGGGGCTGACCCGCGTCGCGATCATGCGGCGCGACGGCACGCAGGCGGTCCGTTGGGCGACCCGTCTCGCCAACGCGCAGCCGCGCATCGCGAGCATCCAGGTGCTCCTCGGCGACGCCCATCGCGCGGCGGGCCAGACCGCCCAGGCGCGCGCCGCGTGGCAGCGTGCCCTCGAGCTCCAGCCGTCGAACGAGACTGCGCGCAGCCGCCTCGGCCGCTGATCGCCCGCCGTCCATCTCGAGGCCGCCAGCTCTGCTAGTACACGCGATCCGAAATCCGTTCCGTCTTTCGGGTCGCGCGTACTAGCCGACTTCTTCCGGAGGGTCTGTTCCAGACCCTCCCCCCGCGCGAGTGAATCGCGCGGGGCCCCCCACCCAATCGA
>JBFWYI010000041.1:0-78483 GCA_050186575.1 Sandaracinaceae bacterium | reverse complement strand
CAAGATGCTCCAAGGCCAGCCTCCTTCTCCATTGCGGGATTGACCGCGTATAAAACCAGTGAGGCACCTATGGTGACCTCGGCGAGTAGGAGGCTGGCCACTCCATCCCTTCTGAATCGGAATCGGACACGGAATCGGAATCGGAATCGGAATCGGAATCGGACACGGAATCGGAGTCGGAATCGGAATCGAACACGGAATCGGAATCGGACACGGAATCGGGATCGGAGTCGGAATCGTGGCGCGTGGTGCATGTCCACGACGAATCGGCAGCGCCGCCGCCCCGAAACGACGAACGCGCGACCGATCCGAAGATCGATCGCGCGTCCCCTACCAACGACGCCGCGTCAAACCGCGTGCGTCACTCGCACACGTACGTGGTGCCGTCGAACGCGGTCATGCTCGGGCACGACGCCACGGCGTCGCAACCGCAGACGCCGTCGTAGCAGTGGTCCTGCCCCGTCCCCGTGCACTCGGTGTCGTCCGCACACCCGCAGGTTCCGTTGCTCTGGCACACCGTCCCGCCGACCATGTTGCCGGCGCACGAGTCCGGCGAGTCCGAGCAGACGCAGTTGCCCGATCCCGTGTCGCAGGTCGGGTACACGTCGCTGGCGCACTCGTCGTTGCTCGCGCACGGGTTGCGGCACGCGTTCGACTCGCACACCGCGTCATCGGCCGACGCGTCACCGCACACCGCGATGTCCGCTCCGCCGCCGATCGGCGCGACCATCACCACGTCGCGCATCGACGTCGCGCAGTCCACCGGCCCGCTGTCGGGCGAGGCGCAATAGCCGCCTTCGATGCAGACCTGCCCGATGATGCAGCACACCTCGCCGGTCGCGCACGTCGCGGGCGGGGTAACCCCGTCGGCCGTGCACGGCGCGTCGCCGATGAAGTCGCCGTCGGAGTCGCCCTGGCCCCAGCCGTTGAAGAGCGCGACGCACTCCTCGTTGCCGGTGCAACCGGACGCGCTCCCGGTGCAGCGACCGCCCGAGCAGGTGAACCCGACGTCCATCCCGCCGATCTGGCAGTCGTCGTCGATGCTGCACTCCTCCTGACAGAACTGGGCGTTGCTGCCTCCGCCGCCGGCGTCGGTACCACCGCCTCCGCCCGCGTCCGTGCCGCCGCCCCCTCCGCCGTCGCGACCTCCGCCGCCTCCGTCACTATCCCCGCCGCCGTCGTCACACGCCGCTGCCGTCAAGCCAATGGCGAGCGCGACCAACCAAAGCGAACGCTTCGTCTTCCTCATGTTCCTCCACCGATGTGCGTGCTCCTCCCCCCGGAGGATCCAGCGGACCAGAGCCCGCGCAGCTCACCCTACGCTCGGGCGGATCCCGGACTTCCCCGCTCGACTCGGGGCGTGAGGCTTCTCGCAGTCGGCGCCCTAGTCTCAGCGGCTCGCCTGGTGTTAGATGCGGCATGCCTTTGCGTGGATTTCCTCGTTTCGTGCTCGCTCTTTGCCCGATCGCCGCGCTCATCGTCGCCGCATGTGACGAACCGATCGAGCTCCCCGACGCCGGCACGCCGGACGCCGGCCCGGCCGTCGACGCCGGACCGCTCCTCGCGTGCGACGACGACGTGCACAACGGCGACGAGACGGCGACCGACTGCGGCGGCTCGTGCCCGCCCTGCGTCGACGGCGAGCACTGCCTCGCCAACGAGGATTGCCGTAGTGGAGTGTGTGGTCGGAGCCGCTGCCTGGTGGCGAACTGCCACGACATGGTCCGGAACGGGATGGAGACGGGCGTCGACTGCGGCGGCGAGTGCGGGCTCTGCCCGGGCGGCGAGACCTGCACGAGCAACGAGCAGTGCCGGAGCAACCGCTGCCGCATGGGCATGTGCACGATGAGCACGTGCGAGGACGATCTGACGAACGGCGATGAGACCGACGTCGACTGCGGAGGCAGTCTCTGCCCGCAGTGTCGCGGCGGCTACAACTGCTCGACCGGGCTCGACTGCGAGTCGCTGATCTGCTCGATGGGCGTGTGCACCGACGCGTCGTGCGAGGACGGCATCCAGAATCAGGACGAGACGTCGGTCGACTGCGGTGGCTCGAACTGCGAGGGCTGCCGTGAAGGCTACGCGTGCGACATCGACGCGGACTGCCGATCGCTCCGTTGCTTCGAGGGCGGCTGCGTGTCGTGCACCGACCATATCCGCAACGCGGAAGAGACGGACATCGACTGCGGCGGCGGCGGCCTCTGCCCGGCGTGCCGCGACGGCGACCACTGCGTCGTGGACGGAGACTGCGCGAGCTCGCACTGCGTCGACACCGACGGCGACACGATGGGCGACACGTGTCAGTCGTGCTCGGACGGCGTGATGAACCAGGACGAGACCGACGTCGACTGCGGCGGTTCGATCTGCCATGGATGCGACGCGCGCGCGATGTGCCTCGTCAACTCGGATTGCGCCAACGGGTCGTGCGCGCCGGCCACCATGACGTGCGTCAACTGCATGGATGGCCTGTTGAACCAGGACGAGACCGACGTCGACTGCGGCGGTTCGATCTGCGGAGGCTGTGCGCCGACGCGGGTGTGCATCGTGAACAGCGACTGCTCGTCGATGATCTGTTCGGGCGGTCGCTGCAACGCGCCGGGCTGCGGCGACGGCGTGCTCAACGGCAACGAGACCGCCCTCGACTGCGGCGGCGGCTCCTGCCTCGGCTGCGCGGATGGCCTCACGTGCGTGCTGGGTCGCGACTGCATGAGCGGCGTGTGCACGGGCGGCATCTGCCAAGTCCCGAGCTGCACCGACGGCGTGGCCAACGGCCTCGAGACGGACATCGACTGCGGCGGCTCGTCCACGTGCCCGCGATGCATGGACGGACGGCTCTGTCCGAACGGTCCGTCCGATTGCATCAGCCCGCTCTGCACGAGCGGTCGCTGCGGCGACGTGCGCGGTCACATCGTGCTCATCGGACACGACTACTTCTCGACCAACGCCGGGATCACGCGGGTCGCCCGCAACTCGGTGCTCCTCTCGCCGGAGACCGGCAACCTCGACATCGTCATCTACGATCAGTTCGCCGACACCTCGGCGTCCGGTGAGGTCGCGAACCTCGAGAACGCGATCCGGTCCGAGCTCATGACGATCGGGCGCACCGCGACGTTCACGCGGCTCAGCTCGAACACACTGTCCGCGCTCACCACCGCGCTGACTCCGGCGGTCGACGTCTTCATCATCGCCGAGCAGGAGCTCGGCTGTAGCTCGTGCATGACGACCGGCGCGACGTGGGCGAGCACGCTGCGCGCGTTCGTCAGCGCGGGTGGCGTGATCATGTCGACGAACTTCTTCGACTCGGGCTGGCAGATCCTGAACCAACCCTCGATGCTCATCGGCATCGGCGGAACCGGGAGCTTCAGCGGGATGTGCATGGTCGCGCCGGGAGCCACCACCCACCCGATCGCGGCCGGCATCATGCCGTATGCCGGCTCGAGCGGGACGAGCTCGTACACGGGGGTGACGGCAGGCTCCGCGATCAGCGTCACCACCGTGATCGTCGACGGGAGCGGGCTGCCCGTCGTCATCGACGCGCTGTTCTGAGCCTGCGCGCGGCTCCCGGTCCCACGCGCTCGACCTCGGGCGCGCGGGATGGTACTTCGCGTCCCATGCAGATCGAGGACATCACGGTGGGAGACGGCGCCCAGGCGGCGGCCGGTCAGAGCGTCTCGGTGCACTACACGGGCACGCTCACCAACGGATCGAAGTTCGACAGCTCGCTCGATCGCGGGCAGCCGTTCGACTTCCAGCTCGGCGCCGGCCAGGTCATCAAGGGCTGGGACGAGGGCGTCGCCGGGATGCGCGTCGGCGGCAAGCGCAAGCTGACGATCCCGCCCGAGAAGGGGTACGGCGCGCGCGGGTTCGGCAACATCATCCCGCCGAACTCGACGCTCGTGTTCGAGGTCGAGCTCATCGCCGTTCGCTGACCGACGGGCGACGTCGCTCAGACACCGGCGCTCAGACACCGGCGCCCAGACACCGGCGCTCAGACACCGGCGCTCAGACACCGGCGCTCAGACACTGTCGCGGTGTGCCCAGGCGTTCGCCCAAGGCGAGACCGCAGCGGGCTCGGCGCGGGCATCGGGTCGCGGAGCGATGTTGCGCCGATCCAGCTCACGTTGGATCGCACCGCGGTCGTTCGCGCGCGACTTCGGGCTCCGATCCGCCGGCGCGTCTCCCCCGCACGCGGAGAGGCTGAGCGCGAGCGCCATCGGGATGGCGACGGTGAGGAGTCGCTTCATCGAAAGACCTCCACCGCCTTCTGATCACGTCCCGCGGAGGGCAGGCAAGTTTTCGACGAGCGAGCGATCGAAGCGTGCCGGCGCGAGCGGCGGGGAGCACGCGAGCGCTAGCGAGCGCAGAGCCGGGAGCAAAGGCGCGCGAAGCGTGCCGGCGCGAGCGGCGGGGAGCACGCGAGCGCTAGCGAGCGCCGAGCCGGGAGCAAAGGCGCGCGAAGCGTGCCGGCGCGAGCGGCGGGACGGAGGCAGTCACTGCGTTCGTTGGATGATGTGGAAGCCGAACGGGCTCTCCACCGGATCGCTGATCTCGTCGACCTCGAGGGCGAACGCGGCGCGCTCGAACGGGCCGACCATCTGGCCGTGGCCGAAGAGGCCGAGGTCACCGCCCGGCGGGCTGTCCGGCTCGTCGCTGTACTCCGCGTGGAGCGCGGTCCAGTCGTTCTCGGGATCGCGCGCCGCCGACGCGATCTGGAGCGCGAGAGCCTGCGCCTCCTCGCGCGTGCGCGTCACCGTGTCCGCCGCGCGCGACGCGCCGTGGAACGCGATCAGGATGTGGCGAGCGCCGATCTGCGAAGGACCCTCCGCCTCCGGCTCGGCGCTCGGCTCGCGGAGGAAGATCTGAAACCCGATCGGCGTGTCGAGCGGGCGGCTCGTCTGACCGACCTCGAGCCGAAACACCGCCCGCTCCGCCGCCTCCGGCAACCCCGTCGAGCCGCGCTCGTAGATCCGCACGATCTGCCGATCGTCGGTGTCGGGCGGCGTGTCACCGTACGTCGCGATGAGCTCGCGGAACGTCGAGGTGCCCTCGCGGGACATCCCCACGATCATCTGCGCGCGCTCCTCCGCCGCGTCGTGGTCGCGATCGAGCTCCGAGCTCGCGCCCTCCGCGCCCGTGTACGCGACGACCAACCGGCGCACGTAGACGCGCGAGGGCCCTTCGGCGCGCGGACCCTCGGAGCGCACGTCGGTCCGTTGGATGGTCCCCGGCCCGCAGCCGAGGAGCGTGAGACCGACGAGGATCGAGGCGGCTCGCGACACGCGCGCGGGGTAGCACGAAACGCGGCGCGCTCGCTACTGGCCGTGCTTGAACACGCGGCGCGCGAACGCGTCGGCGGGCTCGCGCTCCGCGATCGCGACCACCGCCTCGAGCATCTGAGCGAGGCGCCGCGCGTAGCGTTGCTCGAGCTCGGTGCGCAGCGGCGTGAGCTCGGCGCGGAGCGCTTCGCCCCGCTTGCCCCCGAGCACGCTCGTCAGCCCCCGCCGGAGCATCGGCTCGCCCGCCTCCTCGGCCAGGTCGGCGAGCGCCTCGGGCCCCGAGGTGTGCGCGATGCGAACGAGATCGGTCAGCAGCTCCTCGAGGCCGCGCTCCTCGTGCTCACGCTCGCTCCGCACCTCTGCCGTCCCCGATCCGAGCTCGATCTCGCGCGTCGCGAGGAGCTTGTTCACCGCCTTGAGCGTCTTGTTGCGCGCGCCGTCGCGCTCGTGATCGTTGACCTCGTCGATGTACGCGAGGTTGTCACGCACCCACTTCACCGACTCGTCGCTGAGGTTCGCCATGAGCCGCGCGCGCAGCGCTTCGTCGGCGGTCGCGATCACGATCAACAGATCGTCGGGGGCCACGACCTCGAGCACGCGGAGCAGGTGCCCGTCCGACAGCCCGGTGAGCTGCGCGACGTCGTCCATCTCGGCCGGCGCCTCGGGAGCTGGGGGCGCGGCCCGCGCTCGCTCGGCCGCCTCGCGCGCCTCGACGTCGGCCGCCGCCTGCCGGATCGCGCTCTCGTCCAACATGTCGTCCAGCAGACTGGAATGGTCGTCCCCGCTCATCGTCGCTCCTCCGCAGGGAGCATACGCCACCGATGCCTCGCGGCAGGATGCAGACCGCTCCTTTGGCGGCATACTCCGCCCCCCGATGCCCAACGACCGACGCAGCATGAAGCGCCTCGCCGGCGCGCTCGAGAGCGAGGCGCAGCGCGCCCAGACGAGCCTGAAGGCGACCGGCCACCCGCGCCCCTACTTCGTGTCCTACCTCTTGCGCGACTCGGAGAGCCACTGGTTCAACGCGCGCTTCGGCACGACGTTCGGCGAGGAGCACCGGCGCTGGCGACGCTGCTACGCGGACGTGCGCGTGGGGAGCTACCGGCACGACCAGGTGAGCGAGGGCGGGCTCGACGACAACTCCGACAAGGCGGAGAGCTATGCGTACGGCGCGATCCCCGAGGGCTCGATGCTCGACGGGGTGATCGCGGGCGTCTGGCAGCTCACCGAGGCGCGCTACCGCGAGGCGGCGGAGGACTACCTCGATCGCCGCGTGGACCAGCTCCACTACCGCGATCCGAACCCTCACTTCGTGTCGTGGGAGCGCCGCGATCCGATCGTCGATCACTCGATGCCCTCGTTCCCCGACGTCGACTCGAACGCGTGGGCTCGCTACGTGCGCGCGGCGAGCGCGTGCGGGAAGCGGGAAGACGGTTTGTTCGTGTGCGAGGTCGACCTCAACGTCCGACACGTCACCAAGGTGTTCGTCTCGACGGAGGGGACGTCGCTGATCGAGCGCTACCCGTTCTGGCAGCTCTCGGTCTTCCTCGAGCTCATCTCGAAGAAGGGCGTCACGATGCCGTGGAGCTTCTCCGAGCTCGTGCGCGATCCGAGCGAGCTGCCCGACCTCGGCGCGCTCAAGCGGCGGATCGCGCGGAGCGTCGCGCAGATGCGCAAGCTCTCGGAGGCGCCGACCCTGCGCGCGTACTCGGGTCCCGTCCTCCTCGACCCGGGCCCGGCCGGGCTGCTCATGCACGAGGCGCTCGGCCATCGGCTCGAGGGCAATCGCCTGCTCTCGACCGGCGAGGGGCAGACGTTCAAGGACGCGGTCGGCGAGACGCTCCTTCCGTCGGCGATCTCGATGTACGACGATCCCACGCGGGCCGAGCTCGAGGGCCGCTCGCTGATCGGTCACTACCGCTACGACGACGAGGGCGTGCCGAGCGGGCGCGCGAACCTCGTCGAGCGCGGGAAGATCGAGGGCTTCCTCACCTCGAGGGCCGGCATCTCGCGGCGTCACCGCAGCAACGGGCACTCGCGCAACGAGTCGTTCGAGCGCCCCATGAGCCGGATGGGCGTGACGGTGGTCGAGGCGGCCGACCCGCTCGACGACCTGGCGCTGAAGGCGCGGCTGATCGCCGAGGTGAAGGCCCGCAAGCTCCCGTTCGGGGTGCACGTGCTCATCGCGGACAGCGGCGAGACGGCGACCAAGAGCTACGACTTCCAGGCGTTCCTCGGGCAGATCAAGGCGGCCACCCGTGTGTACCCCGACGGCCGCGAGCAGCTGGTGCGCGACGTGAGCTTCGTGGGGACGCCGCTGAACGCGGTGCGCGCGATCGTCGCGGCCGGCACGCGGCAGGGGCTCGACAATAGTTATTGCGGTGCAGAGAGCGGCTCGGTCCCGGTGAGCACGATCGCGCCGGCGCTGTTGGTCGACAACCTCGAGCTCCAGTCGAGCGCGCCGACCCCGCACGCGGCGCATACGTATCCCCTGCCCTGGTGGAGAGAGTAAACTCCCTTGCCCCTGCCCGTGCCCCGGCCGCCGCCCGCGAAATCCCGGCGGACGAGCGCCTAGACCTCGCCGCTCCGCCGACGCCGTCGTCCACGTCCTCGTCCTCGTCCACGTCCTCGTCCGCGTACGTCCGCGTGCACGTGCACGTACACCTCCACGCCGACGTACACGAACGCGGGGCAGCGCATGCCGGACGACCCGAAACGCGACGACGCCCGAGCCGGCATCGACTCGGGCGTCTTCCTCCTTCTGCCTCGTCGTCTCGCCTACGTTGGATCCGCGGGCAGGGGCAGGGGCACGGTCAGGGGCACGGCGGTCGCTCCGCGCTAGCGCGCGGAGGCGACCGGGGCCGGATTCACATCGACCACCCGCAGCGCCGACACGAGCTCACGCACGTGCTCCTCGCCGAGGTGCGACCACACCTGGTACACGCAGCCCTGGCCGCGCACCGTCAACGTCGCGCTCGCGATCGACTCTCCGTCGGCCGGGGGATCCACCACCAGCTGGCTGCCGTCCGCGAACGTCGGGCCCGACTCGTCGGCCGACTCTTCCATCACGAGCTCGTCGGGGCTCATCCGCGTGCCAGCCACGCCGAAGACGCCACGCCCACAGCGACGACACTCCGCGCCGCGCTCGCTCATGCCGGGCATCCCGCGGCGATCGAACTCGACCGCCCAGCCGCCCTCGATCAGCGTGGAGACGCGCGCCTCGGCTCCGTCGGCCGCGCCCGTCGCGATCGGCGCGATCGGCGCGCACACGCTGCGGTTCTCGGCGTCGCGCCACGCCGCGAGCACCGCGCCCGGCGCGGCTTCACTGGCGATCGGCGGCGTCGCCCACGGCGCGCTCGGCAGATCGCTGCGCGTGGCCGCCTCGGCGACCTGCGCCTCGAACGGCGCCTCGGGGAGCGCGGGGAGCGCCGATGCGCGAGCTCCTTCGGGGAGCGCCGCGTGCGCCGCCGGGGTCGCGCTCGTCGACCCGCCGCACGCACAAAGAACCAGGATGCTGCTCGCCGCGACCTTGGCGGCTCGAGATACCCAACGCATGAGATGATCCTCCCTGGCCGTCCGGGGGAACGCCCTCCCGACGCGAACGACCGCTGTTCGAGCCGGATACCCGTGTCGCGAGCGAAAGTGAAAAAACCTGCAAGCCGTGCTCGCTTCGAGGCCGAGCTCTAATGCGCGGTGCACGACGGCGCGCCGGGCGATCTCGCGTTCTATCTGGACGAAGTGCGCGGCGCCGCGAGCGCGCTCGAGCTCGGCGCGGGCGACGGGCGCATCGCTCGTGCGATCGCGGAGGCGGGCATCGCGACGACGGCGCTCGAGCGCGACGAGGGCATGGTCGCGCTGATCGAGGATCGGGGGCGCGCGCTCCCGAGCGACGCGCGTGGTCGCCTCCGCGTCGTGCAAGGCGACATGCGATCGTTCGATCTCGGCGCGCGCTTCGATCGCATCGTGATCCCGTTCACCGGGATCTACTGTCTCCTCAGCGAAGCAGACCTCGACGCCTGCCTCGGGTGCGTCGCGCGGCACCTCGCGCCCGAGGGCCGCTTCGTGTTCGATGCATACGCGGCGGACGCCTTCCACCGCGAGGCGCGACCCGAGGACTACCCGCCCGATCGCCGCGAGCTCGTCGCGGAGATCGTCCGCGATCGCGAGCGATGGACGGTCTACGAGTCGAGCTCCTGGGATCGCGACGCCCAGCGCATGGATGCGACCTACACCTACCTCGATCCGAGCGGCCGCGAGCGTGCCCAGATCGTGGTGGGCCATCGCTATCTGCTCGCCGACCAGCTCGAACCGGCGCTCGAGCGGGCCGGAATGCGCCTCGTGGAGCGATGGGGGAGCTTCGATCGCGAGCCCTTCGGAGAGCCGCGCGGATCGCTGATCGCGGTCGCCGCGCTGGCCGACTGAGGGGGATTCCCCGCTCCCTCGACGAGCCGCTTCGCGAGAAGCTCCAGGGACGCGACGCCCCGGACATCGGGCTGCGCCGCCCACGCGCGATGACCGTTCCGGGAACCACGTCGAGAGCGCTATCCTTCGCCCTGCGCGGGGTCGTTCGGTGAGCCTCGCGCATCGCAGTATGTCGCGCTCCGCCTCCGATCGACCCGGCGCCAACGCCCAATGCGGGCCGTACGAGCTCCTCGTGCGGATCGGCAAGGGCGGCATGGCGTCCGTCTATCTCGCGCGGCGATCCGACGACGAGCGCAGCGAGCCCGCGTTGTTCGCGCTCAAGGTGCTGCACCCGCACCTCGGCAACGAGTCCGAGTTCGTCGACATGCTGATGGACGAGGCGAAGATCGCGAGCAAGCTCCGCCACCCGAACGCGGTGTCGACGCTCGAGATCGGACGCGACGGCGATCGCTACTTCATGGTGATGGACTACGTCGAGGGCGTCGCGCTCGACCGCCTGCTGCGCCGCTCGCTGGAGGAGCGCCGGCCCGAGCTGATCGTCCCGCTCGCGATCGACGCGCTCGAAGGGCTGCACGCAGCGCATCTGTTGACGGACGATCTCGGCCGACCGCTCGAGCTCGTCCACCGCGACGTGACGCCGGGCAACCTCATCGTCGGGACGGACGGCGTGGGCCGGATCGCGGACTTCGGCGTCGCCAAGGCGCGCGCGCGGATCACCAAGACCAACCCCGGCGTCGTGAAAGGCAAGGCCGGCTACATCGCGCCCGAGGTGATCCTCGGCCGCGACATCGACGGTCGCGCGGACGTCTTCTCGATGGGGGTGCTCCTCTGGAACGCGCTCACCGGCCAGACGCTGTTCGATACCGAAGACCTGGCAAGCTCGTTGACCGCGTTGCTGAAGCGCGACGTCCCGCCGCCGAGCACCGTCGGCCTCATGCCGCCTCCGATCTTCGACGCGCCGATCCTCGGCGCGCTGCATCGCGATCCCAAGCTGCGCCACGAGTCGGCGGCCGAGATGGCCGACGCGCTTCGGGACGCGCTCCTCATGCTGGGCGGCGAGTCCGGTCGGGAGCCGATCGGCGAGTGGGTCCGCGCGTGCTTCGGCGAGCAGCTCGACAAGCGACACGACTACGCGGCGCGGCGGCGCGCGCATCACGCGGGCGAGCTCGAGGGGGTCGACAACGCCGAGCCGCTCAGCACGAGCGCGATGGTGCGCAAGGATCCGACCGGGCGCGTGATCAGCGCGTTCCCTCGGCCGCTCAACGTCGATGAGGACGACCGGGTCCCGGAGTCGCCCTCCGGATCGATGGGCGCCGGCAAGATCACCGCGATCGTCGTCGTCGCGATCGTCGCTCTCCTCGCGGCGGGCTTCGTCGGCGCCTACGTCGCGACCGATGGCGCGGTGCTCGGACGCGTCGCCGACCCGGGCACGACGGCGAGCCCGCCCGAGACCACGCCCGCCCCCGCGCCGAGCCCGCCGCCGAGCGCGGAGGAAGACGTCGAGATCACACCCGAGCTCTTCGGCGGTGGCGCGCAGCCCTCGGAGCCCGAAGAGACCGAGCCGCCCCCGGCCGACGAGCCGACCCCGGCCCCGAGCCGCTCGACGCGACCTCGCCCGCGCGACGCGCGTCGCGGCTCACGGAGCGCGCCCCCTCCCGAGACGACCGAGACGGTCGAGCCCCCGACGAGCGAGACGACGCCCGCGCCGAGGCCGGAGCGTGGACCCGCTACCGTCGTCAACGAGGGTGTCGAGTACATCGCGCCTCCGGAGGGCGCCACGCCCGCGCCGACGCCGAACCCCGCGCCCGCCCCCGCGCCGACCCCGCCCGCCCCCGAGGCGCGCGACCCGACGCTCATCGCGCCCTGACGCCGAGCGCGCGGGTCAGGTCAGGATCTCGCTGACCGGATCCGTGGTGTAGAGCTGGTCCGCGCCCCAGCTCGCCGCGTCCGATCCCAACGCGCGCAGACACGTGAGCGCGCCCCGGCTCGCGAGGCCGCTCGTCCGCACGTGCGAGCCCGGACGGAGCCGTCCGTTGCCGCCGCCCGCGATGAGGAGCGGGAAGTCGTAGAAGCGGTGGTCCCACCCGTTCGACACCTCGGTGGTGCCGAACACGACGCTGCGATCGAGGAGCGAGCGGTCCGCCTCCATCGTCCCATCGAGTGTACCGAGCAAATCGCCCAGCACCTCCATGAAGTACGCGACGCCGCGGATCGCGGTGCGGTCCGGGCCGTTCTCGTGGACGTAGACGTGGTAGCTGACGTTCTGTCCGCGCGAGACGAGCCCCGAGGGGAACGGATCGGGGAAGTCGACGAGCGACGCGGGGCTCGACATCTGCACCGCGATGACGCGCGTGAGGTCGCAGGCGAACGCGAGGGCGGCGAGCTCGTTCAAGAGGCGCGCGTTCTCCCGATCGCTCAGCGCCATCTCCGCGCGCTCGGGCGGCGTGCACGCGTTGGTGATGGTGCGCGAGAGCCGCGACTCGAGATCGCGGATCGAGTCGAGGTGGAGCTCGAGGCGCGCGCGGTCCGACGCACCGAGGCGCGCGTCGAGCGAGCGGGCATCGGCGAGGACCGCGTCGAGGACGCTCGCCCGGGCGAGCTCGTCACGGGTGGGCGCGCCGACCCGGGGTGTGCCCGTCCCGAAGAGGCGATCGAACACCGCCGCCGGATCGCGGGTCGCGGGGTTCGGGAGGTACGGCGCGCGATGCGAGATGTACTCGATCACGGTGCCCGGCCCGAGCGACTCGCGCGGCGTGGTGAGCGTGAGCGACAACGAACGGAACGGAGCGGTGCCCACCACGCCGGCCGCGACCTCGTCGATCGTCGGACCCGCGTAGGTCATCCAGTCCCAGTTGTCGCCCTGGTTGTGATAGTCGGGCGAGGTCACCGCGTTGGTGCCGCCGAGGATCGCGACCACGCCCTCGGCGTGCGGGTTGGACTGGTTCGCGACCGGCAGCTCGGTCCCGCTGATCACGTGGACCTTGTCCTTGAACGCACGCAGCCCCTCGAGCTGCTCGGTCGGCTCCCACCCCGGGCCGGTCGTCGAAGGCGCCCACTCTTCCGGGATATTCCCGTTGCCCCAGAACCACAGCACGAACCGATCCGGATAACGCCCACCATCGGCGAGCGCGCCGCCCGAGTCGAGCATCGCGTCGAGCACCGGCAGGCCGACCACCGCGCCCGCGCCGGTCGCGAGAGCGCCGCGCAAGAACGTGCGTCGGGGCAGGAAGCGGCGCGGTCTCATGATGGCTCCAGATAGAGGAAGAGATCGCTCGTCGCGACCGCGCGGAAGAGATCGTCGAGCGTGAACGCGTCGCGATCGAGCTTGCCGAGCAGTCGCTGGAGCGCGCGCGCCGACTCCGGGGCGACCCGCTGCCCGGCCCCGCTCGCGTACATCGCCTCGGTCAGGCATCGCATCAGCCTCGGGTGCGCACCCACCGCCGCGCCGAGCCCCGCCGCGTCCTCGAACGGAACGCCATCGAGGTCGCCGCTCGGATCGATCGGCAGGTCGTGATCGAAGCGCCGGTAGTGACCGACCGCGTCGAAGTGCTCGAGCGCGAGGCCGATCGGATCCATCAGCGAGTGGCACGCCACGCAGTTTGCGCTGCGCTGGTGGCCCGACAGCGCCTGGCGCGCGGTCATCGGCATGTCCGACGACTCCGGGAGCACGGTGGACACGCCGGGCGGCGGTGGCGGGATGTCCTGACAGAGCAGATCGCGGCGCACGAACAAGCCGCGGAGCGCGGGTCCCGTGCTCGCGGGATACGACTGGAGCGTGAGGAACGCGGGCAGCGTCAGCACGCCCGCGCGCGCGTCGGTCGGCGGGAGCTCGAACCTCGTCATGTCCTCGCCGAACTCGCCCGCGATGCCGAAGTGCTCGGCGAGGCGCCGGTTGAGGAACGTCGAGCGGGTGGTGAACACGCTGCGCATCCCGCCGTCGTTCGCGGCCGCGACCGCCGTCCTCACGAGCTGCTCGCGCATGTCGAGGACGAGCGCCTCGTCGAATTCCGGGAACTGCTCCTCGCGCTTCTGGACGCGGCGCAGCGCGTCGAGCTGGAAGAGGTCCGCGAAGAAGCGACGCCGACCCGCGTCCGCGCGCGGGTCTTCGAGCATCGAGTCGACCACCGCAGCGACGCCCTCGTCGGTCGACAGCGCGCCTTGCTCGACCCGATCGAGCAGCGCGTCGTCGGGCGGCGCGTTCCAGAGGAGGAACGCGAGCCGCGCCGCGATCTCGTCGTCGGAGAACCGATCGCCGAGCGACGTCGCCTTGCCCTCGTCGCCGATCTCCACGCGGTAGAGGAAGTGCGGGGACTCTAGGAGCCCCGCCGTCGCGAAGCGCAGCCCGCGCCATCCGTCGCCTTCGCCGACGTCGTGCGCGAGCGTGAGATAGCGGGTGAGCTCCTCGTCGGTGAGGCGCCGTCGAAACGCGCGGCGGCCGAGCCGACCGATCGCCTCGCGCGCGCACGCGTCGTCCTCCTCGCCGCTCGGCACGCAGCCCGTCAACGCGAGCGCGCGCGACGGGTCGTCGAACACGTAGGCGGTCGTGGACATCGCGCTCGCTTCGTACTGCTCGGTGAGCTCCGGGCTGACGCCGCCGCGCGCCGCCGCGATGGAGGTCTCCCACCGGCCGAGCGGCTCGACCGGGACGTCGTCGCCGAGCACCGCGCGCACGCTCGACACGTACGCGGTCTGCGAGAGCGCGCGCAGCCCGGGCGCGCCGGCGAGCTCGCTCGGGTGATCCGGCTCGTCGATCAGCCCGCTGCAGGCGGTCGCCAACAGCACGAACGCGACCACGGTGGCGCGACGCATCCAGGGGATGCTGACACGCGTGAGGTCCCCGAGAAAGGCTGCGCCGGTCAGGTCCCGACCGCGTCGAGGCGCTCGAGCGCGTCGAACGTCAACCTGCCGTCGCGATCAGGAGGCGAGCTGCGAGGCCACCTGGAACGCCTCGGTCGACGGGGCGGGCCGGGCGAGCAGGAATCCTTGCACGATGTCGCAGCCTTCCGCCCGCAGGTGCGCGAGCTGCGCCGGCGTCTCGACGCCCTCCGCGACGACCTCCATGCCGAGCCGATGTCCAAGATGGATGACCGCCTCGGCGATGCAGGCGGAGCGCGACTCGTCGATGCTCGAAACGAAGCAGCGGTCGACCTTCAGCGTCGCGACGCGAAAGCGCTGGAGGTAGCTCAAAGACGAGTACCCGGTCCCGAAGTCGTCGATCGCGACGCGCGCGCCGAGCTCCGAGAGCGCGTCGAGCACCCGCGCGGTCTGATCGAGGTCGCGCATGAGCACGTTCTCCGTGATCTCGAGCTCGAGCGAGCGCGGCTCGAGCTCGTTGGCGCGCAACACGCGCTCGACGTGGTCCACGATCCCGTCGTGCTCGAGCTGGCGGCCCGACAGGTTCACCGCCATCCGCACCGGCTGACTGGATGCATCGCGGAAGCGTCGCAGCTCTCCACACGCGGTGCGCAGGAGCCACGGTCCGAGCTCCGCGATGAGCCCCATCTCCTCGAGGAGCGGGATGAACACACCGGGCGACACCGCCGTGCCGTCGAGGCGCGCCCACCGCATCAGCGCCTCGAAGCCGACCAACGATCCGTCGCCCACGCGATACTGCGGCTGGTACACGAGCGAGAAGCGCTCGTCGCGCACCGCGTCGGCGAGCTCGTGCTCGAGCGCCAGGCGGTCTTGGCCGTGTCGCGAGCGGACGAACTGCGCGCGCACCAGCTGGTTCCGCCCCGAGCGCTTCGCCTGGTACATGCTCTGATCGGCCGAGCGCAACAGATCGTCCAGCGTGCTCCCCTCGTCGGGCGAGAGCGCCCCGACGCTCACCGTCACGACGACCTGACGACCGAGCACATCGATCGGCGCGCGCATCGCTTCGAGCAAGCGCTCGGCGACCGTCGCGATGTCCGTCTCACGCTCGAGCTCGGTCAACAGGACCGCGAACTCGTCACCGCCGAGGCGCGCCACCGTGTCGTGCTCGCGGACGCACTGGCGAAGCCGGCGCGCCACCTCTTGGAGCAACACGTCGCCCGCCTCGTGCCCGAGCGTGTCGTTGATCGTCTTGAAGCGATCCAGATCGATCGACAAGAAACCGAGCTTCATCCCGCGGCTCTTCGAGAGAGCGCGCGCGTGGATGTAGCGGTCGTGCAGCGTGCGTCGGTTCGCGAGGCCGGTGAGCTGATCGTAGTGCGCGAGCTCGACGAGCTTCGTGACGTGACCCTCGCGCTCGACCGCGTGGAGCACGATGCGACCGAGCTGCGTCACCTCGAAGTTGCCCTTGACGACCACCTCCTGCGCGCCGAGGCGGAGCGCCTGTCGCGCGATCGTCTCGTCGCCCATCCCGCTCATCACGACGATCGCGCTCCTGGGGGCGGCGCGCCGGATGCGACGGATGGTGTCCACCCCGCGCGCGTCCGGGAGCGTGAGGTCCGCGAGGATCACGTCGGGTTGTCGACGCGCGACCATGATCTCGGCCTCGGAGATGCGGCCCGCGACCTCGACCGCCGCGTCGCACTCGCGCTCGAGGTAGCGCCGGATGAGGTATGCATCCGCGGGGTCCTCCTCCACCACCAGCGCCGTCAATCCGCCGGGCGGCGACGATGACCGCGGATCGGCGCGCCGGTCGTGGAGGTCGAACGCGCGCACGAGCATGTCGTCGAGCTCGCCCTCCTCCCACGGCTTGGCCAGGGTGGCGAGGATCGACGCGTCGGTGTCGTTGCTCCGCCGCAGATCGAGGTCGGGCATCCCCGTCACGATGATGAACACGAGCCCCGGCTGGATCGCGCGGAGCTGCTCGATCAGGGTCAACCCGTCCATCCCCGGCATCCGCAGATCGGTGACCACCACGCTGAAGCGCTTTGCGCGGGCGAGGTCGATCGCGGCGTAGGGACCCGACGCCGTGGTGACGTGGTAGCGCCCATCGAACAGGCGCTGGAACGCGCGCGCCGCCATCGGCTCGTCGTCGACGAAGAGGACCGGGCGGTGCGTCGGCGACGCGGGGACGGGCACCCGGAGATCCGAGCGCCGGCGTCGACGCCGCGTCGTCGAGGGGGGAGACATGCCGCGAGCAAACGGCGCGTCGCGTCCATGGTGTACCCACGTGCATGTGTACCCACCGGTTCAGGCCGATACCGAAGGGACCGTACGAGCAGGTGAGCATCGCCCTCCCGCCGTGCGGCGCGAGGGGCTGACGCCGCCGCGTCAGACGGGTTGCTTGCTCCAGCGGCGGACCGGCGCCTCGCCGGCCTCGAGGTCCGCCTCGCTCGCGTGGACGCCGCGGAGCTCCTCGCCGTATGCCTCGACGCCGCACTCCGCGATGTCGAGCCCCTCGAGCTCGTGATCGCGCGACACGCGGACGCCGCCCTTCATGAACGCGAGGCCGCGCCAGCTCGCGTAACCCGTCGCGAACGCGAAGCCGCCGCAGACCGCGACGCCGAGCGCCTGGACCCCGAGGAGGCCGAGCCCTCCGCCGTGGAGGAGGCCACCCTCCTTCGCGAACAGGCCGACCGCGACCGTGCCGAACACGCCGCCGATCCCGTGCACCGCGATGGCGCCGACCGGGTCGTCGAGCCCGAGCTTCTCGAGACGCAAGACGCCTTCCACGACGAGCAGCCCGGCGAGCGCGCCGACGATCATCGACTCGATCGGTCCGATGACGTCGCAGCCCGCGGTGATCGCGACGAGCCCGGCGAGCGCGCCGTTGAGGCCCATCGACAGATCGAGCATCCCCGTGCGGCGCCGGACGTCGGCGAGCGCGACGAGGAAGCCGGCCGCCGCCGCGAGGTTCGTGACGAGGATGATCCGCGCGATGGCCTCGGGGTGCGCGGCGAGCTCGCTCCCGCCGTTGAACCCGAACCAGCCGAGCCAGAGGATGATCACGCCGAGCGCGGCGAGCGGGAAGTTGTGCGCGGGGATCGGCCGCGGGTTGCCTCGCTTGTCGAACTTGCCGATGCGCGGGCCCACGACGAGCACGCCCGCGAGCGCCATCGCGCCGCCGACCGCGTGCACCGCGGTGGACCCCGCGAAGTCGTGGAACCCGATCGTGCTGAGCCAGCCGCCGCCCCAGATCTGATGGCCCACCAACGGATAGATCAGCGCGCTCGCGATGGCGGTGAAGAGGAAGAACGTCCCGAGCCGCGCGCGCTCCGCGACCGCGCCGCTCACGATGGTCGCCGCGGTGGCCGCGAACACGAGCTGGAAGAACAAGAACACGTAGAGAGGTAAATTGTCGGGCGCGCCGGCGACCGCGTCGCTCGCGTCGGGCGCGAAGCCCTCGAGCCCGATCCACGGGCTGCCGCCGCCGAACATCAGCCCGAAGCCGACGAGGTAGAACAGGATCGACGCGAGCGCGACCACCGCCACGTTCTTGAGCAGGACCATGACGGCGTTCTTCCGTCGGCAGAACCCGCTCTCCACGAGCGCGAACCCCGCGTGCATGAAGAAGACGAGGATCGCGCTGAGGAGGACCCACAGGCTGTCGAGAATCGAAGAATCCACGCGCGGATCGTGCCGCCTTCGTGTTTCCGCTCGGTTTCCGGGGAGAAAAAACGGAGCACGCGCTCGCCTCGGGAATGTGAGCCGCGCGTGATCGGCCCTTACGATCCCCGAGCTCTCCAGCACGTCCAGCCTCCGTCCGTGGAGATCATCTCGCGCGCCGGATGCAGCCTGGCCCACTCGCGCGACGTGAGCTGACCGTGGCGGACATCGGTGAACGGCCAGGGGTACGGGATAGGTCGACCATACTCGAGAGGGGCGCGTGGTCACTCCCTCTCGCCACCGGCCGCGAACCGGAGGTCGCCCCACACGTCGATGAAGCGCTTCCACTCTCTGGCGGGGTCCACGCCGACCAGGTGCTTGACCTCCTTCGCGAGCTTCCTCGCCTCGGGTCCCCTTCCGAGCGCCATGAGGGTCGCAGCGAGCCGGACCTTGGCCTCGACGTGAGCACCGTCCTTCGAGAGCTCGATGGCCTTCACGAACGCCGAGCGTGCCTCCTCGAACTGCTTGAGGCCCAGGTAGTTCTGCTTCGTCTCGGGATCGTGGACTCTGTGGACGACGATGAGGTGTGTACCTCGGCGACGGAGGTGCTGCCTGGAGACGCATGCGCGCACAGAGAAGAGCAGCGACGTCTACGTCGGACACGCGCAGACGGTACAACGCGCCAGGCAAGCTGCCGCATGCCGACGTCACGCCGGGCAGCCCCCTCGACGCTTGTCGAGCCCGATGACAGATTGCGGCATGGCAGCCTGGCCAGCGGGGACACTTCTCAAGCGTCGCACGGTCGCGTTCGCCGACACCCCCGTGCTGCGGGCTGACGGCACCCGCGCCCCGCTTCCGGTGGAAGTGCGCGTCCGCGTGCGCTCCGGGAGCCTACGATCTCCGCCCCGTGGTGACGACCCGCAAGCCTACCAAGAGGCCGAGGTGCTCGGTGTCGTTGCAGACGATCCCAACGGAGGCCTGATCGTCCTCATTTATCCGCGGAACTGGGTTCGCGACGCCAGCCATCGTGGGAGTGGCTGAACACCCGATGAAGCAGAGATATCAGAAGCCAGTGGTGCTGGGACCCGCCGTGCCGTAGCGATAATGGAAACGAGGGAGGGCACGACACTAATTGCTGGTGGCGTGTCAGAACTTGATGCAGCTCAGGTCGAGTTGGCGCTCGCTCGTGGTCTAGTTCCAGTTGAGGGCGGCGCGATGCACGCGGAGTGGAAACTGATGGAGGCTGCATACCATCTAAATCTTACCCCGAGCCGAGGGGCTGTATCCGTCAAGATCTGCCGAGATGCCTGTGTACCGTTCCTGAGTGAGTTGGGAGCCACAATCTCTGAAGATCGTTATCTGTTTGAGTTTTTCTAATGTCTGAACTTGCGATGGCTACTGAAGCAGCTCTCATAGACGAGATTCGCGACGCCGCCTCCGATCCTCGGCGCAGAACAAAAGGAGCAACCCAAGGCGAAAGCGTTCCTGCACTTCCTCCGCCGGCGACTGCTGAACAATTGGCGCGAGTCCATGCAACCATAGAGTTTGAGCTGCACCCGTTTCATCAGCGATTGCTTAGGGAGGTCGCTGATGGTGGTTTTGGTCCGAGCTACGGCATGATCGGTATAGCTGGTGCGCGGAGTCAGCATGGGCGAACTCTCATCGAGACCTTTTGGGATCTCAGGCTCTTTCAGAAGGCAGTGCTCCCGTTGCGACTGGTTCCTCTGATTGATTGGAGCCCTTCGTGGTGTTGCGTAGGTAGCACAACAGGGATTCTGTATACGTTGACCGAGAAGGGCGCCATAGAATCAGATCTGAGTCTCCGCGACTTCTTCTCCATGTGGGTCCATAGTGAGGACTACATGGCCCGGCTATTTGTGGTAGAGATGCGGGCCTTTATGAATCCATTTACGCGCAAAGAGCAAACAGCCCGGTGGGTTGGTCCTCCGCGTGGGAAGCTGGTGGTCCCGCTGGGAGCAAACTACGAATGGGGCGGGGTCTAGTGTTGGGGCAGATCCTGGGGAGGGTGGCGGGTGTGGCTGTAGCGGTGGGCCTTGCGGCTTGCACGCAGTCGCATGATATGGGGTTTGAATCGGGGGAAGACCCTGAGGCTCTCTTTTCTGAGCTCGAGGACGAGCAGCCACAGACCTTCTGCTCCGACGCGGCGGACTACGCCCTCGCTCGTGTCGACTCGATGACGAGCGATCAGGTCAACTGTCTGATCTACGCCCTGTTCGAGACGAGTGAGGCACGTGAGTGTGAGTCCTTGCGGCAGGACTGCCTAAACGCTGCTGAGCACCTTCGCTACTTGCCTTGGGAAAACTACTTTTTCTTCTGCCTCAGCGGCGCGTGCTCGGCACGTGTTGGCGACCTGGAGGCCTGCGTCTCCGACGACGTGGACGCGGCGCTTGCTCAGTGGGAGCAGACGTCTTGCGCCGACGCTGCGGTCATCGATTCCTTCCATCTGCCGCCGAGATCGGTGCCAGCTAGCTGCACCGCGTTGGCGGAGCTAGGTGACTGCGGTCCGCTCAGGCGGGGCTTCTTCAAGAGCGAGTGAATGCGAGTCGGTTGGGGCTTGTCCCGACCGTTGTCGAACTTCGCGACGGTTGCTCGGTGGGACGGTCGATCGACGCGACCGCGACCTCGTGATCAACCTGGGCGTCGAGACGTTGCGTCGTTCGGCGGAGAGCAGCAACGGCAGCGGGCTCGAGAGAGCGTGCGTGCTTGCGCGTCGAGGCGCCGACAATCATCTGCTCGAGCGCTCGCTCCTCCAGGGGATCCTCGGCCGCGAACTCCGTCCTCATCCGCATGGCTACCTCCCTCCTCGTCGCGAACCCGTGCACATCTCAGCCGGGCCCGGCCCTGGCCGCGTCGTTTGGACAGACGCGCCGAGTTGCGATACGCCGTGCCCGCACGCGGGGGCCCGCTCGCCGAGCCTCCGTCGGAGGAGTGGCCGAGTGGTCGAAGGCAGCGGTTTTGAAAACCGCCGAGCTCGCAAGGGCTCCAGGGGTTCGAATCCCTTCTCCTCCGTGCTGCTGCGTCACGCGGACCGAGAGCAAGGGCAACGGGAGATAGAGAGATGAGCGAAGTCGTCGAGAAGATCCTCGCGAACTATGCGGGGGAGAGCGCGGGCGTCATCGGCAACCTGCGCCGGATGCTCAACCACGGGACGCTGGCCGGCACCGGCAAGATGGTGATCCTGCCGGTCGACCAGGGCTTCGAGCACGGGCCCGGGCGCTCGTTCGGACCGAACCCGTCGGGCTACGACCCGATGTACCACCCGAAGCTCGCGACCGACTCCGGCTGCAACGCGTACGCGGCGCCGCTCGGGTTCATCGACGTGGTCGCGCACAAGTACGCGGGGACGCTGCCGCTGATCCTCAAGGTCAACAACTCCGACCTGCTCGCCGAGGTCGGCGGTCCGTGCTCGGCGCTGACCAGCTCGGTCAAGGACGCGGTGCGGCTCGGCTGCAGCGCGATCGGCTTCACGATCTATCCCGGCTCGAACTTCCGCAACGACATGTACAAGCAGATCCGCGACCTCATCGCGGAGGCGCGCGACTCCGGCATCCCCACCGTCATGTGGGCATACGCGCGCGGCAACATGGACAGTAAGGCGGAGACCGCGCTCGACGTGATCGCGTACTCCGCGCACATCGCGTGTCAGCTCGGCGCGCACGTCGTGAAGGTGAAGCCGCCGACCGAGCACCTCGCGCGCGACGACGCGAAGAAGTACTACGAGAAGATCCCGCACGGCACGTTGGCGGACCGCATCCGCCACGTGAAGCAGGCCGCGTTCGACGGCCGACGCATCGTCATCTTCTCGGGCGGCGCGGCGAAGGGCACCGACGAGGTGCTCGAAGAGATCCGTCAGATCCACGCCGGCGGCGGCGACGGATCGATCATGGGGCGCAACGCGTTCCAGCGGCCCCACGCGGAGGCGGTGAAGCTGCTCTCCGACGTGATGGCGATCTACAAGAGCTGAGCAGCATCGCGAACAGGATCGCGGTCGCGTAGGGAGCGGGGGCGCGCCGAGTCGGTACGGCGCAGCTCCCGCAGCCCGCGCGCGACGGCTCGACCGGCGCGGGACCCTCGACCTCGTCCGCCTCGGTGATCTCGACCGGCACCACGCCCGCCTCGAGCACCGCAAGATCGTTTTCGGCCTCCTCGATGCGCCGCGTGCGCGAGCAGAGCCCGGTGCCGAGCCCGTCGGGCCGCTGCTCGGCGTAGATGAGCCAGCTCGTGTCGACCTCGAACGCGATCCCGCACGCCGCGGAGCTCGCGCCGGTGCGGACGACGATCCGCTCCTGGTCGGCGCCCTTCCAGTACTGGACGACCTCGAACGTCACGGCGCGCATCGGGCCCTCGTCCTCGATCGAGACGACGCGGCCTTCGAACACGGCGTCGGCCGCCTCGAGCGCCTCACGGGCGGGCGGCGCGGCCATGCAGCTGCATGCCGAGGCGGGGCGAGAGGCGAGGAGCGACGCGACGAGGAGCGACGCGACGAAGGCGAACGAAGCGAGAGCGCGGCGCATGGTGCGAGCGATATAGCAGGCGCCCAAAAGGCGCGCGCGCACCGATTGACAGCCCCCCGAGCGCCGGGTAAGACGCTCGTCCTTTTGGGGGTCTCCGGCCCTCTTTGGGATGGCTCGCGGGAGAGGTGGCCGAGTGGTCGAAGGCACTCGCTTGCTAAGCGAGCGTACGGGTCAAACCGTACCGCGGGTTCGAATCCCGCCCTCTCCGTCTCGCTCTCGTGTTGCGGTCCTCGCACCACCGCGCGAGAGCATTGACACCCCCGGTCCGGGGGCTAGTATGCGCGCCCGCTCGGCACCCATAGCTCAGCTGGATAGAGCGCCGGTCTACGGAACCGGAAGTCGGAGGTTCGAATCCTTCTGGGTGCGTCAGGTTCGTTTCGAGCGATCGCGGTGAGCGCGATCGATGAAGCCGCCGCCGCCGCGACCATGGCGGCCGAAGACGCCCGCTGGATGGGCGAGGCCCTCACGCTGGCGCGGCGCGCCGAGGCGGAGGGCGAGGTGCCGGTCGGGGCCGTCGCGGTGCGCGACGGAACGATCGTCGGCGTCGGCTACAACCTCCGCGAGCGCGCGCAGGATCCGACCGCCCACGCGGAGCTGATCGCGATCCGGGCGGCCGCGGCGCGCCTTCGGACGTGGCGCCTCAGCGACGTGACGGTCTACGTGACGCTCGAGCCGTGCCCCATGTGCGCGGGCGCGCTCGTCAACGCGCGGGTGGCCCGCGTGGTGTACGGCGCGGTCGACAAGAAGGCCGGCGCGACCGAGAGCCTCTACCGGATCGGCGACGACCCGCGCCTCAATCATCGCTACCCCACGGCCAGCGGCGTGAGGGCCGAGGAGTGCGGCGATCTGCTCAGCTCGTTCTTCCGAAGAGTCCGCGAGACCCGTCGTTGACGCCCCCTTCGCCTTTGCTATGGTCCGCGACGGAGGGCTGGCCGAGTGGTCTAAGGCGCTTGATTCGAAATCAAGTGTACCGGTGACGGTACCGTGGGTTCGAATCCCACGTCCTCCGCTCACTCTCAGGTTCGTCCGCGCGCTCTACGCTTCAACGCAGCTCCATCGCAGACCGCGCGACCTCTCGCTGAGAGTCACGATTCCCCGCTCCGCCTCGCTCCGGCAGGCGGAGCTCACGTTCGCCGATCCCGTTCTTTGATCGATGTGTTGGCAGGTTCCCCCTGGGAGGGGTGACCGAGTGGTCGAAGGTGCACGACTGGAAATCGTGTGTACCGGCAACGGTACCGCGGGTTCGAATCCCGCCCTCTCCGCTTCCTCCGGCGCACGACCGCGTGCGTCGGTTTATGGCCCCGCCAACGCTGGCCCGCTAACCCCGCCAGGCCCGGAAGGGAGCAACGGTCGCGGTGTCCAGCGTGTGGCGGGGCCTTTCCTCAATTCCGGAGCTTCGCTCCGGTCCGCGCGCGAGCGCGGACCTTTGCTCGCTCCTCACCGCGCCCCTCGCTGCGCTCGCGGGCGCGCTCCCGAAGCGCGCGGAGCAGACCGCGGAGCGCGGGCTCCGGAGCGCACCATCCGCGCAACGATCGACTCGCGTAGGACCCCGAGACCTCCGAGACACGGGCGCGATCGGAGAGGAGAAACCATGCGGAACTTCTGGACGCGGAGGGTGGTCTTCTCGACGCTCGCAGGCGATCGTAGGGAGTGCCCATGAAGGTGGTGGTGCTAGGCGCGTCGGGGTTCATCGGCGGCGCGGTCGTGCGGTCCCTGATCGACGCGGGGCACACGGTGCGGGCGGCGGCGCGCGATCCCGAGGAGCTCGATCTCCCGGAGCACGCCGAGCGCGCGCGCGCGGAGCTCGGCGATCCGACGTCGATCGCCGACGCGGCGAGCGGGATGGACGTGGTGGTGTGCGCGGCGGGGATCGTGTCACCGCGCGCTGCGAAACGCGCTTTGACATGGACCCACGTCGCCGGCGCGGAGAACCTCGTCAACGCGTGCAAGCACGCGGAGGTGCGGAGGCTCGTCCACGTGACGTGCACCGACGTCACCCTGCACGCCGGCGATCGGATCCACTGGGACGAGGACCGACCCACGACCGGGTACGCGTTCGGCGATCGCGCGCGCTCGCTCCAGCTCGGCGAGGAGCTCATCCTGAGCACGTCGGGGCCCGAGCTCGAGGCCGTCTCGATCCGCGCGAGCTGGGTGTGGGGCCCCGGCGACACGAGCCGGTTGCCCGGCCTCCTGCGCGAGGCGAGGAGCGGCGGGATCCAGCTCGTCGGCGACGGGCGCACCTACTTCGCGACGACCTACATCGATCACCTCGCCGAGGCGATCCTCGCGGGGCTGGACGCCGAGAACGCGGCGGGTCGGCCGTACCACGTCGTCGATCCGACGTTCCAACACGCGCGCGACTTCTTCTTCGCGCTCAGCGAGGCGCTCGGCCTGCCACGCCCGAAGGAGAGCGCGCCGTTCTCCGTGAGCTGGCCGCTCGCGCGGTTGAGGGGCAAGGGACCCGGCGGGCTCACGCCGGACGAGATGCTCCAGCGCGGCAAGAGCACGCTCTTCGACTTCAGCGCCGCGTGCGGGAAGCTCGCCTACGACCCGAAGGTGTCGATGGAAGACGGCTTGCGTGCGCTCGCAGAGTGGATCACGGCCCAGGGTGGCATCGACGCCGTCGCGTCGATGGAGAAGCAGCCGCCCGCCGCCGAGAGCGTCGAGGCGCAGGTCCGCGCCGCCGGCGGCGACTGAGCGGATCCGACCTCCGCAAGGCTCCTGCGCTACGCTCCTCCGGTGCACCGGGCACCCACCGTGCGGCTCGCGCTCTGCCTCACCGCGGCGCTCGCCGGCTGCACGACCGGGATGGAGTGCGAGGACACCGACCTCGACGGCTACGGGCCGAGCTGCGCGCTCGGCGACGACTGCGACCCGAACGACGCGTCGCGCAACTACGATTGCGAGATCCAGCCACCGCCGGACTGCGACGCCGACCCGCGCGCGACGGGCTGTCCATGCCTCGCGGGAGCGCGCGCGGCGTGCCTCGACGAGCGCGCCGGGGTGGGCATCTGCGTGGGCGGCGGCACGATGTGCATCAACGGCTTCTGGGGCCTGTGCGACGGCGGGGTGCCGCCCCAGTCCGAGCGCTGCGACGGGCACGACGAGGACTGCGACGGGCTCGTCGACGAAGGCGTGGTGAGCCCTTGCGGCGGGTGTACGCCGGGGTGCCTCGGCGGCGTGTGGGGCGAGGGCGCGGTCCCGTTCACCGCGTCCCCCGGCCTCGAGCTGACCCGGTTCGGCGAGCTGACCCTCGGCACCGAGCGCCGCACCACCGGCGAGATGTGGGTCGCCAACAGCGCGGAAGGTACCCTGTCGCGCATCGACATCCACGAGCAGCGCGAGACCGCGCGCTATCCGAGCGGCGGGACGGAGCCGAGCCGCGTCGCGGTGGACTGGCACGGCGACGCGTGGATCGTGAACCGCGAGTTCGACGGGATGTCGTCGGTCACCAAGGTCGCCGGCGATCCGTCGCGCTGCGTCGACGTCGACGGGGACGGGCTCGAGACGTCGACGGGACCGAGCGACGTGCGCCTCCTCGCGGAGGACGAGTGCATCCTGTTCAACGTCCCGGTCGGCGGGCACAAGGACGTCGCGCGCGCGATCGCGATCGACGGCGACACGGGGCTCGACGACATCTCCGGCGGCGACGCATGGATCGGCCTCCACGATGGCCACGCGGTGATCGAGCTCGACGGGCTGACCGGCGCGGAGCTCCGCCGGATCGAGACGCCGGAGTTCTCGCCCTACTCCGCGACGTTCGACCGCTGGGGCGTCTTGTGGATGGCGGAGCGCCAGGGCCTCGTCGCCCGGATCGATCCGCACGCCGCCGAGCCCCTCTCGATCCTCACGGTGCCTTACCCCTGCTACCTGCTCTACAGCCTCAGCGTCGATCAGGAAGGGAGGTTGCTCCTCACCGGGTTCAGCTGCGACGCGCTCTTCTCGTACGACCCGGCGCTCGATCGCTGGTCGCGCGCGAGCTCGCCGCCGAGCCCGCGCGGATCGATGTTCGATCCGGACGTCGGCTTCGTCACCGCGCATACGTCGGGGTTGATGAGCCGCGTCCGACTCGACCCGCTGCGCGCGAGCGACACGTTCGAGATCGTCTCCGACACCGTCACGCCGTTCGAGACGATCGGCATCGCGATCGACGCCGACGGCATGGTGTGGACCGCGAGCTCGCAGGGCGGGGCGGGCGACGACGGCATCGCGACGCGCATCGATCCGGAGAGCGGCGAGGTGCTCGCGCAGGTCGAGGTGGGCCGCGCGCCGCACGTGCAAGGTGATCTCGCGGGGGCGCGCGTCCGCTACGCGCTCGTCCCGGAGGCGTCGCAGTCGCACGTGTTCGAGGGCTGCGGACCGGATGTGCCGACGGAATGGGTGCGCGTGCACGTGGCGGGGACGTTCGGAAACGGCGGCACCGTGCGCGTCGAGGCGCGCCACGCGGCGGATCGCGCGGCGCTGGCGAGCGCGAGCTACGCGGTGCTCGGCACCGTGCCCACCGATCCGTCGCCCTTCGCGCTCTCGGTGCCCGACGGCGGCGTGATCGAGGTCGACGTGACGCTCGCGGCGGAGGGAGCATCCGGCGCGCCGCGGCTCCGACGGATCGGGGTCGAGTGGCGTTGCCCCGGCCCGGATTGAGATCGATCCGGGACGGGTCACCGCGCGTAGGACTCTTCGGACCGCCTTCGACCGGCCGAGGACTTCGGACAGCGGCCGGGCTGCGGTAGGATGCCCGCGATGATCTCACGGTGGATGTTCCAGACCGGTCGCTCTCGCGCGCCCCTCATCGTGGGGCTGATCGGCGCGTGCAGCGCCGCGTGCCTGGCGACGTCGGTGGCCCGCGCCCAGGCCGGCGGCAGCGAGGGCGAGGGTGAGACGCGGCCCAATGCGCAGACGGCGATGTCCGGCGGCGGGATGACCGAGGGCCGACAGCTCGACGACGCGCGGGCGCGCGATCACTTCCTCATCGCGACGCGCTACTACGACGAGGGGCGCTTCGCCGAGGCGGCCGCGCAGTTCGAAGAGGCCTACGACCTGAGTCGGCGCCCCGAGCTCCTCTACAACGCGTACATCGCGTTCCGCGACGCCCACAACTCGTCGGGCGCCGCGCGCATGCTCGAGCTCTACCTCTCGCGCGTCCCCGACGCGCCGGACCGCGTGAACCTCGAGGCGCGCCTCACCCAGCTGCGTCGCGCCATCGAGGAGGAGGAGCGCTCGCAGCGCGACCTCGAGAGCGCGACCGCGAACGCGATGGCCGAGCGCGCGCGCGCCGAAGAAGAAGCGCGCCGTCGCGCGGAAGCCGAGGCGCAGCCCGAGGTGTGGCCGTGGGTGATCTTCGGGGTCGGCGCGGCGGCCGCGATCGCGGGCGGGATCGTCGGCGGCGTCGCGCTCGCCGACACCAACGCGCTCCTCGACGACTGCACGGACGGACGGTGCCGCATGGATCAGGCGAACCTCGACGAGGCGCGCGACGGCGCCAAGGGGATCGCGCTCGCCGCGGATCTGCTGATGTTCGGAGGCGGCGCCGTCGCGGTGACCGGCCTGATCCTCGGGCTGATCTTCGGTCTCCCGCGCACGCCGGAAGCCGAGAGCGCCGACGCGGCGGCCGCCGAGGCGGTGCTCGACTGCGGGCCGCTCTACTGCGGCGGCCGCGTCCAGGGGAGGTTCTGATCATGCGGTCCCTCCCCGCCCCGCGCATCCGCAGCGTTCTTTGCGTGCTCCTCCTGAGCTGGGCGCTCGGCGGCTGCTCGCTCGTCGTCGGCGGCGAGCTCGACCCGCTCACCATCGATCCGAGCCAGCTCCGGGACGTGGCCGTCCGCTTGGTCTCGTTCACGCCCCACACCGGGCAGCCCGTGATCGTCGAGATCGTCAACCCGGAGACGCGGCTCATCCAGGCGTACGCGCGGATCGATCCCTACCCCGATAGCTGCGCGCAGCTCGACTTCCCGCTCGGGGCGCCCATCGCCGCGACCCAGGTCGACTTCTACGCGGACATCGGCGCGGACGGCCTCGGCGCCCCCACCGACATGACGAACACCGACCACACGTGGCGCGAGCCCCTCGACGAGGACGGCTCGCTCACGTTCCAGCACGCGTTCAACTTCGTGAACATCCGCGACGAGAACCCGGCGACCACGGCGGGGCTGGACCTCGTGATCGACATCTCGGGCGCGGAGTCGATGAACGACAGTAGCGTCGTGCTCGCGCTCATCCACCAGGTCGACCTCTCGCTCGACCCGGAGGCGCCCGACCTCCGACCGTCGGTGAACGGGATCTTCGCGGGGACGGTGGTGGCCGGCGCGGTGGGCATCCGCCGCGGCGCCGCGATGGACGAGCTGCCGCGGATCGTCGGGATCGTGGACCAGGGCGAGAGCTACACGATCGAGCTGAACTTCGCGAACACGATGCGCTGCCGCCTCGACGCGCGCGCTCCCGCGTCGGGCGAGATGGTGGTCACCGCGACGCTGGCGGACTTCACGTGCGACTCGACCGCCGCGATGCAGGTCTACGAAGACTGCAGCCGCTGAGCTCGAGCGAGCACCTCGCGCACCGGCGGCCGCCCGGCGCCCGCCGGCGGATCGCCACCTCGCGCCACCTCTCTAGCTAGAGATCCTCCGCGATCGCCGCGGAACGAGGCTTGCCATGTGCGGCCTCCATGCTGGCGAGAACGCATTCGGGCTGCGTCGTCGGGGTGGACGCGCGCCTCGTCTCGGTGGAGGTGCACATCACGAGCAACGTCCCCGGCTTCGAGATCGTGGGGCTGCCGGAGACCGCGGTGCGCGAGAGCCGAGTCCGCGTGAGGGCGGCGCTGACCAACAGCGGTTACGAGCTGCCGCCGCGCAAGATCGTGCTCAACCTCGCGCCGGCCGACCACAAGAAGCGCGGGGCCGGGCTCGACCTCGCGATCGCGATCGCCCTGCTCAGCGCGTGCGGGAGCTGCGCGCCCAATCGACTGGAAGAGACGTTGCTCTTCGGCGAGCTGTCCCTCGCCGGCGAGCTGCGCGGGGCCCGCGGGCTGCTCCCGCTCCTGGCGGCGGCGCGCGAGCGCGGGCTCGAGCACGCGATCGTCCCCGAGGTGCAGCGCCGTGAGGCGGCGCTGGTGCCCGGGCTTCGCGTCTCGTCGGCGAGCGATCTGCGCTCCGTGGTCGCGGCGCTGAACGGGACGCTCACGCTCGCGTCGCAGATCGGCGAGGGCCCGACGATCGACGCGAGCCGCTACCCCGATCTCGCGGACGTGCAGGGTCAAGCCGCCGCCAAGCGCGCGCTCGAGGTGGCCGCGGCGGGCCGACACCACCTGCTCCTCGTGGGGCCGCCGGGCGCGGGCAAGACGATGCTCTCGATGCGGCTCCCCGGGATCCTCCCCTCCCCTCGCCCCGACGACGCGCTCGAGATCGCGACGATCGCGTCGGCGGCCGGCCTCCGGGTGGGCGAGCGCGGGGTGCGCCGTCCGTTCCGCGCGCCGCACCACACCGCGTCGGTCGCCGCGCTGATCGGCGGCGGCGATCCGATCCGCCCCGGCGAGGTCACCCTCGCGCACGGCGGCGTGCTGTTCCTCGACGAGCTGCCGGAGTTCGCGCGGCCGGCCATCGAGGCGTTCCGCACCGTGATGGAGGCGGGCCGCGCGGAGATCGCGCGGGTGAACGAGCGCGTGTCGATGCCCGCGTCGGCCCTCGTGATCGCCGCGATGAACCCGTGCCCCTGCGGCTTCGAGGGCGACCGCACGCGCCACTGCCGGTGCACTCCGCAGAGGGTGCTCACCTATCGCAGCCGGGTGAGCGGGCCGATCCTCGACCGCTTCGATCTGCACGTCAGGTTGCCACCATTGCGGCTCGCCAAGCTCGGGGCGAACAAGCGCGAGGAGCCGTCGAGCGCGGTGCGCGAGCGCGTGGAGGCGGCGCGCGCGGTGCTCGACGAGCACTTGGGGACACGGCCGCTCGAGGCGCGCGAGCTCCTCCCGCGGATGGCGCCGGGCTCACGGCGGCTGATCATCGAGGCGGCGGAGCGGCTCCGCCTCAGCGCGCGTGGCTTCGCGCGAGCGACCCGCGTCGCGTTCACGGTGGCGGCCCTCGAAGGCGCGACCGAGCCGACGGACGCGCACGTGGCGGAGGCGCTCGGCTACCGGCGCCTCGATCGCTTCGACGAACCGCACGTCACGTTGCGGGGCGGGTCCGTCCCGCCGATCGGCTGACGCATCCCGCGCGGTGGTCGCGCGGGGCATCGCTCGAGCACGCGCGCTCCGTGCCGAGCTCACGATTCGTCTCGGAGCGCGAGGAGATCGACATGGGAAACAAGGACAAGGGCAAGGCGAGCGAGAAGGAGAAGGCCGTCGAGAGCGCGATGGCGAGCATCAATAAGCAGTGGGGACCGCGCACGGTGATGCTGCTCGGCGAGCGCACGGCCGAGGTGGTCCCCGCGATCGACCCCGGCTGCCTCTCGCTCTCGCTCGCGCTCGGGTGCGGCGGCTACCCGCGCGGCCGGATCATCGAGGTGTACGGCCCCGAGGGCTCCGGCAAGACGACGCTCACGCTCCATGCGATCGCGGAGTGCCAGCGCGCGGGCGGCATCGCCGCGTTCATCGACGCCGAGCACGCGCTCGACGTCCGCTACGCGCAGCAGCTCGGGGTGGACGTGGGCGCGCTGCTCGTCAGCCAGCCCGACAACGCGGAGCAGGCGCTCGAGATCACCGAGACGTTCGTCCGCTCGGGGGCGATCGACCTCGTCGTGATCGACTCCGTCGCCGCGCTCGTCCCGCGCGCGGAGATCGAGGGGGAGATGGGTGACAACCACGTCGGCCTCCAGGCGCGGCTGATGAGCCAGGCGATGCGCAAGCTGACGGGCGTCGCGCACCGCAGCAACACGTGCGTGATGTTCATCAACCAGCTCCGCATGAAGATCGGCGTCACGTTCGGCTCGCCGGAGACGACCACCGGCGGCACCGCGCTCAAGTACTACTCGTCGGTTCGCCTCGACGTGCGGCGCGTCGGACAGGTGAAGGCGGGCGACGAGATCATCGGCCATCGCCTCCGCGTGAAGGTGGTGAAGAACAAGCTCGCGCCTCCGTTCCGGCTCGCCGAGGTCGACGTGCGCTACGGCTTCGGGATGGACGCGCCGTCGGACCTCCTCGACCTCGCGGTCGCGCGGGGACTCGTGGACAAGAACGGCGCCTACTACAACCTGGACGGAGCGAGCCTCGGCCACGGGCGCGAGAAGGCGCGGCAGCGCCTCGTCGACGAGCCGGCGATCGCCGAGCGGCTCCGGGCCGCGATCCTCGCCGATGTGCGGGAGGTGGCCGTCGATCCGAGCGAGGACGCGCCGGCCGACGAGACCGACGGCGATCGCGCGGCGGCCTAGGCCTCGAACGAAGCGGGCCGGCACCTCCGTCGGAGGGCCGGCCCGTTCAGTCGAGATCGACGCTCAGCGCTCAGCCGGCTAGGTGCCGCACGTCGGGTTGACGCAGTAGTTCCGCGCCGTGCCGTCGCCCGGGAACTGGTCGGGCGCCGCCTCGCCGAGCGTGCGGGTGTCGCAGCGGAAGCCGACGAGGCCCGCCGTGCGGCAGTCCGCGTCGCTCCCGCAGGGCACCGCGCACGAGCGGGCGACCGGGTCGCACCCGAGGGCGCCCGCCGGGGTCATGCCCGAGGCGCAGTTGCCGCCCCCGGCCGCCGGATCACAGAAGTCGCCGATCATCGCGCCACCGGTGCCGCCGCCCATGCCGACGGACTGGAAGCACTCGAGGCGGACGACCGCGCCGGACATCGGCTGCGCGGTGAACGCGACCCGCTGCGGGCTCCGCGAGCAGTTCATCATCACCGTGTCGGTGAAGTCGTCGTAGAACCAGCCCGCGCCCGTGGGCTCACCGCCCGGGGACCGCATCGTCGGGACGAGCTGCTCGATGTTGCACACCGCGCGACCGTTCTCGAACACCGCCGCGCCGTTCTCCATGCGGGGCGTCTGGCCCTGCGCCGGATCGCAGGTCGCCCCCTCGGGCATGACCGCGAGGACGTCGCACGCCACGCTGCCGTCGGCCCGCGGGTTGAGCGCGCGCGCGAGGCACGCGGCGTTGAGCGCGCTCTTGATCTTGTCGATGATCGAGTTGAGCGCGCCGGAGAGGTCGGTGTTGCAGATCGAGCGGACGGTGACGCCCGCGCCAGCCGCCTCGAGCTGCTGGGCGACGCGGACGATGCGGACCGGCGGGTAGGCGAGCCCCGTACCCGGCTCGTTGCAGGAGGTCTGGAGACGCGTCGGGTTCGCCGGGTCGACCATCGTCTCCATGCGGTCGTCGCGGACCGCCGGGTCGTCGGAGACGAGCGGCGGGAAGTTGACCGGTTCGAGGCCGGTCGGCTCGAGGTCGCGCGGAATGCCCACGATCGGCGCGAACACGAGGAGGTTCGGCGTCTTGCGGAGCTGGAGCAGGCCGTCGACGTAGCGACTGATCGGGTGGAGCGCCTGCGCCTCGTGGATGAAGCAACGGATGTTGGGATCCGCGGTGTAGGTCGCGCTGCTCTGGTTGTAGAGGTCGGGATCGCGCGCCGAGCAGTCCTCCTCGTCGGAGACGAGGACGATCGCGAGCACCGAGTTCTCCCGCACGAAGCCCGCGTTCTCGACGTCCGCGTTACCGTCCGAATTCATGAAGAAGTGAGGCGGCGTGTACCCCTCCGCCGTCCACGGCTGGGCCACCGTCGGCGAGAGCGCCTTCAGGGGCGCCTCGAGCTGCTGCTCGAAGCCGCAGCCGCCCGTGCCGGTCGTCGCGACGCACGAGACGTCGGACGCGAACTGCATCGGGGTGGTCGAGCCGCCCGGACTGAAGTTGAGGAACGAGGGGTAGGTCGCGCTGCACCCTCCGATGGTGAGGTTGCCGACCGTGCGGAGGATGCCGTCGTCGCCGAACTGCGAGTTCGCGCAGGTCGGGACGGTGAACCCGCCGGTGCCCATGTCCGACGTCACGACGCCGATCTGGAGGCTGGCGACGGGATCGAAGTCGGGGTCGTCGGGCTCCCCGTCCCCCGCAACATCCCCGTCCCCGTCGAAGTCACCGGTCGCCATGATGGTGACGATACGCGGGAACTCGCGCGTCAGGTTGGCTTGCTCCTCCGCCATCGAGTTGGAGTTGTCGACCATGAAGAGGAGGTCGACCTTGTCGACGTTGTCGACCTGGATCGCGCTCGCGATGTTGACCTGCGTGCAGGGACTGACGGGCACGCCGTTCTTCTCCAGGCAGCCCATCGCCGCGATCGCGACGATGACGGTCGGGAGCACCCATTGCCGATTCCTCATCTCTCCTCCTCGAAGGTGCGACGCCTGCCCGACGGCGAAGCGAGGCACCAAAAGCCACGGCCTGCCCCTCCGAGGGAGGGAAGCGAGCACCGCGGGGGGACTTTACTCGCCTGGGCCTCTGCAGATCAACGTTCGTCCTGCGCCGACGACGCGACGTGGGACGTGAGCCACTGGCCTAGGGTAGCAATGTCCGATCCATCGAGGGGAGCCGGCTTCCCGCGCCGGCCGGTGGGGGTGATCGGCAACCGGGTTGCCGCCACCCCGGGCCGGAACGCCCGATCAGGGCCCGAGGGGCGGCGGAACCGTGCCGCCCGGCATGTCCGCACAGGCGTCCGCGATGGGGTCGCAGAACCCCGACGCGCACTGGTCGCCGCGGGCGCAGAGCTCGCCGTTCGGGAGCTCGAGCTCGAAGAAGCACTGCGCGTCCACCGCGGCGCCGAGCGGCGGCTGGGCCCCGGCGGTGAGCGCGAGCTGCGCACAGCCCTCGATGGCGTCCGGGTCGTAGTAGAACCCCTCGTCGCCGTCTCCGGGCGTGACCTGGAGGATCTCGCAGACCGCGAGGCCGTCCGCGTCGATCGAGATGGCGCGATAGCCAAACGCCTCGCAGGTGGATCCGCTGGGGAGCGTGACCGTGATCTCGCACGGCACGGTGCCGTCCGCGTCGATCGGCACCTCGCGCACGAGGCACACGCCGTCGACCTTCGCGCCGATGCGCGCCGCGATCTCCGCGATCGCCGGGCCGAAGTCCTCGGCGCAGATCGTCGTGAGCACGGTGTCGGGCACGAGCTGCGCGAGCTCGACGAAGCGGCGACCGGGATCGGCGCGGGTGAGCGGCTCGCCGCCCGCGGGGTTCGGCGTCTGACAGACGGGACGGAGCCGCAGCTCGCTGCCCTCGAGGACCTCGACGTACCCCATGAGATCGAGCCCGAGGATCTGCGCCGGCGACAGGTTCGGATCGAGGTCGGTGGGCACGCCGGCGATCGCGGCGAACACGAGATCGTCGGTGGGCCGCGCGCCGCGGATCTGATCGACGAGCTCGGACAGCGGGGTGAGGGAGCCCGCGTTGCGGGTGCAATGTACGTTGAAGGCTCCGGAGACCGCGCTGCCGAAGAAGCTCGCGTCGTCGGCGACCGAGCAGTCCTCCTCGTCGGTCACGAAGATCACCGCGAACAGGCCCTCGCTGGCGGGGAACGGCTGGCTCGCCGCATCGACCGCGCCGTGATTGACCGCGCGCGCCGCCGCCTCGATCGGCTGCTCGTACCCGCAGCCGCGCGTGCCGAGCGAGTCGACGACCGCCGCGATGGAGGACGCGTAGGCGTCCGCGTCGTCGCCCGCCGCGAACGTGAACACGCCGCCTCGGAGCTGTCCGTCGTCGCCGTCGCCGGCGCAGAACGTCGAGCCGCCGGTGCCGACGTCGGTCGTCGTGATCCCGATCCGGAGCGCCTCGACCGCGTTCCAGTCCGGCCGACCGTCGCCGTCGTTGTCCGGAGGCGACGCGAGATCGCGGACGAGCCGACCGATCTGCGACGCGAGGCGCGCCTGCTCCTGCTCCATGGAACCCGAGTTGTCGATCACGAACAGCACGTCGACGCTGCTCACGCCGCCGCCGGCCAGCGAGACCTCCTGCCCGAACCCGACGTTCGGACCGAGGTTCGCCGTCTTGCGCTCGAGGCAGCCGCTGACGAGCAGCGTCGCCATGCCGGCGCACACCCAAAAGACACACGTCACCCTCGAGAGCCATGGGCTCACTCGCATGTGGACCTCCATCCGCCGCCCTCCGACGCTCGGCGTACGCCACGGCCTTACGACGCTAGGTCTTCCGGCTCGGTGACGTACGACGTGGTGTCGTTCGGGACGCTCGCGTTTTCCAGTTCAGGGAGCGCCTAGAGAGAGGGCAAGCTTCGATCCAGTGCGGCGAACGCGGCTCCGCGTTGCACGACTCGCAACCGGGTTGTCGATCGCGTGACGCACGCGCGCGGATCTCGCGGGACGGCGAAGTGATATCGTCGAGCCGATGGCGGACGAGCAGCACTTCCGGCGAACGGCACGGCAGCCGATCGAGCTGAGCGTGCAGTTCCGTCGCGACGAGCCCTCGGCCCAGCTCGAGATGAGCGGCCGGCTCGTCGACCTCGGCCTCGGCGGCGTCCAGATCGCATGCCGCCGCGCCCCGCCGATCGGGCAGGCGCTGCGGGTGCTGCTGGTCGCGCCGAGCGCGTGGGATCCGCTGGAGCTGCCCGGCACGGTCCGCTGGGTCGACGACGTCAAGCAGACGTTCGGCGTCGAGTTCGAGGCGCTCCGCCCGAGCCAGGCGTCGGCGCTCTACGAGCTCCTCGCCGTGTCACGCTTCGCGGAACCTTCGACGTGAGCACGCCGGAGCCCAGCCACGCCGGACCGCGCCACGACTCGGTGCATCCGAGCGCGCCGGAGGACACGTACGCGACGTGGGTCGGCCGCGTGATCGACGAGCGCTACCGCATCGACAGCCTCCTCGGCGAGGGCGGGATGGGCGCGGTGTTCGAGGCGCAGCACCTCAAGCTCAAGAAGGCGGTCGCGCTCAAGGTCATCCACCCGGAGTTCGCCGGCGACGGCGAGGTGGCCAAGCGCTTCGTCCGCGAGGCGATGGCGAGCGCGCAGCTCGAGCACCCGCACGTAGCCGGCGCGATCGACTACGGCACGCTCGAGGAGGGCGGCGCCTACCTCGTGATGCAGCTCGTGCGCGGTCGCTCGCTGCGCGACGAGCTCGACGACTCGGGCGCGCTCGGGTGGGTCCGCGCGTGCGAGATCGGCGCGCAGATCGCCGACGCGCTCGGCGCCGCGCACAAGGCGGGGATCGTCCACCGCGACCTCAAGCCCGACAACGTGATGCTCGAGCCTCAGGACGACGGGACGTCGCGCGTGCTCGTGCTCGACTTCGGGATCGCACGCATCGCCGACGACAAGAGCCTCGCTGGCGTGGCGGGCCAAGCGCTCACCCGCGTCGGCACCGTGATCGGGACGCCCGGCTACATGGCGCCCGAGCAAGCGCTCGGCGAGCCGGTCGACTTCCGCGTCGATCTCTACGCGCTCGGACTCCTTCTGTTCGAGATGGTGGCGGGCCGACGCCTCTTCGAGATCGACGATCTCACCGCGATCGTCACGCGCCAGCTCACCGAGGACGTGCCGACGCTGAGCTCGCTCGGCTTCCACGTCCCGCAGGAGCTCGAGGATCTCATCGGGCGGATGCTGACGCGCGATCGCACGGAGCGCCCCGGGTCGGCCGCGGAGGTGCGCGAGACGCTGAAGAGGCTCGTCCTGAGCGCGCAGCTCAGCCGGATCGCGAGCGGGGAACACTCGTTGCCCGACGTCGGCGCCGCGCTGGCGGGCGACGCGATGCGCCCGAGCCCGCCCTCGCCGCGCGAAGCGGCCACCCGCAACGGACGGAGCCCCTCGGGGATCGCGCCGACCATCATGGCCTCGACCGCATCGAGCGGCGCGGTCCGCCCCGCACCGAGCCGCATCGACCTCTCGGCGCTGCGCACCGTGCCGACGCCTCTCTTGCTCGCGGTGGGCGGAGTCTTCGCCGCGGCGTTCCTCGTGGTCACCGTCGCGGTCGGGCTGTTCGCGTTCGCGGGAGACGACGAGGTCGGCGCGAAGAACCCGAGCCGCGCGGACGGGTCCACGACCACGCCAGAGCCGCCGCTCGGTGGCGAGGACGACGGGCGCTCGATCCTCGACGTCCTCGTGCCCGACCCTCCGCGCCCCGCGCCCCGCGCCGTCCCGGAGGGGCTCGCGCAGGCGAACTCCGATCTCATGAGCTCCGAGCGCGCGCGCACCCGCACCGCGGCGGCGCGGCAGATCCTCAGCTATCCCGACGCCGAGTCCGTGCCGCGGTTCCTCACCGCGTCGGCCGAGATCGAACGCGAGCGCGGCTGCGAGGCGCGGCGGCTACGCGTGGTCGAGCTCGGCGAGCTCGGCGACATCCGCGCGCTCCCCATGCTCCAGCGCCTCGAGGCGACGCCGCGCAACCAGTGCGGCAACCTGTTCCGACGCCGCGACTGCCTCGCCTGCCTGCGCGACGACCTCGACGTGGCGCTGCGCGCGCTGCGACCCGAGTGATCGAGGCCGCCGTCAGCGAGGCGACGGTGACGTGAACGAAGCGTCTCGATCTCAGCGGGTCGCGACGACGGCGGGAGCAGGCGGCGCGAGGTCGAACGTGACCTTCGCGAGCCGCGGCGCGGCAGGCATCGGCCAGCGGCGCACCTGATCGACCACGCAGTCGAGCGCCTGCGACGTCGTCTCCTCGCGGCTCGCCGCGCCGGCCGCGATCACGCGACCGCCGCGGACGTACGCGGTGACCTGGATGGCCGGCTCGGCGGCGCCCGGCTCCGGCGCGACGGCGCACTGGCTCAGGACCTCGGCGGCGCGGCGCTCGACGAGGTGCGCGACGCGACCGGGATCCCACGTCGCCGCGTGGCGCACGTCCTCGGGCGGATCCATCGAGATCGGCCACGTCAACCTCGCTTCCCCTCCACGCGGGCGCGGGAAGCGGGTGTGCATCGCGACCTCGCCGAGGCAGCGCTCGACGTCTCGGTGACCGACGGTGGAGTCTTCCGGATACGCGGAAACCACGTTGCCATCGATCCCCACGCGGATGTGCAGGCGCACGTCGCCGCCGAGCTGATGGAGCGCGCTCGAGTGATCGAAGAAGCACCGCGCGAACTCGTTCATCCGTGGGTCGAGGGCGCCGTGCGCCTCGACGTCCGAGAGGCTGCCGGTCAGGCCGCTCACCGTGACCTCGGGAGGCGGAGCCTCCTCCTCGTGGTGCGAGGTCTCGGCCGTGGTGCGCGCGACCACCGTCCTCGACGCGGTGCCGTGCGTCGCGGGCGCGGCGCCTCCACATCCGAGCGCCCCACATCCGAACGCGAACGCCCACGCACATGACGCGACCGCCACCGCACGCCGCGCACCCGACCGTCGCATCTCACCCTGCGTCATGCGCACGTGCATCATGGCTGCCTCGTTCCCCCACCCGACCTCGAACCACCGTCGTCACCACGCCGTCCCTGGCAAACCGTGCGCCACCGGACGATCACGTCGGCTCGGCCTCGAGGTGCGCCGCGGAATGGAGCACATGGCGCGCCCAGCTGCCAGTCGGTGGCCGCCTTGTCTTCCGCTCGATCGGCGTCGATGCTTCCCCGATGCGAACCGCCGCCGAGTACCTCAATAGCCTACGAGAACGGAACCTTCTGCTCTGGGTAGACGGCGAGCGGATCGCGAGCCCGGTCGACCATCCGAAGGTCCGGCCCGCCATCAACGCGGTGGCCGCGACCTATGCGCTCGCGGAGGACCCGGAGACGGCTGCGCTCGCGACGGCGCACTCGGATCTGATCGACGCGCGGGTGAACCGGTTCACCCACCTGTTCACGGAGCCCGAGGATCTCGTCAAGAAGATCGAGCTCCAGCGCATCCTCGGTCGGCTCACCGGCACGTGCTTCCAGCGTTGTGTCGGGATGGACGGTGTCAACGCGACGTTCATCGCGACACATGGCAAGGACGGCCACGCCCGCTTCGTCGAGTGGCTCCGCGGCGTGCAGCGTCGCGACGACATGCTCAACGGCGCGATGACCGACCCGAAGGGCGATCGGCAGAAGCGCCCGGTCGAGCAGCCGAACGCGTATCTCCGCGTCGTCGAGCGCCGCGCGGATGGCATCGTGATCCGCGGCGCCAAGGTCCATCAGACGGGCGCGGCGAACAGCCACCACATCCTCGTGATGCCCGGCCAAGCGCTGCGCGAGGGGGAGGAGGACTTCGCGGTGGTGTGCGCGCTGCCGGTGGACGCGCCCGGAGTGAGCATGGTGCTCGGCCGCCAACCGTCCGATGAGCGCAAGGGAGGGCCCGACGCGGGCAACGCGCGTTTCGGTGGACAGGAATGCGTGGTCCTCTTCGAGGACGTGTTCGTGCCGACCGAGCGCGTGTTCGTCGACGGCGACCTCGACGCGTGCTCGACGCTGGTCGAGGCGTTCGCGGGCTTCCACCGCGCGAGCTACGGCGGCTGTAAGCCGGGCAACCTCGACGTGCTCATCGGCGCGGCCGACCTCGTGACGCGCGAGCACAACGTCCGACGCGCGCGCCACGTGCGCGACAAGCTGGTGGAGATGGCGCACCTCACCGAGACGATCCACGGTGTCGGCCTCGCGGCGAGCGAGAAGAGCGCGCGGCACGAGAGCGGGATCTGGCAGGTCGACCGCGTGCTCGCGAACGTGTGCAAGCACAACGTCACGCGCCTGCCCTACGAGATCGTGCGGCTCGCCGAGGATCTCGCGGGCGGCGCGATGAGCACGATGCCCTCGCTCGCGGATCGACAGCACGAGGAGCTCGGGGAGAAGCTCGGCGAGGTGTTCGGGAGCGACGCGCGCGCGCGCGGGCTGCGGTTGCTCGAGTCGCTCACGTACGGGTCGGGGTCGGTGCCCTTCCGCATCGAGTGCATGCACGGCGCCGGATCGCCGGAGGCGCAACGCATCGTGCTCGAGCGCGCGATCGACTGGGACGCGAAGGTCGCGCGGGCTCGCGTGTTGGCCGGGCTCGACGCGGACGACGAGGCGACGCGATCGCTCTGATCGACGGCATGGAGCTCGCGCCGGTGGGCCGCGTGGTGTGGCTCGACCGGGGCGACGAGGGTCCGCTCGCGCAGCCGCGCTACGACGCGATCGTGGTGCTCGGTTGCCGCGTGCGGCCCGACGGGACGCCGAGCCCGTCGCTCGCCCGTCGCGCGCGAGCCGGGGCGGCGCTCTGGTCGCGCGGTCACGCGGAGCGCCTCGTCTTGAGCGGCGGCGGCGCGGGCCCGACGAGCGAGGCCAAGGTGGCGGCCCGCGTGGCGGAGGACGAGGGCGTGCCCGCGTCGGTGCTCACGCTGGAGGAAGCGTCGAGCCGCACCGAGAGCAACGTGACGTGCTGCCTCGATCTACTCGGCGCCGACGCGCGTGTCCTCGTCGTCACCGACGCGTTCCACCTGCCGCGAGCGGAGTGGCTGTTCGCCCGGAGGTTCGAGGCGGCGCGCGGGATCGGCGTCGTGGGCTCGAGGCGGCAGATGGTGCGAGGCGCGGTGCGCGAGCTCGGCTCTTGGGCCCGGCTGTCGTGGCTCCGCGCGCGCAGCGCGCTCTTCGCGGGCGTCGAGGCCATCGTGCGGTAGACCACCGCGATGAGGATCCACCACGTGCAGGTGATGATGCCGCGCGGTCAGGAAGCGACCGCGCAGAGGTTCTACGGCGAGGCGCTCGGGCTCTCGCGAGTCCCCAAGCCCGCCGACATGCCGAACCCGGACGGCGCGTGGTTCGCCCTCGCCGAGGGCCAGCTCCACGTCGGGGTGCAGGACGGCGAGGTCGTTCGTTCTCGCGCGCACGTCGCGTTGCTCATCGACGATCTCGACGCGTTGGTCGAGAGGCTCGACGCGGCCGGTTTCGCGTGCACGCCGAGCAACCCGGTCGACGGTCTCCGTCGCGCGCATGTCAACGATCCGTTCGGCAACCGGTTGGAGCTGATGGGGCGCTAGCGGCGCCCGCCACGCGGGCGCCGCTCCCCTGCCCCTCCCCTGCCCGCGTAGAAACGTCGCGAGCGACTCGCTCCGCACGATCCCACGACACCACATCGAACGGTGGCAGGGGCAGGGGCACGGGCGAGGCAACGTCGCGGGCAAGGGCACGGGCAAGGGCACGGGCAGGGGGAGCCCGGGGGCGCTCACGCACTCCCTCGGCTCAGCGCGCGAGCAGCATCGTGATCGCGAGCGGGACGACGAGCACGACGACGAGGAGAACCCACGCCGCCGGGCGCGCCATGTTGAGGGTCTGACCGATCCCCAGTCGCTTCGGAACGAACAGCGCAGGGTCTTCGGGCGCGTAGTAGATCATCCCGCCCCAACGCCATCCGCTCGCGTGCGTGCCCAGCACCTCGGTGCCCGCGATCTGTCGAAGCTGATCGCTCAACCGAAGCAGGCGCGGCGCGTAGACGACCAACGGGACGATCGAGCCGGCCACCGCGAGCACGACCACCAGGACCATGAGCGGACCGATGACCTCGGGACCCACGATCGCGGCGAGCGCGACGCCGATCCACGCCGCCGCCATGCTGGCGTTGACGAGGAGCATCACCCACTCGACCATCCGGACCATCCACCGCCGGCGCTGGAACGACAGCTCGCGGTAGCGAGCCGCGCCCACCTCCGGCAGCGCCCAGCGCTCCTTCGCGATCCCGTAGACGATCCCCCACAGGAGCGCGAGGTCGAACAGCATGACGAGGACGAGCGACCAGAGCTGCGACGGCGAGCCGTACGCGTCCGGTCGGCCCGACACGCCCCAGTGCATCGGCACGGTCTCCGGCATGAGCCGGAGCAGCCCCGCGAACAGCACCGACGGCAACACGATCGCGAGCACGTTCGCGAGCTGGAGCGGCATCGACACGTAGTCACGCGCCCTCGGCGCCTCGTCGAGCGAGACCATGAAGCGCGTGGGGATCGTCTCGAGCCGCACGCTGCGGACGAGGAGGACCATCTCCGCGAGGAGCCAGCTCACGCTCGCCAGCGTCGCGCCCGTGCTCAGGATCACCTTCGCGAGCGGGTCGACCCGGGCGAACACGCCGATCATCGCTACGACGAGCGCGATCGCGTTGACGATGCGCACCCGCCGGATCCGCGCGCGGTCCGCGTCCGTCCGCTCGCGTCCGAGCGAGAGGAAGAACACCCGATTCTCGGTTGGGCTCCGCGCGATCCACTCGACAATCGCAAACGTCGTTGCGACCGAGAGCCCACCCGCGACCATCCCGACGAACCCGTTCATCTCGCTCCCTCCTCGTCTTCGTAGAATCGCCGCAGCGCGGCGTCGAAGGCCTTCGCGACCGCGTCCCTCGACGCGCCGCGTACACGTAACTTGCCGATCGCGTCCTCGAGCTGATGCACCGCCTCGGCGTCGAGGCGCGCGTGCCGGGCCGGCTCGGGGGGAGCCAAGACCCGCGCGCTCGCCCCGTGCTTGAGATCGATGACGCCCTCCTCCGCGAGGAGCCGATACGCCTTGGCGACCGTGTTCAGGTTCACGCCGAGCAGCTCGCCCAGCGCGCGCACGCTCGGCAGCGTCTCGTCCTCCTTGAGCTGACCTCGCGCGATCAGCGCGCGTACCTCGTCGGCGATCTGCCGGTAGAGCGGGGTCGCTCCTTGCAGATCCACCACGATGCCGCGCACCGCTCCGGACCGTCGGTACGTCATCGTTCCCCCAGCTGTATGCTGTACGCATACAGTAGACAGTCGGGCCGAAGCGTCAACCGACGATCGTCTCGTCCGCGTCGAATCCGGCGGTCGCGCAGGGGCTCGAGCGCGTCAGTCGCAGCCGATGGGCACGGTCGAGATCACGACGTCGTCGACGAAGACCTCGCGAGGACCGACGCTGTTGTACCCCCACGCGCCGAACAGCACGTTCGGGAGCACCCCGCGATCGGTCGTGTTCACGCCCGTGCGCTGGCTCACCAGGGCGCCGTCGACGAACGCTTCGATCGGCGCGGAGGTACCCCACCCCACGTGCATCTCGATGCACACCCAGTCGTCGACGGGGATGGACACCCCGATCGAGTCGTCGTACACGTTGTACATCGAAAAAGGAGTGTACCAACCCATCAACGTGTACGTGTCCAGGTTGAGGAAGACTCCGTCCATGAACGCGTCGTCGAACAGCGTGAAGAACGTGAGCTCTGGACCGCTCCGCGCGGGGAAGAGATAGCGCGCTCGGATCCACTGGTCGGTCGGGGCCGCCGCGGAGTACGCGGAGACGTAGACCATCGCCGCCGCCTCCGGCGCGGAGGAGAACGCGTGGAGCGAGTGCGTGCCGCTCAGCGCCGCCTCGGTGGTCACCTCGACCGTCGATCCCGTGCTCACGTACGGGGACCACCGATCGAGCGTGCCGCTCTCGAAGTCCTCACAGAAGATGTGCGCGGCCGAGCCGCAGCCGTTGCCGATCCCGGCGTCGGACGCGCCGCCCCCGTCGAACGGCACGTTCCCGGAGTCGACGAGCCGGCCCGCGTCCCGGCCAGGACCCGCGTCGGTGCGCGAGATCATCCGCAAGCACATGCCGGGGAGCCCACCGCGCAGGTCGCACGACAGGCCGGCCGGGCACTCTCCGTCGCGGCACGCGCGATACTCGAGGTCGACGTCGGGGATCGTGCAGCCCGCTACGAAGATTGCGACGTAGAAGACCGAGGTGCTCGCCTCGAGCGCGCGGCGGATCCGATCGCTCATTGCCCGTACCGCCGGAACGGATCGTCGGTGGTCTGTTCGGTCGCGGTCTCCCGCCCGCGCGACCCGCCGCTACGGGACGTCGAGCGACCGCGGCCTCGGCGGATGCGCGGGGCGGGCTCCTCGCGGGCGAGCGCGCCCCCGATGGTGCGCGGCTGGTCGGGGACGAACTCGGTGACCATCGCGCGGTAGCCGTCGTGCGACACCTCGACCCGGATCGGGCGCACGCCGTGCGGCACCTCGAGCCGGCTCGGGGTGAGCCCGCGCGGCTCGCCGTCGAACGTGATGCGCGATCCGTCGGGGGTGACGCGCACGTCGAACGTCACGTTGTCCGGACGTGGCGGGGTCGGCACGGGGACGGATCGCGTGGCGACCGGTCGATCTCGATCGCGGGTCGCGTCGGGGGCGGCCTCGACGTCGAGGTCCTGCATCGACACGCTCGTGCTCGGCTGCTCCATCGCGCTGACGATCACGCCGAACGATACGCCGAGACCGAGGAGGCAGATCGCCGCCGCCGCGAGCCACATGACGGCGGCGCGGCTGAGGAACGGCGACGGCTCGCCGAGGGGCGGCTCCGAGGGGGTCACCGAGGGCGCCGAGACCTGCGAGATCGAAGGCTGCTCGTGAGGGGGCGTGCCGAAGTGGAGCGGCGGCACCGCGTCGAGGTCGGTCGGCGCGAAGCTCGGCGTCTCGACGGTCGACTGCTGATGGAGCGGGGCCGAGCCGCTGACCAACGTGTCCGCGTCCGGCAGCTCGACCGCGGTGTCGACCTCCGCCTCGGGGATGCGGGTGACCCGCGTGCCCGAGCGCACCTCGCCGAGCAGCTTGCGCTTCTCGTCGATGCGCTGGGGGAACCACGACTTCATGACCATCGCGAGGCGCTCCTCCGGGAGCTCCTCGGCGCCGGTGCGCTGGACGAACGCGACGAGGTCGCGCCGCATGCGGGCCGCGGTCTGGTAGCGCTCGCCCGGCTCGATCGCGAGCGCCTTCCTGAGCACGCCGATCAGCGCGTCGGGGTAGCTCGGATCGATCCGCTTCAGCGGCGGCACCTCGGCGCGCACCACCGCCTTCATCGTCAGGCGGTGCGTCTCGCGCGCGAAGAGGCGACGGCCCGTCGACAGCTCGAACAGGAGCGTCCCGAGCGAGAACACGTCGCTCCGTCGATCGACGGGCTGGGCACGGCACTGCTCCGGCGACATGTACGCGAACTTGCCGCGCACCTTGCCGACCATCGTCTCGGTGGTCTTCGCCTTGAACTTCGCGATGCCGAAGTCGAGGACCTTCACCTCGCCGGCGTACGTGACGAACACGTTTCCTGGCGAGATGTCGCGGTGCACCAGCCCGAGCGGCTCCCCGTTGTCGCTCGTGAGCTCGTGGGCGGCGTGGATGCCCGCGCACGCCTCCGCGATGATGTGCGCGGCGAGCACGGCCGGGAAGCGCTCGCGACGCCGCGCCGCGCGCTTCATCACCGAGAGCGCGCTCTCGCCCTCGAGGTACTCCATCACGAGGTAGAAGCCGCCGTCCTGCTCGACGAGCTCCTGGACGTGCACGACGTTCGCGTGCTGGATGCGCGCCGCCAGCCGCGCCTCGTCGAGGAACATCTGGAGGACGTTCTCGCGATCGGCGAGCGAGGGGAGGATCCGTTTGATGACGGCGGGGCGCTCGAACCCGCTCGGTCCCGTGAGCTTCGCCAAGAAGATGTCGGCCATCCCGCCTGACGCGAGGTGGCCCACCACCTGATAGCGGCCGACGAGAGCGGGCGGAGGAATCACGAGCGACCTCCGCGCAAGTGTACACTACGGGGCCCATGCGGCCGGCCTTTGCCCATCACGCGGGGGGGCTCGCGATTCTGCACCTCTGCGTCTGCGTGGTGACCGTCGCGTGCGCCGTCGTTCCGAGCTTCGCGCGCGCGCAGGAAGAGAGCGGTCGTGATCGCGCGGCCTCGCTGGCCACCGAGGCGAACGCGCTCTACCAGCACGGACGCTACGAGGAAGCCGCGGTGCTCCTCGAGCTCGCGTACACCGCGTATCCGAACCCTGCATTGCTCTACAACCTCGGGCAGGCGCGCGACCGCGCCGGGGACGCGCCCCGCGCGATCGACGCGTTCCAGCGCTACCTCGGATCGGGGAGCGCGACCGACCTCGAGCGGCGCGACCTCGAGGCGCGGATCGCGGAGCTCGAGGAGAGCGTTCGGTCGACCGGGGATCCGGAGGAGCTCGATCCGCCCGACGAGACGGGTCGTCGCGCGCCGCGCCGTCCCCCACCGACTCGCGAGCCGCCGTACGGCGCGATCGGCCTCGGGTCAGCAGCGGGCGCGGCGGTCATCGTCGCGATCGCGCTCGGCATCGTCGCGCTCGAGACCCATCGGCAGTCGGAGGACGCACCCACCGCGCCGGACACCTTGGAGCTCCACCGGACCGCGCTCGATCTGGCCACGGCGACGAACATCTTCTATGGCGTCGGCGCCGCGATCGGGATCGCGGCCGCCATCTGGCTCGCGATCGACCTGAGCAGCGAGCCCGCCGGCCGGACGACGGCGCTCCGCATCGGGCCCGGGTCGCTCGAGCTACAGACCACGTTCTGAGGATTCGAGCCGCCGACACGCGTCGCCGAGCCGACGGCGGGCTGGACTACGGCGTCGGCTGACAGAAGCCGCGGTTGTCCATCATCATCAGCGCGGCGCACGTCTCGCCGGCTTCGCAGCCGGACGGATCCGCGTCCGTGAAGCACGCCTTGTAGCAATTCTGCTCGCTGCCGGTGTTCACGCAGATGCCGCCGGTCGAGCAGTCGAGGGTGCCCGTGCACGCGTCGCCGAGCGCGGCGGGGCCGCCGAGGTAGCAGACGTCCTCGTCGAGCGGGACCATGTCGGAGTCGACCGCGCCGATGCACGCGCTGCCATCGGTGCAGATGCGCGTGGTCGTCGCGTCGCAGCCGGCCATGCACACCTGCGCGGGATCGGCGCCACGGCGCTCGAAGCAGCGGAGGCCGTCGGCGCAGTCCGCGCTGTCCGAACAGGCCTCGTTGACCATGCCGGGCTCGCTACAGGCCGCGAGCGCGAGGACGAGGAAGCAAGATGCGAGTCGGGACACGTGACCTCCTGGCCGATGGTAGAGCGCATCCGGGTGACGCCGTCGAGTTTGTGTCAGGACGGGCCCGCCTCGGGGGGTATTCTCCGCGCCCTGTGACGGTCCCGCACACGGTGGCTGGGCGCTACGCGGTGGTCCGACCGATCGGTCGGGGCGCCGCCGCCACCGTGTACGTCGCGACGACGCCGGATGGTCGCGAGGTCGCGCTCAAGCTCGTCCCCACGCGCGCCGGGCTACGCCCCGACGAGGTGGACGCGTTCCGCGCCGAGCTCCTGCGCAGCGCTGCGATCGAGCACCCCGGGATCGTCGGCTTCGAGGACGCCGGGCTCGACAACGATCTTCGCAGCATCTACCTCGTGATGCCGCTGCTCCACGGCGAGACGTTCCGCGAGATCCTGCGGCAGGGGCGCGCGTCGTTCGACGAGCGGCTCGACGTGGTCGAGGCGGCGCTCATCCCGCTCGCGCACGCCCACGCGCGCGGACAGATCCACGCCGACCTCACGCCGTCGAACGTGTTCCGCGTCCACGAGCGCGACGGCACGACCTCGGTGCGGCTGCTCGACCTCGGGCTCACGTCGATCCTCGCCGCGCGGCAGCTCGTGCAACCCGGCCTCAAGCTCGGCTCGCCCGGCTTCATGGCCCCCGAGCAGCTCGGGTCCGGCGCGCAGGTGGGTCCCGCCGCGGACGTGTGGGCGTTCGGCGTCGTCCTCTACGAGGCGATGGCCGGTGCGCGGCCGTTCGATCATCCCTCCCTCGAGGCGACGGTTCGCCACGTCTGTCACGTGCCGCACCCGCCGCTGCTCGACGCGATGCCGGCAGCCGACTCGGCGATCGCGCAGCTCGTCGATCTCTGCCTCGACAAGGAACCCGGCCGCCGCCCGCCCGACGCGCTCGCGCTGCTCCGCCTGATCAAGACGCTGCGCACGGGGATCGCGTCGTTCTATCGACCCTCGACGGACCTCGGCGAGCGGATGGCGTCGGACACGGTGGTCGACCCGGCCGCGCAGGAGCCGATCGCTCCGTCGGAGGACCTCGATCGCGCGCTGCGCCGCACCCCGCGCGACCCGGAGATCCACCGCGCGCTGCTCGCGCACTACGAATCGGTGGGCAGCAAGGACGGAGCCTGGCTCGCCGCGTGCGCGCTCGTGTTCTTGCGCGCCGCGACGAAGACCGAAACCCGTCTTGCGCATCTCCATCGCGCGCGCGGCGAGCCTCCGCACGACCGCGGCCTCGACGCGTCCGGATGGGCCGCGCTCTTGCACCCGGATCAGGATCCGCGCATCGACGCGGTGTGGGAGGAGGTCGTGCCCGCGCTGGCGCGCATCCATCGACGCGACGAGGCGGCCGAGGAGCAGGCGCGCGCGATCAAGGTGGACTACTCCCGGCCCACCGACGAGCTGGCGCGCGCGTACCGGTTGGCGGTGGGGATGCTGCGGCCGGGCACGCTGCCGAACCTTTATCGAAGCGGAGGCTCGCACCCGCCGCGCTATCTCAGCGTGGGCGCACCGGCGTCGCTGTTCGCGCGAGGGTTCGAGGAGCCGCTCCCCGAGGGCGCGCTTCGCTTCGCGATCGGGCGACACGTCGGGTACCTCCGCACCGCGCACCGCGTGTGCACGATGCTGCATGAGCCGGAGGCGCTCGAGGCGGCGTGGGAGAGCGCCGTCCGGGTGGGGCTCGGATGGCCCACCGAGACGGAAGAGCAGGCGGCGCGCGTCGAGCGGCTCAAGGCGACGCTCGATGGGACCTCGCAACGATCCTTGCGCGTCGCGTGCGCGCGCCTCGGGACGAGCGCGGACCGGGTCGACCTCGGCACATGGCGACGCGCGGTGGAGCTGAGCTGCCTGCGCGCCGGGCTCTTCCTGTCCGCGGACCTCGACGGCGCGACGTGGATGCTCCGCTGGTCGCGCGAGCGCCGACCGCTGCCGATGGAGGACGCGGTGGACGAGCTGCTCCGGTTCGTCGGCAGCGGGGCGCACGTGCGGGCGCGTCACTCGGTCGGGATCTCCGTGACCTGATCGCGCGCCGCCCGGGCCGACAATCTCGATTGCCAATGTTGATGCCAGATGCCGCGCTCTTTCGCGGGCGCGATGCGCGGGGGCCGAGAGCGATCAGCGGATTGACCACCTGCCTCGCGGGCGCCACGCTCCCTGGCGCAGTGCTCCTCGATCCTTTCGCACCGATCCGAGGCCGCCCCCGATGGCACGCCACTGTTCTGATCTCCACTGTGGCGATCCGCATCAGCCTCGCCGCCACGCTCCTTGCGTGCGCCGGGGAGGCCCAAGGTGAGAGCTCGCACGCGGAGCCCCCGCCCGCCTCCGTCGACGTGGCCGAGATCACCGAGGGACCCCTCTCGGTGACGCGGGTCTATCTGGGGGAGGTTCGGGCGCTCGCGCGCGCCGAGCTCGCGGTCGGCGCGAGCGGCGAGGTCCAGAGCGTCGCGGTGCGCGAGGGCGACCGCGTCGCGCAGGGGGACTTGCTCCTGAGCATCGACCCCGACCTCGCGCGGGCCCAGCTCGAAGCCGCGCGCGCGGCCGGCCAGGCGACGCGCACGCAGGGCGAGCAGGCGAGCCGCGACGCCGAGCGCCTCGGGCGGGCCGGCCCGCAGATGGTCGCGGAGCTCGAGATCGAGCGGGCCGCCACCCAGGCCGCCGCGCTCCAGGCGCAGTCGGTGAGCCTGCGCGCAGAGGAGCGGCAGGCGCGCGAGTCGCTGGCGCGCCATCGGGTGATCGCGCCGTTCGCCGGCGTGATCGCGCGACGCATGGTGGATCCCGGCGACTGGGTGAGCGCGGGGACGCCGGTGCTCGAGCTGGTCGCCGACGGTCGGGTCGAGGTGCTCGCGCGGGTCGAGCCCGACGTGCTCACCGACCTCGCGATCGGCACGACCGCACGGATCCAACGCGGCGAGCGCACGGTGGACGGCCACGTGGTCGGGATCGTGCCGGCGCTGGATCCGACGACACGCACCGCGCAAGTACGATTGCTCGTCGACGAGACGCCGAGCTGGCTGCTCGCGGGATCGACGGCCGAGGTGCGCTTCGATCTCTCGCGCGAGGGCGACGGCGTGCTCGTGCCGCGGGACGCGATCGTCGAGGGCGTGGCGGCGAGCCGCGTCGTCACGGTGGTCGACGGCCACGCGCACCTGGTCGGGGTCGAGATCGTCGAGCGAGGCGCCGAACGCGTCCGGGTTCGGGGCGAGGGACTGACGGCCGGCGCGGTGGTCGTCACCCGCGGCAACGAGCGGCTGCGCCCCGACCAGCCCGTCGCGGTGACCGAGTGAGAGCGTCGTCGCCGTGAGCCAGCTCGAGGATCGCAAGAAGGACGGCGCCGGGGCGGGGCTGCTCGCGATCGCGGTGGAGCGACCGGTCACCGTGATGGTCTCGGCGATCCTCGTCGTCCTGTTCGGCGTCCTCGCGGTGTTCGATCTGCCGATCCAGCTCACGCCGGACGTGTCAGTGCCGACGCTGACCGTGTTCACCACCTGGCCGGGTGGGTCGCCGACCGAGATCGAGGCGGAGATCCTCGAGGCGCAGGAGGACGCGCTCAAGGACGTGCAAGGACTCGTGCGAATGTCGAGCAACGCCTCGCCCGATCGCGCGTCGCTCACGCTCGAGTTCGAGGTCGGCACCGACGTCGAAGAGGCGCTCGTCCGGGTCACCAACCGGCTCACCCAGGTCGGCGACTACCCCGAGGCGGCGGAGCAGCCGATCGTCGAGACCTCGGACGACAGCGGACCGCCGCTCGTGGTGGCGGCGATCCGCTCGCGGACGGGGGGCTCGGTCGCCGCGTACCGCACGTGGGTCGACGAAGAGGTGCTCCCGCGCCTCCAGCGGATCCGCGGGGTCGGCGAGATCAACCATCTCGGCGGACAGGACACGATCTACGAGATCGACTTCGATCCGAGCGCCCTCGCCTCACGCGGGATCAGCGTGTCCGAGCTCGCGGCGCGCGTCCGCGGCGAGCTGCGCGACGTGTCGGGCGGAGAAGTGAACCTCGGTCGGCGCCGCCTCATCGTGCGCACGCTCGCGGTCGATCCGGATCCGCAGCACCTCGAGGAGATCGTGCTGCGCGTGGCTCCGGACGGGACGCCGATCCGACTCGGCGACGTCGCGGAGGCGCGCATGGGGCTGCGCGATCCGAACGGGGTCGCCTACAGCGACGACCGACCGTCGATGGTGCTGCTCCTGCGGCGCGAGGCGGGCAACAACGTCCTCGAGGTCACGCGGAACATCCGGGCGGAGATCGATCGCCTCGATCGCGAGCTCTTCGCGCCGGAGGGCCTCCAGATCGAGGTGATCAGCGATCAGGTCGACTACATCGAGGGCTCGCTCTCGATGGTGCGCACCAACCTGCTGCTCGGGGCGCTCCTCGCCGTCATCGTGCTGTTCGCGTTCCTCCGCAGCTTCGGCGCGTCGGGGATCATCAGCCTCGCGATCCCGATCTGCGTGTTCGGCACGGCGCTCGGGATGACGTTGCTCGGCCGGTCGGTGAACGTGGTGAGCCTCGCCGGGATCACGTTCGCGATCGGGATGGTGCTCGACAACTCGATCGTCTCGCTCGAGAGCATCGAGTCGTGGCGGACGCGCCCCGGCATCACGTCGAAGGTCGCCGCGTTCGAGGGCATCAAGGAGGTGTGGGGCGCGCTCGTCGCGTCGACCGCGACCACCGCCGCGGTGTTCATCCCCGTCATCACGTGGGAGAGCGAGGTCGGGCAGCTCCTTCGCGACGTCGCCGTCGCGATCAGCTTCGCGGTCGTCACCTCGCTCCTCGTGAGCGTGTGGGTGATCCCGAGCCTCGCGTCGCGGCTCCCTCCGCCGAAACCGGTGGACGAGGATCGCGGCATCGGAGCGCGGATGCGGGACCGCGTCGGCGCGGCGGTCGCGTGGCTCACCCGGTCGCCCATCAAGAGCCTCGCGGTGGTCGCGGGCGCGATGGCCGCGTGCGCCGCCCTGAGCCTCGCGCTCCTCCCGGCGATGGAATACCTGCCGAACGGCAACCGCAACTTGGTGTTCGGAATCCTGGTACCCCCACCCGGGACGTCGGTCGGCGAGCTCGAGCGGGTCGGCGCGCAGGTCCAGACCGAGGTGGCTCAGCACGTGGGCCGCGACGTCGATGGGATCCCCGCGATCGAGCGGTGTTTCTTCGTCGGCTCGCCGACGCGGATCTTCAGCGGCGCGGTGGCGGCGGACCCCGAGCGAGTGCCCGAGATGACCAACTATCTCCGGACGGTGCAAGGCCGCTTGCCCGGTTACATCGCGTTCACCACCCAGGCCTCGCTGTTCGGGCGGCGCGGGAACAGCCGGTCGATCGAGGTGAACCTCGCCGGCTCGGATCTGTTGATGCTGAGCTCGGTGGGAGAGCAGATGTTCGGACGGCTGCGCGAGGCGCTGCCCGGCGCGCAGGTCCGGCCCGTCCCTTCGCTCGATCCCGGGTCTCCCGAGCTCCGCGCGCGCCCGCGCCGCGCCGAGGCGGCGCCGATGGGGATCTCCACGGCGGACCTCGGGATCACCCTCGACGCGTTCGTCGACGGGGCGATCATCGGCGAGCTCGGACAGGATGGAGAACCGCAAATCAACGTGCTGGCCCGCGCGCGCCGCGCCGATGGGACGCGGATCCTCACGCCCGACGACATCCGCTCGGCACCCGTCGCGACGCCGGACGACGGAGTGGTGCCGTTCGGCGTGCTCGCCGAGCTCAGCGAGGAGCTCGGGCCGACGGTGATCCAGCGCATCGAGCGGCGGCGGGCGCTCACCCTCACCGTCTCGCCGCCGGACGACATCCCGCTCGAGACCGCGCTCGCGCGGATCGAGCACGACGTCGTCGACCCGATGCAAAGGAGCGGCGACATCCCGCCCGAGCTGGTCGTCGACTACAGCGGCGCGGCGGGTGACCTCGAGGTCGCGAAGACGCAGTTCGGCGAGGTGCTGCTCCTCGCGCTGCTCATTTGCTACCTCCTGATGGCCGCGCTCTTCGAGGACTTCCTCGCGCCGATCGTGGTGCTCGTCACCGTGCCGCTCGCCGCGGCGGGCGGGGTCATCGGGCTCGTCCTCTTGGATCGGTTCATCGCGCCGGCGCCGCTCGATCTGATGACCGCGATCGGGTTCCTGATCCTGATCGGCGTGGTGGTGAACAACGCGATCCTCGTGGTCGAGGGCGCGATGGCGCGCCTCCAGACCGAGCCCGACCTCGACGCAGCGATCCGCTGGGCGGTCGAGCGGCGGGTGCGGCCGATCCTCATGACGACGCTCACGAGCCTCGCGGGGCTGTTGCCGATGGTGGTGCTCCCGGGCAGTGGCTCGGAGCTCTACCGCGGGGTCGGCGCGGTGGTGTTGGGAGGGCTCGCGCTCTCTACGCTGCTCACGGTGTTCGTGATCCCGTGCGCGTTCTCGGTAGCGTGGCGGCTCCGGTGGAGATTCTTCGGCCGCGGCGCGCTGCCCCTGAGCGCGGTGAGCAGCGACGCGACCGCGGAGGAGTAGGAATGCCGGGGCTCGCCCCGCGCGTCGAGGCGTGGCGATGAGGTCGGTGTCCCGGGCCGCGGTGGCGCTCTCTGTCGCGCTGCCGATCGCGGTCGCGATCGCGCCGGCCGCGGACGCGCAAGAGATCGTGCGTCTCCGAGGCGCGCCACACGCGCTCGATCGCTTCGAGGCGGCGCTCTCCGCGAGACGCGCGCGGGTGTGGGTCTACGGCGCGTCGCACACCGCCCCGGACGCGTTCACCGGGCAGCTGCGCGCGAGGTTGCAGCGGCGGTTCGGCGATGGTGGTCCGGGCTGGGTGCTCCCCGCACCACCTTTTGCATTCTACGACCACGCGCGCGTGCGCATCGCGGGCGACGGCTGGAGCGGGCGCGCGGTGCGCTTCCGGGAGCGGGCGCGCGACGACTACGGTCCAGCGGGGATCGCGATCGAGACGCGCGAGCTCGCCCACGCGCGCGTGGACGCGAGGAGCGCCGCGGACCGGTTCGATCGCGTGCGGCTCCACTACCTCCGCCAACCGAACGGCGGCGAGCTCACGCTCCGCGTCGGGAGCGAGGAGCGCCGCGTGACGACGGAGGGAGCGCGCGGGCCAGGCGTCGTGGAGCTGACGCTGTCGCGACCGGCGGAGACGCTGACGCTCGTGGCGCGAGGACGCGTGCGGGTGTTCGGGGTCCAGCTCGAGCGCGGCACCCACGGCGTCGTGCTCGACGCGTTCGGGGTTCCCGGCGCGCGGTTCGTCGACCAAGAGCCCTGGACCGAGAACGGCGCGTTGCGGGCCGAGCTCGAGGCGCGGCCCCCCGATCTGATCGCGTTCGCGTACGGCACCAACGAGAGCGCGCAGGCTCGCGTCCCCATCGCGACCTACCGGACACAGGTGCGTCGCGGCCTCGCGCGCTGGCGTCGGCTCGCTCCGAACGCCGAGTGCCTGCTCATCGGTCCCGGCGAGTGGCCGCTCGAGCGCGGGGGTGTCTGGGTCCCACGCCCCCGCACCGCGCAGATCATCGACGTCCAGCGCGGCGAGGCGAGCCGGGCCGGCTGCGCGTTCTTCGACACCTACGCGATGATGGGCGGAGAGGGCAGCATGCGGCGCTGGGTCGCGGACGGGCTCGCGGCGCTGGACCACGTGCACTTCACCGGCCCGGGCTACGCGCGGATGGGCGACGCGCTCTATCGCGCCCTCGTGCCAGATCCCGGACCCGAGGATGGATCCCGGCCGCCGATCGAATAGGTTGTTCGACGCGGCCGTCAGGCCCACGTCATGCGCGCCCGACTCCTCGCCATCGCGCTCGCCTCGTCGATGCTCGGCGTCGGTGTCGGAGCGCGCGCGCAGTCGCGCGACGGGTTGGCGGCGCTCGCGCCGGCGGTGACCGCGCCGCCCGATCCGTGCCCCGGCGCGACGGGTTGGACGCGCATCGCGAGCGGCGGACCCGCGCTCACCGACGGCCTGTCGAGCGCGTGGGCCGGACGCGAGCTGCTCATCATCTCGCCGGCGCGCGCCAACGTCCCGCTCCGCGTGTCGGCGCTCGACGTCTGCGCGAACCGCTGGCGCGACCTCGACATGAGCGCGTGGCCGACCCCCACCGATCCGCAACGGCTCGCGGTGACCCACATCGGCGATCGCGTCGCGCTCGAGCTCCGCTCCGCGACCGCCGCGCCGGTGACGCGGCTCTTCACGCCGGGAAGCCCAGGGTGGACGAGCGCACCGGAGTGGGCGTCGTTCGTCGGGCGGCTCCTCGTCGGCGAGCGCGCGATCGCGATCGAGTCGCGGAGCGGACGCTTCGCCGAGGTCGACGTGTGGGACGTCGCCGCGGCTCGCTCCTACTCCGTGCGACCGCGGACGGCGCCCGCCGCGCGCACCGATCACGCGAGCGCCGTCGTGGGCGAGCGCGTGGTGATCGTCGGCGGGCGCGACGCGTCCGGCCAGCTCGCGCGCGGCGTCGACGTGTACGACGCGCGGCGACGCCGTTGGTCGCGCATCGCGGCGCCGAACGAGCCGGCCGGCCGTACGCATCCGATCGTGGCGACGGCAGGCGAGCACGTGCTCGTGTTCGGAGGGCAGGACGATCGCGGCGAGCTCGACGACGGCGCCGTGCTCGACGTCCCGCACCGCCGCTGGACGCCGGTCTCCGCCGCGCCGGGCCTCCGTGGTGCGACCGAGCGGGTGGCGGTGTTGACGCGCACCTCCTTCGTCGTCCTCGCGAGCGAGCCGAACCGCGCGAGGACCGTCGGCGCGGCGCTCGATCTGGCGACCGGCGCGTGGCGTGAGGTGACGCCGCCGGTCCAGGTGCGGCGGAGCTCGACCTCGCTCGACCCGCTCCCCGACGGGCGGGTGCTGCTGCGTCAGCACGGAGCGCGAGAGCTCTGGATCCTCGAACCGAGCGCGGGGAGCTGGGCGCGCGTCGAGCTCGGCGCCGTCGGCGATCGAACGACTCCGCTCGTCGCGGTGGAGGGCGCACGGATCGTGGTCCTCGGCGGACACGAGCCGGTCGATGATCGGCACTGGCAGACCGGATGTGAGCGCCCGGTGCCCGGCATCGGCTGCGATCCGGTGGCGCCACCGGTCGGTCGGCTCCGCCAAGACGGCTACCTCCGGTCTCTGTGATCACATCGATGGAGCGGCGCGGAATGAAGCCGGCGCGCCCAGGAGTTCGAGGCCCCATGCGGCGACGTCCGACACGCGCGCGGTGGAGCGGTCTCCTGGCCGGCGCGGCGGCGCTCCTGAGCTTGGTCGGCGGGTACGCGGGCGCGCAGGTCCGACCCGACACCCGCGCGCCGATCGTGGTCGAGCGCATCCGGGCGCCGATCGCGCCGGAGGTCCCGATCGGCGATCGCATCATCACGCTCGTGCGCGTGGACCTCTCTCGGTATCGGCTCCGCATCGTGACCGAGGAGCACGACGGCCAGCGCCGCTCGGTCCCCCAGTGGGTCCACGACCTCCACCTCGCGGGCGCGATCAACGCGGGGATGTTCCTCCCGAACGGTCGCTCGGTCGGCTTCATGATGCGCGAGGGCACCGTCGTCTCCGATCGGCACGTCACGAAGTATCGAGGCGTGATCGGGTTCGGTCCGCGGCGGGCCGGCGCGCCGGAGCTCGTGGTGACGGGAACCGGATGCGGACAGACGACGCGGTCGGTCGGCCAGCGCTATCAAAACGTCTTGCAGGCGTTCGAGATGGTGGACTGCCGCGGTCGGCCCGCCACGTGGGCGAGTCGCAAGCGGTACAGCGCGGCCGGCCTCGGCGTCGATCGCGAAGGGCGCGCGGTGTTCATGCACACGCGTACGCCGTACCGGATGACCGTGCTCGACCGGATGCTCGCCGATCCCGCGCTCGGGATCCGCGGGATGATCTACATGGAGGGCGGACCCGAGGCGTCGCTGTTCGTAGACGCGGACGGCATCGAGGTCTCGGAGGTCGGGAGCTACGAGACCGGCTTCTTCGAGAACGATTCCAACCGGGAATTCTGGGCGGTCCCCAACGTGATCGCGTTCGAGGCGCGCTGATCGACGTCGCACTTTTTTGGACAGCCCCGGCCGCCTCCGGCACAGGGGAGGCATGCAGCTGAACACGGTGGAACGGGCTCGGCTCACGGTCGACGGCGTGCGGCGCCCCATCACGCTCGACGTCGCCGGCCGGCGCCAAGGCAAGCTGGTCGTCGCGCAAGCGCTGCCGTTCTTGCGGCTCGGCGCGGCGGTGACCACGGACACGGGGCAGCGTGCGCGGATCGCGCGCGTCGCGATCGCGATGGACGGCGACACGCCGAAGATCCTCCTCGAGCTGATGGACGCGGAGGACGACGCGGACGATCGCATCGAACGTTGCGGTACGCCGATCGGAGAGCCGACGGTCGCCCCCGACTCGATCCCGCCGGAGCCGCCATCGATGGACGCGACGCTGGCGGACGCGCGCGATCCGAGCACGCACGCTCCCGACACGAGCGATCCGGATCGCGACGACACGGTGCAGACCTTCACGCCGGGCGTGAGCACGCGGCCACCGCGCCGCGACTCGACGATGCCCTACGAAGCGGCCGAGGCCGCGCGCTACGCGATGGATCGACCGAGCCAGGAGATCGTGCTCGTCGACGCCGCGCCCGCGCCGCGCATCGAGTCCTCGACCCTCGCGCTGCCGCCGCGCCGCGGCTGGCTGCTCGAGCTGGCGACCCGCGCGCTCCTCTGGCTTCTCCGCCGCGGAAGGCCGGCGGCGGCCTGATCCTCAGCGCCAGCCGGCGCGGACCGCCATCGCGCGGACCGTCCCTGCCGGGGGTGGCGTCGCCTCGAGGTGGGCGAAGCCGTCCACCGACTCCTCGGGCAAGAAGTACAGCACCGCGTCGCTGAACGCGTGCGGGGTCGACGCCGCTCCGTCGAACAGCTCGCCGAACCATGCCGTCTCGAAGGCTTGCGATTCTCCACCGGTGAGCCCGATCTCCTCCAGCTGATCGCGCACGATGTCGCGGTGCGTGTCGCTGGCCGCTTCGCTCGGTCGCGCGAGCGACACCGACGAGCCTCGCGCGGGCATCGCGACCTGCGACACCTGGATCGCGTCGCCGACCCGACGCAGGCGCAACAGCGGTCCGACCGGCTCGGCGATGCCGTCGTTCTGGATGCGCACCGTCCCATCGTCGGCCCGCGTGATCGTGACCGGCAGCGTCGGCGCCGGGCCGTCGCCGCGATAGAAGAGGAAGTTGTGCTCGAGCCCGCCGAACGTGAGGCATCCGGCGTCGCTCGAGGAGTAGTGGGCGAGCTCGGCCGCCTCGCAGTAGTGGTCGGCGACGTTCGAGCACGCGGGACCATCGCTCGTCGGGTAGGGTCCCCCCTCGCACGAGCTCCCGCCGATCCGAACGTCGTTCCACGTCACGCCGTGATCGGTGAGCTGCGCTCCCGGGAAGTGCTCGAGCATCCGGCCGGTGCCGAGGTTGACGCTCAGACGGATGGTCACGGGCGTGGCGGGATCCGTGAGATGGAAGTAGAGCACCGGCTTGCGACGTCCGACGGTAGGACGCACGGGTAGTTGTCCACCCGTCGCGTGGTCGACCGCGTTGAAGAGGTCGTTGGCCACGTCGACCGCCTCGTCGGTGGCCTGATCGACGTCGTCGCGACCGGTGCGGCCCGAGTGGGTCGTGTGGTCGTTGCTCGCGGTGGCGGTCGATCCCGACGAGGTGCCCGGGCCCGCCGCATATTCGACCTGGTTCTCCCCGAGGTCGACGTCGAGGAGCCCCCACTCGTGGATGGAGTAGGACGGCGCCTCGGCCGTCGCGGTGGTCGGCTCGGTGCTGGGCTCGCCGGACGTCTCTTCGCCCGGGGTCGCGACCTCCTCCGGCGTCACCGCCTCGGGCGTCTCGGTCGGCTGGCCAGGATCTTCCTCTCCGCCGCACGCGACCATGAGGAGCGCGGCGAGCGCAACGGGATGGCGGGTCCGCATGCGCGAACCGTCGCGCCTCGGAGCGCGACGGTCAAGCACGCCCCGGCGGTGGTCCATGTCCCCCGATCCGGAGGTTCAGGGACCGAGCTCACCGACCGTTGGTCCGAAGCGCGGTCGGGTCCTGTCGCGACCGCCAGCCTCCATGCGCCGCCTCTCCCACCCTCGTCGGGCCTCCCATGCCGATCCGGCGCCCGGCACCGGCGTGTTCGACGAGGCGTTCCCGCTCGTCCTGTTCTGCACTCCGCCTCTGAAGGACGACCGCGCGATCGAGAAGGTCGGGGCGGCGTTCGAGCGCGTGTGGGCGCGTCGCGCCCCGTACACCGTGTTGTCGTTCAACCTCGGGGATCCCCCGACCGCAGCCGAGCGCCAGCGCATCGGCGCGTGGGCGGCGAGCGACGCGGTGCGCGAGGCGGCGGGACGCTGGTGCGTCGGCTCGGCGACGGCGGTGCCCAACGCGGTGTACCGCGGAGCGCTCACCGCGATCTTCTGGATCGTACGCCCCAACTACCCGCACGAAGCGGTCGCCTCGATCGAAGAGGGCATCGACCATTGCCTGCAGAAGCTCGTGGAGGAAGGTATCGAGACGCCTCACTCGATCGAGACCCTCCGACGGATGGCGCTCGCCCGGGTCCGCCTCGAGCGCGCCGCGCGCAACCTCGGCGCCACCGCCTGACGCAGAGCGTCTCCTTCGGAGGGCGTTCGCTGCTACAAGGGGGGGCGTGGGTGTCATCCTCTACGAAGAGGCGTTCCCGTTGCTCGTGTACCCGTCCCCGAGCGAGATGAGCGAGCTCGCGATCCAGGAGCTGGACGACGCGTTCAAGCGCGTCTGGGCTCGCGGAGAGCGCTACGCGCTGATCTCCGTGACCGCCCACTCCGCCCCACCGGCGAGCGGCCGCCAGCGCATGGCGGCGTGGGCGTCGCGCGACGACGTCTATGAGGCATCCGGGCGCTACTGCGTGGGCTCCGCCACGATCGTCTCGAGCGCGCTGCACCGCGGCGCTCTCACCGCGATCCTCTGGCTGTTCCGCCCCGCCGCTCCACACGAGACGTTCGGCACCGTCGACGAAGGCATCGACTACTGCTTGGCGCGGATCGCGGAAGCTGCGCTGCCGACGCCGATCCCGCCGGGACACATGCGCTCGATGGTGAAGAAGTGGATCGACGCGAACGCGCCCCAGGGGTGACGCGCTCGACGAGGGCTCGACCTACTCGATGATCCACGCGAGCTCTTCGGCCCGCGACTCGTCGAGCTTCTTCAGCGCCTCGAGCTGCGCCTTGGCCGCCGACGACTGACCGAGGTTCGCGTAGCAGACGCCGAGCCCGTAGCGGAGCCCGGGATCGTTCGGGTTTGCGAGGAGCGCCTGCTGGTACGGCTCGACCGCCTCCGCGTAGCGGTGCAGCTCGATCAGGTTGTCCGCGAGGCGGTGCATCGCGTCCGCGTGATCGGGATCGATCTCGCCGATCCGACGGTACGCGCCGATCGCGTCCTCGCGCCGATCGAGGCGCTCGAACAGCCGCCCGAACGACAGCAACGTGTCGACGTCGCGCAAGCCGAGCTCCATCGCCTCTGCGCTCGCCGTCGCCGCCTCCTTGCTGCGGCCGACCTTCAGGTAGCCGAAGCTGAGCGCGGCGCGGAGGCCCGGATCGTCCGGCGCGTTCTTGCAGGCGCCCTCCCACGCGGCGATCGCCTCCTCCGAGCGACCGAGCCGCAACAGCGCGGCGCCGAGCGCGTACTGCGCCTGCGCGTGCGAGGGATCCAATCGCAAGGCGCGTTGCAATGCCGCCGCCGCCTCGTCGAAGCGCTCGAGCCGCGCCAGCGCGTTGCCCATCCGATGGTATCCGTCCGCGCTCGGATCCGTCCGCGTCAACGACGTGAGCTCGGTGAGCGCCTCTTCGTGGCGACCCGCGCCGCTCAGCGCGCTCGCCCGCGCGAGCCGAAGCCGAGGCGTCGCGCCCGTGCTGCGGAGCCCCGCCGCCTCCGTGCTCGCGTCGAGCGCCTCGCTCCAGCGCTCGAGCAGCACCAACGCCTCCGCGAGGGCGACCAGGATCTCGAAGTCGCCGGTCGAGATCGAGCGTGCGCGCTCGAGGTGAGGCAACGCCGCTTGTGGATCTCCGCTGGCCGCGAGCAGCTCACCGAGCGTGCGGAGCGCGTCGGCGTCCGAGCCGTCGATGCGGACCGCTCGCCGCGCCGCATCGAGCGCGCGCTCGAGCTCGCCCTGGCCCTGATAGGTCAACGCCAGCTCGACCCAGTCCGCCCCGCGCTCCGCGTCGGCCGCGGTGGCTCGCTTGAGCGCCTGCACCGCCTCGTCCAGCTTGCCGGCGCGACGCAGCAATCGTCCGAGGAGGCCCTGCGCGTCGGCGGATCCGGGATCCGCCTCGGCCGCCGCCTGCGCTTCTTCGAACGCCTGCTCCGGCTTGCCCGCGTCGGCGTACGCGCGCGCGAGGAACGTCCGGATCTGGACGTCGCCCTGGAAGCGGTCGCGCGCTTCGCACAACGCGTCGACGAGATCGAACGCGCGATCCGCCTTGCGCGCCGCCTCGGCGAGCTGCGCCGCGTGCTCGGCCGGTCGCTCGGCCCACCGCATGGCGCGCTTGAGCGCGTCGACCGCCTGATCGTGCCGCGACGCCGCCGACAGCGCGCGTGCGTAGCGGGCGAGGAGCGCGGGATCGTTCTCCGCGATCTTCACCGCCTTCGCGAGCGGGGCGAGCGCCTCGTCGTACGCCTCGCGATCCTCGCGCGCCTTGGCGAGCCCGAGGAGCACGTCGAGGTCTTCGCTCAGCTCGGCGAGCCGCGCGTAGTGGCGCTCCGCCTCCGACGGCATCCCGAGCTCGAGGTACGCGCGCGCGGCGAGCTCGTGCGCGGGGACGTAGCTCGGATCGAGCTCCGCCGCCTTCGCGAACCGCTGCACGGCTTGCTTGGTACGCTTCTCGGCGAGCAGCACGCGGCCGAGGCCGACGAGGTAGCGATGGTCTTCGGGCTGCGCGGCGACCGCCGCCTCGGCCTCCTCGCGCGCCTTCTCCTGCTCGCCGAGCTCGAGGCACGTGAGGGCGAGGTAGTACCGCGCGTCGGAGCTCTGGGGCGCTTGATGTCGCGCCGCGTTGAGCCAGTCGCGCGCCTCCGAGTAGCGCCGCAGCTCGAACAACGTCTTGCCCATCGCGACCGCGACCTCCGCGTCTTGGAGGCCGAGCGTCACGGCGGCGGACAGCGCGGCGAGCGCCTCGTCGTAGCGATCGATCGACGAGAGCGAGAGCCCGAACAACCGCTGGACGTGCGCGTCGCCCGGCGCGAGATCGACCGCCTTCTCCAGCGCCGCCACCGCGTCGTCGGGACGGAACTCGAGGCGCAGCGCCTCGCCGAGCCGCCGGAAGAAGTGCGGGTTCTTCGGCGACAGCTCGGTCGCGCGGCGGAGCTCGACGACCGCCTCCGCGACGCGATCCGATCCGAGCAGCGCCTCGCCGTAGCCGGCGTGGCCGGCCGCGTCCTGCGGCTCGAGCGCGAGCGCGGCCTCGAACACGCCGATCGCCGCGCCGTACTTCCCGAGCTGGTTGAGCGAGCGGCCTACCTCGAACGCGGTCGCCGCGTCGTTGGGCCGCAGCTCGAGCGCCTGTCCGAACGCGCGCGCCGCCGACGCATGATCGCCGCTCGCCGCGTGCGCCTTTCCGAGCCCGCGCTGGGCGTCGAAGCTCTCCGGCGCCTCGGCCGCCGCGTCGCCGAACACGTCCTTGGCCGACGCGGTGTCGCCCGACGCGAGGAGCATGTCGCCGAGCGCGATCTTCTTCGCGAGCGACGGCGCGAGATCGATCGCCGAGCGCTGCGCGCTGAGCGCCTCGTCGAGCCGGCCGAGCTCCATGCACGCCTGCGCCACGCGCTCCTGGAGCGCCGCGTCGCGCGGGGACGCCGCGCGCGCCTTCTTCAGCGCCGCCGCCGCGTCGTCGACCCGACCTTCGCGCGCGCACGCCGCGGCGAGCGCGAGCAACGTCTCGGGCCCGCCCTCGCCGATCTCCGACGCTCGCGCGAGCGCGCGCGCCGCGTCGGCGTCCCGGCCCAGCTGTTGGTAGCACCGCCCGAGCGTCGCCCAGGCGACTCCGTCGTCCGCCGCGAGACCGACCGCGATCTCGAGGCTCGCCACCGCCTCCGCGGTGCGCCCTACGCGGCTCAGCGCCTCGCCATACGCGCGCTGCGCGCCGGCGTGATCGCGCTGGAGCTGGACCGCGCTCGCGAACGAGGCGATCGCCGACTCGTCCATCCGGAGCGCCGCGCGCACCTGGCCGAGGCCGTAGTGTGCATCGAAACGCGCATTGTCGACCTTGAGCGCGCCCTCGAACGCCTGCGCGGCGCCCTTCGGATCACCGCCCGCGCGGCGCGCGCGGCCGAGGCCGGTCTGGTTGTCCGCGTCGGGGCGGATCAACACGCTCCTCTGGTACGCCTCCGCCGCCTCGGTCCAGCGCGCGGCGTTGGCGAGCGCGTCGCCGAGCCGCGTGAGGACCACGCCGTCGTCGGGATCGAGCCGGTCCGCCGCCGCGAGCACGTCCGCCGCCTCCGAGTGACGCGCGAGCCGCTCGAACACGCTCGCCAGCGCGAGATGCGCGGCGACGTCGTCGGGCGCCATCTGGAGCGCGCCGCGGAACGGATCGATCGCCGCCTCGTCCTGACCGCGCGCGACGTACATCTCGCCGAGCGCGATCTGCGCCTCGGCCCAGCCGGGCGCGAGCGACACCGCCTCGCGCATCGCCGCGAGCGCGTCGTCGAGCCGACCCTGCGCGCGGTAGACGAGACCGAGCTCCTTCTGGACGTCCGCCGATCCCGGCAACAGCTGCGCGGCGCGCTCGAGCGCGCGGATCGCCAAGTCTCGCTGTCCGCGGAGCGCGCTCACGCGGCCGTACGCGAACACCAGCTCGCCGCCCTGCGCCTGCGCGAGCCCGCCGCCGAGCTGCACCGCGCGCTCGAACGCGGCGCTCGACGCCTCGTACTCGGCGCGACGCTCGAGCACCTGACCGAGCACCTCGAACAGCTCGGCGTCCTCGGGAAACGTCTTGCTCGCTGCAGCGAGCAGCGGCGCCGCCTCGTCGTCGCGGAAGTCCTCGGCCAACAGGATCCCGAGGCCGCGCTTGGCGCCCGGCGCCTCGAGCGCGAGCGCGCGCCGGTACGCGTCCTCGGCGCCGGCCGGCGCGTCGGTGGCCCGGCGCGCGTCGCCGAGCGCGGTCCAGCCTTCGCCGCGATCGTTCAGCGTGGTCAGCGCGCGCTCGAGCGCGACGACCGCCTCGGCGTATCGCTCCGCCGAGGCGTACGCGATGCCGAGCGCGAGCCTCGCCTCCGGCTGATCGGGATGGAGCGCGAGCGAGCGCTCGAGGTGCTGCGCGGCGGACTCCGGCTCGCCCGCGTCGAGCTCCGTCCGACCGAGCGCGGCGAGGATGCTCGCGTCGCCCGGCGCGGCCTCGTGCGCCGCGCGGAGCGCCGCCACCGCTTCCGTCTTGCGGCCGAGCGCGGCGAGGCTCTTCCCCAGCCGCGCGTGGACGCCCCAGCTCGCGGGCGCGCCGTCGGCGAGCACCGCGCGGTAGCCCATCACCGCGTCGTTGTGCTGGCCGAGCGCGGCCTGCGCGTCGGCCTTGCCGGCGAGCGCCTCGAGCGAGCGCGAGTCGATCCGGAGCGCATCGGTGAACGCCGCGATCGCTCGCTCGTACTGTCCCGCGTTCACGCGGGACCGGCCGAGGTCCTTCCATCCCATCGCGTCCTGGTGGCCGATCGCGGCCGCGCGCTCGAGGCTCGCCAGCGCCGCAGGATCACTTGCGCTGAGCAGCGCGGCGCCGAGGCGCGCGTGGACGATCGCGTTCTCGGGATCGAGCTCCGCCGCCTTGCGCAGCGGATCGAGCGCCGCTTCCTCTAGGCCGAGCGCGAGCCGCAGCGCGCCGAGCGCGGCCTGTCCCTCCGCGTCGTTGGGATCGAGCGCGAGCGCGCGGCTCCACGCCTCGACCGCCCCCTCGGTCTCGTCCGCGGCCACGCGCAGCCGCGCGAGCTCGACCCAGCCGCGGCGCAGCGCGGGGGTGCGCGCGGTCGCCGCCTCGAAGCACGTCCGCGCTTCCTGAGTGAGGCCGAGCTCCTTCTGCGCGAGCCCGAGCTTGAGGTGCAGCTCGCCGTCCTCGTCCTTGAGCTCGACGGCCCGCCGGTAGCTCGTCGTCGCGTCGTGCGCACGGCCGACGCTCATGTAGACGTCGCCGAGCTCGGCATGGATCTGCGCCTCGCCCGGCCGATGCCCGAGCGCCTCGCTCAGCGCCTCCGCCGCGCGGTTGGCGTCGCCCTTGGCGAGGCGCGCGCGCGCGAGCGCGGTCCACGCGTCGGCGTCGCTCGGGTCCGCCTTCGTCACGCGCTCCCACGCGCGCACCGCGACGTCGTTCTCTTCGAGCGCGCTCGCCGCGACGCCGAGCCCGCGCTGCGCCTCGATTCGGTTCGGATCGATGTCCGCCGCGCGCCCGAACGCCTCGCGCGCGTGCGGGTGATCGTCCTCCTCCGCGTAGGCGCGGCCGAGGTCGAGCAGGATCGCGACGTCCTTGGGCAACAGCGCCGACGCGTGGGCGAGGTGCTCGATCGCGCGCGCGGAGCGGCCGATCGCGAGGAGCGCGGCGCCGAGGCGGTGACGCGCTCCCGGATCGTCGGGGCTGAGCTCCACGACGCGGTTCAGCGGATCGATCGCGTCCGCGTGACGGTCGAGCCCGACGTACGCCGCGCCGAGCCCGGCGAATGCGCGCGCGTCGTGCGGCGACAGCGAGAGCACCGCGCGCCATGCCTCCACCGCGCCCGCGTGATCACGCAACTGTTCCTGCGCCTCCGCGAACGCACGGAGGATCGAGAGGTCCTCCGGATGCGCGCGCGCTGCCTGCCGGTATGCCTGGCGCGCCGCCTCCCACTGCCCCGCGTCCGCGTGCGCCTTGGCGAGGCGCACCTGCGCGCGCGGATCGTCGGCGCTCAGCTTCGCGATGCGCGCGAGCACCTCCGCCGCCTCCTCGTGACGCTCGAGCTGAGTCAGCAGGTTCGCGAGCTCGCTGAGCCGCGGCTCCGAGTCGGGATCGAGCTCGGTCGCCTTGCGCCAGCTCAGGACCGCCTGGTCCTTCTCACCGAGCGCGATGTAGAGGCGCGCGAGCGCCTCGTGCGCGGCCGGGTCGTCGCTGCGAAGCGCGATGCTCCGTTGGAGCGAGGCGAGCGCCTCGTCGTGCATCTTGAGCTGCGCGCAGGTGCGGCCGAGCGCGAGGTGCGCGAGCGCGTTCTCGGCGTCGATGCGCACCGCCTGCCGCAACGAGGTTCGCGCGTTCTCGAGCTTCTCCTGGCCCTCCTCGGCGAGGCCCTTGCCGAGGTAGTAGCGCGGCTCGTCCGGCTCGAGCTCGAGCGCCCTCGCGTACGCGCGCTCCGAGCCGCCGAGCTTGTTCCGCGCGAACAGGACCTCGCCGAGCGCGGCGTGCGCGGCCGCGCTGTCCGGCGCGAGCTCCACCGCCTTCTCGAACGATCGCTCCGCGTCGGCGTCCTTCTCGAGCGCGCGCTGCGCACGGCCGAGCTCGAAGTGACCGAGCCCGCGGTTCGGATCGAGCTCGACGACCTTGAGGAACGCCTTCTCCGCTGCGCCGTACTTCGCGAGCGTCAACGCGGCTCGACCGAGCCCGAAGTGCGCGTCCGCGCGCCGCGGATCGAAGCCGACCGATGCATCGAACGCGTCGTAGGCGCGCTCGGTGCGGCCCGCCCGCGCCGCCGCCTCGCCGAGCGAGCAGAGGAGCGCCGCGTCGTTCGGCGCGAGCTCCACCGCCTTCTCGTACGCATCCGCCGCCTCGCCGTCCAAGTGCCGCGTGTCGAGGACCTGACCGAGCGCGCGGTAGGTCTCCACGCTCGCCGCGCCGTTCGCGATCGCGCTCCGGTACGCGGTGACCGATGCGTCGTGCTTGTCGAGTCGGTCGAGCACGCGGCCGAGCGAGGCGAACGCGCTCCCCTGCTTGGGCGCGAGCGTGGTCGCCTTGGTGAGCGCGCGCTCCGCCGCGCCGAGATCGCCGAGCGCCTCGAACGTGACGCCGAGGTTCTCGTGGATCACCGGATCGTCGGGCGTGAGGTGCGCGGCCTTGCTCAGCGCGTCCTTCGCGCGATCCCACTGCGCGGCGCGCACGTAGCCGAGGCCGAGATCGACGAGGAGCTTGGTGCTCCCTCCACCGCCGAGCTCCACCGCCTTCGCGTACGCGGCCGCCGACTCCTCGTGACGATCGAGCTTCTGGAGCACGTCGCCGTACGCGGCCCAGAGGTCCGAGTCTTCTTCGAACGCGGCGAGCGCCGCCTCGTAGGTCTTCGCCGACTCGTCGTAGCGGCGCGCCTCGTGATAGAGCTCCGCGAGCGGCCGCAACCAAGTTTTCTGGCTCGCATCTAGCGAGACCGCCTTCTTGTAGGCGTCGAGCGCCTCGTCGCGCTGCTCGAACTTCCTGGCCGCCTCGCCGAGGAGCGCGTGCGCCTCGGCGTGCTCCGGCATGAGCCGCACCGCCTCGCGGAGCTGCACCGTCGCGTTCTCGTACTTGTCGGTGCGCAGGAGCGCGAGGCCGTACGCGCGGCGGAGCGGGCCGTCCTGCCCATCGGCGTTCACCGCCGCTTGCAGGTCGGCGAGCGCCTCCTGCCACTTCTCGCGCTTCACGCGGACGAGCCCGAGGCTCCCCTTCAGCGAGACGTCCGCCGGGTCGAGCTCGGTCGCCTTCTGCAGGCGCTCCTCGGCGTCGCGCAGGTTGTCCTTCTGCTCGAAGAGCCGACCGGTCAGCGCGTAGCCGAGCGTCCAGCTGCTCTCGATCTCGATCGCGCTGGTGAGCGCCTCGAGCGCCGCGTCCGAGTCGCCGAGCTCGAGGCACGCCTGGCCGAGCTCCTTGTACGCCTCGCCGACGTCGGGTCGGATCTTCACCGCGCGGGTGAGGAACTTCCGCGCGTCTTCGAACCGCTTCACGCGGCAGAGGCACACACCGAGGCGCGTCAACGAGCGATGATCCTCCTCGTTGAGCTTGACCGCGCGCTCCCACGCCGCCACCGCGGGCTCGAAGCGCCCGAGCCGCTCGAGCAACGCGCCGTGGGCCCGATGGATCTCGACCTCGTTCGGCGCGCGCTTGGCCGCCTTCTCGTAAGCGGCCGCCGCGTCGTCCCAGCGCTCGAGCTTCTGGCAGAGCTCGCCGGCTTGCAACAAACCTTGCACCCACTCGGTGTCGAGCTCCGACGCCTTGAGGAGCGACTCGATCGCGTCGCGATCGTCGCCGAGCTGCACGCAGGCCCGCGCGTGCTCCTGGTAGGCGCGCGCGAGATCCATCTTCGGAGGCTCTTCCTTCGCCTCCTCCGTCCACAGCCGCGCCGCCTTCTCCGCCGCTTGCTGCGCCTGCTGCCAGCGCTCCACGCCGTTGTACGCGATCGCGAGCTGGAGCGCGCCCATCGCCGAGTCGGGGCCGACCTTCACCGCCTTCTGTGCGATCGGCACGCTCTCGTCGAAGCGCTCGAGCCGGTTCAGGCACGTCGTGCGCATGACGATCATCTCGAGGTTCTCGTCCTCCTTGCGCAGCACCTCCACGCATGCCTTGAGCGCGTCGGCCCACCGCTCGTGCGAGAAGTAGAGCCGCGCGAGCGCGACCCAGCCGGGCAGGTTCTCCGGATCGAGCTCGACCACGCTCTCGTAGGCGCGGACGACCTCGTCGATCTTGCCGAGCTTGCGCGCGACCGTCGCCTGCGCCTCGACCGTCGGCTGATGGCCGGGCCGACGCGTCGCCGCCTCGTTCAGCGAGCGCTCGGCTTCTTCCCACTGCTCGAGGTCCATCTGGGTGAGCCCGAGCATCAGGAAGACCTCGGGATCGTCGCGCAGGATCGTGCTCGCCTTCTCGAGCCGCTCGAGCGACTCCTCGAGCTTCTTCAGTCGGCGGAGGCAGCGGCCGAGCTTGAAGTAGATCGAGCCGTCGTCCGGCAGGAAGCGCAGCGCGATCTTGTAGGCGTTGTGCGCCTCCTGATCCTGGCCGACGTGCTCGTACACGCCGCCGATCGCGATGTACCCCTCGAGGTAATCGGGATCGATGTCGAGGGCGCGCCGGAACGCGTCGATCGCCTCGTCGTTGTCTCCCGTGTGCTTGCACGCGAGGCCGAGCGCCTTGAGCCCGGCCACGTTGTTCTTGTCGAGCCCGATGAGCCCCTTGAGGACGCGCGCCGCCTCCTCCCAACGCGAGAGCGCGTTGTAGCTCTGGCCGAGGAACAGCATGAGCTCGGGCTGGTTCGGGGTGAGCTTGAGCGCGCGCTCGAGGCACACCACGGCGTCGTCCCATCGAGACAACGCGACGTTCGCACGCCCAGCCTTCTCCGGATCCTCGGGATGCTCCGGCGGATCCGCCTCGAGCTCGAGCTTGGTGACCGCGGTGAACCCGTCCGCCGCCGCCGCCGTATCGCCGCCGCCGAGCGCGACGTCGCCCAACAGGTGATGACAATCCGCGTTGTCCGGCTTGAGCGCGACGGCCTCCTTGAGCACCGCCACCGCCTCGGGCACCTGGTTGTCGTCGAGGTAGGCCTTGCCGAGCCCGAGCCGACACGCGAAGTGATCGGCGCTCGTCCGGCGCGCGTACTCGTACTCCTTGATCGCTTTCTCGAGCTCGCCGAGCTTGTGATAGGCGGCCGCCAGCATGTGGCGCTTGCGGACATCCTTCGGGTTGACGAGGAGACCCTGGGTGTAGAGGGTCACCATCTCGCGGAGCTGGGCTGGATCGTCACTCATCGCGGGACGGCGAACATACCGAACGGAGCGGATGCAGAGAAGGCCGATCGCGGTACGCTGAGCCGGCTCGATGGCACTGTTTTCCGGTCGGCGGCGCGACCCCACGTGGAGCTGGACGGTGGTGGGCGTGATCGCGCTCCTCGGCGTCATCCATGCGATCGACGTCCTGTCGGGTGCGCACCTCGCGTACGTGTGGGCGCTCATGCCCGGCGAGCTGATCGCGGCGGCCCGCGAGCTCCCCGCCCACCCGTCGGATCTTTCGGCGTGGCGCGCGCTCTCGACGCTCCTCACCTACTCGCTGGTGCACGCGGACGTCATGCACGTGGCGTTCAACTGCGCCTATTTCTACTTCTTCGGCATGCTCCTCGCGCAGCTCGTCGGCGGCCGCATGGTGCTCGCCGCGCTCGTCATCTGCTCGATCACGGCCGGCCTCGCGTTCGTGATCCACCACGGCGAGTCGAGCCCCTCGTTCGTCGTCGGCGCATCCGGCGCGATCTCGGGCGTCGCCGGGATGTTCGTGCTCCTCGCGTTCCGGTGGGAGGACGCGCCCCTCGTGTACGCGTGGCCGCTCGCGCGACCCGTCGCCCCGGCGCAGGCGGCGATCGTCGCCGCGCTCTCGGCGGCGAGCGACGTCTACGTGCTGCACTCGGGCGGCGATGGCGGGATCGCGGTCGACGCGCACGTCGGAGGGTTCGCGGGCGGCCTCGTGCTCGGGGCGCTCATGACCACGTTTTTTGCGACGTGGAATGCGTACTTGACCTCGCCGCTCGGCCGGAGCAAGAGGCGAGCGTGACGATGGGGCACGCGCGCTACGCCTGGCTCGCCGCGATGCTCGCGTTCCTGCCCGCGCGCCTCGCGCTCGCGCAGGCCCCGGACGACGCCGAGCCGACGGAGGACGACGGCGCCGACGCGGGATCCGACGATTCGGAGGTGGTTCCGCCTCCGCCCGGTGCGCTACCGCTGCCTGCGCTGCCGGACGGCGACGACCTCCCGGACGAGCCCGTCGAGCCCGATCCCGAGGAAGAGCAGGACGGTCAGGTCCTCCTCCATATCGGCGACGAGCCGCCGCCGGATCCGCCGCCGACCCGCGGGAGCGTGTTCGGTGGACCGCGCGACGTGCCGTTCGTGGTCCCCGGCGACATGCGCCAGACGGGCGGGATCAGCGCCGCGGAGCGCCCCGCGGAGGAGGCCCCGTACGTGCCACCGATGTTCCTGATCGGCGCCACCGCGGGCTGGACGCGGCTCCTCGCGATGGAGCCGGTCGATCTCCTCTGGCTCGAGCAGCGCTTCGAGGTGCGCATCCCCGACCTCGCGGGCCTCCGGGTGGGCGCGGCGGTCGCCGAGCACTGGCAGCCCGAGGGCTTCATGTTCGAGGCGGGCGGGCGCGCCGGCTTCGGCGCGATGCTGTTCGACGATCGCACCGTGCTCGCGGAGGCGGTGATCTCGCTCCAGCTCGGGTACATCGGCGGCGACTACGTAGGCAACGCGTTCGATCTCGCGGGCGAGCTCGACGTGCGGTTGCAAGTCCCGCGTTACTTCGAGCTGATGGCGACCGCCGGATACTCGCTGTTCGGGACGACGTCCGCGATCAAAGTCGGCCTGACCGTCGCGCTGACGTTCTTGTAGAGCGCTGGCCTTGACGCCCGCGGGCTGCGCTGGTGTCATGCCCCGCGCCGCGCGCCGCCATGTAGAATGCGCGCGGAGGTGTTGCGTCTACACGAACACCGCGCGGGAGATCCCCCGATCTCCGCGTCTAGAAACAGAGACCGTTCCGCACGGACGCGTCTCGCCGATCAACGAGCGCCCCGCGCAGGCGCCGAAGAGAAGAGGGTGGAGGAATCGTGGTGGCAACCAACCGATCGAATCGCATGAACCGTCCCGGGTCCGTCGGGGCGATGCTCGCCGTCGCGCTGTGCGTCGTCGCGGGAGTGAGCACCGCGCACGCGCAGATCGGTCCCGCGCGTCGCATCGAGGGCGCGCCGGTGGCGTCCGAGGCGGTGCACGCGCGCTTCGCGTGGGGTGACGGCGGCAACCGGATCATCTGGGTCAATCAGGCGGACGAGGTCTACTACCACCGCGTCCACAACAACCGCGTCGACCCGCACATCCGCATGCGCGGCCACACGATCGGCCACAGCGGCGATCCGACCGAGTACGTCATCCCGTGGAGCCGCAACGAGATTCTCGTCGTCACGGGTCAGGGCAACCTCTATCGGCACGTGATCCGCTCCGAGAGCATCGGACCGGCGGAGCAGATCCCGGGCGCGCCCGTCGGCACGCAGGGACAGGATCCGATCTTCATGTTCCGCATCGCGAACCGGCTGATCAACGTGACCCGCCAAGGTGAGATCTGGGCGCACGTGATCGGCAACACGGTCCAGCCGCCGCAGCGCCTCGGCCAGGTCGCGATCGCGGCGCCGCGCGTGGTGCGCCACGTGTGGAACGTCGGCAACACGGTGTACGCGGTCAGCGATCAGGGCGAGGTCTACGCGCACGACATCCACCCGAACTTCGGCCGCGGCCGGCTCATCGCGAGCCGCAGCGACGTGCTCGGACGGCCGGCGACGCGGTTCGTGTTCATCCTCGGCACCAACCTCCAGGCGGTGAACGAGCAAGGCACGTTGTGGGCGCACGACATCCGGGCGCTCCTCCCGCAGCGCGGTGGCGCAGCCCCCGCGGAGGGCGCGGCGCCTCCGGCGCAGTAGCCCTGGGCCCCCGCGACCTAGGCGGCGGGCTCATGAAGGAGGGAGCGTCCCGAGCGGGCGCTCCCTTTTCTTTTGCCCGCAGGCGGGAACGGGCCGAAGGCGAGAAGAGAGCGCATCGAACGAGGCGAGCGATCCGCCCGTCGCGTCGGTTGCGTCGCTCGCGTTACGACGTGGGCCACGGCGCCGGCTCTCATCGACGGCTTCCCGTGGACGCCCGGGCGGTCCGCGGTTTGCGTAGCGGGCGCGCCATGAGGAACCCACACATCGCTCGACTTTCGATCGCCGCTCCGTGCTTGGCCCTCCTGATCACCGCCGCGTGCGACGGAGGAGGCGCCGACGCCGACGGCGGGCCGGACAGAAGCGACGCGGGCCCGGGGATCGACGCCGGGCCCGCGGTCGATCCGGGCTCCGCGCACTTCGTGAGCGCGACGCCGAGCGGAGACGGTCCGTGGAGTCGGTGGGGCTTCGTGGTCGCGCGGATCGACGACTCGACCGCGATCGTGGTGGGCGGGACCGATGCGGATCAGTTCACCGGGCAGACGTTCGCCGACACGTGGCGCGTCGAGGTCGCACCGGACGGTACGTTGACGGCGACGCCGGTGGCGGGGACGGAGGCAGGACCGCGCTACTGCGCGTGCGCCGCGTTCGACTCGGCGAGGAACGTCGTCGTCGTCTCCGGCGGTCGCACCCTGGACACCAACCCGCTGCCTTCCAACACGTGGGAGCTCGATCTCGCGAACGATACGTGGACGGAGATCACCGGCGCGACCCAGCCGCCGGGGCCGCTCGGCTGCACGATGGCGTACAGCCCCGAGGCGGATCGCATGTATCTGTTCGGCGGCGCGGGCTCGCTCGCCGCCTACGCGTCGACCTGGCGCTACGAGCCCACCCCCGGACGGTGGGTCGAGGTGCCGGGAGAGGGACCGCTCGCGAGGTACGACGCAACGATGTTTCCCTCGACCAACGGCGACGGAACGCTGCTCCTCTTCGGCGGGAGCTACGGCGCGATGGGCGCCGCGTTCTATGGGGATCTCTGGCGCTTCGATCCAGAGGACGAGACGTGGACCGAGATCGTGATGGCGAACGAGCCGCCCGGGCGGCGCACGACCTGGCTCGTCCGCGATCCTCTGCGCAACGGCTTCTACGCCGGCTTCGGCTACGACGGTCGGCTCCAGCCGATGGGCGACCTCCACTACGCGGACCTCGAGACGATGAGCTGGACGGACATCGAGATCCCCTTCGACGACGCGCCCTCGAGCCGCGGCTTCGCGCAGGCCCTGCCGGGAGGCGACGGCGCGCTCGGCACGGTGATCGGCGGCTACACCGCGACGCAGCCCGTCGGCGACGCGTGGCGCCTGGTCCGCTGATCGGCGCCGGGAGCCCTCCGAGGGGCGCATCGGGGGAGGAGGACTAGAATGCGCGGCATGTGGATGAGGGACCGGATCACGACCGCGATGCTCGCCCTGTTGCTGGGGGGCGGCGGCATCGCGTGCAACGGAGCGAGCCCCGGGACCGACGCGGGCGGGGCAGGCGCGGACGCCGGCGTGGACGCGGGGCCGCCCGTCGATCCGAGCTCGGCGCACTTCGTGATCTCCACGCAGAGCGGCGACGGGCCGTGGGCGCGCTGGGGATTCGTGGTGGCGCGGATCGACGACTCGACGGCGATCCTGCTCGGCGGGACGGACGCGAATTCGTCCGGGGTGGGTCAGACGTTCCAAGACACGTGGCGCGTGAGCGTAGATGCGGACGGAACATTGACGGCGACGCCGGTCGCGGGCGCCGAGGCGGGCTCGCGGTACTGCGCCTGCGCGGCCTACGACTCCGCACGCAACGTGGTCGTCGTGTTCGGGGGCCGGACCTTGGATGTCTCGGCCTTGCCACCGAACACGTGGGAGCTCGATCTCGGCACGGAGACGTGGACCGAGATCACGGGCGCCACCCAGCCTCCAGGCTCGCTCGGTTGTGCGATGGCGTACGACGAGGGCACCGGTCGTACGTACATGTTCGGCGGGGCGGCGATGACGGGCGCGTACGGCTCGACGTGGCGCTACGAGCCCACCATGGGCGAGTGGGTGGAGGTCGTCGGCGCGGGTCCGCTCGCGCGCTACGACGGCGTGCTGTTTCCGTCGCCCGCGGACGACGGGACGCTGATGCTGTTCGGCGGTAGCTACGGCGCGACCGGCGCCGCGTTCTACGGCGATGTGTGGCGCTTCGACCCGCAGGACGAGACGTGGAGCGAGATCGTGATGGCGAACGAGCCCCCCGGACGGCGCACCGCGTGGCTCGTCCGTGACCCCGACCGCAACGGCTTCTATGCGGGCTTCGGCACGGACGGTCGCATGGAGGCGCTCGGGGACTTCTTCTACGCGGATCTCGAGACGATGAGCTGGTCCTCGATCGAGATCCCATTCGACGACGGCCCCGCGAACCGGGGGTTCTCGCCCGCGCTCCCCGGCGGACCGAGCTCGCTCGGGACGCTGAACGCCGGCTCCGGCGCGACCGGTGGAGCATTGCAAGACGCGTGGCGCCTGGTCCGCTGAGCACGGGGGACTGAGCCGGGACACGGAGCACCCACCGACGGCGGCGCGCCCTCGCGAAGCTCGGCTCGTCTCGGGTCCCGGCCCGCGTATACTCCGCGGCGCCGCGCATGACGTCGCCGCACGACACCACTTTGCAGCGTCGTCCCGGGCCTGCCCCGAGAGAGGCGCGCCAGCTCCTCGCCATCTGCGTGGCGGGCGTGCCGGTGCTGCCGGTGCGCTCGTTCACCCTCCCCACCGGGACGCTCGAGATCGGACGCGCGGTCGGGCCGCCCGGCCTGGGCCTCGAGGCCGACCCGCTGATGTCGCGCCGGCACGCCGCGATCGAGCTCACGCGCGACGGGCACGCGACCCTGCGCGCCCTCGGCTCGGGTCCGACGGAGGTGAACGGCGAAGCCACCGAGTCGGCCATCCTCGAGGACGGCGACCTCATCGTGCTCGGCGAGTCGGCGCTCGTCCTGCGCAAGGCGAGCGCGATCCTCGACGCACCCGTCATCGACGGCATCGTGGGTGAGTCCGCGCCGATGCGCGCGGTCCGGCGCGCGATCGTCAAGGTCGGACGCGCGAGCGTGTCGGTGGTCATCCTCGGGGAGAGCGGAACCGGCAAGGAGCTCGTCGCGCGCGCGCTGCACGAGGCGTCGGGGCGGCCGGGTCCGTTCGTCGCGCTCAACTGCGCGGCGATCCCCGCGCCGCTCGCCGAGTCGCAGCTCTTCGGTCACGTCGCGGGCGCGTTCACCGGGGCGGTCAAGGCGAGCCCGGGGGCGTTCCGCGCGGCGGACGGCGGTACGTTGTTCCTCGACGAGCTCGGCGAGCTCCCGCTCGATATGCAACCCAAGTTGCTCCGGGCGCTCGAGGAGCGCGCCGCCGCGCCGGTCGGATCCACCGAGAGCGCGCCGTTCGATCTGCGGGTCATCGCCGCGACCAACCGCGATCTCGTGGCCGAGGTCGAGGCGGGGCGCTTCCGCGGAGACCTCTACGCCCGGCTGGCCGAGTTCACGATCGAGCTGCCGCCGGTGCGCGAGCGCCGTGAGGACATCCTCGCGATCTTGGCCTACCAGTATCGCGACCCGCTTCCCCCCCTCCCCTTCGAGCTGACCCGCACGCTCCTCGCCCACGCGTGGCCGTTCAACGCGCGCGAGCTGCGGACGGTGGCGCAGCAGCTGCGGCTCGCGACCGACGCCGACGCCGGGCCGCTCGGGATGAGCGCGATCGCGGAGCGGCTGAGGAGCGCGGCGAGGCTGGTCGACGCCGGAGCCGGCACGCCGGAGGTCGCGGCGGAGCGCACGCCGCGCGCCTCGAGCGAGCGCGCCGCCGCCCCGACCAAGGCGGAGCTGGTGTCGATGCTCCGCGCCCATCGCGGCAACGTCACCGAGCTCGCCCGCGCCGCCGGGCGCTCGCGCAAGCAAGTCTACCGCTGGATCGAGGCGCACGGCGTCGACCCCGAGCAGTTCCGCGAAGGATGAGCTCGGGGCCGCAGCGCATCGGCCCTTGCATCGTCGAGGGGGTGATCGGCGCGGGCGGCGCCGGTGTCGTGTTCCGCGGCCGCTCCATGAGCGGCGAACGGGTCGCGATCAAGCGGCTGCACAGCGATGACGAGGAGCTCGCCGCCCGGCTGCTGCGCGAGGCGGAGGTGCGCGTCTCGCATCCGAACGTGGTGCGCTATCTCGCGTCGGGCATCGACTCCGACGGCCAGCCCTACATCGTGAGCGAGCTGCTCGAGGGCGAGAGCCTGCGCGCGCGCATGCGCCGAGGGATCGATCCGCGCGAGCTCGTCCGGTTGATGACGCAGGCCGCGCGGGGACTCGCCGCGCTCCACGAGGCGGGCATCGTCCACCGCGATCTCAAGCCCGACAACATGTTCGTGACGCGCGAGGGCGTCCTCAAGATCCTCGACTTCGGCACCGCGTCATTCGCAGAGTCGCACACCGCATTGACCGCCACCGGCGCGCTGATGGGCACGCCCGCGTACCTCTCCCCCGAGCAGACGCGGGGTGAGCGCGCGCTCGACTTGCGGACGGATCTCTGGAGCCTCGGCGTGACGCTCTACGAAGGCCTCCTCGGAGAGCCGCCGTTCTTTCGGAGCACCATCGCGGCCACCGCCCTCGCGATCCAACAGGACCCGCTGCCGAGCCCGTTCGCGGGGAGCCCCGACTTGCCGCTCGAGCTCGGCCTCCTCATCGAGCGCTGCCTCGCGCGCCGCGTCGCGGACCGACCGTCCTCCGCGGCGGAGGTCGCCGAGGTGCTCGAGTCGATCGCGTTCGACGCGCCCGCGCGCGTCAGCCATCCCATGGTGCCGCGGGCCGAGCAGACGTGGCGCAACGTCGCCCTCGTGTTGTTCGACGACGTCGCGGAGCGCGGCGAGCTCGAGGAAGCCGCGCGCGCCCTCGACGGAACGTTGTTTCCGCTGTTCGCTCGCTCCGCGGTGGTCCTCTTCGGCGCCGACACATCACACGGCGACGAGCTCGCGCGCGCGGTGGAGCTCGCGCTGAAGGCGCGCGACGGATGTCGCATCTCGGCGGTGACGGACGGCCGAGCGCGCGCGGGCGGACGGGAGATCGACCCGGAGACCCTCGAGACCGCGATGCGCCTCATCGAGGGCGCGCCGGGCGGGGTGGTGCTGAGCGCGCACGCGGCGGCGCTCTGCGACAGATCGCTCGGCCTCCGCCAGTTCCCCGACGGCACGGCGCTGCTCCTCGGCGATGGCGCGGGGGAGCTCCCCGGGCTCGTCGGACGCGAAGCCGAGCTGCGCCGCTTGCGCGAGCTCGCCGAGCGCGCGCGTGCGGGAGACGCGACGAGCGTCGCGATCGTCGGCGAAGCGGGCATCGGCAAGACGGCGCTCGTGCGCGGGTTCCTCGCCACGCTCGAGGCGACCGGCGCGAGCTCCTCCTCGATCGTCGCCCACGCGGGGCGCGGCCCGACCGCACCGCTCGGCGCGTTGCTTCGGGCGCTCGACGTCGATCCTCCACCGGAGGATCGCGACCCCCAGCGCGCGTTGGATCGCCGGCGCCTCTCCGTCCTCGATCGTCTCGGCGAGCTCCTCGCGCAGAACGAGCTGGTCGTCCTCGTGATCGAGGGATCGATCGACGCCGACCGCGCAGACCCGCACCTCGCCGCGCTGGCGCAGGAGCTGCCAACGTTGTTTGCCGATCGACCTCTCCTCATCGTGACGACGCGGCGAGGCGAGCCGACGGCCGGCGACATCGCGCTCGGACCGCTCGACACGCTCGCCATCGCCGCTCTCATCGAGCGGGAGCTGGGCGCGGTGAGATCGGAAGAGCACACGTCTA